>JAYFMV010000093.1:0-43624 GCA_042408245.1 Potamolinea sp.
GGAGTTAATGGAAAAGTATGGCTCTCCCCATCCCTGAATTCGATAGAGTTTCTCACTCTGTTCAATCGTCCAGGTAGAGCGTGTTGCTGTCGGATGATGCCCATTTGTTGATTGTGGAGCATCCAGGCTTGTTTCATCCTGCTTTTCATTATCGATGACAATTGTAGGCGTCAGCTCTAGATCCATTGTTTTGCGCGACCTGATAATTGCTGTTTGCGATTGCCACTTTAGCGCATCTGTTGGGATTTTGTGGTTTGTGGTTTGTTATTTGTTGTTTGTTGTTCGTTAGACCTCTTGCAAAAGTCAATAACTTATCACTTTAATCTGCATTTATCTGCGTTTATCTGCGTACATCTGCGGTTCCAAGTCTCTTATAAAGATTTATACCAGAGGTCTAGTCAAGCGAAGCTATTCCAAAAATTTAATTATTTATTTTGACAGCTAATTTTTTTTTCAATGCCCGCAATAGGCAATAACAACGTCTCCTCAATTTCCTGTCGCACTGTAGGAGTCACATTACAACTACTATTTAGGCAATTCAACAGCAATAAATTAGCCTCGTAATACTCTTTAATTAATTCCTTCTGCTGTTCACTGAACTGCCAATCGTGACCGATATTGCGATGCTGAATCATCACTTCTCTTAATTGTTTAATCCAGCTTTTATTAGGCTGCCACCATCTTTGAAATAATATGTTGTAGCCATTATGATTTCGTTGCTTTTGGAGTTGCTTTAGAGCTTTCCTCAGTTCCAAAGGAAGACTAAGGGCAAACACACTTTTAAAAAAATTGTATAGGTCTTCATCAACTTGGATAATCCTCTTATAGTCATGTAGAATAACGACAGGATTAAAGTTATAGGCACGATCAAGAATACGACTAAGGTTGAAGTCAAGGGCAATGTTACAGGCACGATCAAGAATACGACTAAGATTAAAGTCAAGGGCAATGTCAAAATCACGACTCAGGTAAACGTCAAGATTAAATATAAAGGCAATATCGCGGTTGCGGTCAGGATCATAGGTTAAACCAAGGTCGCGGGCAAAAACAAGAGCAAAGTAAAAGGCACGAATAGCTAATGATTTGTAGGGAAGATCAACTGAACAAGATTTCTCATTTACCCACATCAAAAACTGCTGCAACTTCTCATCAGTTGCGACAAGTTCATCAGTTCTTTGTTTCATTAATCGCAGCAAATAATCAGCTTTCTGCATTAGGCAACATCTCAGTCGGCAACAACAATGTTTCTTCAATTTCGCTTCGCACGGCGGGAGTTACATTAACACTTCTATTGAGGCAATCTACCAGCAACTTATTGGCATAATAATACTGCTTCAGCAATTCCTTCTGCTGTTGGCTGAACCGCCACTCGTGACCAATATTACGATGCTTAATCATTACGGCTCTTAATTGCTCATTCCAAGCCTGATTGTTAGCTTGCCACCATTGCTTAAATCTCTCCTCATCAAATAGATCAGGTAGTTGAGTCTGAAGTTGTTGCAGTGCTTGCTTAAATTCAAGGTCAAGCTCAAGGTCAAGGAGAAGGACACGAGGCATGGACATAGGCAATGTCAATCGTAGGTTCAATAAAAGGGAAAAGAGCTAAGTCAAGGGCTAGGCTAAGGGCAGGGTTAAGGGCAAGATCAAGGGATAGGTCAAGGGCAAGATCAAGGGCTAGGTCAAGGGCTAGGTCAAGAGTGGGGTCAAGAACATGGACAAGTACAGGGACAAAAGTAAGGTCAAGAACAAAGTAAAAAGCTCTCACGGCCGCAGGTTTGTAGGGAACCTTCACTGAACAAGATTTCTCATTTACCCACATCAGGAACTGCTGCAAATTTTCATCAGTTGCGACAATTTCATCAGTTCTTTGTTTGATTAATTGCAGCCAATAATCAGCCTTCTGCATTAGGCAACATATCAGTAGTCAACAAAAAAACTTCGCGCCAACGTTTTTCTGTAATGTGGCTAGACAGATTTTCTAATGCCTGTGAATCCGAACTTTCAACAAAGTATCGAGCAGTAAAATACTCTTGAAAAGTTAGATGAGAGAACGAGTAAATCCCCATTGCCCGTTCCACTAACAATCCATGTTGTGCCTCAATTGCTTTCAGCACCGCCTCACTATTCTCCTGCAATGTTGCTCGGTCAGTTATGGCATTAGGTAAAGTGCTTAGATAGTCGGCAATCAGTTGCTTGCTTTTGTCTTGTTCAAAAAAGTAATCGCCTCGCTCAAAAGTGATAGCTGCCACATAAAAAAGCAACTGTTTCTTGTGTTGCAAATTCAAATCTTGATAAACTTCACCCCGTTTAATCAACCTTGCTTCATCCCATCTTCTGAGCAAAATATCTAATCCATGTTCATACAACTTAGAACGTTTCGATGGAAATTCAGCTTTCACATGAAATACTAAACAAGCCAGATTTAGCAATATTGGTGTTACAGCTAGCTCTCGGATTTGCTGATTTTCTGGCAGTTTCAGTTTTTCAATAAACTGAGACGCCAAGGCTTCACCTTCCGCTTGGTTATTCTTAGAAAATGCCACAAACCAATTGTTAGCAAAATCAGCGATTTGTTTATCGTTAAAATCTGCTACCTCGACATCGGTAAATCCTTCATGATGAAATCTGTATTTAGAAGCAGCAATCCGACAGGTGACAATAAACTGATTTTTGTAATACTTTCGAGTAAGCCAGCGAATTTGTTTGACAACTTCATCGCAATCTTTCTCTGAAACTTCATCCAACCCATCTAGCAAAATCAGCCCTTTTCCCTCACTAAGTACCTTCTTTAGCACCAATAAATCTGCACTCTCACAACTGAAAAATTCTTCGTGTATATATTCCAATATACTTAAATCATCAGTATAGAAAGCCTCTTCAGCAAAAGTTTTCAACGCGATAAAAATAGGGATTCGCTCTTCTTGAAACTCGCCTTGATTGCACTGAATAGCGATATGTTTCAAAAACGTAGTTTTACCTGCTCCAGGTTTACCGAGTAGCATCAGTTTAGAGTTTTCGGTGACTGCATCTATCCCCCGTACTCGTTTCTGACGAACTTTTCCCAAACCCAAGCGGTCAAAATCGTCTGTATATGGGTTGAAATCTTGCACCAAATCAGAAAGTTCTCGCAATTGTTGGCTAGGTATTTCTTCCAAAATGTTGACATCAACGTAGAGGTTCTTGATATCAACAGGCTTGGCGATATCTAGCATCCGCATAGTACCGCATAAATTTTGTATTTTGTCGTAACAGTGCTTCCGTACTTTTTGCACTAGAGCGTCAATGACTAAACTCTGGTTCGGTTCTTCTATGTAAGCTATTGCATCCGGATCAAAAAGCAATTTCTCGCTAATTGCATTAAAGTATTCATAGCAAATTGATTCGCCCTTTAAAAACTTGGTGACTGGCTGGCGAGAGCATGGTACCGCATCCGCTAGCTTCAACTCGCCACCAAAGAGACGCTTCATAGCTTCCTTAACTTCGGGGATGAAATGTGGATCTACTCTGCGTGATGACATATCACAATCCTTAATATTTTGAACGACATTTAACGATTTTTATTATTTTTCCTTTATAACATAAGTCACGCAAAAGTCACGCAAAAGTCACACAAGACTCAAGCCAAAACTCAAGCAGCAGTAGTGTTAGATTGTATTTATAGAAGCGATTCAGCAGAAAACAAAAATCAAGTTTTCGCTAAACAAAAACACATCAAAGCCAATTCAAGCTATCAGCGGAGACTCGGAAGTTGAGCGCTTCAAATTCATAAATATCAAGGAGAAACTGCCATGAATTTGTTCAAATCACGCCTATCTTTTGGGATGTCATCCCCTGTTACCCGTCGGATTGCTCAGTTTTGTCTGCTGACTTTGCCTATAACTACAATGACCGCTTTTGTTGCTCAACCATCTTTCGCAGATACGAATCCGAATGGCTGCGGTGATGCTGCCGGTGACTGTGTAAAATATGATTTACGCTCACAGTCGGTGTGTACTCAAGTTGGCACTCAAGCTGCTCCAAATCCCCCAGCAGGTAAGGCCGCTGGGTGGGATCGAGACTTAAATACGCAGCTTGATGGCAAGAACCTGAAAGGTAACATTGTTGCTTACCAAATCAAGTGGTCTAGTGGTGCTTGGACAGGGTGGTATGTAAAAGGCGTGAATGATATCGACATCAAATATAACCGCACGACTAACAACAGCATGCGACGGATGTGGTCTTATTTCACTGATCACCAATACATCTACATCATCTGTAAGCAGCCGTAATAGTTAATAGACTTCTTGCAAAAGTCATATTTAAACCCAAATTACTAATACCAATTGGGTTTAAATATGACACAATTTATCGGTGGGTAGGGCGGGTTTTGAACATAAGTTATCGGTGTATCGCCCAATTAAATTCATAAACCCGCCCCTACAAATGTGACATTTATAAGACCAAATGGTATAACTTCCCCCCTTGCTAAGGGGGTTGGGGGGTAGCCGTGGGAGTTTCTAAAGATTGATGAAATTAAACGATAATTTTGGAGCCATAAGAGTTCTATGACTACTGTAAAAAAGCCAATGTTTATTTCCAGCTTATGTGTAATTATGGGAGGACTATTACTATCAGCAGGAGCAAGTTACGCAAGCTCGATTAAAGTTAAAGTTACTAATCCAGGCTTTGAAGTTGATAAACTTACAAATGGTGACTTTACTATCAACACTATAACGGGTTGGACAGCAGTAAATAATGGGGGTAATGGCGGCATATATAATCCTAACGAAAGCCAATATACAGGTGCGAGTAGTCTTACGAGTATCTTTACTGCTGCTCAGGGACAAAATGTTGCTTATACTAACGGACGAACAATTGAACAAACTCTCAGTGCTACATTCAAACCTCGTGTTGTATATACACTGTCGGTAGATGTAGGAAAGCGTTTAGATGAACCTTTCCCCTCAACAGGTGCTGTCATCCAACTATTAGCAGGTGACACTGTGATTGCTGCAGCAAATCCAGTTACTCCTATTCCAACTAGCGGTAAATTCGTGAGAGTGACAGTAAAGTACACTCCCTCTAGTGACAAGTTTAAATATGCAGGACAGCCTTTAAAAATTCGCCTTGGTTCCAATGATCGTAATGTTTTTACTGGACAGGTCAACTATGACAATGTAGCTTTGAAAATAGGAAGTTAAGCTTCCCAAAACTCCCAGAGACTTCTTGCCAAAGTCGAAATGTATATGTAGGGGCTTAGCATTTGGGGGAAATTTTATCGGTTAAACCCAAGATTTTACAGCGTATTCCAGGTAGATAGAGTAAACTTGTAGGGGCGAAGCATTCGGAGAGTCAATCTTCGGTAGATCCGAGAGGTTATTCTCCGAATGCTGACGCTCGAAGACTCGCTACCGCTTCGCTATCGCCCCTACCCATAACGCCGATTACTGTACTTTATAAACCTGGAATATGCTGTATGTCCAAATGCTACGCCATTATAGGATTTTTGCAAGAGGTCTCATGACTAAAATTTATGGTAGTTCCTAAAGATTGAATGACGAAACAAAGAAAGCGAGTAGAAATCCCAGAATTGTCGAAAAAGACACCGAACCGCCTCCTAATTCATAAGCTTCCGGCATCATTGTACTTGCTAACATTGCCAAAATTGCTCCACCAGCACAAGACTGAGCTAGCGCTACAAATAACTCAGATGTATGGCTCTTAAAAACTTCTCCCCCAGCCGCACAAAAACCACTCAATAAAACAATTCCAATCCATAAAGCAAGAATCTGAATTTTCTTAGTTCCTGCTTGTTTCATCCCAGAAGCACTAGATAAAGCTTCGGGAAAGTTAGAGATAAAAACAGCCAGTAAAAATGACCAACTGAGATGAGATTCCCCAGCATTCATGCCAATTACAATAGATTCAGGAATATTGTCAATCAAAGTTCCTACAACAATCGCCAAAGGAGCAGAACGACTGACCAATCTTTCCAGCGTTGTTGGATCTTCCCTGAGCAATATATCCAGTTCCACTTGATCCATCAATTTTTGTCGCCAACTGTCTAAATTGTGTTCTGCTTTTACCCTTGAATCAGTAGATGATTGCAGCCTTCTAGCCAAAGCACGGGAAAGCGACCAAGCCAAATGTGGAGAAACAGCTAGCACCTGATTAAAGTGTTCTTGGTGCAATTGATATAACTCCATTGGAGTGCGGGCCACAACAGTAGCTGAACGCGGTTCACCTGTTAGTAATGACATCTCGCCAAACACTTCCCCAGGTCCCATTGTATTGACAACTTTGCGACCTTTTCTTACCTCAGCTTCACCTTCCACAATCATGTAGAAATAATCTCCTGGACTTCCTTCTTCACAAAGTACATCTCCAGGTTCAGCAACAACTGGTGTAAGCAAGGGAATAAGAGCTTGCTTTTCTCTAACTGGAAGATTTTGCATTACTTCAATATGAGCAATGCGGTTCAAAACATCTGATACTTGTTCTTGGCGATGTTCAAATAAATAGCGGCGACTAGAAGCAGGTTTGCGTAGGAAACCTCCCTGTTGATCAACATATTTGGTGATGACGACAAACAAAATACCACCCACCAGAAAGCCAAACAGGAGCGGCCAAAAACCTTGAGCTTTGTATGCAGGTAGCGTAATTTCAAAAGCGACTGCAGAGAGCAAAGTACCGCTACCAAAAGCCATAATTGCTGCTGAAACATTTCTGCTAGGTTGCCAAAAAATACCCGCTGAGGCTCCCAAAACCAAACTTGAAGCGCCTAAAACACCCTGGAAAAATGCTGAAGCTGCCATAGCTAGCTTGTGGTTGATTAGTTTGATCGTACAGGAAAAAGTATCTTTACCGGAAAGCTTAATGTCATTGCTGTAGATACCAAACATAAACTGTGAAGTATTAGCAGTAATAACAATCACAGCTTTGGGGTAACAATCCTTATGTCCAAATTTGCCTCGCGAGATAGATTAGTCACAGATTGAATCTCTCGTTTTTGAGACATCTGCCCACAGTTTTACTATTTTTTTTGTGAAAATCTAACTATGGCTCAAACTCTTTACGTCAATCCAGCAACCGGTAGTGATAGCGCCGCTGGTAGCCAAGCAGCTCCCTTCAAAACACTCACCAAAGCACTGACTTCAGCTCAATCTGATACCACGATTCAATTAGCTACTGGTAACTATAATGCTGCAAATGGAGAAAATTTCCCCCTAGAAGTGCCATCGGGAGTCAAAATTGTCGGGAATGAAGCAAATAAAGGTAACGGCATTTTAATTGAAGGAAGCGGACAACATCTCAGCAGCTTTGAAGCAGCTCAAAATGTAGCAATGTTGCTGGACAATGATGTTGAATTGCGGGGCGTTACTGTCACTAATAAAGCTACACGAGGTACCGGTGTTTGGATCGAATCAACTAACTCTACCGTTACTAACTGTACCTTCACTAAATGTAACCGCGAAGGAATTTTTAGCACTGGCGATGCTAACCCAGTCATTCTCAATAATATGTTTACCGAGAATGACGGTAATGGTATTTCCATCGCACGCAATACTAAAGGCGAAGTTCGAGGAAATACCTGCAAACAAGCTGGTGCAGGCATTATCATCGATGGTGCTTCCACTCCTCAAGTTATCAGCAACACATTTTCTGAAAACCGCTATGGCGTAATTATTTCTCAGGAATCTCGACCTGTACTGCGGAATAATATCATTGAAAAAAGCTCAGAAATTGGTCTTTCAGTTACAGGCAAAGCTTTACCAGATTTGGGGACTAGCAAAGATCCGGGAAAGAATGTTTGGAGTAGTAACACTCAGTTTGATGTGCAGAATAACGGCAGCAACAAGCTGTTTTCCTATGGAAATCAGTTAACTGCTTCCAAAGTCAAGGGTTCCGTGCAACTTGATGGTATCGCACCCCCTAATCCGAATCCAGATCCTAATCCGAATCCAGATCCGAACCCAGATCCTAATCCGAACCCAGATCCTGATCCTATTCCAGTCCCCAAAACCTTAACTGATATTAAAGGACACTGGGCAGAAACTTTCATTCGCACCTTATTTGACAAAGGATTAATTAGCGGTTTTAAGGATGGTACTTTTAAGCCAGATGCGAAGATGACTCGCGCTGAATATGCTGCTTTGTTGGTGAAAGCTTTCAATCCCACACCGAAACGAGAAGCAGCCAAATTTAGCGATGTCGCTGCTGATTATTGGGCCAAAGATGTCATTCAACAAGCCTATCGTAGTCAATTTCTCTCTGGCTTCCCTAACGGTACTTTCCGTCCCAATGACAACGTACAGCGAGTACAGGTAATTGTCTCGCTGGTGAGTGGATTAGGCTTAGGTTCATCGGATACTGCTGTTTTGAGTGCTTACGATGACCGCGCCAATATTCCTGAGTATGCTAAAGATGAAGTGGCAACAGCGACCAAGAAGAAAATGGTCGTAAATTACCCACAAATTAAGCAATTCAAACCAACCCAAGATGCAACCCGCGCTGAAGTAGCGACGCTGGTTTATCAGTCCTTGGTGGATGCTAAACAGATGACTGCTATCAATTCTCCCTATATTGTCAGCGTTTCTGGCGGCGATACTCCTACCGTTGTTTACAAAGACATTCAGGGACATTGGGCCGCAGATTTTATCACAGCTTTGGCAAAAGCCAATCTAATCAGTGGCTATGCTGATGGTACCTTTAAACCAGATGCAAAGATTACCCGCGCTCAATATGCAGCTTTGCTGGTGAAAGCTCTTAATCCTACAGCGAAACGGGATGCAGTAACATTCAGCGATGTCCCTGCTGATTTTTGGGCCAAGGATGCGGTTCAACAAGCTTATCGCGGTAAATTTATTTCAGGCTTCCCTAACGGTACTTTTAAGCCGAATGAAAATATCCAGCGAGTGCAAGTGATTATCTCCTTAGTGAGTGGATTGGGCTTAGGTACATCGGATACTGGTGTTTTAACGGCCTACGATGACAGCGCTACCATTCCTGACTATGCTAAACCAGCAGTGGCGACGGCGACAAACAAGCAGATTGTGGTAAATTACCCGCAAATCAAGCAACTTAAACCCAATCAAGATGCTACTCGTGCTGAAGTAGTGGTGATGGTTTATCAGTCCTTGGTGGATGCTAATAAGATGAGTGCGATCGATTCTCCTTATATCGTTTCTGCATAAAATGTAGTGTTTTGGAACTAAAGCGCATCGCCCAAAAGGTAGAGTTTACCCCTAGGCGATGTGCTTTTTTTTGCTCAATTAGGCTGTTGATATTTCCAGGCTCGCCACAAGAGCGCGATCGCTAAAATGATAGTTGGTGAGACGATCGCAATCAGTGCATTTCCCGAAGTTGCGGTAATAGGGAAGCTGGGGCCTGCGTATTTGATTAAAGCGGAAAGCCCCGCTGAGAGGATTAAGACTTTGAGAAGGAAGTTTGTTTGAGAACCCATAATAAGCAGTGATTGACAGAGAATTTCAACAAAATGATATTTTGGATAAGTGACGTTTGCCAAATGTGCGTGAAATTTGATAACAGATGTGTGACAGGGTAGCGCGAGCTTTGATTATGTTCGCTCCAACCCAAAATTTGCGGATTGGATTATTGAGGACTGAAGTCTTCTTTCTTTGAAAATTACACTGGGATAAGCTTATGAAACTGCAAGACTTTATCGCAAAAAAACTGAAATACGCCTTGGAAAAGATAGGTACTGATAAAGAACTATCTACCCAAATTCAGAGCAGGTTAATTGCTTTAGAACTTCTAGACCCACCAGCCGATGGCAAGTTTGGGGCTATTTCTGTATCAGCACTCAAAGAATTTCAAACTCTAACCAAGTGTAACGAGCCAAATTTCTTAGGGCCCGTTACCGCTCAAAAACTAATTGAAACAAAACTAGAAAATTTACCAAATCCTGAGCTAAAGCTAGGTAATGACTTGGCAAGTCGGATCGTCAAGTATATGAAAGCCAAAGGCTACTATATTTCTCAAGGAATTAACAAATTTAATATTGTCTACGTAGAAGGGATGAGTGCTGACGGTTCCCTGAACAGCGATAGCCCCAACTATTTCAATGATCGCCGAATAGTGATCCAGATTGCTGATGGGGTTCCCGCAATTATCGGCAATTGGGAAGGTACAACCGAACCAGGATCCCTTTACACCGAAAGCCCGATGAGTCCCAAAGGAGCCGCTAGAATCAAGTTTGGTCAATATAAAGCTTGGAGCGTGGGGATACATTATGGTGGCGGTTCCGAGCCACATCAAGCCCTAGTTCAGGACACCCCGCTCACGGTTCATAGAGACTTAAACAAAGATGGAATGCGCACCGGAGACAGAACTGAAACCGGGCTTTTTGACATTAATCAGCACTGGGGTTACGACTTGCCTTATAACGATGTCTACTATGCTAGTGCTGGTTGCTTAGTGGGGCGCACTCGTGACGGACATGTGGATTTTATGACACTGATTAAAAAAGACCGACGCTATCAGCTTAATAAAAATTACCTGTTCTACACAACGGCAATCCCTGGAGATGAACTGATGAGTGGCGCATCAGGAGTGCTGCAACTGTTAAAAGAAGGCTCAAGTGGGCCACTTGTCAAGCAACTTCAGCAAGCTTTGAAAAACAAAGGCTTTGACCCTGGTGTGATTGATGGTGTCTTCGGTTTAGGTACAAAAGATGCTGTCAGAAAATTTCAGAAGTCTAATGGTTTAGTAGCTGATGGAATTGTTGGTCAGACAACCTGGAAGGCCTTGGGCTTAAAGTAATTAGTTATTAGTCATTAGTCATTAGTCATTAGTCATTATTTATCTTGCTAAGGACTTTTGGACTTTCGCACAATTAACGGGGCGGGTTTAATTGAATTAATAACAAATATTGTTGGTTTCCGACAAGATCAAACCCGCCCCTACACAACCACGAACTAAGCAATGAAAGAACCTGACCCGCTAGAAAATTCAGACCTCAATCGTTTGCTGGTGTTTGTTTACCTAATTCCAGTTATTGGGTTTTTTCCGGCACTTTGGACGTTGTACCGTCGTCAGGGAACAAGGGAACAACAAGCCGCCAGTCGCTTGTCAGTTACCTTGGCATTCGCTTGGCTACTAAGCTACATTTTATTGTCAGCGGGAGGAGAGTTTTCAAATTTCTTTCCACTACGCCTATTATTCATGAATACTCTGTTCACCTCTGGCTATTTTGTCGTAAGTTTGGGTTTGATGGTGCGTGTGTGGCAACGCAAATCCTTGCGTCTCCCAGGGATGACTCATCTAGCTGAGGGAACTGTCCGCAAGCATTTATCCTAGATTGGGGACTGGGTAATGTCGGAATTATCCCCCATCTCCCTTTCGACCAAAGAAATTACTCAAAATTCATACTGTATTTGCCTGGTTTTGCAGCAAACTATTAGAAAAACTGCTATGAGTGTTCTTGTTAAACACTTGATATTTAAACTCAGGGTTATGCATACTTCGCGTCAGTGAGTTATCTTCAAAAATTTCCATCTCTAATTGCACGTGTGTGAGGAAGCCAAGTGCCAGCGCAAAAAATTAATGAAAAACCCCGTCCAGGACAGAAAGCCAAGCAACAGGGGATCAAAAAGCCCTTAAAGAGAAAGCAGGGTCGTTGGCTCTGGCTTTGGTTAGGCTTTACCGGTGTGGCAATGTTGTCAGCAACAGCGGGAGCAATGCTTGCAGTATCACTAGCTAGTATGCCTTTACTGCAAAGTAAGCTATCTCCTGCTGAGCAAGCAATCTTTAACAAGGGTGGAAGCATCGCCCGCAATAGTTTGCAGCTACCAGAACTGACGCGACCTGTCAATATCTTAGTCTTAGGATGTAAAGTTCTAGCCTCTGACTCGCCCGGTCAAGCGCCAGGATCACCTGCATACGAGCTAGTTAACTCCTTTGATGGTCCTACCGATACAATGCTGCTGTTGCGGTTTGACCCTCAGAAGCAAAAGTTAACAGTTGTTTCCATTCCCCGCGATACAAGAACTTACATAGAAGGCTACGGAATCGACAAAATCAATTCTGCTAATGCCCAAGGCGGCCCAGCACTAAGCGCCAAAGCCACCAGCGATCTCCTTGAAGGTATTGGTATTGACCGTTACATCCGCGTGAACGTTCAGGGTGTCCAAAGCCTTGTAGATGCCTTGGGAGGCGTAACTGTATTCGTCCCCCAAGACATGAAGTATAAAGACGACTCTCAGCACCTTTATATCAATCTCAAACAAGGCAAACAGCACCTGAATGGTGATAAAGCGCTGCAGTTTATGCGGTTTCGCCACGACAAGTTAGGCGATATTGGTAGGGTACAGCGTCAGCAAATCTTGATGCGGGCCTTGATGGAACAGGCCCTAAATCCCGCCACGATCGCGCGATTGCCGAAAATTCTCTCAGTCATTCAGTCTCACATTGACACCAACTTGACTGTAGAAGAAATCGCCGCCCTAGGAGGTTTTGGTACTCAAACCAATCGCTCCAAGGTGCAAATGTTGATGATACCGGGTGAGTTTAATGGCGATGGCCGCAAGGATGTCAGTTACTGGTTACCAGATCGTAGCCGCATTCAGCAGTTGGTGGCGACTTACTTTGACAAAGGTTACAGCGATCGCACAAAAGTTGATCCAGCCTACGTGCGTGTGTCAATTCAAGACAGCACCAATAATCCAGAAGCTGCTCAATCTATGGTCAAAATACTGGAAAAGGCTGGCTACCGCAATATCTTTGTTGATAATCCTTGGAAGGAACCCTTGCGTATCAGTCGCATCGTAGCTCAAAACGGAGACGACAGCAGCGCCTCAACCATCCGTAACTCTTTGGGATTTGGAGAAGTGCGTGTTGACAATACCGGCAATCTCAGCTCAGATGTCACAATTCAGTTGGGCCAAGACTGGAGCGAAAAACAAGGTTCTTCTAAAAAGGGTTTTTTCGGCTTCTAACTGACGCCTTAATTACCAATAAATTGATTTAGCCGTCCACTTGTGGGTGGCTATAATTTTAAGCATAAACCTCTATAAAATAAGGTCAAAAAGTAGCAAGCTCCTCCGCTCAGGTTCTGTTCTCGGATCGCAAGTGAAAAACCAAAAGTCAGGTAAATTTTTGTAGCTACCTAACTAATTTGTTCAACAAACTACCAAGCAATTGTCAGAAATTAAGTATATTTACTGCTTGACTGCCTTGACTGACTTTCGATTCTCTGGGTTTTTTGGAACCAGTAATCAGTATTAAATAAGCCACTTAAAAAGTAGAGTCATCTATGGACTACACAGCCTTCAGTGAAAGGGCGATCGCTCTTTTCCTCAAGCATCAGAAGTTGCCTCACCGAAAAATGTTGCAACAGTGCAGGTTAGGGCTACAAGGTTTAGAGTTGGTCATTGAGTGCCCTGACAAAATGACAGTACATGCCTTGTGGCTGAGACGCAGCCACATCGCTAAATCAGCACCAAAATTAGGATTAAATTCAATACGTTTCACTTAACCGCAATTCATGGCCTAAAATCCAATCCTGCAAAATCGGATTAACAATATCCGGTCTTTCATCTTGGGGACAATGACCCAAACCTTCCAAAGCAACAAACTTTTCCACCTGCGGAAAATTAGCCAACTCGCGTCCCAAATCCACTGGTTCCCAAGGATCTTCTGTTCCCCATAAAAATATCGCCCGACAAGGTAACAGAGGCAATAAATCTTCTGGTAAAGGGCCTTGAGAATAGCGTGTGAAAGCCACAAACACATCGACAGCACCGATATCAGCCGCAGGTGCCATTAGCATATCCACCAGTTCATCCGTGACTGCTTCCGGATGCCGATAAGCTTGCAAAAGGATATTACGCACTACCTTCGGCTTAGCCAGTTGACCAAAAAATAACTGACCAATCCACTTAATACCCAAGAGCCATTGAACCATAGGTGCTCCTGCACTACGATACCAGGGAAGTTGAGCGCGTTTGCGGTCGTGTAGTAGCCGCAATGAACAATTCAACATCGCCACCCCCAAGGCGATATCTGGATGATCCACCGCTGCTTGCATCGCAACGATACAGCCAATGGAATTTCCTACCAAAAAGGCGGGACTGTCAACTACTTCCCGACAGAAATCAGCAACTTGCTTTCCCCAAGTTTCAAAGGTGTACTCAACTTCAATCCCTGGTGTTGGCTTAGCTGAAGCCCCAAAGCCAATTAAATCAATGGCGTAACAGCGACAACTTTCCCCCAACACTGGTAAGTTTTTGCGCCAATGTCCCGAAGAGGCCCCAAAACCATGCACCATTACAACTGCTGGCCCCTGATTTCCTTGGGTTTTGTAAGCAATAGGGAAGCCTCGCCAATTCCAGATTTTCGTCTCTGAGCGATCGTTGATTGGAGTTATAGAGGAAGAGGGATTCATACAGCCTAAAAACTTGTAACATTATTTTACATAATGTAAAGTATTTTTGATTAATCGTCTTAATGGCCAGCTTGAAAAATCGGTTCGGCTGTTCGATTAAAGTCTGGAAAAGTAGGCGAAATAATTGCCTCATTCCCTCGAAATTTGCTGATTTGATACTCTCCCTCAATGAGTTGATAAACTGATAGCATTGGTTGTTTAGGATTCCCTAGAAAGTTGCGTCCTCCCAGTGCAGCATAATCAACAATCCAATATTCAGGAATTCCCATTTCTTCGTAATCTGCCCGTTTTTTGAAATAATCATCACGCCAGTTCGTGCTGACGACTTCGACAATAAGTTTGACAGACTGAGCATTTTCAATGATTGATTCGCTTTCCCAACGGGGTTCAGCAATAATCGTATCGTGATCGATAACAATAATATCGGGTTCGTAGCCAGATTTTTCGTTGCTTGACTTCACAATCGATTCTCTAGGGATTGTCCAAATACCTCGCTTGCCCATCTGGATAATAGTGAGGATTAATTCTTCAATGAGAAAGCCTGTCACATTGGAATGTTTCCCAGTTGGTTTTGGCATTTCTACAATTATCCCGTCCTGGAGTTCGTAGTGTCGGACTGTGTTAGGATACCACGCGATAAAGTCTTCAAAAGTAACAGGTTTTGTTAAGGATTGAAGCATAAATTTTCTATGAAGGGTGGCTATCCCATTTTAGGTGAGGTCAGAAAGCGATTACTGCAGTTTTGTGCTAACTCTCTTGTGAGTATGTCAAGATTAATAATTGCAAAGTTTTGTGTGCTTATTTCATGCTGGTGCAAACCTCTAATGCTGTTCAGCCATTTCTGGGCTCGGAAATAAAAGCTTCCTACGAAGCCTCAAGAGTGGTCATTCTACCGATTCCCTACGAAGCGACGACAACTTATCGCAAAGGCTGCGAAAACGGTCCAGATGCCCTCTTGGATGCGTCTGTGGAACTGGAATATTACGATGATGAACTAGAACGGGAAACTTGCTGGGAGGCCCGGATTTATACTCACCCCAGTATTGCCGACACCCGCAATGGCAAATTGGTTTCCTCGGAACAAATGCTTGATGTCACCTCTCAAAAAGTGTCCGAGTTGATTGGTGACGGTAAATTTGTCATATCCTTGGGTGGCGAACATAGCATTACCACAGCCATAGTAGATGCATACCGTCAAGCATCAAAAGAACCATTTACCGTAATTCAAATAGACGCCCACGGCGATATGCGTCATGAATACCTAGGCTCGATTCATAATCACGCTTGTATAATGCGTCGGGTTTTAGATATGGGTTTGCCAACGCTACCAGTTGGTATTCGTAGTATTTGCAAAGAAGAAGCTGAACTGATCAAAGAAAAATCTATCCCAGTGGTGTGGGCACGAGAGATAGCCAAAGATCAAAATTGGATAGAAAAGGCGATCGCTAATATTCCTACTGAAAAAGTATTTATTACCATTGATGTAGATGGAATCGATCCCGCTTTAATTCCTGGTGTCGGTACACCAGAACCAGGTGGCTTGAACTGGTACGCTCTCACCACCTTTTTAAGGACAGTGTTTGAAACTCATCAAGTCATTGGCTGCGATGTCATGGAACTGGCACCAATTGTTGATTCTGTAGTCTCTCAATTTACGACTGCTAAACTCGTATACAAATTAATTGGCTATCAAGTCATAGCGAAAGGTTGGTAGGAGCAAATGATTTCGAGTTTGACAAACCATCAACTTGGCAGAATTACAGCTATTGACATCCTCCACCCCCAAATCTTGCGATTATGGGGGTGGATTCCCAACATCACTACTGAGATTTTCTGGTTCGTCGAGCCGACTTACTTGAAGTTGGTTTCCCGCTATCAGCAGAGGTCATTCTCTCCCCAGACGTGACTTTCCGAGTGCCCCTCGGTAGTTGTGCCAAACCCGCCAAAGCTTTCATCAAAATATTGACGGCGGCGTTGGCATCACGGTCATCAGTGTATCCGCAACTTGGACATTTATGGGTGCGAGTGGACAAAGTTTTCTTCACCTCCTGTCCACAATTAGAGCAATCTTGACTGGTGTAATGAGGAGCAACAGCAATCACTGGCACGTCAAACACCTTCCCAAAATACTCCAACCACTGCCTAAACAATGTCCACGATGCATCACTAATTGACTTGGCTAGATGATGGTTCTTGACCATATTCCGCACTTTTAGGTCTTCAATGGCTACCAAGTCTACCGACAGGACAAGCGCCCTTGCAGTCTTAACTGCAAAGTCTTTACGCCGCCTTGATACCTTGAGATGCGTTCTAGCCAACTTCTTGATGGCTTTCTTGCGGTTTTTTGAACCTTTGTTTTTGCGAAAAAGACATTGAGAAGCACGTTTTAATGCCTTCTGGGCTTTTCTCAAAAACCTGGGATTCTCAATCTTCTTGCCATCAGAATCGGTGTAGAAATGGTTTAAACCAACATCTATGCCCAGCATTTTGTTTGTGGGTTCGTGTTTTTCAATTCGTTCAGTGTCGATGGAAAACTGAACGTAGTATCCATCAGCCCGACGCACAACACGAACTCGCTTAATCTGCTCTTTTTGGTAAAAGTGTAAATCGCGGCTTCCCCACATTTTAAAGGTTCCAGCTTTAAAGCCATCCCTGAATGTAATTGTTAATCGGTCATCCGATAACACCCAACCATCAACTTTGTACTCTACAGAGCCATGAGTTTGATGTTTCTTGAACTGAGGGAAGCCTTTTTTACCTGGAACCTGTTTCTTGCAGTTCTCAAAAAACCTAGCAATGGCACTCCAAGCCCTCTCAGCACTAGCCTGACAAGCTTGAGCCGAAAGTAAGAGGCACCATTCAAATTGTTCTCTGAGTACTCTGCAATATTTGTTGAGGTCATACCTGTTGACCCCCTGGTTATCCATCCAGTATCGCAAGCACGAATTACGCACAAATCGAGCAGTACGAATCATCTCGTCCAAGATGGCGTACTGCTCGTTAGTTCCCCGTAATTTTGCCTCGAATACCAGCATGGTGTTTAATTATCTATGTTACATATTTTAACATAGGATACAGGGATTGTAAAAAGCAGGTATGTTGAATACCCGCTTTTTACTTGGGGAGTCCATGTACCTACCACCATAGCCCAAGCGGGTTTGGTGGTAGGTACATGGACTCCCCAAACCCCCCTTTCAGATAGGATTGGTGGAAGTGACGATTGTTGTTCGTAAAAGGTAAGCATATGAGCCTTATCGAAAAGACCACGACTCCCGTTGGCAGTTATGCACCGGATTTTGAATTAGTGGGAATTGATGAAGAAGTTCATCACCTCTACCGTTACCTGAAAAGGTGGAGAGGAGTGGGGGTAATTTTTCTGTGCAATCAGTGTCCTGATGTCTTGTCCTATGTAGACAGACTAAAACAAATTCAAGCTCGTTTTCAGAACAAAGGTATTACCGTGGTTGGTATTAACGCCAATCATGCCAATCAATATCATGAAGAAAGTTTGAAGAGCATGAAGGAGTTTGCTCGGAAAAATAAGCTAAATTTCCCTTATCTTTGGGATGCTACTCAAGATGTGGCTAGTAGTTTTGGTGCCCAGAAAGCACCGGAAGCATTTCTCATCGATAACAGGGGGATTCTTCGCTACCGAGGTCGCATTGATGATAATGCTCAAGATCCAGAAGCTGTAAAAGTTCATTATTTGCAGAATGCGATCGCGGCTCTCCTCTTGGGGGAAAGTATCTCACCAAAATCGACCGAGGCAATTGGCTGTACTCTGAAGTGGAGGAATCATTAGGGGACTGGGTAATAGGTAATAGGTAATGGGTAATGGGTAATAAAGAAGAATCTGAGCCTTGTTACCAAGGACAACGGACAACTGACAACTGACCACTGACAACTGACCACTGACCACATAGAGACATAAAACCTGAGTACTGTTATCTTATGTGGATGGCAAATTGAGAAAAAAAGAGTCGTGGCATGGGCAATAAATACCGACGGGTTTTACTAAAATTGAGCGGTGAAGCCTTGATGGGCAACTTGGGCTACGGCATTGATCCAGAAATAGTTCAAGAAATCGCGACTGAAGTAGCAGAAGTCGTGGAAGATGGCGTTCAGATGGCTATTGTAGTGGGTGGTGGCAATATTTTCCGGGGCCTCAAAGCATCGGCCACGGGGATGGATCGGGCAACCGCTGACTACATTGGCATGATTGCTACAGTGATGAATGCTATGACCCTACAAGACGCCCTAGAGCGAATGGGAGTACCAACGCGAGTACAAACAGCGATCGCCATGCAAGAAGTCGCAGAACCCTATATCCGGCGTCGTGCGATCCGTCATTTGGAAAAAAGACGGGTGGTGATTTTTGGCGCAGGTTCGGGTAATCCCTTCTTCACTACTGACACAACTGCGGCCCTACGAGCTGCAGAAATTGACGCTGAGGTGATTTTTAAGGCAACCAAAGTAGACGGAATTTATGATTCTGACCCTCATGTGAATCCCAATGCTCGCCGCTATCAGAGCCTCACCTACAGTCATGTACTCACTCATGATTTGCGGGTGATGGACAGTACCGCGATCGCATTATGTAAAGAGAATAATATCCCGATTATGGTATTTGATCTAACGGGGCGGGGTAATATCCACCGCGCTGTTAAAGGAGAATCTGTAGGAACAATTGTAGGAGGTTCTTGTGAAGTTATCTGAAGCTGAAAGTCATATGCAGAAAGCTGTTGAGGCAACTCAACGTGATTTCAACACAATTCGCACTGGTCGCGCCAATGTCAGTCTACTTGATCGGGTAAGTGTTGAATACTACGGTAGTCCAACGCCCTTGAAGGCTCTGGCCACTATCAACACGCCAGATGCTAGTACGATTACTATTCAACCTTTCGACAGAAACAGTCTGAACCTGATAGAGAAATCAATTTCCCTTTCAGATATCGGCTTGACTCCAAACAACGACGGACAGATTATTCGCTTGAATATCCCACCGTTGACTAGCGAGCGTCGTAAAGAATTTGCCAAAATGGCGGCTAAGTTGGCCGAGGAAGGGAAAGTTTCGATTCGCAATATCCGTCGCGATGCGGTTGACTCTATCCGCAAGCAAGAAAAAAGTAGTGAAGTTTCTGAGGATGAAGCGCGAGATCTCCAGGACAAGATTCAAAAAATGACGGATAAGTACATAGCGAAGATTGATGAATTACTAGCAGAGAAAGAAAAAGATATCACTACTGTTTAACGCCAACACATGACGTTATAGGTAATGGGTAATGGGTAATGGGTAATGGGTAATGGGTAATGGCTAATGGGTAATGGGTAATGGGTAATGGGTAATGGGTAATGGGTAATGGGTAATGCGTAATAGCAGGACAATCAGGACAATCAAGATTGTTAAACGATCCTCCTTGTCTTCAAATTGCCAATTACCAATTCCCAATTACCAATCCCCAATTACCAATTACCAATTACCAATTACCAATTACCAATAATTTTAGTCAAGTGTTATAACTAAAAAAAATCCAGGACAACTTGGCAAACAATCCGGATATCATGGCAAGCACAGAGAAAAATAGACAGGGAGTAAAGCTGATGTGGCTGTTCAAAAGCCTCAAGCTAAACACCTATCTATTGAGTAAATGCTCACAGCCAAAAAGCTTAAATATATCCAATATGTGATATTGACATTAAGCTGGAAACCTGTGTATATCTGCTCAAAAACCTTTCTGTTATTATGCGGTCAGATAAGATAAATAACAATGTTCAAACTACTCCTAGTAGTAGAAGAGCAATTTTAAATATCTGGGCGTTGACAGAAAAGATCACCACCAAAATTTGCCAATACCCAGACATTAGGCACTTTGATATTAAGGAGAATCGAAATGGGACTTAGCGACGGTATTAATGACCCAAATAAAAATGCAAGCCTTGTAGCTGATTGCGTAACATTGATAGATCAGCAAGTGGCTGCCAAAGGTGGGCTTTCTGGTTTGGGCTTCAAAGCCGCCTACGCCGCTGTCAACGGAGTCAAGCCCGGTTACATTGCCGGTGCAATCGAACGGCTTCTACCAGAAGTCTTAGTAGCACTCGATCCCCTCTGGAATGAAGGCGTACAAACAGGCGACGCAGTGGGATTTCTCACCCAGAATCGCTCTCGCACAGCAGACGCCCTGCTAGGCATTACCGATGCCAGAATCAAGACAAGCAACAATGGAGTTGTGCGAGGCGCATATGACAAACTCCGCAACTCAGCTAAGAATGACGTGGAGGCGGCAGTACCAAGCTTAGCCAAGATCATTAATAACTACGCCAAGGGTTAAATGGCACTTACTTAAGCGATCGGAAACTGCGGAAAAATAAGTTATTTGTTGTTTGTAGTTTGTGCTCTCTTTCAAACCACAAACAACAAACAACAAACAACACGAAGCATAGGCAAAATGTTTGACTGTATCATCGTCGGTGCCGGTCCTGCTGGTGGAACCGCAGCCTATCACCTCGCTAAACGTGGGCGATCTGTGATAGTTTTGGAAAAAGAATCCTTACCCCGATATAAACCCTGTGGCGGCGGAGTTTCACCGATTATTCAACAGTGGTTTGACTTTGACTTTTCACCCGCAATTTCGGTGAAAACAAATGAGATTCGCTACACCTGGAAGATGGGTGATCCAGTGGAAGTGAAACTGAACACCAAAGAACCTGTATGGATGGTACAGCGAGATATTTTCGACCACTTTTTAGTTGAACAAGCGCAAAAACAGGGCGCCGAACTTCGTACTGAAACCACAGTGACTGGTATCGAGTTTAAAGGCGATCGCTGGTTAGTCAACACAAGCCATGAACCAGTCGAAGGAAAGTATATCATTGCCGCAGACGGTGCCAAGGGACCAATGGCAAAATGGCTGGGCTTCAAGGGACGCAAACGCTCTATGGCTGGAGCTCTAGAGGTAGAAACCCCAGCGCCACAAGACAACGCGCCGATGATTCACTTTGACTTTGGTATGGTCAAAAATGGCTATATCTGGAATTTCCCGAAAGCCGGCGGTTACTCGATCGGCATTGGGACTTTTCGGGGAGGTGGTACTCAAGACCTCAAAGGGATCGTCTCTGAGTACGCTAAGCAGTTCAACATTGACCTCAATGCTTATAAGCAGTATGGTCATGGCATAACCCTGTGGGACGGTGACCAGAAGCTACACACACAGAATGCTGTCTTAGCTGGCGAAGCGGCCTGTGTCGTCGATCCGTTTACGGCTGAGGGAATTCGCCCTTCGATCTTTAGCGGTTTAAAAGCTGCTGACGCAATTGACAAGGCTTTGGCTGGCGAAAACGACGCCCTGGAAAAATATACTCAGGTGATGAGTGAAGAATGGGGTAGTGAAATGGTTTGGGCCAAGCGTTTAGCTAGCGCTTTCTACAGCATTCCCAAAATTGGCTATAAAGTGGGTGTTAAGCGACAGACGGCTACTGAGAGTATGCTCAAAATTCTCTGCGGCGAATTGCGTTACTCAGATGTGGCAAACCGCGCTCTGAAGCGCTTGGCTGGTAGCGTAATTCCAGGAATGGGTGATTGAGACGGTTATGATTATAAGTTATGGAAAATACTGATTTGCTAGATTCAATTGCGGGCGGTTTAGCGATCGCCATTTTTTTCGGGGGAATTCTGATGATGTTCACCACAGTCTGGACAAGTAAGAAAAAGTAAGTCGGGGAGTCTCCGTTACCAAAACTGTTACCAGTGTCAAGTCACTGGTTAGTTAACTCTACAATCCAATATAAGTTAAGACTCCTCATGCCAAACGCCGTGGAACTCCCAGTCCCACGGTTTTTTATAGATTAATGTCTTGACATCAATAGAAAAATATGCATTAAGTTCTATTTTCCTTGGCAGTGTTCCTGGATGAACAATTTTTAACTTTTAATATCTACAGTCTGACGAGGAATACTGACAAGAAATGTTGTTCCAAGCCCTAGTTCACTTTCCACGGTAATTTCTCCCTGGTGGAGCTCCAGACACTTTTTTACAACCGCTAATCCCAGACCAGTACCAACAATATTCTCAACATTTTGACCGCGATAGAACGGCTCATAAATTTCCTGGCGATCTTCCAGTGGAATACCTATACCTTCATCGGTAACCCGAAAAACTGTGTTTTTTGGTTCACAGCTTAAACTCAGATAGATATTACCACCTTGAGGTGAGTATTTTATCGCATTTAATAGCAAATTACTGAGGATGGAATAGAGCAATTTTTCATCAAGATTGACGCGGCTACAATGACCCTTACTGATAAATTTAAGTGAGTGCTGTGTCAGTGCACAAAACTGAATATCTTCCACCAAGTTGAGACAAAAAGCCTCTACATCCAGAAGTTCTGGCTTATACTCAAGCTTTCCCGTTTCTGCTCTGGTTAGAGTCAAAATATCGGTTAAAAGCTGGTTCATCAACTTTGCTGAAGATTGAATCCGATAGAGATTTTTGAGGTATCTTTCTTCAACCAAGCTTTGCAGAATTTCTTCCAATAATTGAGACGATGCTAAAATCACACTTAAAGGAGTACGAAACTCATGGGAAACCATTGAAAAAAGACGAATTTTTAGTTCGCCTAATTCTTTTTCTTGAGCCAAAGTGCTTTGGATATTTTCGGCTTTCTGGCGTTGCAACCATTGCTGATAAAGCAAAAAATATACGCTAAAAACTACTCCAAAAATCAAAACATTACCAATAAATTCTATGGTAGTTTTGTAATGTATACTGGAGCGTGATTGAGCAATTCCTTGCTGTAACAACCTTTCTTCTCCAGCTTTGATATCTGCCAGAACCATCTGAATTTCTTCTCGCAGCTTAACGCTACGTTCAGTAATCAAAGTTTGAGCCTGAACTGCAGATTTATCTGTTTGATAGAGAGCGATAGACTCTTTTAACAAAACTAATCTTTGAGTCACCAAAAAATTCAGCCTTGCCAATTGTTCTTGCTGGATGATATTGTCACTCATTTGTTGTTGAAGCGTCTTAATTTCAGACTGCATATCAGTCACCGCAATTTGATGACGCTCTAATTCTTGCTGACTTCCCGAAACTATATATCCCCGTCTTCCCGATTCTGCAACATTCATGGCTGCATAGAAATCCGTCAGATTAGTGAGGATTTCATAGGTGTGCTGTACCCGATTAGCACTCTCAATTAACTGCTTGGTGTTTTTGTATGAAGCAAAACTTACCAGTCCCATTAGCAAAAGAGTTAAGCCAAACCCTCCTGCAATGAATTTTCCTTCGAGAGTCCACTTCATGAGGTGTGCAGTTGTTGAATTAGAGCGAGAACGGGTTGTCTGATCGTCGCATATTATTTGTTTAACTGCTATTCAGAAAGCAACTTTAAAAGCCTTGGGAGCAGTAGAAATTGATTAGTAATGATGATAAATAAAACCATTGAGGGTAAAAAAATATTACCCCCAATTTCAGTGGTGTTGCCGAATTTTACAATCCTAGGGAACAAAGCCAAATCCTACAATCTTAGGTAACAAAGTTAAAGTCAATTCCCAAAAGTACATCACTCCCTGACTTGTCTTGTACAACAGCGATTAAATCGCCTTGGTAGTAGATTCCTGTGTCTAGATCACTATTCCCCGACCAGTTACCAGTGCCGAGAGAGTAGTCGTTGATGCTGCCAAAAGCTTGGATTTTATCGCCTTCCTGCCAGTTAAAATCTGTAATTGTGGCGTAGCCCAATCCAAGGTAGTAAGCATATCCATTCACGGAGCTATTAGTTTCCTGACCAAGTACAAACTTGTCTGCGCCACCACCACCAGTTAGAGTGTCATATTCAGTGCCCCTACCGTAACCATACAGGACATCATTACCCTCACCGCCATCTAGGAGGTCATTGCCCGGTTCACCATGATACCAGTCCCCAAGAGTATCGTTGCCAGCACCACCCAATAGTGTGTCGTTGTCTTCATAGCCGGCTAAAAAGTCATTGCCATTTTCCCCCTCCAGCTTGTCATTCCCCTGGTTTCCATAGAGATAATCATTACCATTCCAGCCTTTCAAAGTGTCGTTTCCTTCATACCCAAAGATGGTATCGTCCCCATTATTCCCCCAGATAAAATCATCGCCGCCATAACCCTGTGCAAAGAGGGTATCAGGGCCAGTGTAATTGAGGTAATCGTTTCCGGAAGTGCCATTATAGTAATAAGTCGCCATTTCAGTTATTCCTATATTTCAAGAAGAGTTTGACTGTTATGCGTTGTTGGATGTTAGGCAATTTCTCCCAAGCGCCATAACCCGATCATTAAGATTGAGAGAATGCAATGATCAAACTTGGTATTTGAACCGAAAGTTAAGCTTCAAGACACCTCCTTCTATCTCTTACTCAACTCAAAAAGCCACAGTTTTATGCAAAATAATAAAAATTAATTTCTGTAACAAAAAGCAGAAAATCATACCTGTTTAGGCTGAGTAATAGTTAGAAATTCCTGATGCGATACACAATGAACAAACACTTAGCGCAACGCCCATTACTTCAGCAGACACAACCGCAGCCTTAGATAAATGCTTCACCTAGTTATCTGGAGAAACGAAAACAATATGTGAACGTTCTCTTACAAGTTGTGCTTCCCATGCTACTTTCATAAATATGGATGAGCAACTAGAACAGCTAGTAACAGAAGCCAAACAACACGCTCCCCAAACAGAGGGGAGACAGTTGGCATTAACTCAACTTGTCAATAAAATCCTCCAATCACGAAAAATTGCACGTCCCCTTATCGGTCAACCTCTATTTGGTATTTATCAAGAGATTTACCAACAACTACAACAGGAACTTTTGCATAAGGTAGATGAGGAACTGACCAATTACAACCCAACACGTACCCCTGTAAGAACATGGGTCAATAATCTGCAAAATCACGCTTATAGAAAAGTTTTGGAGGATACACAGCTCAAAAAATTAGCATTAGAAGCCCAACGACACCGACCCTATACGGAATTACGACAATATGCATTAGGGGAACTGGTGGAAGCCATTCAACTATCGGGAAAGCTTGGTCATCCACATCGAACCCAATTTTCTGGGCAGTTTTATGAACTACTTTATGAGGAAGCTGTGAATAAAACCTTGACCTACATCTGCCGAAAAATTGATACCTATGACCCAGAACGTGGTCAAGAAAAAAAATTCATGTCCTGGGTCAATTTCCGGCTAGATCGAGTCATTCTCGAAACCAGTCGAGAATTCAGAGAACCAAATATCATAGACTTGCCTTCACTTACTGATTTAGAGGATAAATTGCAGCAATGCAAATCAGTTTCATTGTTTGATACAGTCCGCGAATCTATCGAGATTGATGCTCAAAACCTGTTTAAGCGAACCCATATTAGAAATCGCCATGATGCTAATTTTCAAGCTATTGCTTTGGCAAGGTTTTCTGGGGAAAACTGGGAACAAATTTCAGCTAAATTCGGAATACCCCTACCAACCATAAGTAGTTTCTTTCAACGTTGCTGTGAAAAATTTCGCTCCCAACTTAGACCGTAAATATCTTAAATTTATTATTTATTTTACTCCTCCAAGAGGTAACTTTTATGGATTCCAATCAATCAATTATTAACCCTGAACTAGAACCTTGGACTTTCACAGTAAGACTGGCTTTGGAAGCTCATTCCCAAGCAGAAAAGTTTCGACTTTACCAGTCCAATCCTGACAAAGCTAAACAGATTTATCTCAATACCCTGGCGGTATATGCCGTGAATTTTTACTTACAATGTCGGGGTTTTGAGACGAACTTGGAGCAAAGCGATAGTTGGAACCCAGCGATGCAAATGCTGATGGATACTGCTGATTTAGTAGTAAAAGATTGCGGAAAATTGGAGTGTAGATATGTGTTGCCAAATGCAAAATTTGTCGGTGTTCCGCCAGAAGTTTGGCAAGAAAGAATAGGTTATTTGGTAGTGCAGCTTTCCAAATCTTTGAGGGAAGCAACAATACTGGGATTTGTGGAACAAGTGACAAGTTCGGAGATTTCCTTAACAGAAATACGCTCGCTCCAAGAATTGCCAAGATACCTGAATAAAAACAGCTCCGTACTCAACCTAAGTCAATGGTTTGAGGGGATTTTTGAAGCAAGTTGGCAAGCTGTGGAATCTCTTTTAGATACCCAATCAACTGAGCTAGCTCATAGCTATAGAAGCGCTCCACCAGTGGAATCTCTTTTAGATACCCAATCAACTGAGCTAGCTCATAGCTATAGAAGCGCTCCACCAATTGCAAGATGCAAATTAATTGAGTTGGAGTTGGGAAAGCCAGAGCAAGCAGTGGTAATGATGGTCGAACTTACTGAAGTATCTGAACAGGACAGGGAAATTTACTTAGATGTACACCCAAAGCAAGGTCAAATTTATTTGCCTGACAATCTAAAATTGATGTTAGTTAATGAAGATGGAGAAACTTTGATTGATGTTCCGCCAGGAAGCGAAAATAAGACAATGCCATTGGATTTTGAAGGGGAAGTTGGAGACCGTTTTAGCGTAAAATTGGTTTTAGGTGATGTCATTCTAACAGAGAATTTCATCGTTTAAAGAACAGCTTTTCAAATGGGTGTTGGCGATGGGAAAGTTAATTGTTCTCAAGCTAGATGGTGATTTTAATCAAGGCTTTCGGGTAACACTGGAAATTGGGTTAGAAGGCGATCGCCCGGAAGTGGAGATAACTGGTAACTTGCCTCCCGCAACTTACCTTACTGAACAATATGATAATTGGCAGTCAATTTATCGCAGCTTGGGAAAGCGTTACCGCATCATTACAATTATAGATAGAAAAACTAGGATAGATGTCCCTCTGAAAGAGAGGATTCAGGAGTGTCGCACTCAAGCTTTCAAGTTGCGCGATCGCCTGAATAGTTGGCTCAAAGCGGATTCATTTTTATCAATTCGTGAAAAGTGGCTGGAAAAAGTCAGCACATCGGACGATGTGCGGGTGATGATTCGTGCTGACAATCAGCAATTATGGCAACTTCCTTGGCAACAATGGGATTTATTGGAACTATACAGTTTTGCAGAAATTGAACTGAGTAGCCTAGAGTACGAACGACCACCAAAAGTTCAAGAATCTTCCCAGAAAGACCAAATAAAAATTTTAGCAATTTTGGGCCATAGTGAAGGGATTAAGGTTGAAGAAGACCGAAAACGGCTGGAGAATTTACCCAACGCAGCTACAACTTTTCTGGTGGAACCGCAACGTCAGGAGTTAAACGACCAACTTTGGCAGCAAACTTGGGATATTCTATTTTTTGCAGGTCATAGTCAAACTGAGGGAGAACAAGGTCGGATTTATCTGAATCAGACAGATAGTTTAACTCTTGATGAACTCAAGTATGGCTTGCAAAAAGCGGTTGACGGTGGGTTAAAACTAGCGATTTTCAACTCTTGTGATGGTTTGGGATTAGCCCGTGATTTAGCACAACTGAACATCCCCCAACTAATTGTCATGCGGGAACCAGTGGCAGATCAAGTAGCACAAAAATTTTTGCGGTATTTTCTTGATAGTTTTGCCAGTGGTAAACCTCTCTATCGTGCAGTACAGGAAGCAAGACAGCGATTGCAAGGGCTAGAGGATGATTTTCCTTGTGCTAGCTGGTTACCAGTCATTTGCCAAAATCCAGCATCCGTGCCTCTGAAATGGCCAGAGTTGTCTGAACCTGCAAAAAAACCTTTCTGGCCTCGCTTGCGAACCTTAGTTGTCACCAGTTTGGTGGTAACTAGCATAGTAATGGGAGGGCGATCGCTAGGGATACTGCAAAAATGGGAACTGAAGGCTTATGATCAGCTTCTGCGTCAACGCCCTTCTGAAACAGCAGACTCTCGCATCCTGTTAGTTGGGGCTAATGAAGAGGATCTGCGTAAATACAAGCATCCCCTATCTGATGCCGTCCTTGCTCAGATCATCGCCAAATTGCAGCAGCATCGACCTTTGGCGATCGGACTGGATATCTTTCGCGACCAACCTGTACCGCCAGGTTATCAGTCATTTGTCACCCAGCTACAGCAGAATCCGCATCTGTTTACCGTCTGCTTCGGCACCGAATCAGAAAATTCTGTTGCTCCCCCACCTAAAAGCCCAGCAGAGCAATTAGGCTTTAATGACTTAGAAAATGACGAATCAGATAACGCTGTTCGTCGCCATCTCCAATCCCGTACCCCAAACCCGATATCTCCTCGTTCACCTTGCAAGACGCCTTATTCTTTCAGTCTGCAATTAGCTTATCGTTACTTGGAAGCTCAGGGCATTTCTGGAAAAGCGAATCCTGAACAAAACTGGCAGTTTGGTAGTGTGGTGTTTAAACGTTTAGAGTCTCATAGCGGAGGATACCAAAACTTGGATGCACGAGGAAACCAGGTGCTGATCAATTATCGTGCTACCCCGCAAATTGCTCAGCAAGTCACAATTGAGGAGGTCTTAAGCGGGAAGTTGGAACCTGAATGGGTGAAAGACCGGGTGGTTTTGATTGGTGTGACTGCAGCTAGTATTCAAGATTATCACCATACTCCTTATGGCAGAATGCGAGGCTTGGACGTTCATGCACATATGGTAAGTCAGACTCTCAGTGCGGTGCTGGATAAACGTCCTCTGATTTGGTGGTTGTCTCAATGGGGGGATGTTTTGTGGGTCTGGGTTTGGTCGCTAACGGGTGGGATAGTCGTTTGCATAGTGCGTTGGCGAAGTTTGGAGCAAGCACAATCACCACTACGCCTAGTTCTGTCGCTGAGCTTTTCTGTTATTGTTTTGTATGGATTATGCTGGGTTTTCTTATTACAAGGAGGTTGGTTGCCGCTTGTTCCAGCAGCATTAGCTTTGGTGGCTACAGGGAGTGCGCTCGGCTTCGTTGGTGCCCAAGACAATCGCGATTTGCCCACCAGATAAGGGCTGAGTTCACCTCATTTGTAAATCTTGCTATTTCTTGCATAAAACTCAAAACTAAAGGTGATAACTACTACAACGATGTAGTCTAAATTTACTTTTACAAAAGTTCTAATGATTCAACTAACGAAAGGAAAACTTGCTTTTGTTACGCTTTTAGTAAGCGCTGGCTTCATCAGTAATTTGTCACAAGGATTGACACACCTGAGTTCACAAATAATTGCTAGTCCACCACCACCACTACCGTCACCATCACCACTACCAACAACAGGAACACCCAACGGTCAGCGAACACCAGGGGGAACCCGTGGACCCTGCATAAATACAGATCAGCCACTGACTGCTTTGGTACCTGAAGATGTTAAGGGAGAGACGACTGCTGAGTATCCAACCTTTTGGTTTTATATTCCTTATACTGACTAAAAACATCAACGCCATTGAATTTTCAGTACATGACCGAGATGACAAAAAAACTCTCTATCGAACGTCCGTTAAACTCACAAAAACACCAGGAGTAATTGGTATTCCCTTACCGCCAAAACCCGAACATTCTCTACAACTTAATCACAGCTACCAATGGCGCTTGGTTGTTCATTGCGAGCCCAAAGATTCCTCTGGAGATAACCTAGAAGCGTATGGTTGGGTGACACGAGTTAAGCAAAGTCCTAACGCTTGGTATGATCGAGTGACAAATTTAGCTAAACGATATCTTGCTGATCCACAAAATCCTGAAGTCAAAAAAGCTTGGACAGAAATGTTAAAATCTGTCGGCTTAGAAGGACTTGCTCAAGAACCTTTGGTTAGTTCAGTGATATCGAATCCGTTGACATTGAAATAGTATTTTTTTAACGCAGAGTAAGCAGAGAATTACGCAGAGAACGCAGAGTTTTTAGACCCGTGTTTTTCAAAGTTCAAAATTTGGTGTAGGGGAGAAGCACTTGCGTCCAGATACAGCACTTTGCAAGTTGGTGAAATACAGTTCCCCCTTTGATAAGGGGGGTTAGGGGGGTCAAAATGTACAGAGGTGAACTTGCAAACCGCTGTATAGGGGTATTTACCAACAAGATATAGCGGTTTCCTCTGTAATGCGGTACATTAACCTCTCTCCAAACCTCTCTCCTTAAAGGAGAGAGGCTTTGACATTAGCCCCATTCCCTCGAAGGGAAGGGGGTTGGGGGTTAGGTCTGACTGTACCTCATAACAGCCGTAACCGCTGTAAATACGTAAGTGCTTCGCCCTTGCTAGCTTAGCCTTCAAGTTTCAGTACCGTGTAATGCGATAGCGGACAGTGTAGTTCCAACTAGAATAACCCGTCCAATCGCTTTTACTGAACTTCCAAGTTTTTTCCTCAACATTAGGACCTATGGGTGATACATTCAGCTCTATTTTCCCTAGTTGATCGTCTTTGTCAAGATAGGATATCGCACTAAATCCCTTAAATCCCCAGTCAAGAATGGTAGCTGCTGTAACAGCTTTAGGATTAGCAGAAGCCTTCAATCCTACTACTACTGCATCTTTAATTGTTTTTGCCCAAGGCTCATACTGTGCCCAGTCATGAGCCCAATCTTCGTCGTATGCTTTCAATCCACCACGAATAGTTGTTCCCTGCGCTACATAGCCATTAAAAAGAACTTGCTGAGACGCAGAAAAAGTCTTGGTTTGGCCATCATTGATGCTAATTGGGCTAGTCAATGCTGCTTTAGTATTCGTGCTCGTACCGTCGGTCAGCGCTCCTACAATGTAAAATTCGTCTGCTCCCGTTACGTCTTCGGTGTTGCCGCAATAAACATTTATTAGCTCAATTTTTACTTGTCCTGCTGAAGCGCTAAGTGCTGTTCCTGTAAATATTCCCAAAGGAATGACTGTTCCCAAAAACACTTTTAGATAAGGATTCATTTTTTTCTCTTCCTTAACGTGATGCAAATTCTGAAGTTTGAACTGAGCGTTAAGCTTGTTTGCGCTCCCTCTATCTCTTACTCAACTCAAAAAGTCAGAATTTTATGCAAAAGCAAAAAAATTAATTTATGTAACAAAATGCATAACTGCTGGCTATTGACGCTGAGTAACAATCAGATCTTCCTTACGGCCCAATTGAATTAGCATCATTAATTTTAATTTTTGTAAATTTGCATAAATTGCAGGAATTTTTGACTGAGTAGTAAATAGAAAGCTAAAAGCCATGCTCAATCTTCGTAAAGAGTAAAGAGCAAAACTACAACATCGTCTATTAACGAGCAAAAGAGGTAAAGGCTAATGCAACTTGAATCAGGGAAAAAAATCTCAACAAGGCTTAACAAACGTCATTTGTTGAAATACTTAGGTGCTGGGGCTGTAGCTGGAGGGATTGGGCTATTTGCTAAAGAAAAAGCCCAAGCTCAAGGTCATACATCAGCAGTTCCCTATGTGTATATGCATGGAACAAGCGTGCAGGTAGAATACACAGATCGAATCGAAAGTATCCTCCGGCAAGGCTTTTACACAACCATTGTAGGTAAACCCAATACTTTCAATTGGTTTCATTTCGCGATTCCTACACTGGTTATAACTGGTAAAGAAAAAGTGAAAGGAGTACAAGTCTTATTCAGGACGGACTCAAACAACGTAGTAATGAAAAATGTTCACTTATATATCGGTACTCAGAAAGTTTCTCCCAAGGATAATCTGAATTTATATGGTAGCAATGGCTTTGGCTATATAACTTTAAATACACCTGTTTCCGCTTCTGGTCCTGTGGGAATTTCAGTAGGAGTGAGCTTTGGTGCAACAGCAAATCGTTCTATCCAGTTTCTTCAAGCATCAGGACAATTCGAGGATCTGACTTGAGATATCTCAACTCATAGCTCTAATTAGGCAACATCTAAGCAAAGACTACAACCAATTCCCAACCAAAACATAAGCTGCCCAATAATAAGGAGATTTGTATTTCTTAAACAGTTCTAACTGAGCCTGATGAAGAGCTTCAGCCTTCGTTACTTCAGGCTTAGTTAACTCCTTGTAAAACCGTTCCATCAGTTCAGATGTAGAGCGATCGCTCACTTGCCATAGCGTCGATAACGTACTGCGTGCCCCCGCTCTTACAGCAATTCCAGCTAACCCCAAAGTCGCTCGATTATCCCCTTTTGCTGTCTCACAAGCACTAAGCACGAGTAATTCAACCCTACTTTCTCGACTTTGATTGTTAACCCGCAACAAGTTGTTCAATTCGTTGCTTTTGAGTAACTGATTGTATGCCAAAATAAATGTTTCTTCAGGGTCAGAACTAAACTGGCCATGAGTTGCTAGATGAACAGCAATGAAAGACCCAGAATTAATCTGCTGTTGAAGATTTGCTTGAGTAAATTTAGGATTGAGTAGCGACTCTGAAGGCACTATATTTCCAATTTGCTGCAATTCCTCTACTACGTTAGGTAGTTTGTCAAACTTTCGCCCCTCTATTTCCCGTTGCTCACTCACTCCTGCTGTCAATATTTTTAACTTTTTTCGCCCAAAAGGTCGCAAATCAAAAAGTTGCAAACCAGGAACAACAGCAATAGCATAAGGCTTTTGCATCAAATATTCTTGACGTTTGCCATCATACAAAACTGACATAGGAATGTTGCGCAGCGCCCCATCCAACATAAACACTAAGGTTTTGATTTTGCCGCTATTTTCTAAGTCTTGCTCCAATGGTTCAATTAACCATTTATATATCTGTGTCGCTTGAACAATGACTTCTTCTGGACGGTTACGTTTTAAGATGTTTGCTCGCAGTTCTACTGCTGTTTTTTCTACTTCATGTCGTTTGAGCGCAGTGACATAATGCTTTAGAGGTTTCCCTGGAATTTTGACGATAACTTCTAATCGATCTTCCAAAAGAATTGGATAAATTAATGCTGCTTTTTGATCTACCTGCTCAATGTCCTGGTTAAGCTGCACTTTCTGAGAAAGTTTACAGCTTAGGAAATTTTCCAGTTCAGCCAACTGGAGAGAATCAATTACCTCAATTGCTCGCTTCAGATTCTCTTGACTCGGCTGAGTATTTCCATCAGTTTTTAAGAGCAAATCAACGAGTTTACGGTGAATTGGTTCTACATTGTCCCGGAAGGAAAACTGTACTTCTGAATTGATGGTGAGCAAATCGCCGCGAATGGATTTGAGTGTTTCAACTGCTTCTTGATAGGCAATGATCGCTTTTTTTCTATCGCCTTGTTTTTCCAATAAACGCCCTAATTGCCATTCCCATTGATAGCGAATATCAGGAGATTGAATCTCTTGTGCGATCAACAAAGCTTGCTGAGTTAAATCTTGCGCTACCGACCATTGTTGTGTTGCTTCATACAGTCCACCTAGTTGTCCAAGAGCGTAGGATTCGGCTGTTCGGTCTTTTAGGCTTCGAGCTTGTTGGATAGCTGTGGCTAAAATCTGGGCAATTTCCTGTGAGGAAATGGTTGTTAGGCTTGGTTTGGCAAGATTTTCTCTCAGTTTTTCTTGGCGATCACCACTAATGCACGAAAGTGACTTTGTGTCAAGATTAGGCTGAAGACAAGTCAGACTGTGAGCAAGGTGAAGTTGAGCATAGATACTGGTGCGACTGGGAGGTAAATTGGCGACCGCCGGTTGGATTGTTGAACCCAAATTTGCGGCTTCTGACCATTTACCAGTTTCTACCAAGAGGCTGAGCAGATTCAACCCAGCGAGGAGTCGCAGCTTTGCTGAGTCGGTGGCCTGTTGATAAAAGGCGATCGCCGTCTGAGTATGGGTCTTTTCGTCTTCCAAGTTGCCCATTGCTAGGCTGGTGTTACCCAAGGCTCGTTCAGTATTCCCCAACTCTAGCAAAATGGAACCAAGAGCTTGAGAGAGCTTAAATTCTTGAGCTATTTGCAAACTTGTCTGCAAAACCTTTTGAGATTCTTTGAGTTTGCCAACTCGTCTCAACGCTTTACCGAGGTTTTCTAGTCCTGTAACTTTGATTGCAGGGTCTGATTGTTGCTGTAAGATTTGCTGAACTTGCAGTAATTCCGCTTGCGCTTGATTGCTTAATCCTAATGCTTGTAGTGCTTCGGCTTGGTTGATGACGCTACCAATTACACCCGTTTTGTTGCCTGCTTTTTCATAGGTAGCGGCTGCTTTCTTCCAGGTGGCGATCGCCTTTGACCACTGTCCCTGTGACCAGTGTAGGCGACCTTGAGTATTCAGGGCTTTGGCGAAAACGTCTAAGTATGCTGGAGTGTTAGCTTGATCTTTGTGGATGTCGAGGAGTTTGAGACTTTGAGAGAGCGATCGCTGAGCTTCTGTCCATTGTCCTAGGTGTTGATAAGCTAAGGAAAGATAGCGCAGCAGCAGCGCTTGGTTGAGAGGATCTCCTTGAGTGACAAATGCTTTGTTCCCCTGTTGCCAAACCTCAGTTGCTTCTGAAAATCGTTGGGCCTCATAGAGTTCTATTCCCTGTTGTAGTAACAATTGGGCATTTGAGGGTTGAGTGGGAGTGTTACTCAAATTGACAGGGTTTAGTACTTGCTGATCAACCCTAGAAATTGGTTCCCTCTCCTTGGTAACCGGAGCTTTAGTGAGGAGAGGGTTAGGGAGGGGTTTTGCTGACAAAGCGGGGAGAGATAAAGTTGTGAACAATGCCAAGAGTGCGACAACGATTAGTCCGAGTCTCTGTTGGTACAGCTTCAGTGGTGCGGACATAAGGAGGTGTCGGAGACGATACCACAGCGCAGTCAGTTTTTTGCTCATGGGCTTCTAATCTCACTAACGTAGGCGACAACGACCTTGAGAGCGGGTGACGGGGATTTCAGCAACGAGGACTACTTCGCCTTTTTCGTTAACGATCCAGCTTTGAGCCTCGATAATTGTTTGAGGAGGACTTGTAGAATTGGCAGTCCCTGGTGTTGACAGTGGCACATCTTCCCAGATATTGCTGCTGCTCTTAGGTTCGTAAGGATTGGGTGCTAAGCCTCCTTTACCAGTATTGAAAAATGCAACAGTTCCCGGCTTTCCTTCTCCTTGACAGCCTTCTGTAACTTCTAAGGTAACGGGTTCAACTGGTAAGTTATTTAATCCTCGACTGGGGTCAATTCCTGATGTATTGATTTGGACATTGCCGTTTACTCCAAACTCCGAACTGGCAGTAATATCACTGAAGGGAGTGAGACGGGGGCGAAACTCAAGCCCATAGATACCTTGAGTTGTGATGTTAATATTGCCACCTCGACCTGTGTAGGCATTGGCGGTGATGTCACTATTTTCTTTGGGGACAGCAACTATAAATAGGGAATCAATCCCAATATTGCCACCATCGCCACCTGCTTTAGCAGTACCTGCGGTTGTGGATATACGGCTACCTTGGCGCATCAGCAAGACATCCTGCACCTTGAGATTAATATTTCCGCCCTGACCTGATGCAGTTTCAGCCGTAATTTGTCCTCGGTTGTCTAGGTGGATGGAGTTAGCCCTGACTTCAAGATTGCCAGCCTTACCACTACCTTCACTTTGGGTAGAAATTTCTGCACCGTTGCTCAAATCCAAGTTATTTATACTAAGGCTTATACTGCCGCCATTGCCTGTTGAGTTGGAGGAAGTTTTAGCCAACAAGCCGCTGGGAAGCTTACCATCAACAGAGGTGCCAATTAGTTGCGCTTTCTCAGATGCCTTGACAATCAAATTCCCCCCATTCCCTGAACCAATGGTGCTAACTGAAACCTGTGCACCATCTGAGATCAATAACTGCCTTGTTATAATTTCCAGGTTTCCCGCATCACCTGTTCCTTCCGTTCTTGCTAACAAACCACTTGCTCCCAGACCATTGGGAGTAGTCCCAATCAGTTGCACTGAATCAGAGGCATTGACTATCAATTTCCCCCCATTCCTTGAACCAAAGGTGCTAACTGAAGCCTGTGCACCATTTGAGATGAGTAACTGCCTTGTTATAATCTCCAGGTTTCCCGCATCACCTGTTCCTTCCGTTCTCGCAAACAAACCACTAGAAAACAAACCATTGGGGGCGGTACCAATCAGTTGCACTGAATCAGAGGCATTGACAATCAAATTCCCCGCATTCCCTAAGCCAAAGGTGCCAGTTCCTACTTGTGCCCCACCCTGAACAATTAACTGCTGTGTCCAAATCTCCAGGTTTCCCGCCGCACCTATGTCCTTAGTTGAAGCAAATAAACCAGTGGACAGCTTACCATCAGGAGTGGTGCCAATCAGTTGCACCTTCTCGGAGGCATTGACAATCAAATTCCCTGCGTTCCCATCACCCAAGCTACTGGATGAGACCACACCCCCATCAGAGATCAGCAATTGCTTCGTTGTAATCTCCAATTTTCCTGCTGCACCTGTGCTCTCAGTTTGAGTAAGCAAGGTACTGCGAAACTTCCCATTAGGAGTTGTACCAATCACTTGTACTCCTTCGGAGGCATTTATCATCAAATTCCCCCCATTTCCTGAGCTCGTGGTGCCAACTCCTATCTGTGCTCCATCAGAGATTAGCAATTGCTTCGTCGTAATCTCCATACTCCCTGCTTTAGCTGTGCCCAGCGTTAAAGCAGATAAGCGGCTGAACAACCGACCATCAGGAGTGGTACCAATCACTTGTACCTTCTCGGAGGCATTGATACTTAAGTTCCCCCCGTTCGCTGTACCATCGGTGTTAGCTACGATCCCTGATCCACCCAAGACGAACAACTGCCCGGTTGTAATCTTAATGTCGCCACCCTGGCCTCTACCTCCCTCTAAAACTACATTAGCGATAGTACCCTCAGTCAAGTTGATTGCCTCTTTCACTTGAATTTCAATATCCCCTGGTATAGAGCCAAGAGAACCCAAACCTGAACCGACGCCCGCCAGCAGCCTACTTTCTCCTGTTATGTTCAAATTCTGGGCATTGATGGCAATACTACCGCTACCGCTAGCGAGTACATTCACGTCAGCCTCATTGATCAGAGAGACATCTGCTCGCGCTACGTCACTGGGAAAACTCAAGCGCAATTTATTACCATCAACGTTCAATTTTACTGTTCCAGGTTGTGATAAACCTCCTAACTCAACTCGACCACCTGGAGCCTCCAAAACAGCGTTATTGAGCTGCACACTGCCACCCACAAGGGCTAAGCTTTGACCATTGTTCACTTGGAGCACAGACCCCTGCACCTGAATGTTTCCGATATTACTCCCGTATTGCAAACCCAAGGGAGCACTAACAGTAAGCAAGGGTGTAGTTTGGCTTGCAGTGGCACTAAACTTGGTACCATCAGCAAAGTTTAGGCTATTAGCTGTACTAGCCAAAAACGAACCGCCAATTTGCAGTTGAGCGTTGGGTCCAAAAATAATGCCATTGGGATTGAGAAAAAATAAGTTAGCTGTCCCCTTAGCTCTGATTAAACCATCAATGTTAGAGATAGACCCACCTGTTACCCGCGTAATAATGTTCTGAATTGGTGTCAGATTCTTGAAGTCGGCAATGCCTTTACTGGGTACAGAAAATTCACTAAAACTATGGAAGAGATTGCTACCTCTAGTTGCTCCACCATCAATCAAAAAAGTTCCTGGTATGGGTGAGCTTACTTGAGAGCCTACTGTTCCATCGCTGGTGATTTGACTCCAGGCGTAATTACCAGAGGAAGCGATTGTCAAGCATGATGTTAGTGTTATCGTTCCACTTAATACTAAGGAATTAACTAAACTCAGTTTCCAGCTCTTTTGTAATCTTTTTATAGTTTTCATATAGTTCTTTGCTATGCTACTGACAAAGTTACTTATTAAAACAAAACCTTATCTACTCGTCGTAATTGTAGACTGATTAATGGGTCAGCATTCCTCCGTATAAGCTTACCAAATCCACTCCTTGATATAGAGCAAGTGAACTGTAATTTAAAATAGCCAGTCTAGTTTGTGGAAGATACAAACTTAGTCCACATAACTTATCCGATTTGTTCTTGTTGAAATTACGACTACTATAAAGTTCTCCACCTGTTTTGTAAGAAGCAATAACTGATGAATTGATAAATTCCGTGAATTCAGCGAACGCATTACTGGCTTGATGGATATTTTTTAACAGATATCTAAACAAAGTAAGCAAATCACAACACTGCTCACCCAAATAATAGATTGTTGAGAGAGATGACAAATCAACTGTATGTAATTCTTTACTAAGAAGTGGTTGCATCAGTCGTGAAAGCTTGGCGGGGATGTTGTCTAAGGCGCGGTTATCTACCAGAGTCAGCGTGTGGTACATATCAACACGTTCAGATTCCATGATGGCAATTGCGGCTTCACGTCCACCGATTGATGATTTATTGAGTTGTCTCAAAAAGCCTTCGTAATAATAATTTGGTGCGCCAAGATTAAGTTGAGAAGCAAGAGTATATCTGGCGCAATTCCTGGCTTCGTATACAACTTCTAAAGTAGCTTTATTGCAGTTTTGAAAGAAAAGTAGTTCAACTCGTTTGTCGGTAGCGTGGTTAAATCGGCTTATTTCACTAGCAAAATGATCAACTCTCATCCAGGTAGGTGTTTGAAGAATTGAGCCGTGCTTATCAGGGCTAATCTCATTGACTCTTCCACCATGACCAACAACAATGATTGCCCAATGTTCCGCATCAAAAGTTTGATATGCCCAATCAAGGTATTTAGAGAAAGCTAAGATGTTGCTACTATCTTCTCCTGAAATTTCTATTTCGCGTATCGCGCCATTGATGAGGATACGACGGCGCATTTTAGGATCACCAAAGTAATCTGACTGAACAACAACTACCGCTTCTGAGTTCCTTGCACCTTTAGCCAGCATTGCAATGATTGGTTCACCAAAGCGTACAAGGTTATTATCATAGGGCATCCAGTACAGAACTACCCAGCGATGATGTGATTTAGGTTGAGAGGATTCAGAAATCATGGCAAAAGAATCTCTGGCTATAACTCCTGCAAAGCCTGCTGAACCTAGAGTAAGATAACGGCAGAAGCGTCTTCTTTTCATTGTCAAAGGCAGAAATGTGGACTACGCTTTGCAGTTATTATGCCTCAAATAACTTGCTTGCCATCCAATTTTGAGGAGCTTTACTCATCAAAATCGGATACCAAGTTTAACTAACGCCGGAGAATAAGTCCAGCAGGCATCACAGTGTTCTTAATGTTAGCTCCTTGTAGAATAGCTCCTTTGATATTGGCTCCTGTTAAATTTGCACCTGAAAGGTTAGCCCCTGCTAAATTAGCCCCTGCTAGATTTGCCCCTTTTAAATCAACATTTGCTAAGTTAGCCTGTTGAAGATTACAACCTTGGCACTGCTTAGTTGTCAGAAGTTGCTGGATGTCTGGCAGCGTTTTGGGAACGCATAGCTGGTTCAGGTTAATGATGCGACCATCACTTGTTTGGAAATAACAGATGGGTTCATTACTTTGAGCAACTATAATTGTCGATTCTGAAGATGCATAAGTTGGCAAACTAACCAATATTTCTCCCAACAAAATGCAAGTTAGAGGAACCCACTGAGTCAGAAATCTGGGAAATAAGTTCAGCATTTTTAATTCAATTAAACCCATTCCTTTATCGATCTTTCTCGGATTTTACGACGATGTTGTAGGTAACGTTCTGTTCAGAATTGCCAGTCGGACTAGATATTTTTGCCTGCCACTTGATGGTATGTTTTCCCGGCTTTAAGGGCTCCAAGAAAAGATAGTATCCCTGGTCAACGCTAGGGGACAGACGCAGTTGCGGAATTACGCTCTCGTCCACTCCATAAATATTGTCTTTGGGCAATTGGACATTGAACAACGGCGATTTTTCCAAATATTGGCTGGGGTTCTTGACAGGTACACCATCGATCTCGGCTTTAAGCAGAGTCAGATTTTCCGGTTTAATATAATCTACCTGCTTTCTTAGATATTCCTCGGTACGCTGTTCAGGAGGATCGTTCAGGAATGCTCCAGAGAAAGTATTGATAAGTGGCAAGAACAACGAAGTTCCCGCAGGCACGGTGCAATCCCTCACAACTGCTTCACCGGAGAATGTACCACCAATGAACCATACCCGTCCTTTTTGTCCAACACTGCATTTTCCTTTGTCGAGAAGCGGGTTGGTGCTTGCTGGAGTTTGCAGTGCCCACTGCCACCAATTTGCCGCCCATTGGCTGTAACTCTTGCCACCGGGGTGAGATTGGATCGGCGCGATGCGGGGATTATGTTCCTGGGACGAAGGTTCGGCAACAACAGGTTGAATCGGGAAACTTGCCATCAATACTGTGGATAGGCTCGCGGCAGCCAATCCTAGAACGCTCCCAATTACTCCAGGGTTTGACCACGATTTGGCTTTGCTTTTCATATTTTTAATGTATTGAGTAACAAAAGTTTGATTTCTCAGGAATCTCTCATAATTCCTGAGATACAGCTAGTAGTTTCATTTGATTGTTATCTAAAAAACACAATGTTTAGTTATATAAAAACTTATATTTGTAAACAATAATTAAAATTTTTTTTTCATTTAAGAGAAATTTGCCAATCTACAATGAAATTTGTTGCATTTATTTTTGAATAAATAATAATACTTCACAAACACAAGTCACTATTTGTGAAATGAGCCGAAAAACAGTGGATAATCTATAAACTTTAATTATGTTTTAACAAAAAAATACGGGCTTTAAGCTTTGCAGAGTCTTTATATTGGCTGAAATCTTGCACCATCCTAATTAGAAGTACCAGGAAAATGCGATCGCACGATCTGGCAAACGGTATCGGTGTGATTTTAGCGATCGCCGATAAATTGCTCAGTCACACCTAATGGGTACAGCTCCCCTTTTCCTCACAGTAAGATAAAGTAGAATTGCCTCCCACATACGTCCCTCTACCTGAACAGGAGCATCCCGATCCAGCGTATTTTGGTGGTTGAATCATGCGTATTTTGGTAGTTGAAGACGATATCCAGTTGGCGGAAGTACTGACAGAAGCCCTAACCAGACGCCAGTATGTGGTGGATGTGGCTAAAGATGGGCAAACAGCCTGGAACTGGGTTGAGTCGATGAAGTATGACTTATTGGTGCTAGATTTGACTTTGCCCAAACTCGACGGTATCCGTTTGTGTCAGCAGTTGCGTACTAGCGTTGCAACCAGTCCAGCGCATCGCAACTCTACTTCTCCGGTGCTGATGTTAACAGCTCGCGATACTGTTGCTGATAAAATTACTGGACTAGATGCAGGAGCCGATGACTATGTGGCGAAACCATTTGACTTGGAAGAGTTAATGGCTCGCATTCGTGCTCTGCTGCGACGAGGAAGTTCTATCACTCCAGCAAGTCTATGTTGGGGTAGCCTGTGTCTCAATCCTAGTACCTATGAGGCTACTTACGACGATAAGCCCCTGTCTTTGACCCCCAAGGAGTATGCTTTGTTGGAGTTGCTGGTGAAGAATGGTAGGAGAGTTTTGAGCCGTTCTGGGATCATTGAGCAAGTTTGGTCACTGGATAATGCACCTACTGATGAAACCGTTCGCTCTCACATCCGAGGTTTGCGACACAAGCTTAGAACCTTGGGTGCTCCTGAAGATTTTATTGAAACGGTTCATGGCTTGGGTTATCGCCTTAAGTAGCCCATCGAGAAATTTCTGCACAATTTCTGCACAATTTCTGCACGTTTACTGCATCTGCAAGTGATATCTTCTGTGAGTGGTAGCTTGAAATGCTTTTCTGATTCAGGTAGGGGAAAGGGAAAGATACAAGTTTCTATTAAGGAGGATCAAGGCAGATACTGGATGAATACTACGGAAGCGTATCATGGTTGGCTGATTGAATTGATACCAGAGCAGACGGGCTACTCGTTTCGGTGTTGGCTTACAGAAGAAAAAATTGCGGTCAGCGATCGCAAAACTTATGCTACGAGTGAGCAAGCTTTGGTAGTAGCAAAAATGCGGGCAGATCTAGAAGCTGTTAGTTGGGCAATGCTCCGTTTCTTAAATGAAGTCTACGGACATTGTTCTATCAGTTTTAAGGAACATGGATCTCTTGCCAGCTCAATTTCAGAATTTGTCATTTCAGCTAGTAAACAATGTCAACAACCCCCTAATTTAAGTTGAATTTATCGCTTGCTTACCGCTAAGCCAACGCACGAATGTAATCACATTTGGAGTAATTTTAATGACTGTGCAGAGATTACTAGAAATGTCTGAAGCCCCTGATAATCTGACTTTACAGGATAGTTGCCCATTTCTTTGTTCTTACAGAAATACCACTAATCAGATTCAAATTGCTAGGATTTGCAATATCCCAAGCTGGTACTTTGAGCGAGTAGTTTTCCCTGGACAAGTACTACTATTTGAGGCTTTACCAGAGGCTGAGTTAGAAATTCATACAGGTACGAATGTTGGTTCAATTTTGGCAGATAAAATGCTCTGCTCTCGTCTACAGGTGAGTGATTAAAGGATGCAGGATGAACTATAACAACTCATCGAATTAGAGACACCCTGAGTACTTTTATTGAGCAACTGGCAAAAGCTCCAATCGATAGCGATAGAGAGCTACCGGTCGCTGTAGAGCCTTAAAATAATCAGCATCTTGAGGTGAGAGGTAAACTGCTGTTACTTGGTCAGCCTCAATTTTTAAGCTGGGCTTTTGTATCAGCTTATATGCTGTTGTCGTTTCTACCTGGTTGAAATAAGGTTGAGCTGTACCACGAAAGTATTGATTGGAAACTTCTGTGGCAATAAACTGCTCCTTGGTTGGTGTCTCCGAATCTCTACCAGTTACTACTGAGATTAGTTGACGCCCTTTACGGAGAAAAGTTATTTGGTTGTTAGGGGAATTGGGATCAACTTTGACCGATTGAACCGCGCGATCGCCTAAATAAGCCGTGGCAATATTCAACCCATTAAATGCCCTATCTGCAACCACTCCTGAAATTTTCAGTTTTGAATTTCCAATTTTTAGCAGCAAAAAGCTATCGTTAATCACTGATTGGGGATAGCTAATATTTTGAAAGCGCACCTGAAAATTAACTGGTTGATTGAGATAACGGCGATTGCTTTCAAACCCTGGCGTTACTACTTTGGGAGCGAGAGGTGCTACCTGTTCAACTAAGGTGCTGCTAACGTTCCAGTTACCCTCCATCCAATCGGGATAAATTAAATCACCATCAGCAGCGCTGACGGATGGTTTACTCTCCCAACCAGGAAACTGCGCCAAACGTTCCCCCAATTTTTCCGCTTGTGCAGGTGTACCCCAAAGTAGTAATACCAGAACTAGGAATAATCCCCAAATCTTTCTCATCTCAAGTTAGGTTAGTTTACCTATTACTTATTACCAATTACCTATTGCTCATGTTGCTCGTAAGCGGCGACAATTCTCTGAACTATGGGATT
>JAYFMV010000094.1:0-31819 GCA_042408245.1 Potamolinea sp.
TCCAGGTAGCAGAGGTTTTTGAATAATTCAGAGACAGACGGAAATAATTTTAGGCGTTTTTACTAACTAAAAATTGCTTCTACAGGACAACTGAAGCCTGGTAGTAACTGACTTGTCAGCGTATCGTTTTTAAACAATTTTGCAGTCAATTTCAAGCGTGCATTTTCGCGACAGTAGATTTCTACTTCTTGCTGTTGGGGGTCAAAAATCCAGTATTCCTGGACACCTTGAGATGAATAAAACTTGAGTTTCAACTCTCTATCTCGTCTCTTGTCCTTTTCAGTTGTTGATAATACTTCTATCACTAATTCTGGCGCAGCAGTTAAATGTCCCGACTCATCAAGTAATGTTGCTAGACGTTCCTTGCTAATCCAGACAACATCGGGAATGACATTATCTGCTTCAGAAAAAATAATTCCTGGACTAATCGCTGCTTCTCCTAATTTAGTCTGCTGTGACCAGGTATCTAAGCTAGCACCAATTCGCACACAAACTTTTTGATGCTTCCAATGTGGTGCTCTCGTCACAAATAATTCTCCATCAATGATTTCGTAACGCTTACCGTCATCTGGAAAGAGTTCCAAGTCAGCCGTTGTCCAGCGTATGCTCTCAGTTGCGGGTGATGACATGGGAGGAAAACACTTGAGTAATTTCTTTATGTTAGACTCAGTAGCTGATGCCTTAGTAGACAAAATAACGCTGAACTATTTTAAAGCAGAGGCTGATAAAGCGCCGAGATTAATTACCTTGACGCTTTGTTTTTGTCGTGTTTAAGCACTTGCATATTCCATACGGCTTTTAGGCAATAAGGCTACTTTTATCTTGAAATCATAGTTCATCTTTAGCTCAGAGTTCTGAGTATAAAGATGACACAAAATCACGCAGATTGCCTTGCTCTTCTTGAGAAAATTCGCTGGGGTGGAACGCCAAAGTGTCCCTATTGCGACTCAACCAATGCTACTGCATACAAACATGAATGTAGGTATCACTGTAACGCTTGTTTTACTTCATATAGTGTTACAGTTGGCACTCTTTTTCACAAAACTCATGTAGATTTAAATAAATGGTTTCTAGCGATTCGTCTTGTTCTGAATTCGCCAAGAGGTATCAGCGTGCGTCAACTTGCTAAAGAAATAGGCGTTAACAAGAATACCGCAGCGTATATGCTTGAGCGTATTCGTAAGGCAATGATTGAGGAACCGGATCTTCTACAGAATCTTGTAGAGATACATAAGCGTTAAAGCCTTTACCGGAAGTTGGTTAACTTCAGAGATGGGTTTGTTAAAATTCATAAAGCCTAGTCAATAAGCTAAGCTTTCCTGACAGTTACAAGCCCATTTTTTTTATTACAAATTGCTTATGTAAGGTGTATTAAATTATAAACATTATCATCTGGTCGCTACTCCTCTCATCTTACACTGAAGCCCATGAACAAACATAACACTTTGTATCGTTTGTTATTATTTCCATCCCTGGCTACGGTGCTTTTGCTCTGGACACAGAGTATCAACATACCTCTCTACGCTCAGTCCCAGTCACTCGCTAATACTCCCGGTAGCTCTTCTACTACTACTCCTAACAAAAGTCAGGCATCCTCTAGTACTGATCCTGATAATTTTTGGAATGTTATTGACTCTATTGGTAGTATACTATCTGGGATTATCGCTGTCGCAGCTTTCATAAAGTCAGAAAATAACAAGAAACAAATAGAGATTAGCCAGGTAGATATTGATAAAACTTTATCAGGCTTAACGAAAGTTTTAGATCAACTTATAGAGCAAACTGATGACGAAGAGAAAAAACAAAAGCTCTTAGAGCAGAAAAAGGTCTTTGAGGCGCAACGAAGAGAGTTAGCGAAACGCTCCGATGCTAGCCAAAAGGCTAAAAAATGGTTGGAAACTCATAGAGAAAAACTAGCCGATCAAGCCGTTGATCATGCCATAGGCAATGAATCTGTTGAACAAAATATAATCACACAATTTCGCTCACACATCAATGATTACCTGTATGCGATACACAGATGTATTGATATTGGCGAACCTAGTTTCATAGATGAGTTGGGTATTAAGCACGTCTTACCTAACAGTTTTTACGAAAAAGCGCTTAAATTTGTCATAGATGAGAAAGCTTCTAAGAGCAACTTGACATATGCAGCAATCACAGAAATGAGATATTATTTTGACTATGTGATTCATAGCCTAGACTAACTCTTGCGATTCTTTGAAGGTAGCCCGCGATGGGCGTCTCCCTTCTTTTTGTCCCGCTCTGTAGCTAACTGTTGACGAAGGCGAGACACTGATTGAATTGCCTCATCTATTTTTTTGATTGCCTGCTGATCTGCTTTGATAATGATATTTTCGTAATTGTTATCATTTCGTGCTGGTTTTTGTTTTTGGATGGCTTGTTCAAAAGATTTTTTTTCGGAAATAAAAAAGTTTTGTATTTTTACCAAGTAAGCATCATAGGCGTCAAAAAGAGGCTGAGGAGGTTGTTGATTTGACATCTGAAAATTCTGAGTCACAACTATACATATACTTATAGAAAACTTCCTATGTAGAGAAAGTCACTACCACTAACTAAGACACTGCAATTTATTTTTCTAACTTCATCAAGGCTAAAACCAGAAGGCTTTGAACCTACTTGAATATAAGGCGATCGCCTCCTGACCAATCTCTCGCGATTGCTCTCATCAATAAAAATACAAAAAAACTACTATTCGCTCGTTATGGCAATGAATTAAGTAGCAAATTTATCCCCCGAATACCCACTGTAGCAACCAAAGCACCAATTGCTAAAATACTCAACAATCGTAAACGCCCTTCAAGCACTTTTAGTTTCCGTTCTAACTCCCCTTCATAGTATTGAGCTAAGTTATGAAACGCTGCGTCTAAATTACCAGTTTCTTCCCCAGTACGAATCATCTCCAGCGCAATTGGTAGTAACTTGCCTTGTAAACTATTACTGAGAGTTTCACCAGCACGAATTTTTTTAGCAGCACTTGCTAGATTTGCTCTCATCACAGAATCGGGAATATGCGATCGCACTAAATCTACTGCTGCGAGAATTGGTACTCCGCAACTCAAGGGTAACTGTAATTTAGCCAGATAAATCATTGAATGTGACGACAGAATTTTACCCACAAGTGGTAAATTTTTCAGCAACAGTTGCGCACTCCTTCTCAAAAAACGAGATACAAAAAAACTGATTCCAAATAACAATAAGCCAACCGCCAAACTTCTTAGCCAAAATTCTGGTCTAATGAAACCCAGAGGACTGCGATTGAAGATTACTGCTGTGAGGATAAGTAAACTCCAAATGATGGCGATCGCCGATAAATTCAGGGAGCGATAAAGTTTTTCCCGTCTAGCTTGTGCTTCCGCATCGTTAGCTAGTTGCGTAAAGATTTGTGGCAGGGAACCGCTATATTCTGCTAATCTAATTAAACTTATTGTCCAACCGTCAAAGTAACGAGACTCAAGCGCCAGTGCTGAAGCTAAATCTTGACCTGACGCTACCTCTGTACTGACTTTTTGGAGATATTGCCTAAAAGAAAGATTAAAATCTTTCCCAACCAGACTTAAACTTTGCTGTACGCTTATGCCAGAGTTGAGCAAAGTCGCGAATTCGTGAAAAAATCTGGCTTTCTCTAGAATTGCGAGGGGAGTTGATCTAGTCACTGTTTTTATTAGATCAGTCTTTTTGGAACTATAATGCCTCAGTAACTTCCGTCATGCCTCTGTCGTGATAGCAATTTATCCGGGTAGCTTCGATCCGATTACTTTAGGACACCTCGATATCATAGAGCGCGGCTGTAAACTATTTGAAAAAGTGATAGTTGCTGTGCTGCGCAATCCTAATAAATCGCCCTTATTTAGCGTAGAGGAGCGAGTCGCACAAATTCGCCTCTGTACCCAACATCTACCAAATGTAGAAGTAGATAATTTTGTCGGACTGACGGTAGAATATGCCAGACTAAAGAATGCTTATGTGTTGTTGCGGGGGTTACGGGTTCTTTCCGACTTTGAAAAAGAACTCCAGATGGCTCACACTAATGAAACCCTCTGGAATGAGATTGAGACGGTTTTTCTCGCGACTTCTAACGAGTACAGTTTCTTAAGTAGTAGCGTAGTAAAAGAGGTTGCCAGATTTGGCGGCTCTATCGATCATCTTGTACCCCAGCAGGTTGCTTTAGATATTTACAAATGTTACGCAGAGACTCATCCAGGATCGACCCCCCCGAAAGAGACGAACCCAGTAAGCTTCCTGAACCACCACAAAACGGAACAGGAGGTATAGATATCCAACGGGAACTCAACCGGATTGAGGAGATACTTTTTGATAGCCTACACATACCTTGGACTAGGCGTACTCTGGTTGATGAAGATATGTTACTGGCTCAGCTAGATTTAGTACGGGAAAATTTACCGAAGGCTTTTGAAGACGCACAAAAAATCATCCGCCAAAGGGAAGAAATTTTCATACAAGCAGAAGACTATGCTCAAGAACTAATTGAATCAGCAGAGCGACGTGTTGATCAAATGTTGGATGAATTGGGTATTATTCAGCAAGCAGAACTTGAAGCAGCGCAAATTCGACAGCGAGTACAGCAAGAGTGCGATGCAATCCAAGAGCAAACGCGCTCTGAAATTGATCGGATGCGGTTACAAGCACAGCAAGAATTAGAGCAAATGCGTCAAATTGTCATCGCCGATTGTGAGGATATTCAAAACGGTGCTGACGATTATGCTGATCGCGTTCTCACCAGTATTGAACAGCAGTTGATTGATATGCTCAGAGTCATTCGTAACGGTCGTCAGCAATTGCAAGATGAGGGTGGACCCGATTATCCCAATACGGAACCAGGAAGTTCTACAGCGCGAAATTCACAACCTCCGTCTAAGTTTTAAGGGGATATGGGGGAGACGGGGAGACGCGGGAGGTGGGGGAGATGGGGGAGATGGGGAGACGCGAGGAGAGTTCCATTTCCCGATTACCAATTACCCATTTACCCATTACCAATTACCCATTTACCCATTACCGATTACCCAATTCAAAATTGAAAGAGAGTTTTTTAAGTCATGACTTACGATTACGATTTGTTTGTGATTGGCGCCGGTTCTGGAGGAATTGCTTCTGCTAGAAGGGCCGCTCAATATGGAGCAAAAGTAGCGGTAGCGGAATTTGATAGATTAGGTGGAACCTGTGTCAATCGTGGCTGTATTCCCAAGAAATTGATGGTTTACGCTTCCAATTTTCCTAACCTATTTGAAGAGTCTCAAGGCTTTGGTTGGAGCCCAGTACAAAGCAGTATCGATTGGCAAAAAATGATTACCGCCGTTAATAAGGAAGTGGAACGCCTGAACGGGGTATATTTAAATATGATAAACAAGGCAAACGTGGAACTAATTCGCGGTTATGCCAAGTTTCTTGATGCTCATACTGTAGAGATTGATAACCGTAAAGTTACGGCAAATAAAATCTTAATTGCTGTGGGTGGACATCCGGTTAAGCCAGATCTTCCAGGGATAGAATATGCGATTACTTCTGATGAAATGTTCCACCTCGAAGAACAACCGAAGCGGATCGCAATTTTAGGTGCTGGCTACATTGGTGTAGAATTTGCCTGCATTATGAATGGCTTGGGTTCCGAAGTGACACAAATTATCCGCAATGACTTAATTTTGCGGGGATTTGATGATGATCTGCGCATGGGAGTTCAAGAGGGAATGCAACAGCATGGCATTCAAATTATCAAAGTTAGCGAACCGATAACAATTGAAAAAACACCCGCAGGTTTAAAGGTAACTCTAGGAGAAAAGCACGGGGAAACCATAGTTGTGGATACCATACTTGCTGCTACAGGTCGTCAGCCAAATCTTGATAATATGGGTTTGGAAGAAGCTGGGGTGGAAATTAAGGATGGTGCGATTGCTGTTGATGAATATAGCCGCACCAGTCAGGAGAATATTTATGCGGTTGGTGACTGTACCAACCGCATCAATTTAACGCCTGTTGCTATTAACGAAGGTCGAGCTTTTGTAGATACAGAATTTGGCGGGATGTCCCGGAAAATGTCTTATGAAAACGTACCTTCAGCAGTTTTTTCTACTCCCGAAGCTGCAACAGTAGGCTTAACAGAAGCCGAAGCACGGGAACAATACGGTGATGCGGTGAAAGTCTATCGCGCTAAATTTAAACCCACCTACCACAGTTTAAGTGGTCGCGATGAAAGAGTGATGGTTAAATTAGTAGTTGAAGAAGACACCGATAAAGTTCTCGGTGCTCATATGGTAGGCGAAAACGCAGCAGAAATCATCCAAGGAATGGCGATCGCCCTAAAAATGGGAGCCACAAAAAAAGACTTCGACGCCACAGTAGGAATACATCCTTCCATCGCTGAAGAATTCGTCACCCTGCGTTAACTTCTTTGCGTACTCTGCGTAAACCTCCGCGCTCTCTGCGTTAAAAAACACTAATGCAGAACAGTACCAACTCTTACTTTAAAAACTTTTGTAGGGTGGGCCATTCCACCCTATTTACTATGAACAACAATTGATAATCAGAAGTGGTAAACCATTGAAAACCGATACCATTTTTTATCAACTATTTCAACATTTCCCCAAAATCTTCTTTGAACTGATTGGAGAACCAACCACCGATACCAGCAACTATCAGTTCACCTCTCCAGAAGTCAAACAAAGATCCTTCCGTTTTGACGGCTTATTTCTCCCTGTTAAAGATTCCCCTGAACTACCAATTTACTTTGTAGAAGTACAGTTTCAAAAAAAGCCAAAGTTTTACTCTCGGTTATTTGCGGAAATCTTCTTATACTTCTATCAATACGACCACAACAGACAATGGTACGCCATTGTTATCTACCGTCGTCGAAGTCTGGAAACTCCCGCACCAGAACAGTATAGAGAGTTAATGGAACAGCGGGTGAGACGAATTTACCTGGATGAAATTGGGGAAACAGCAGAACAGTATATTGGTATAAGCATTGTCAAGTTAGTAGTAGAGTCCAAACAGAAAACACCAGAAGTTGCTCGAAATTTAATCAACAAAGCACGACAAGAATTTCCCGATGTCATCATCCAGCAACAAATTATAGAATTGATAGAAACAGTAGTTGTTTACAAATTTCCCAATCTGAGTCGCGAGGAATTAGAAACCATGCTGGGATTGAGTGCACTGAAACACACAAGGATTTATCAAGAAGCCCGTCAGGAAGGGCTTCAGGAAGGGCTTCAGGAAGGGCTTCAGGAGGGGCGTCAGAAAGGTCGTCAGGAAGGTCGTCAGGAAGGTCGTCAGGAGGGAAAGCTAGAAACCAAGTTAGAAATGGTACGCAAGCTACAGCAACGAGGATTCAGTGTTGAAGAAATTGCGGATTTGTTAGAACTAGACCTAGAAATCATCAGGGGAACAATACAGGAATAGTCCTAACTAAATCGCAATTTATAGCGGTTTTCAATTAAGTGCAATAAAGGGACACGATATATCATGTCCCTTTCGTTTGGCGTAGACAAAACAGAAGCGTTATAGAACAAAACAACTTAAGGTAGAGGCGCGATTCATTTTCCACATTTACTATTAAATCCACAGACATAAAAGCGCAGTTTAACTGCTCTAAAAATCATGGACATTAAGTACAGATGGAAAAATGGCGCACCACCGACGCGAGACGAAGCCGCACGTAGCCAAGAACTCCTAGATGAAAGTCAGTTTGACAACGAAAAAGATCGGCAATTAGCAGAGGAAACAGCTCGTAAAAATTTGAATGTACCTACACAAGTACCAGACGACGTGAACCCTGTGTTACCTCAAGCTGCACCTCCAAATTAACTGACCAAAACTACAGATCCCGCACTTTCATTTGCCAAATTATCCACCGCACATAAAGCATAAGTTCCTGCATTAACCGTAGCAGAAGTAGTCCCAACTTCAATCACTTTGACCAGCTTCCAAGTAGCACCATTCTGCTTATAAAGCGTCCAAGAACGAATATTGACCGCAGTCGCCGCTCTCCAAGTAAGCTTACCATTTTTCACTTTCACACGGCTTGGAAGAGCTGGCGATTTTCCATTTAACCACTGCATATTAGGAGCAAGTGCAGGTTCGGAATAAAGGGAAGTTTTGAAAGCATCAACTACGCCTAAACGGTTTTCCTTGAAGGGCTTCATGTTATAAAAAATATTCCCCAACGATAGTTTGGGGGCGAGGTTGCGCGTAATCTCAACTTGTTTTTCATACTCAGAAATCGGCCAGCTACTATCATTTAGTGTAGCCAGTCGATTACCGGGGTAAATATGTTTGTTTTTGGGGTTATTTTCAGTCCACCATTGCAGCAAAACTGGATAACTTTGAGCTGGTGGTTCAATGCGCCAATAAAGTTGCGGTGCTATATAATCTACCCAGCCTTCTTCTAACCATTTTTTCGGGTCAGCATAAAGAGATTCATACTGATCCAATCCTTTAATTTGAGGGGGTTGTCCGGGGCGATAAATACCAAAAGGACTAATACCAAATTTAACTTGTGGCTTAGTAGCTTTAATTCCTGTAGATAGGCGTTGCATCATTTTATTGACATTATCTCGACGCCAATCTGCTAATGTTAATTTGCCACCACTATCTTGATAAGCTTTGTATGTTTTTTCGTCAGGGAAAACTTGACCGGATACTGGATAAGGATAGAAATAATCATCCATGTGTACGCCATCCACATCATAGCGACTGACCACATCAAGAATGACGTTGACAACTAAGTCTTGAACAACTTTTGCACCTGGGTCCATCCATAAATCATCACCGTATTTGTAGACATATTCAGGATTGGTAACGGTGATGTGAGGAGCAACTTTGGGGGAAGTTTCTGATGAGGTACTAGCACGGTAGGGGTTGAACCAAGCATGCAGTTCAATGTTGCGTTTATGACATTCGGTAATCGCAAATTCTAGCGGGTCATAAAATGGTTCTGGTGCTTTACCTTGAGTACCTGTCAACCATTCACTCCAGGGTTGTAATTGGGTAGCATATAAAGCATCTCCTGATGGACGTATCTGTAAAATACAAGCATTGAAATTTAGTTCCTGTATTTTGTCGAGAATTTGGATTAATTCGCTTTGTTGTTGTTGGACTGGTAGAGTACGTTTGGAAGGCCAATCAATGTTCCATGCGCTTACTACCCAGACACCTCGAAACTCCCGTTTGTGTGTTACTGTAACAGTTTTTCGATATACAACTATGTTGGATGAGTCTATTGGTGGGGCTTTTTCTAAATAAACTAATGCTTGGTAAATAAAAGCAGCGACATCAGCACGGTTCGCTACTTCTAGGGGTTTGAGTAACTTTAAATTTGGGTGGTTTACTACTATTTCCGCGTCAGTTGCTGCGGCGATTTTTTCTATCGCATATGTAGGAATTTGTGCGGCATCTTGGTATAATTCTGGTAAGGCTGTTTTTATAGTTGCGACTGCATTAGAAGTAATCTCTAAGCCAGTAACTAAAGATACCAAAACTTCCATCCGAGCAATACTTGCTTCCGGGCGAAAACGATTACCTGGATAGCCGGACATAAAGCCAGTTTCGTAAGCTTTTTGAATCGCATGCGCCGCCCAATTTTTAGCAGGAACATCGACAAAAGGAACGTATGGTCTTTTCTTGGGCTGCTGAAATGCTTTCTGTAATACTGCAGCAAATTCAGCCCGATTCATCCCTTGATTGGGACGAAAAGTACCATCAGGAAACCCGCTAATAATTCCCTGAGTTGCTAAACCTTCGATGAACAAACGTGCCCAGTGATTTTGAATATCAGAAAAGCGAGGAGGCAAAGCTACCATATTCAACCCAATTTAGTAATCTAGATACGGGTTGATCTTAGCAAATGTTCCTCTTAAGTAAAATCATGCCAATTTGGGGTGAAAGTTTGCAGATCTTCCCCCCTTTTAATTGCTGTCTGGGTTGTCAAAGTTCCCTAACCTTATCCCGTGAGTCTAGTTGTTTCAATCTTTGATCAAAATTGATGGCGTCAGTACCAACAATTATTTCTAAATTGGCAATGCGTTCCTCTAGCGTTTCCACAGTATGTGGGGATAAAGTATTACTACCAGATTTGTGTTCAGAAGAGCGCCAAACTGCTACTGTACTAACTGCTGCTCCTGTAATTACTGCTAGTGGAAGAATTGGGCCACTTCTGGTTACTGCTGTGAGGGGAATGCAAACTCCCAGCATCCCAACAGCTATACCCCAAATTTTGGTAGTAGTGGCGGAACGGATATCTTTTTGGGTGTCTTGTGACATGGCTTTCTCCTATCAGTTTCTATTTCTATGTTGCTCCTTGAAGTTGCTGATTGCTTCCTGCTAATGGGTGAAGTATTAGTACTTATAATACTATCTTAGAAAATTTCTCTGCTCATAATCTATAATTAATCATCACCTAGGTAGCATCGTTTGACTAGACAACCTCACGACCAATTTGCTAAGCAATATTTAGCGGAACTTCTAACACCATTAGGTACAGTTGAAGTTAGCCGCGAAGTCACCGACGAGGTACGCCAAATTGATCTCTATTTTGCACCAGCACCGACACCGACCGCTGACTCACAAGCGTTAGGATTGTTGGGTAAACTGGCCTTGAGTCCCTGTTTGCTGGAACCTTTTCGCAATCAACCCAGCAAGACGGAAATTCGCACCTGTATGCTGAAGCTGTTTTCCCTACAAAGCGATTTACAGCGACAAGCAAGACGTGAAAATCGCAGTTTTCCTGAAGATGATTTACCTCGCTTGTGGATTCTGACAACTTCTGCTTCTGCGGCCTTAATCAAGGGTTTTGACGCTAAACTAGATTCAGAGAACTGGTGCGATGGAGTTTACTTTTTGGCGCCTGCGCTAAAAACAGCGGTAGTGGCGATTAACCAATTACCTCTTACTTCGGAAACTCTCTGGTTGAGGATTTTGGGTAAGGGTAAAACTCAGCAGCAAGCGATTAGTGAGTTAATCGCACTCCCCAGGGGAAATCCAGTACGGACTAATGTTTTAGATTTGATTTCTAGTTGGCGTATTACTCTAGAAAATAGGGAAAGTTTAGATCAAGATGAGAGGGATTTGATTATGAATTTATCGCCAGCTTATCTACAATTACGAGAAGAGATTTTCCGAGAAGGACGACAAGAAGGACGACAAGAAGGACGACAAGAAGGAAGTTTCGAGGGACAACGCTTAGTTGTGGAAAACCTCCTCCGAGTTAGATTTGGTTCCTTGGATGAATCTCTGTTGAGAGTGGTTGATGCTTTGCTACAGTTACCACCTGAAGAGTTTACTCGGCTAAGTCTTCAATTATCTCGCGAGGATTTGTTACAGCGCTTTGGAATAAGCGAAAATTGAGATCGAATCCGTTGGTTGATATCCCAATTATCTATTTGTTTAGGCAGAGTACGCAGAGTTTTCTGGGAAAAAGTTAGTTAATTGGGATGTCATATTATGTACTGTGGCATCGTTATTTTAAAGTTTAACCGCAGATGTACGCAGATGCACGCAGATGAATGCAGATGCACGCTGCGAGATTTTTTATACGGTTGATGTTATCGGACATGATGTCAGCGTCAACGATATGATGAACCCTACACTGTTACTCCCAACCTCCTAGTTCAACGCTACTGTTGCGGAAGACAGATGCAATTTGTTCGCGTCTGGTTTCAAAATTAGCTGCTATTCCAATCAAACAGATACCTACAATTAAACCAACTACCCACTTAATGAAGGAATAGCGGGAAATCAAGACGATTAATTGATAAAAAGCTGTCAGTAAAAATGTCGCTGTCCCCACAAACAGAAACGCACGCACTCGCAAGATTAATCCTGCGAAAATTGCCACTAGACTAATGCTTCCCGGAATTAGTCCTGTGTCTTGGTGAAACAATAACGCGACAAGACAAATCATCCCACTACCTAAGATACGCAGGTTGTGGCGAATTTGTCTTTGTTCGCGTTGCTTTAACCCTGAATCGAATTGAGCGATATATAGTATGGATAACCCTACTAGCGTTGCATACCACAAGACATCAGTTAACTGTAAACGCTCAAACTGTCGCCAAATTATCCAGTCAATCAGCGCCACACTAATATAAGTAAACCGCAAATTAGTACGGCGTTGAGCAATCCAAACATAGAACCCAGCTACTACAACTAAACTAAGATCAGAAATCGCTGAAGCTGTAACTAAAACTGCGAATGCTGGTAAGACAACTGCTGAATGTTTCCAAGGCGTTTTTTCCCACCCCAATCTATTCCAAGGTAACTGATACATCCCGTAAGCGATAACACTGGCGATAATCGCTCTCCATGCATCCAGTACACTCAGATTAGTCCAAATTAGCCTAGCAAAAATTCCCGTGCCAGCCATTTCCATCAAACCTATGTACACCCATAGCTGATCAGAAAAAGATCTGTATGCTTGTCGGTTTGATGATTCCCGTTGATAACGTCCTTGTAGTAAAGCATAAGCAGCAAACAAAAGACTGACAAGAAACCCAACGACTTTGAGACGTGGTGTTGATATGAGAACATTACTCACAGCTAACACCATCAAGCTGCTACCAATTACCCAGTGTATGTGAGCAGTCGCTTTAATTTCTGCGACACTTAGATTAAGCAGATTTTCCTGACTGCGAGATTGCCAAAACCAAGCTAACGCACGGTAAACATAGGCGATCGCACAAGCTACAACTGCCAAAATAATTAAACCATCTGCGTTACTTCCCTCTTTTGCTTGTAGCATCTGATAAATTACCAGTTCGTACCAAGCAAGAGAAATCCCAGTGAGAGAAAGATAGGTCAGTAACTTCCATTCCTCATAACGACGCGCGATTCCAATTCCTGTTAACGCGGCACCTAGAGTAAGCAATCCTGTCCAACTGGTAAAATCTGCTAAGCGTAAGCTGATACCTAGCAGTACATACAACAAAGGTATGACATCGATGCTGCTGAAACTATTTTCCTGACGACGACGCGATAACCACCAATCGCCAATAAATAGAGTTACCAATCCTAAAATAATGTTTGCGATCGCTAGGGATAAAGTCGAAGCGTCAATTTGTACAATTCCCCAAGCAATCAGGCTTTCTATTGCCCAACCGATGCCGTATATTGCTATATTTGTCGGCAATCGCCAACTACGATAGAGAATCGCGACTCCTGTGAGTGTAGATGCTGCGATGTACAGTATGTCAGGAGAGACTATTTTTACATAACCACCTACACACTGCAGTGTTAGTGTTACCAACTCCAACACACATAAGCCTATTGCCCAGTTATCACAAGCTTGTGCGTATATTTGGGCTAATGTACCTTGGCGTTGTTGGAACAAAGTACGAAGTAGCCACAATATATTAATAGATGTCGCACCGACTAAAAACCAACCAGGTGTGGAAAGTAAGTTAGCTTCCCAAAGCCATGTGACAATGAAACCAAGAGTAAATGCAAGGGTAATGACTGCAGCGGATAACTTTTTCACATAGCGAGTGTTGATCCACATTACCCCTGTGGCAATTCCTAAACTGACTAATCTGGTTCCTGGTATTGTTAGTGTCAAAGTTTGGGCGATCGCCAAAGCAACAATACTGAACCATGAGGACTGCTTTTTGCGTGTCTCACCGGAAAAACCAGCAACGAGGGTGAGGGTGATTGGTGTCAGTAACCATAAAAGTGCTGATGGATGACTTGTGGATCTGACGAGTACTAGAGGATAAACATCATGCCACAGCAAGGTGTAGCTTAACCCAGATAATACAAAGCCAAGGTGCCAGGCGCTACGTTTCCAGATTTGGGCATCATACCCTCCCAAACCTCCCTTTGGTAAGGGAGGGGTAAGAGAAGGAATACTGCTGAAAAACCACTCTACTACCATCATTGATAGTAAAATCGTCGCCCAGACAGGTTGACTTAGTTTGGGGAATATCCCGTCAATCCCTGAAGCTAGGGTTAACAGTCCGGTGATGTGAGTCAAGTAGACTAAATTTTCGCGGGTGGGTGTCCAACGGAAAGTTACGGTTGCTAGGGTGAGGGTGGAGAAAAGAAGGTTAAGCGATCGCAGTGTCGGATTAGACAAACTTACCAAAGTCAGTACTAACCCAAAACAGAAAGTCAGTCTTTCCCCAAAACGTCCTAACTTTGGCCGGGGTACGTGATACAACCAGTCGAGTAACACCACCATCACAATTACATAGGGAAACAACCCTATACTTTGTAATGCCCAAGGATTACTGTGAGACTTGGTGATCTGGATGAGAAAAGTTACTAAGCCTTTTTGTAACTCTGTGGGTACAAGTCGCCATAGTAAATAACACCCCTGTAACCCAATTACAAAAATTGCCAATAAATCACGACGTAACCAAAACCTGTGTAACCGATTGGCGAAAAACCATAAACCTAAGCCACTGACTGCTGTAGCTTGTAAAGGTAAGCTTTCTGATGCGGAAACAAACCAGCCTATGAATAATAAACTAGCGGCGATCGCTTCCCAGATTTTTGACTGAAAAGATGTTATCTCCGGATTGTGGGACAATCGCGCAAATAGCCAACCACAGATACCAAGCGCTAAGCCTAATTGTGTAATTGGCAAATGTATCACAAAAATTGCCCTTCCCAGTAGTACTGTCAGGGCGAAGATAACTATAGAGTTGCTGACAATCGGCTGAATATTGCTTGTTGACCCGTTATATATACGTGATAACAAATTACTGTGGGGCATTAAAGCAGCAGTTGCGATCATACCCAAATAAACAGCGATGACAGGAAATCCTGACCACTGCCAACCCCAGTGTAGATAGCTTAGCCACAGTAATAGTGTGGTATTAGAAGCAATGGGGGATGAATTGTTTCTGAAGTCTTGGTGGATCAATGTAATTGTGGAGAGAGTAAGAGAGGCGATCGCCACAACAATCCATTGCAAAGGATTGTTCCACAAGCGAAAGCTATCCATAGCCCAAAAATTCACAGGGACAAGCAAAAGCGTGATTAGCTGCAAAGTTTGGGAAGTTAGCTGTAAATTTCGTTGTTTTCCAGCCCAAAAGCCACCAAACCAGAAAATCACCGTGTATCCCCAAAGCACTCCATACTGAAAAGCAGCAGGGAAATTACGCCATTGAGTAGCAGCAAGTACCCCAGAAGATACAACTACCAGGAATACACCAAGGAACAGTAACCATCTGACACTAAGTTCATCACGCAAAGAGTACCACATCCGGGCCAGAGGTGATTCCCTAGGTGTTGGAACAGGAGGTTTTTCTAACTCAAAATCTTTTAATTTGGGAACTTGAGGAATTTCGACAGCAGTAATAACTGGTTCTGGTAGGAGACAAATTAAATATTGTTGGCTTAATCTACGAACCTGACTATTACTAAGTAAACCCAAACTCAGCCAGACATCCAAACCTTCTAGTAACTCTGGATGCGACGCTGAAACAGAGACTTCAATTTTAGGCGCTCGCTCATTTGGAGGTGCCATAATTTTACTGTCACACTCGTAAAAATTAATTGTGATATATCACTTGTATACTTATCACTCTTCTCTGTGACACTTATGCAACTAGCAAGCCACATAGCCATTAGCGGGAGAGTTTTGTTATTAATTTGTATGGTAGAGTCACAGGGATATCAGCTCTTATTGCGCTGCTGAACAAAACTAAGATTAAAAGCCCTTCCTCTTAAGAAAAACTAAGAAAACTTAAGATATTTTATGATTTGATCTGGCTCCTAAGTTGTGTGGGTATGCTCGCTGCAATCACTCCAAATAATTCTTGGAAAAATATGCATCACCATCTCTTAAGAAGATTAACAAAGAGCTGTAAGCACCTGCAAACAAAAACACTAAGATCTGCAAAAAAAATGTCAGTGATGTTGGCTGTGCCATTCTTCGGAATCTTAGCATTTTCTCTTTTGTCTGAGCAAAGAGAGAACACAAAAGCCTTCGCTGTGACAGCAGTACAACCAACTATTCTTACCTTCAACAGTAAGAAGAACAGTGACAACGGTACTTTTAGGACAAAATGGCTCACCGCGATAGGAACTAAGAAGATTCAATGTAAAGTGGATTTTGAATCCGGCTTTAAGAATAACCAAAATATCTCTGGTATTAAGCATTGTGGGGGCTTAGTCATCAAAGATACGAGTACGGCAAATGCCGTCATTATCAAATCAGGAAATGGAAGCATCGGTGGATCTAACCCCGTGGGTGTTTATTCAGCAACTCACAATGAGAAAGCGTATCTTGTCTTGGATTTTTCAGCCAAACCTGTTGACTACGTAGCCTTTCTAGACATTGACCAAACTGCCACTGGAGGCTTTGTAGAATTTGTGAATAACACGAAGGTTCCTATCTCCTTTGAAACAACAGCAGGGACAGGAAATAGCGCCGAGTTTTTCGGGATATTTCGCAACAATATGCCACGCATCAAGCGAGTACTCCTCGATGCTAGTGGTGACGGTCTTTGGGGTATCGACAACATTGAATATGGTGTCGTCGGTTACTAATTTAGTATAAGGGGTAATGTTGGGGAGAAGCAGTTTCAAGCTCTGATTCATAGCCAATAAAAACTGAATTTTCCCCACAGATAACCATCGAATATCAACTTATACCAATTCTCTATAACTTTAAACTTTATATGCCCTCAGTCTAGAAGACTGGGGACCAGATAAACAAAGCCTGTCTGCACAGGCTCCACCAGTGCATCTTCATGGAAAAATGGTATTACAGATATCAGCAACTTGAGAGTTTATTCAGCAAAAACTCTGCGTACCTCTGCGTTTTCACTCCGTGCACTCTGCGTTAAAAAAACACTCAAACCCACCCATCCACCAACCGCATCAAAGTCGCTTCCATCACAGCCGTAGTTTGTCCCGAAACAGTAAAAACCAAAGCTTCTCGATAAACTCGCTGGGCCGAATGAGACCTATAATTTGCAGCACCACCAGAAACAGTAACTGCAGCATTAGCACATCGTAACGCCAAATTAATCGCCCAAGCCCGAAGTTCCAAACGTTCTTGCCAAGACTGAGAATTTGCTGACAAAGCTTGCATCATTTTAAGATGACAACTATTCACTTCCCCATTCAAAGAATCAAACACCTTACTGATGAAAGGAAGCTGCTTACTATTAGCAGCAGATTCTAAAATATCAAGTCCCGCTTTCGCACAACCAAGACAAGTAAAACCTTGCTGAAGCACATTCTTCTGATCGTTTTCATGAATAGCACCCGCAGCTTTAATTGACACCACACACTCTTCAGGTAAAAACCAATTTGTCAGACTCGCAGTAACAGTATTTGTAGATACCATCGCTGCTAGTTCCATTGGCTGACTAAACCTAATTCTACCACCAGAGTCTTGCCAAGTCTCAACAAAAGGAACAATACCATAAATCGCTCGACCATCAGCAAGTGTCGCACCAACAATGAAATCCTGAAAAAAGCCAAAACCTGTCACCCAAGGAACCATCCCATTGATCATATATCCCCCTTCTACAGGAATTGCTTTTACAGGTGGTTCACCTTTTCTCCGCAAGTGGGAGTAGCCAACACCAACTAATATTTCTCCGTTACTCAGATAAGGAAGATACTGCTGTTTCAAAGACTCATTTTCACCATTGGTGATGAACTCTCCAGCGCTTTGGTGTTGAGTTTGCAGGAAAGCCAATGCTCCCGAATATTGCGGTACAATCTGCTGGAAGTAGCGATAAGTTTCGCTGCTAAATTCAGCACCTCCCCAAACTTTAGGAACCCGTAAAGCCAGTAAACCAAGTTCTCCCATTCCCTGTAAAGCCTTTCTCAAAGCCTCTGGATCAGTATCAATCTCTGAAGCTAAGGGAAAAACAAATTCCCGAAAATAAGACTCAGCCAAGTCTAGCAATGTTTGCTGATTGTTCTTGTGAGTACAACCCTGGCTTTCTGCTGTCAAAGACATCTGGTAAATCGCGTCAATTACTACCTCTAGACTAACGATTTTCCCCTAGTTCAGTCCACAACAACCGCAGTCGTTTGTCAAAGCCACCCCGTTCATCCCGTTTGCGTTTTTGTTCCCTTAAAATATCCTCCCGCGAAATTCCGTAAACTTGTGAGATAGTGTCCAGAACTTCCTGTAAGTCTGCTAATTCGCTTAACAAATCTTCATTTGTCTTGACAGAGGCAGCTTCTTGTGATTCTTCCAGGAGTTTTTCTCGCAAAGCCTGTCGAAATTCAGTCTCAGACATAACAGCGACTTCGCAGTAATTCCCAGCTTGATGAATGATTTCCGGGATGAAATCACGTATCAATTTATTGTGTTCTTGACGCATTTATATATTAGACAACCAGACCAAATAAAATCTCATGCCTTGTATTATCTGCGTTTATCTGCGTGTATCTGCGGTTCCTTTAAACAAAACAAAATTTATACAAGAAGTCTAGTGAACCTTTTCCTCACAACCTGAGTCTAAACTATTAAGAAAATCAATTAGTGAGGAAGTACCCACATTTGACAGCCATACCTGCTGAAGAGTCAAACAAAGAGCCTAATTTTGCTCATGAAGCTGACACAAGCAGTCAATTAGTACTGCAATGTCAAAAAGGTAATCAGCACAGTTTCCGCCAACTGTATCGACGCTATTCCTCGAAAGTTAGGTCAACACTCTACCAGCTATGTGGTGAACAAACTCTAGATGACTTAGAACAAGAAGTTTTTCTGAGAGCATGGAAGGGTTTACCTCAACTACGAAAAGCCTCACAATTTTCCACTTGGCTGTATCGAATTTGCTGGAATGTAGCATCTGATCAGCGAAAGCAATTTGCTCAAGAACGTTGCTTCAATTCCAAATTGATAGCTGGTACAGAGACACTAATTCAACAAAATTCAAAACTTACCCAAGCACCGGATTTGATGGAAATGCACTATCAAGACATTATACAACGGGGGCTGCAACACTTGAGTTTTGAACATCGCGTTGTACTGGTGTTACACGACTTAGAGGATATCCCCCAAAAGGAGGTAGCGCAAATTTTGGGACTCGCAGTAGGAACAGTGAAATCTCGACTTTTCCATGCTCGAATATCCCTACGAAAATATATCCAGCAACAAGGAGAAATGCTATGACACAATTACCTGAAGATGATCAAGAATGGCTGGAGTTTTTGCGCCAAAATCGCCCAACACCTCCACCAACAACAGATAACTTTGAAGAGCAATTGATGACGGCAATCGCCACCTCTGACCAGCAAGTAAAAACTAGGAAAATGTGGCTTGTACCATCTGCTATTGCTGCGGGTTTACTAATGGCTTGGAGTGGTCACTATTTCTTGAATATCTCACAGAATTCACCTAACTATGCGAGTCTAGAAACCTTCCTAGAAAACAACTGGAATGAAGTTGTAGGAGAAGTACCAGCTAATTCACAAAGTAATGGTTCACAAGGAGATTGGCTGTCAGAAGGAAATACAACGCAGTGAGTGGTCAGTTGTCAGTTGTCAGTTGTCAGTTGTCCTATTACCCATTACCCATTACCAACAACAAAAGGAATTTAAAATGTTATTAAGTCGTATTTCTGTTGTCTCATTTCTCATGCTTTCCTTGGGAGGCTTCGTAACTTTAGCTTCTCCAAATCCATTGTTTCCCCAAACTCTAGCACAAAGTCCACAGGGGCTAAGACGTGCAGAGCGTGGGCCGCTAAAATGGATGGATCAACTGAATCTTACAGACCAACAAAAACAAAAGCTGCTAGCTGTGCAATCTCAGTACAAAGACCAAATTTCTCAACGTCAACAAGCAGTGCGTCAAGCTAACAAAGAACTGCGTGAAATGATGACAGGAAACACTCCCACTGACAAAATCCGACGCCAACACAAACAAGTTCAATTTTTGCGCCAACAAGTAGAAGATTCACGCTTAGAAAGTATGCTGGCGATTCGAGAAGTACTGACTCAAGAGCAACGTAGCAAATTAGGTCAATTGATGGAACAGCGTCAACAAAATTCCCGTAAACAGAAATAAAATCAACAAAGGTAACAGAATTAATGAGGTTTATCTACCTCCACGGTTTTGCCTCAGCACCAGTGTCAGCGAAAGCGGTTTATCTAAACAATTGCTTCGCTACCCTGGAAATTTGCCTCGAAGTTCCCGATTTGAATCAAGGCGATTTTTCCCACTTGACAATAACACGCCAACTTAGTCAACTGGAAAGAATGTTTCCTTCTAATGGAGAACCAGTAACATTAATTGGCTCTAGTTTAGGCGGTTTAACATCAGCTTGGTTAGCACAAAATCACACACAAGTTGAGCGAATTGTCTTACTAGCACCTGCTTTTGGATTTCTAGGTCATTGGTTACCAAAACTGCCAAAAGAACAGTTAAACCAGTGGATCGAATCTGGGTATTTGCCTATTTATCATTACCACGAAAAACAATCTCTTCCTCTACATTATAAGTTTGTGAAAGATGCCCATCAGTATCAAGAAACACAACTTTTGCGGCCAGTACCTACTTTAATTTTACATGGGCAACACGACGAAGTAATCCCGATAGAAGCAAGCCGGGACTATGCCAGTATACGCCCTTGGGTGCAACTAATTGAACTGGACAGTGACCACGGCTTGATTGACGTGATGCCGAAAATTTGGGATGCAATTCAGGCATTTTGCCAGCTATCTTTAAAGTAAGCTGCTCTTAGTTAGGAATAATCGAGATAGCGATGGAATTAACCACCACACACGCACTCAAAGAATGGGCTGTTGCTGTTGAGTCCTTAGAACAGGGCAAAATGATTATGTTGCTACGCAAAGGTGGTATCACCGAAGAAGGAAACCGCTTTAAAATTGCTCATCAGCAGATTTTGCTCTACCCCACCTACGAACATCAACAGCCTAACTTGTTAAAAGCTGAATACGCCACAGAGGTAAAACCTGTGACATCAGGCTGGCATCCAGAAACCGTTAGAATTGGTAGTTGGGCTGAAATTACTGATATTTTGCCAGTGAGTGAAGCACCCACCGTTGCTGCACTGTTACCGTACCACATTTGGAACGAGCAATTTGTAAGCGAGCGCCTAAAATGGAAGCCTCGTCAACCCCTTCATCTACTATTGTTGCGGACTTATCGGCTATCATCAGTGTCAGAGATTCCTTACCGCTCTGAATATGGAGGTTGCCGTTCATGGATTGATTTGGTTGAACCAATTTCAATTGATGCTGTCGTACCCGTACTAAATGACGAAGAATACACCAAGCAAACAACTCAAATCTATCAGATTGTTAGGGATAATAGGTAATAGGGACTGGGGATTGGGGAACTTGGGGATTGGGGATTGGGTGATGGGTAACTAACAGGAATGGCGTAGCAAAAGCGATTGTAATCTTGTCGGTAATAGCCAAATATTTGGGTGCAAATGCTACGCCACCACACAACAAACAACAAACAACAAACAACTAACAACTAACAACTAACAACTAATGACCAATAAGGATAGTTAACCACAGTGAAAATTTTGCTAGTGGAAGACGACGAACTGATTGCAGAAGTAATCCAAAAAGCTCTCACAAGTCAACATTATTTAGTTGATTTAGCAACAGACGGGGAGGCAGGTTTTGAACTGGCAGAAGTATTTGAATATAACTTAATTGTCCTAGATTTGATGCTGCCTAAGCTTGACGGTATTAGCTTTTGCAGACAACTAAGACAACAGAGCAATCGCACCCCAATTCTGTTACTAACTGCTCACGACACCAGCAGCAATAAAGTAATGGGATTGGATGCAGGAGCAGATGATTATGTGATTAAGCCCTTCGATTTGCACGAATTATTAGCTAGGATCAGGGCTTTGTTGCGTAGAGGAAGTTCAACAATTACGCCAGTGATGCAGTGGGGAAAACTTGCTCTTAACCCCAGCAACTGCCAAGTTACTTATGGCGAAAAAAAGTTAAATCTCACTCCTAAAGAGTATGGTATCGTCGAACTTTTTTTACGTAATAATCAGCGAATATTCAGCCAAAGTTCACTGCTAGATAATCTCTGGTCATTTGAAGAACCACCTTCAGAAAATACAGTCAGAGCACATATCAAAAGTTTACGACAAAAACTGAAGAAAGCTGGGGCAGAAGCTGATTTAATAGAGACAGTCTACGGACTGGGATATCGACTGAAATCAAGAGAATTTGAAGTTAAAAGTAAAGAAGTAACAACGACTGACGCACCACCACCGCTTCCAGCTAAACATCAGCCAAAAGAAGCCTTTCAGGAAAAAATATCCTTGGACATGATAGCCATTTGGGAGCGGTTTAAGGATAAATACAGCGATCGCGTTACAGTCATAGAGCAAGCAGTTGAGCTGCTGCTTAAAAACACTTTAAGCGAACAATTACGACAACAGGCAATCAGGGAGGCTCACACTCTGGTAGGGTCATTAGGTAGCTTTGGTCTGCTCGAAGCTTCCCGTATATCACGCGAGCTGGAACAGGAGTTTCAAGCTGTGGGAGAACAGGGAAAAGTGCAGAAGCAGAATCTGTCAGAACTGGTTTTAGCCTTGCGTCTGGCACTCTTACAACCCTTAGTCGAGACGGAGAATTTAGAGTCTCTACCTCAACCTAAAAACCTCAAGCAGCAATCCCAATTGTTAATCGTTGATGATGATACCGCACTAGCGTTGGCCTTAATTTCAGATGCTACAGCTTGGGGATTCCACGCAGAGATTGCTTGCGATCTATCTACCGCAAGAAAATTTATATCCCACTCCAGGCCAGATGCAGTGCTGCTGGATTTGTGCTTCCCCGACTCTACAGAGAACGGTTTCGGACTGTTAGCAGAATTAGCTACTTATGAACCACCCATCCCTGTAGTGGTATTTACCGCACGAGAGAGTTTTTCCGACCGGGTAAAAGTCGCTCGTTTGGGTGGACAAGGCTTTTTACACAAGCCAGTATCTCCAACTAGGGTAATGGAAGCGATTGCTCAAGTTTTGCAACAATCCGGTACACCTGAAGCAAAATTAATGATTGTAGACGATGACCCTCAATTACTAGATTTTTTGCGCACTTTACTAGAGCCTTGGGGATTCCATCTGACACTACTAGACGACCCACAGCAGTTTTGGGATACCCTAGAGCAGACGGTACCGGACTTACTAATTTTAGATGTGGACATGCCAGAATTAAGCGGCATTGATTTGTGTCAAGTTGTGCGCAATGACCCGCGTTGGGTCGATTTACCCGTATTGTTTCTATCGAGTAGAACCGATGTCCAGACAGTACAGCAGGTGTTTACATCTGGTGCGGATGACTACTTAAACAAGCCGATTATAGGGCCCGAACTGATTGCCCGCGTACTGAATCGGTTGGAGCGCTCTTCCTACCTAGGTAAATCAATTAATAAGGAAAGAATGAAAGATTAAGGATTAAGGCTTTTCATCCTTGGCAATTTGCAATTAATTAAACTTGAGATAAACATTTAAAAGCTGCTAGAGAGCTAACTTTCAAAAAAAATGCTTAATAGCATATTCTGGTTGGCATTGCTGATACTGATTTTTTCTATAGCCCAAGATATTAATAAAAGTCTGATCTCCGGCTTAGCACCAAGTATAAGTTTGGTACTCTTTTCCTTGACATACTTTTTTTCTAGACGCCAAATAAATTCATCAAAACCAATTGCTGAAATTAACTTTCAAAATGTCAATAAAAATGAGCAGGCGATCTTAGAGAGTGACTCCAACTTAATAGATAACCAATTTCAGGCAGTCTTTAACAGTGCTCTCGACGCTATGGTTATTGTCAATGACGAGGGCAAATTTATAGACGCCAACCCCGCAGCTTGTGAATTATTTGGTCTTTCCCAAGAAGAACTGATCAATCGCAATCTTTCAGACTTCACGCTCCCTGGTGTCGATTTTGCCGAAGCGTGGCGTAGTTTTCTGGAACAGGGACGGGTAAAAGCTGAGTTTCGCCTTCTGAGAGCTGATGGGACAATACGAGATATTGAGTATTCAGCAACTGCCAACATTCTCCCCAATCGTCACTTGTCAGTACTACGGGACATTACCGCACGAAAGCAGACTGAAGTCGCACTTCAAGCAAGTGAAGCAAAAATCAGATTAGCCCTGGAAGCTGCGAATCTGGGTACCTGGGAGGTGAACCTGGAAACTGGCGCTGCAATCTGGTCCGAACGTAATAAAGTCATGTTAGGTCTTGCTCCCGGTCAGTTTAACGAAGACCTTGACTCTTGGCGCAGTCAAATTTACCCTGATGACCTAGAGCGAGTTTCAGCCGAGTTGGCGAATGCAATTGCAGACTTGTCGGAGTATGACAGCCAATATAGAACAGTTTGGGCAGATGGCACAATACACTGGATAGCAAGCATTGGTAAAGTCTTGTGCGATTTGTCGGGTAAGCCAGTGCGTGTTGTTGGTGTAGCAATGGACATTACCGAACGCAAGCAAGGCAAAGTTGCCTTACGGGAAAGTGAAGAACGTTTCCGTCGTGCCGTCCTCAACGCTCCCCTACCGATGATTTTACATACCGAAGACGGGGAAGTTTTGCAAATCAACCGTACCTGGACTCAAATTACAGGCTACAGCCAGGAAGAAATCCCGACAATTGCAGCCTTCACCGAGAAAGTTTACCAAGAAAGACCAGAATTCCTGAAGACAGATATTAATCGCCTCTACAACTTCAAACAAAGCATTAGCCAAGGAGAATATACCCTCACTACTCGCCAAGGTGAAAGACGCATTTGGGATTTCTACTCTGCTCCCTTGGGAGAACTCCCCGATGGCAGACACATAACCATTAGCATGGCATTGGATATCACAGAGCGCAAGCAAGCAGAAACAGAGAAGCAAAAGTTAGTCGATGTAGTGCAAAACAGCGTCGAATTTATCAGTTTTTCCTCTTTGGAAGGACAGGTTCTCTTTATGAATCCTGCGGGTTGTAAACTCATGGGAATTGAAAATATTGAAGCAGCCCGCAATACCAGTATTTTGGAGTATCTAGCATCAGAAGAGATTTCTAGATTTGAGCAGCAGATTTTACCTGCGCTCTTACGAGAAGGTCAATGGCAGGGAGAATTATTACTGCGACACTTTCAGACAGGAGCAACAATCGCCACTCTCTTCAATACATTTCTCATCAAAAATATAGAGACAGGAGAACCTAGTTTTATCGGAGTTTGTTGTTTCGATATCAGCCCTCGCAAACAAGCAGAAGAAGCTCTCAAACTTGCCAAAGAACAACTAGAATTTCGAGTAGAAGAGCGAACTGCTGCCTTAGTTCAAGTTAATCATCAACTGCAATATCAACTATTTGAACGCCAGCGAGCGGAAAACAGATTACAAGAAATCACAAGCTTACAGCAAGCCATTTTAGATGCCGCCAACTACACAATTATTTCCACAACAGTAGATGGTACAATTCTGGCCTTCAATGCAGCCGCCGAACGATTATTAGGCTACACAGCAGCAGAAGTAATTGGTAGAATAACACCCGCCATCATCCACGACCCCAAAGAAGTTGTACAACGTGCCCAAGAGTTATCCCAAGAACTAGAAGTCACTATTGAGCCTGGATTTGAAGTCTTCGTTGCCAAAGCTCATCGCGGGCAAATCGAAGAGCGAGAATGGACTTACATTCGCAAAGATGGTTCCACTTTCCCTGTGCTGCTATCAGTCACAGCCCTGCGCGACACCAACGGCAAAATCACTGGCTTTCTTGGTATTGGTAGCGACCTCACCGAACGCAAGCAAGCAGAAGAAGAACGAACAAAACTGATCGATATCCTGGAAGCTACCTCAGACTTCATCGCCTCTGCCAATCTTAATGGGCAACTAAGCTACATCAACAGCTCTGGCAGGAAGATATTTGGATTAACTGAAGATGAGGATTGTGCTAACTTCACCATACCCAAGGCTCACCCAAATTGGGCTTATGAGATAGTCCGCGACCAAGGAATTCCTGCTGCCATCCGTGATGGTGTATGGGTAGGCGAAACCGCATTTTTGAGGCACAACAAACAGGAAATTCCCGTCAGCCAACTCATCATCGCCCACAAATCAGCAGACGGCAGCGTAAAAATGCTTTCCACCGTTGCTCGTGACATTACCCAACAAAAGCAAATTGAAGCAACTTTGCGGGAAGCAGAGAGGCGCTGGCGTTCCTTGTTGGAAAATGTACGCCTAGTGGTTGTGGGACTTGACAAAGATGGCATAGTAGAGTATGTAAATTCTTTTTTCCTGGAATTAGTTGGCTACACAAAAGAAGAGGTACTCTCTGTAGACTGGTTCGAGACATTCCTACCGTCCCACCAAAAGCAAGGAATAAAAAATAAGTTCATAGAATTACTCAATCAAGAATTTCATAAGTACAACCAGAACACCATACTCACCAAATCTGGGGAAGAAAGAGTAATCGCCTGGAACAACACCCTACTGAGAAATTTGCAAGGTGAGGCGATCGGTACTTTGAGTATCGGGGAAGACATCACAGAACGTCAGGTGATTGAGCGGATGAAGGGTGAGTTCATCTCCGTTGTCAGCCACGAATTACGCACCCCTCTGACCTCAATTCACGGGGCCCTCAACCTGCTATCAAGCGGACTGATAGACTCTCACAGTGACAAGGGTCGCCGCGTGATTGACATTGCAGCCGAAAGCGCAGAGCGTCTGGTTCGGCTCGTTAACGATATCCTTGAACTAGAACGCTTAGAGTCAGGCAGGATTAGCTTGTTGAAGCAAGACTGCAATGCTGACGAGCTGATCGTCAAAGCTATAGATATGATGCAAGTGATGGCGAATCGTGCCGGAATCACCCTATCCACTTGTACCCAAGCCATCCCGTTAAATGTTGACCCTGACCGTATTATCCAGCTACTGACGAACTTAGTGGGCAATGCGATCAAATTTTCCCCCAAAGGTTCTACGGTCTGGTTAAATGTAGAACTGCAAGAGACAGAAATTCACCAGAGATGGGAGGATGAGGAGATAATGAGAAATCTCCCACAAGACTCTCCCTATCCCCTGTGCTCCGACCCGCAGCCCATGGCGCTAACACCGCCTGACCCCCGACCCACGGGACGCCACCCCACCGTATTATTTACAGTTAAAGACCAAGGACGCGGCATTCCTGCTGACAAAATTGAAAGTATCTTTGAGCGCTTTCATCAAGTTGATGCTTCCGATTCCCGCAAAAAAGGAGGAACTGGTTTGGGCTTAGCTATTTGCCGTAGCATAGTGCAGCAGCACGGTGGACGAATCTGGGTTGAGAGTACTTTAGGTGAAGGGAGCAGTTTTTACTTTACACTCCCTGTTGCTGATAGTGGAGAAGGATAATCATGACAAACAAGCGGATTTTGGTAATTGACGACGAAGACGGTATCCGGGAAATCATCCAAATATCCCTGGAAGCGGCCGCCGGCTGGGATGTTTTTACTGCAGCTTCAGGTAGCGAAGGCTTGGAAAATGCTCAAATTAGCCAGCCGGATGCAATTCTCCTCGATGTGATGATGCCCTGATATGGATGGACCTACTACTTTTCGGCAATTGCAGGCAAATTCTGCAACCAAGCACATCCCAACTATTTTGCTGACAGCGAAGGCCAAGATTAGCGAACAAAAGCAGTTTATCGACTTGGGTGTAGCAGGCGTGATTACGAAACCCTTCAAGGCTATGGATTTGGTTAAGCAGATCCGAGAAATTTTGCACTGGAGAGATTAAACCTTACTTTTCCATTCACAAATTCTTCACATTCATCCCTTATTTTCAATTTATGGCTAGACAGATCGCTGGTTGAGCCGCAGTTCAGAGGTTTCATTTTGCTGCTTCTATTTATGTCAGTTAAAGAACTTTCCAGAACTGCTACTTAATCTATCCCCCGCTTCCAGAAGTAACATCGCTAAGGTTCTAGAAGGTTGATGGCGCTTGCAATTTACCTTACCTATCGGTCTCAATTTGGGTGCTGGTTCTACTGTCTACCTAGAGTCTCCTCTTGATAAGGGTTAAAAATAGTGATTATGCATTTACCTACTACCCATGAGCCACACGTTGGATTAGCCGTAGATGTATTTAGAACTCAAACTCCTTCTCTGGTTCTCTCTCTCAAAGACTTTCTTACTGTTTTACCCAATCCTCAATGTGTTGAAGCTGTCTTGACAGAAGCAATCTATCAGTTAGCTGAGACTGACTTTGATGCTTTTCGCTGGCTAATGCGCAATTCTAGTTATCTTGAACCTGAAGTTGATTTAAATGAGGTCGCGATGAATTTGGCATTGGCTAAGCTTGAGAATCAGGGTTTCGTTCTTGGTCAAGACTTTAGAATTGAACCAAACAGTCGGCTATACGTTAATGAAGAGGCAAAGGCTCGGTTGATGGTTGAGAATTCAGCTTACGATAGCGAAGTGAGCAAGCGCAGCGCAGACCGCTTCCTCTTAGAAGAAATTCTACAAGTTGCTGATTAAACTCAAAAAATTCCCCATTTGTTACTATTACTAAATATATTTTTTCATAATTTTCAAGGGTAAACCCATGAAAAAATTAATTTTGATCATTGAAGATGACGAAATAATTCGCTCTATCATTTTTGAATTTTTGGAGTTAGAAAATTTTAATGTTATTAGTGCTGAAGATGGCTGTCAAGGCTTGACTTTAGCAGAAGAATTACAGCCTGATTTGATAATTTGTGACATTAATATGCCTAATGCCAATGGCTATACTGTTCTCCAAAAAATCCGCGAAAATGTCGCCACAACTAAGATACCTTTCATTTTTCTCAGCTCTGAGACTACCCAGTACAGTCGAAATCGTGCGAGGTTATTAGGGGCTAATGATTATTTAAGCAAACCAGTGAAAATTAATCAATTATTGGAGGCGATAACCAATCAATTCCAACAACTACACACTGCTTAAGAATTTTTATATTGCTGAACTAGCGCAAAAGCCTAAGAAGACTTTTCCACAGATAAAAAGATTGCTTGACTTTGGAATTGACAAGCTTATAAATAAAAGTAATGATGGAAGGAGGTACTAGATACCTCAAGCATTTACAGAAATCGTGTCTGTATAGTAATCGGAAAACTGATTACAACTAGACACAATAAGCCCCACCAATAAATAAGGCACGGGGAGTATCAAGTCAGAGTCAACCATTGATATTTGAAAATATGACGCAAGCAGTGATGGGCTTGTGACTAATCAAAGACGACTTTAAGAAGTTTATTGCCCCTGTCTGTCGTAAAGCAAGTCAGACAGAACTTTTGGCAACTTCTGCTTGAGGGGGTAATCGCTTCACCTCAAGCAACTTCACGCCTTTTTTCTCTGACGCGCTAACGCTTTGCTGTAGCTAAAACATGATTAATCCTGACTTTCATAACAGCCCACCCCTCATTCTTGTTGTAGCTGATAAGAAGACTAGGCGACTGCTGCTGCGTCGTGCCCTGAAAAAAGAAGGATACCATGTCGCCGAAGCTCCCAACGGAGAAGAATGTTTAGAGGCTTGTGTTCAGCTTAAGCCAGATTTGGTGTTGCTGGATGCTAATCTTCCCCAGATGGATGGCTTTACTTGTTGCGCTCAACTACAAAGTCTTCTAGGTGATGATTTTCCTCCGGTTGTGATGATTACTGCCCTCAAAGATCAAGCATCCGTTGACCGAGCTTTTGAGGTTGGTGCAGCAGATTATATCACAAGACCTATTCATTGGACAGTTTTGTATCAGCGAATCCGCCGCTTGCTTGGGCGTCAATGGGCGATGATCGAACTAAAACGACAGATTGAACAAGAGCATCGGCTCAAAGCTCAAATAGAGGCTCTAGAGCAGAAGTTGCAACGCCTTGTCTCTGTAGATGAGTTGACGGGTATTGCTAATCGACGCTGTTTTGATGAGTACCTCCAACGGGAATGGAAACGATTGCTACGGGAGCAGAAACCGCTGTCTCTAATTCTCTGTGACATAGATTTTTTCAAGGCTTACAATGATACCTACGGACATCTTGCAGGGGATGAATGTATTAAGCAGGTTGCTAATATCATGGGTCGAGTTATCAAGCGTTCAGCTGATTTTATAGCCCGCTACGGGGGTGAAGAATTTGCTGTAATTTTGCCTAATACTCAAGCCACAGGAGCCGTTCAGGTAGCCGAAACTATTCGCTCTCAGGTTAAGGCTCAGGCTATATCCCGTGCTGGTTCTCAGGTTAGCAAGTTACTAACTCTCAGCTTGGGGGTTGCAAGTGTTGTTCCTGCCCCTGAATCATCAACTGACAAGTTAATTACCGAGGCTGAGGAAGCTCTCTATCATGCACAAGTAGGATTGGGCGATCGCGTTGTCTTCAATTTCGGTAACTTGGCTGTTAATACCATTTACTTCAACTCATCTACGCCTTTGATTTGGGAAGGAAATGGGCTGGAATTTTATGAGACTTCTTGATTTTTTCTTAAAATAAATCAGTGCTAAAATGTCTCAAATGAGAGAAATATATAGTTATTTGCCACGCTCGCTGCGTTTGATCTTTGGTTTAGTTGTACTCCTAGGTGCTTTTTCCTACAGTGCACCCGCTGATGCAGCCGAATCAGTAGTGCTCAAGTATAATATTTTGCGGGAATCGGTGTCGGTTCCCGAACTATCAAGCTTTGCCAAAACTGGTGAACTCTCAGACTCCCTGCGCTCTTATCTCAAACTAGCTAAAAGAGAACCCGATGAGTTGCGGCGCGTAATGAGGCAAGAATTCAGTGTCAATCCCATTTTCCTCTATCAGCTACTCAATAGCCGTCTTGGGGAATTGATGCTAGATCAAGTCAGTGAGGTGGTTCATACTCCAACTAATCGAGCAAATCGGGAATCTTTGCGAGGTGCTCTTGTCAGTTGTGCGCTGGCCGATGGGAAAATTACACTGATTGAGATATTGGAAAACTACCCCACCCCAGAGGTTCATGTCGAAGGCGATCGCCTTGTGGAAGTTGCTGGGAAAATTAAAAGTGTGATTGGGCGTCTACCACGTATTGGGCTTTAATCAAACGCTCCAACACACACCTGTTAGTAAGCTAGAGTTTCTAAGGTTTCGCGGAGATATCGACGCACACGGTTATCAAGGCTATATTCCTGAAGTTGTTCCAAGTGTGGATGTTCCATCTGCCAACGCCCAAATCCTGAACTAGCAGCGATCGCTTGTTTGAGGCTTTCCCAAATTTGAGTGTCTTGGGAGAAGGGAGTAGATTCGGAAGTAACTGAAGGTGCCATATGTTTCTTAAGAGAATGTATGCAAAAATCGTCTATTAGCGCTTTTTACTGCACTTTTAGCGTTACTACTAGCATAGCCTAGCTACTTTATTCAAATTGTGCCTTCAGCAACATCCATCCAAAATCTCCAAGCCGCAACCTCATTTTGGGTCAGAGGATATCTCTTGTACGGCAATAGGCAAAATTTTATTTACCTTTATACCTGGTATTGTAAAGTCCTGGGGAATTTTTTCTAGGGAATAAGGGTTCGGTCGCGGCAAACTCCGACTCGCTCGTGAGCAGGACTTGTGCGACACTCAGAGGTACTTGTAAGAACAAATTGCTTACGAGGAAAACCACTGCGGCTCCGAGCAATCCAGCCATGTGCCATCCTGGTGACAAGGGAGCAACTGCTGCAGCCACGGGTGCCATTTTGTAGATTTGCCACAGTACCCAGAACATAAAGACAGCAGCGGCGATGGAGATTACCTTGCTTGTTTTAGTTTTAAACAAATGCAACAAGCGTAATTGCGCAACAGTAAGCTTTTCTGGCTTAATCGCTAAAATCAGAACACTGAAAATGTCGAAGGGACGGGTCAATTGCATCGCCAGCCACTGGCA
>JAYFMV010000095.1:0-26975 GCA_042408245.1 Potamolinea sp.
ATGCTGGCGGGGATTTATAAACTCCCTGCCTACAAAATGTAGGAAATTTCACTGACTAATATACTTATTGAATCATGACTATCACCTTAGACAGCAAAACCTACGGTTCTCTACTTGCAGCATATCAGCCCAAAATCATTACTTCTGAAGAAGAGTACAATCGTACTCTTGAATCCATAGAACAAATGATGGAACGTGGAGAAGAACTTACTCTAGAGGAAAATTCCCTGCTGGAATTACTGTCTATACTTGTGGAAATATATGAAGATTCTCAGTTTCCTGTAGAACCCTCATCTCCACAGAATATTTTATTGCATCTTATGGATGCGCGAGAGCTTAAGCAGTCAGATTTAGTTGGAGTTATAGGTTCAAAAGGTATTGTTTCAGAGATAGTTAATGGCAAAAGAGCAATTAGCAAAGCCCAAGCTAAAGCGTTGGGAGAGTTTTTTCACATTTCTCCAGCACTCTTCATCTAAGCAGTGCGATGTTCAAGATTAAGTGTCCCAAAATGGCGTTCAAATTTGGCTCGTGCTGCCTCTTTTTCGGCTTCAGATAGCAATAATTTGAATACTTGCCCAAATTGCTGCTCTAACAATTTTGCAGCTAACTGCTCAGGAGGAATGCCAATCGCTTCAGCTTGTTGTTGAATCGCGGTGAAAATCTGATCGTTCAGTTCCAGTTTCAGGCTCTGAGTCATAGGAATATGCAACGTGGCTAGAGGCTACGGTAATTATAGCTTTGCCTGTTTCTGTGTGTATTCCCTACAGATTGCTAAATTTATGATTATGAGATTAAGATAATAGCTACGAAGGGAAACATTTATCTCAGGAAGGCATCGCACCACTTTTCATCCAACATTCACATATTAAATTATTCATTCAGGAGATGATTAATGAGAGAAACCTCTTCCCGCTTGACTTCATTCGTAGGGCTAGCAACTGTTATGATGCTTTCAGTATCTCCAGTCATGGCTCAATCTTCTTATAGTCAAAGTAGTAGTAACACTCAAAGCCAAAGTAGCGCCAACAATAATAACCCAAGTAGTGCCAATTCTACTTACAAGAATCCAAGTAGTGCCAACAATAATAACCCAAGTAGCGCCAATTCTAATTACAGGTCTCGGTATACTTGCTGGGATCAATGGTCATGGAGGAGTATGAGATCCGTTAGAACTTGTGGATACAAGTAGTTCATTGTTTTAGGGACGTAATTTCCAAAGTCTAAGCTTACCGTCATCACTACCACTCACTAGAACCTTATCATCTGGGCTGAACACTACAGAATAAACTTCTTTTAGGTGTTCAGCCCCTACTCCTACTAACTGACCAGTATGCAAGTTCCAGACCCTGGCAGTGCCATCATAACTAGCACTTGCAATAAAATTACCGTCATTACTAATGGCAACTGACCATACCCATCCAGCATTGCCAGTTAAAGTATTTTGAACAGTTCCAGTCGTCAAATTCCAGACTTTGACACTGTTTTCCTGTTTTTGATCGAAACCATCTTCTCCACTTCCACTTACTATAAATTTGTCGTTGGGACTAAAGGCAATTGATAAAACCTGTCCTTGATGACCTTCTAATGTCTGAAGTAATCTTAGATTATTAGCACTCCATATCTTGATGGTTTTATCATCACTCCCGCTAGCGATAGTTTTACCATCATGACTAAAAGCAACAGACGTTAAGTGATCCGTATGTGCTGAGATGCTTTGAATCAGTTTGCCACTATTAATATCCCATAAGTTTAAGGTTTTGTCCTGACTACCAGATACCAAACGATTACCATCTGGGCTAAATGCGACTGAGCGAACCTGCTCTGTATGACCCTTAAGAGTTTTGAGCAATTTACCAGTCTTCTTATCCCAGATTTTAATTTGCGCTTCTTGAGGAGATTTATCATCTCGGAAATTCCCATGTCCTGTAGCAATCAGGTTCCTACTTGGACTAACCGCCAGTGATAAAGTGTTGCTTGAGGCGTTGCTAAAGCTATTTAAAAGTCTTTTTGTTCTCCAATCCCAAAGCTTTATAGGTGTGTTACCACTAGCACTAATCAGTGTAGGAGCCTCATAAATTAGCCTTAGGCTATTACGAGTCCTCAGTTCAGCACGGTAGCTCATAAACCTCAGTGCCACAATGTTTGACTGAGCATCAATTGTGTCAAGAAGATGAAGCTTTGGCGGCTCAGGAAACCATATTCTTGCAATCACAATTATGAGTACAGGTGTTGTGCAAACAACACCTATCACTTTCTTAAACTTTGGGGATAGCCAGATTGAAGCTAGCTTTTGCTTCACTCCCTCTGGTTTAGTAGTCTGAATTAAAAAAAACTTGCCCCTCGAAAGTCAGCGTTACCACCTTGAACTACGACAGCAATCTGCTCTGCTAGCTTAGTTGAGTTGAAAACTTTAGTTCCTAGTTGAGACCGTAGTGCATCAGCAATAGATTGAGCAGCCTGCGCTATTTCTTGATCATTCTCAACGGACTCTTCTACTTTATTGATTAAAACAGCAATACCAAAGTCATCCGGCTGTTGCTGTGCTAGCTCAGGTTGTTGAGCTACTTTTTCAATGGCAGTTGCAGTTGCTGGATCTCTACGTCTCAGTGAACTCAAAAATTTACTGACTAGATTCCATGTACTCTCACTTAACTTTTCTCCTGTCTTTTCAAAAGCTTTTGTAGCAACTAGAACTGCTACTGCTCCTACAGACAAACTTACTGGATCAGTCATACTCTTAGGCTCATATATCTAACACTCCACTGTTATAGCTTTTCCTAAGCACGTGTCATTAATCCGGAATGTAAAGAATCTATGAAGAGATCAAGGCATCACGTTTGTTAGTGGGTAAAGTGCGATCAGCTTCGAGTAAAGTCATAGGCATCGCCTCTCCCATAATGTTTTATCATCAGCTTACCTTTACAACTGGTGGAGAGAGTGTTTCAATTAGACTCTTCAAAAAGAGAAGGGAAGTTGCGACGACCACTCACAACACGCAAAATTTCAACGCCATCATCCAAAACTCTGTAGAAAATGATATAGCCTTCAAGAGGCAATCCTCGCAAGTCAGTACGGACTTTTGCGTAACTTTTCCCACTGTTTGGGAAAGAAACTAATTGTTGACACTTACGGTTGAATTCACGGAAAAAACGCTCACCCGCTTCAAGGTTAGTTTCGGCAAAGTAGTCGGCAATTTCATTGAGATCTCGACTAGCGAGAATATTGATAACATAGCGACTCATTCTTGTGCCTGACGAACTTGTTGAAACCGTTCTATAATTTGGTTGACGAAAGTTTCACCGTCAATGGGTGGTGTATGGTCTGATACCACGATCGCCTCATCAATTTTTTCTCGCACATCCTCCACCCATTTAGTTTCAGCGCGATCGTACTCATCAAACAAGCGTAGGGCAACTTCAAGAACTTCTTCCGCGGAGCGGTATTTCCCAGCTTGAAGCTTGGTTTGAATAAAGCGCTCTTGGTTGGGTGTGAGGCTGATGCTCATAAAAAACCTATATCAAGCTTTCCACTATTTTAAGTCGAACATGATTGCTTGCGGGCGTTAATCTTCTAACAGTCTAGAATTTCTCTTCACTCTAACTTTAGGTGTTTGAAGCGTAGCTATCCAAAGGAATCGCGTTTGTTGGTGAGTGGAATGCGATCGCGTTCTATCCCAGACAACTACAACGCATCAATTGTCACCAAACCACCTAGCGTGAATTGAACCACAAGTTCATGCTCCTCTAACAGAGCAGTTCCCAGCAAAGGTCTTCGTCCTGTAGCAAGGACACGAACTTCTCGCTCTTCCCCGTCCCAAAGAATAACAGCTTCATGAACTGGTAGTATGACTTCACTGTTATCAGCCAAGTTCACAGGCATCGCATATTTGAATGGTAAACCTAACAAAGCAACTGCTTCTGGAGGTAAGCAGAGGTAATCGGTGAAACCTGTGTCTATGACAAATTCAATAGATAGGTCTGAACGGTGTGCAAAACGAAACGCTATGGCAACAGTTGCGTGTCCATCGCTGACGATGCCAGAAATCACTTATTAACTCGCTCCATGACACCACCGAAGGAAGCTGCAACATTGTACCCAATTCGTATACCAAAGAGTCGAGCGTTTGGATTTTTTTCGCTCAAATTTCTTGCGGCTTGCAAACCAGTTTTGTCAACTTCGTACTCGCCTGTTTCGATGTCGATTATTACCATCTTACCGATGTTATCTTCTAACTCCACATTTTGGCGGATGCTGTTCTCGTAAAGTTTTCTTGCACGCCTTGCAACTTCTTCGTGGCTTAAAAGTATCGTTTGCACACGCTTGCTCCTTTGTCACTAACATCCCTTTTCGGGACTGCCTTCATATTATCTTATAGCTTTTAAAGACATAACAATCCTGTCGCCTGACGCTCGAAGACTCGCTACCGCTACGCTAAGAGTTTTCAGGCGAAGCCATTCAGAATGTTTCATTGGTATGATTTTGGTGATTGTTTTTTAGAAAAGGGCGCTCTGCGCTTCGCTATCGCTAAATCGCGATTGCGCAGATCGCACCAGCGAAGCTGATCGCCCCTTATTTCATGAAAGACATTAAACAGTAGCAGAAATTCTCGAAGAATATGAAGGCTTAGTCGAAGCAGACATCCAAGCCTGTCTTTTGTTCGCATCTCGGTCACTGGAAAGCACCAGCTTCATGCCATTTGCCGTGGAGATGGCATAGATGCGCTTTTTGGTAGACGAGAACACTGGTGTAGTTGTGGCAGGTTGGCTACATGAGCAGGGTTATGAAGTGTTTTCAGTTTATCAGGAAGCACGAGGAATGGATGATGACGATATTATTCAAAAGTCTTTCTCTGAAAACTGGATTTTAATCACCAGCGACAAGGACTTCGGCGAAAAAGTTTACCGGGAACAGCACCCTCACAAAGGCGTTATTCTGCTACGTCTTCAGAATCAACAATCCGCGAATAAAATCAATACTTTGAAGCGGTTGTTTAACAGATATCTTGAACAATTACCTGACAACTTTATTGTGGTCACTGAAACGCAGATCCGATTTGCAAGGATACAGTAATCAATTAGGAATGACTCAAGAGCAGTTTGCTGATGCACTAGGGTTATCACGAAACACGATTAATCGATATGAACGCGATATACACCAGCGTATTGCACTTTTTGTTGAAGTTGCTCCAGAAAATTGGATAATTGATACTTTGGAAACCAATAAATTCTCCTCACAGTTAAAAACTTTGCACCCACCAAACAAGACATTTTCCTTTCAATGTCAAGCCTCCTGTAGCCATAGTAAAGCACGCGCCGGTGTTTTCTTCACACCTCACGGTGTCGTAGAAACGCCCAAATTTATGCCAGTAGGAACCCTGGCCAATGTCAAAACTCTCACCCCAGCGCACCTAGAAGACGCACAAGCGCAAATGGTGTTAGCAAATACCTATCACCTCCACCTACAACCAGGTGAAGACATCGTTAAAAAAGCAGGTGGTGTACATCGCTTCATGGGTTGGAAAGGCCCAATGCTTACCGATTCCGGTGGCTTCCAGGTGTTTAGCTTGAGTAAAATACGCAAAATTACGGAAGAAGGTGTAACATTTCGCTCTCCCCGCGACGGCAGGCTGATTAATCTGACACCAGAGCGCTCAATTCAGATTCAGCATGCACTAGGGGCAGATGTGATTATGGCATTTGATGAATGTCCCCCTTATCCAGCAGAGCGAAAAGACGTAGAAGCGTCGGTTGAGCGTACATATCGCTGGCTGAAACGCTGTATAAATGAACACACGAGGACTAATGAGCAAGCGCTGTTTGGCATTGTACAAGGTGGCGTCTACCTAGATTTGCGTCGCGCTACTGCTGAATCTTTGGTGTCGCTGGATTTACCTGGATATGCGATTGGTGGTGTCAGTGTGGGGGAACCTCCAGAACTCATCCATCAAATTGTTGACGCGACTGCGCCTTATTTACCAGCAGATAAACCTCGTTATTTGATGGGTGTGGGGACTTATCGGGAAATGGTACGGGCGATCGCCGCTGGGATAGACTTATTTGATTGTGTCATTCCCACTCGCTTAGGGCGTCACGGTGCTGCTTTGGTACAGGGAGAACGCTGGAACTTGAAAAATGCCAAGTTTAAGGAAGATTTTACTCCTTTAGACCCTACTTGTCCTTGTTATTGCTGTCAGAATTTCACCCGCGCTTATCTGAGTCATTTGGCGCGATCTAAGGAAGTTCTCAGCTATACTTTGATTTCCCTACACAATGTCACTGAATTGATTCGCTTTACCCAAAGAATTCGAGACTCTATTTTTAGGGGAACTTTTACTACAGAATTTGCTAAATGGCTAGAGCCAGAACCTGAAAAAAGTTGAGAGGGGAGGGTTTATATCAAATCGGAGTGTTTTTTTTACGCTCCAGAGCGCTGAGTTTTACGCAGAGAAACGCAGAGGTTACGGAAAGGATATTGGAGATACGATTAAGTCACTGATGTTCGTGGAAATGGCAGCCGATTACTTTGGCTTTTGATATAAAAATTAATTGGGAAATAGGTAATTGATGACTAACACACCAGAAATTGTTAACAAAAATAGCCAGAAAAATGCAGGAATAAATATCGGCATAACAACAAGCAAGCGATAGGCAAAGTTCTTCCAGTGTTTACACATAAAAATAACAATTACTTATGGCAAATTGATGACCATCTTGTGTCAAAGATTTGTCAGTGGTCAGTGGTCAGTGGTCAGTTGTTAGGACAAGCGTTCCGTCTGTTATAGAACCCATTTGACATCTTTTCGTGCAACAACGCCCCCCCGTTCACCCGCCGTTAGTAACCTTTCGATCTTACCGACAATCTTGATCCGGTCGGTGTACAACGGGATTGTTATGCGTTGCAATCTACCGTTTCGTCTCTTCTTCCGCCTGAATGATGAAAGACAGATAAAGATAGATGTTTTTTCACCCAATAAATCGGATTGGGAATTTGCCAATAACGTTGGTGCCGATCGAGGTGATTGCTATGGAATGGGGGAAAATCCCAAATATCGGCAGGCGGTGAACCAAAATAATTTTGATAGAGTTCGATCGTGTAATCATATCGCTGGCTAGATCCGCTATCACCGGGATAATGATGGAGTGATTTTTTCAAAATCTTGCCACACAACTCTTCCCAATAGGAATGGGTATAGAGTAAATGATAGTGCCAGACGCAATCGATCGCACTCGATGGTGATACCATACCTTCAGCGATAGCGGCTAAAAAAATGTATTTTTTATATTCGCACATCGCCCGCAAAGTATAAATTTCACTCCAATGATATTCCCATGCTAATTTAGCCGACATGGGATAGGGAGCAGTAGGATCGTCTAGCTTAAATTTACAAAGTTTAGCGTACAGTTCGGCTTCTGTTTCATTCATCAGCAACCACCTCCACAAGAGGGTGCGGGAGGTACTTTAGGAGTGGGATAAATGACTTGGAGTTCGAGATTGAGAAAGTCACTTAATTCGTGACCCAACCACCATAATTCTGCTTGGGAAAATTTCGTAGAAGCGAATTTATCAGGAAGAGAATATTCAAATTCTCCACAATATAAATACAATTTTGGCGGGATAGTAATGGTACTCCCTTGAATAATTTCGCCGTTTGTATCTAAACATTGGTCGAATGTATAGCCAGGATTGTACGCCAAGATTTCGATTTGCGACCGTGGATGCTCTGATAATTTGATAGGCTTACGCTCCAGTCTGCGATCTTTCAAGTTGTAAATATGGCGATCATCAATAATTAGATGATAGTTTGTTTTAGAACAATAATTTGTTTTTTTGGGAGAAACAGTTAATCCTGCAAGAAGCAAGAAAAAACACATCCACCCCAATGGGATGTAAATACTAATCAAGAAACAAAATAACAATCCAAAAAACATCTGGAAATGGAAATTTTCATTTGCTTGGTGCCAAGTGATTTGTAATCGATTTCGATCACGGTATAGACGAATTTGAGTATGAGCGGGTTTTAATTGATCGAAATTCCCATAGCTGCCATCTTCAGATTTCAGCGCAACTTGCGCTGCTTTGGCACTATCGAATCGTTTGTCAAGATGGGGATGGGTCATTTTTTCTAGCCATCGCTCGAACCGCTTGCTAATCTCGGCATTAAATTTCACCCGTCCATCTACTTGGGGTAATTCTGCGGGGTGCGTGCCCGTCAGGAGATAAATTAACGTCATTCCCAAACTATATAAATCCGAGGCTGTTGTCGTTTGTCCACCAAATTGTTCGAGAGGAATATAGCCATAACTACCAACGATTGTAATGGTTCCTTCTTCTTTTTTCGCAACCGTTTGTACTGACCCAAAATCAACGAGATAGACATCACCAATACTATTACCAGAGCGATTGCCAAGTAGAATATTGCTCGGCTTAATATCTCGGTGAATGAGAGGGGGATGTTGCTGGTGAAGATAAGACAGTATATCTAACAAGAGATCGGCGAGTTCGATAATTTCAGCTTCGGAAAATTTGCGCCCTCTCGCGGTGAGAGTTGCAAGTGAAGGAGCCTCGATATAAGATTGCACTAAAGCAAAACCGCGAGTATCGACTGCATCAACCTCAAAGTAGTCGAGGTATTTGGGAATTCTAGGGTGATCGAGATTTTTAAGCGTGGCGGCTTCTCGCTCGAACAATTTGAAATCGTCCCACTCAAAACCATCTCCAAATCGCAGTAGTTTAATGATGACTGGAACTTGAGATTGACGATCTTTCGCCAAAAAAGTTCGTCGTCCAGCTTTTTGACTCAATAATTCTTCGATTTGATAGCGATCGCCCAGAGCAATATCAGTTGTCATCGTTGTTATCCTTTTTCACTAGCGAGGTGTTACAGCAACTCTAGATGGGTGATCCAGTGGGGTGCGTGATTGTTATGCCCTTCAGGGTTTAAGCGGTAGAATCATCATTGAACGTATCCAGAGATGCGTCAATATTGGGAAACTGTAGTGAAGTGTAATCAAGTGTAAGGGGCAGACAATGCTCTTTCCCTATGTCCATTTCTAATACATGACTTGCTATGAGCTGGAATTCTTTTTTAGAAGCACTTTGTAAGCGTCAAGAGTATGCACTGACCTCATTTGAAATGGAGGTGATTATGTGCATCCAAGAAGCTCAAGGCCAAACTAAAAATGAATTACTGACAGTCTACAATCAGTCATACGCAATCATCGCAGAAGAAGCGTTTACTCAAAGGCTAAAGAATATCTATAAAAAATTTCAAATTGTTGGCAAAGGACACAAACTTCCGCAACTTCATAAATATCTGTCTGAGCAATATCTTCACTACCAGAATGGCGATATATTCTTTTCGGAAATCGGATTGAATTACATTTACCCCAATTTCCCTAGAGATGCCTTTGGAAAGGCAATTGATCGCGCGATCGCTTCCGATGATCCAGACCATAAGCAGGTTGATATTCTTCAAACCTTTGCGCCCAACTTGAATGACTATTTTGAACATTTCACTCGATGTTTGCAAAATGGCGTTCAGATCAGAATATTGCTGGCTTGGCCCTATTCCGAAGCGGCAAAACTGAGGGAAGAGGTGCTCAGGCAGTATGCCAATAATCGCGTCGGGGATGAGATTGATATTCGAGATTGCGTGATTGCCAATCTGGAGATGTTAGAAAAAGTTATCAGAGTTTCAGGTAATTCTAAACCTCTTGAGATTAAGCTGTATGACACGCTGCCTTCTCTAGCCATTTATCGAGCAGGTCGTTATATGTTGGCAGCACCTTTTCTACACGGAGCGCTTGCTATTAATACGTTCCAGTTAGAGCTGATGCTAAACTCTGCTAATCAACTCATCACGCATACCTTGCAAAAAGATTTTGAGTTGATGTGGCAAGTCGCTCGTCGCTTTGATCCAGATCCAAATCAAAATTGGAGAAATGATCTGAAAATCTTATTTACAAGTTAAAAATTATGATTGAAACCCTCAACAATTATGAGATTTCCTTGATTACGAAGTTTAGCTCTCATCCATTGTTTAACCAGATTGATGCGCTCTCTTGGCAAAATCTGCTGGCAATTCTGATCCAGCGACGCTTTCTATCACTTTCTATCGTCAACTTTTACGAATTTGTGATTGATGCTCTGACTGATGAGCAGATCAAACGGACAGTTAGAGGGATTCTGAATGAGGAATTTCCACGCAATACAAAAGGGATTCCCCTGCCTTCTCATCGAGAGCTACTTTTCCAAGATCTGCTCAATCTAGGCGCGACTTCTGAAATGATACTAATAACACCGCAAACTCCCACTACTCAAAAGGTTAGCAATGAGAGCTATCAGCGACTAGTCAGTTGTCTGGGAGAAAAGCATTGTCAGGTAGGGTTAGTTGCATTTCTTCGCTTTTGGGCAGAGGTGCTGGTCTCAGTTGAGTATTCCTGTCTCTGGCAACGAATTTCTAAACGCCTATCAAACGGACAATCACCACACAAAATTAGATCAGAGTTCTATTATTTCCATATGATCCATGACAGCAGAAATTCAGATCTTGGACAAGAAAGCATTCTAGGCGGATTGACCCATTCTCAAGAACTGGCGATTCATTTAAAGAGACTCATTTCATCTGAAGATGCTCTAGTTTACTGCCTTAATCTTCAAGAGAATGCATATCAGCTTAAATGTCAATTTTACGATCAGTTCATCAACGATCTCCCCGATTTGCATCTTTCACGCACATAAATATGAGGCGATTGACGCATAACGGACTAGCTCAACCGCGGCCGCTTCGCGACTCGGTTAGCTTTTTTCGCTGCATTCGGCTGTCGGTTGCAGCGAAGTGTTGTTGTGGCTGGCGACAATCTTAGTATTCCCAACCAGTAACATTTAATTCCAGCCAGAACAACTATATTATTAGACCGAAATTTTCCGTCTAGTCAACCCCCGTATCACAAAAAGCCGAAACTTTCCGTATATTCACCCTATAGAACCCATTTGGGATCTATTTAACCAGTCGCCAATCTTTCAAGCATCAGTCGAACAAAACAAAGATTAACCTTGGTGGTGGCATGAGCGAGAGTTCTTTCAAAATTCTTGACCAAACTTTTACATCTTTCCATCCAAGAATTAGTTCTTTCGATTACCCATCTGGCTTTGACTGGGACAAAGCCCATTTTTCCTTCCTTTTTCTTTTGCTCTTTGGACGGTTTGGGCGATAACTTCAACCTAATCTTGTTCATGATCTGAGGATAAACTTTTTTCAACTCTTCCTCCAGTTTTTTGGGGTGATATCCGTTGTCAAGAAGGATGGTGATTTTGGGAATGTTGACGGGTTTAGATTTGAAATAATCGATGTTGTCTGACAACATTTCAATTAATCCCTGATCATCAGATACATTAGCTTTGGTACAATGACTAAAGAAAGGAAACCCCAAAGTATCCACAGCTAAGTGCCTTTTAATTCCGTTCGTGGCTTTGTAAAAACCAAACCCCTTCGACTCGACACTGGCATTACAAGTATTTTTCACCGCTTGTGAGTCAATGATTATTAAGGTTGTCCATTTGGCTTTTTTTTTACCTGTTGCCGGACTTGACCATGCAAGATATCCCTGATGCCCTCGATGACTCCTTGTGTTCGCCAATGTTTGTAGTGCCAAAATACTGTTGAGTAAGGAGGTAAATCCTTGGGTAAGTCACACCAATTACAACCATTCTTAAGTTGATACAAAACCCCGTCTAAGATTTCTCTCTTGCTCCAGGTTGGGGGTTTGGTTCTTTTCTTCTTAGGTAACAGGGGTTCAATAATTTCCCACTCTTTATCGGTCAAACTGCTTGAATAAGGCATTTTTCCTTGATTATACTATTTGATCAAGATCCCAAATGGGTTCTATATCGCTTTTACAAAGTTATAATTATTTTTTCTCCCCATCTCCCCATCAAGCCAGAGGTAGATAAAACTGAAAAGTACTCCCCTTACCAATTTCACTTTGCACTGAAATTTCACCGCCTTGCAATGCAATCAACTGTTGACTAATCGCCAAACCTATGCCTGTACCTCCAGTATGCTGGTTGCGAGACTTTTCAGCCCGCCAAAAACGCTCAAAGACATGAGGTAAATCTTGGGGTGCAATCCCAATTCCTGTATCAGTTACCGCAACCCACATTTGAGGACTACGATTCTTTTCCTCTTCGCTTTGAGTCCAAACCTTAACAGTAATTGAACCAGTTTCTGTATAAGAAATAGCATTGCCAAGCAGGTTAACCATTACCTGTTCCACTCGGTCAATGTCCGCCATCACTAAAGGTAATTGTTCGGGACATTCTAAGCGTAATTGTGGGCCATCTTCTAGCAATTGATCAGAAAACTTCTGCACTAAAGATTGTAACAAAGGACGCAAATGCATCTGCCTAAGATTAATCGGTAAATATCCAGCTTCCGCCTTAGAAAGTTCTTGCAAATCGTTAATTAAACGCTCTAAACGCCTGGTTTCTTTTCCTAGTTGCTGATAAACTTCTGGTGTCGCTTCAATCCTACCCTCCGCGAGTTCTTCCAAATAACCACGAAGCACTGTTAAAGGTGTTCGTAGTTCATGAGTTAGGTCACTTACTAATTCTCTGCGTCGGTGTTCTACACCTTCTAAACTAACAGCCATGCGGTTAAAACTGGTAGCCAATCTGTTGAATTCGGGAATTTCACTAGGTGGTAATCGCTCTTCCAAATGTCCTGCAGCAAACTTTTGAGTAATTTGTTCAATCTGAGTTAGAGGCTTCATAATCCTTTTGGAAACCCAATAACTGAGTCCACCTGCTGCAGTGGCACCGGCCATTACTGCCCATAATGTGCTGCGATTCCAGGCTGTTTCAAAACCATCGATCAAGTAGGTACGAGCATAGCGCAATGTGACGCCTTTTCCTTCTAGTTGTTGTAGATGCAGAATAAATAAGCGAGGGGAAGATAGTTTACCGATAATTACAAGACTGGTTACTCCTACCATCATGACTAAAAGGTGGGAGAAAAAAAGGCGCGATGCTAAAGGTAATGACCTTGTTCTACGCAATCCAGTTTTACTCATGGATTGAAAAATATTTTGTGATAAAAGCAACTACAGATGGACAAAAATATAAAATCTACTCCTCTATCTTCCCCCGTGAATAAATGTCTTAGTCTTTTGTCCTCTCTCCTTTCTCTCCTTTTAGGGGAGAACGAGAGGGGTGGGGTAATGAGGGGGAGTGAACACAGATGAAGAGGATTTTTGGGGATGGGTTTTAAGATGTTGCGGAGTCTTCAAATTTATAACCAAAACCAATTATTGTTTTGATAAATGTTGGATTGGCTGGATCTGGTTCGACTTTTTTCCGTAACCGCGCTACATGAGTATCTACTACTCTTTCATCTCCAAAAAAGTTATCTCCCCAAAGTTTATCAATTAGCTGGGTGCGGTTCCAAACTCTACCTGGCTGACTGACAAATGTCCCCAATAAGTTAAATTCTAAGGTGGTCAAATCTAAGGTTTGCTCTTCACCAGAATTTTGGTGGCGGCTGGCAATCCGCTGATCTACATCAACTGTAAAATGTTGGGTACGGTAGACTAAATTCTGTCCGCCGTGACGCAAACTTCGCCTTAATAAAGCCCTGACTCTGGCTACCAGTTCTGTTGGACTAAAGGGTTTGACTAAATAATCATCCGCACCTGTGGATAAACCGATAACGCGGTCTATTTCTTCACCTTTAGCGGTCAACATTAAAATATACGGGTCTTTTGCCCCCGGCTTTTGGCGAATTCTGGCACACACTTCTAATCCATCCAATCCAGGAAGCATCAAATCTAATATGATTACATCTGGTTGTTGTTTGGCAAAGGTTTGTAATGCAGCTAGTCCATCACCGCAATAGTTGCAGGAAAATCCTTCTCTTTCTAATGTTAGTTTGATCAGCTTGGCGATTTCGGGTTCATCCTCGACAATTAAAATATCCATAAGCCTAGGGACTAATCAGATCATCTGGATCAATTCAAGGATAACAGCTTTTATTTAATTGCTTAATTTTACGGGTTTTCTCTAATAGTTAGCGCTGAATATTGATTGAGCAACTTTCCTAAGTTGTTAGAGCAATTCGCCATAACTCTGTAGGGGCGCTCTTGCTTTGCTCCCTACCTAAAATTGAAGGCAATTTCCTGGAAAAATGCTCTTAGAAAAATAATTTTAAAGGTTGGCTTTTGCTGGTACATTTATATCAAAATTTTATGAATTCTTGAAAACGGAAGAGATGTTTCTTTGAGGTTTAAGGCAGCTTATTGTTCCTACGTTATTATCAAGTTCAGGTTACTGCAAATTCATAACTAGATCACCATGAGAATGTATCAAGCTCGTCTGCGCCAACTCCATCGCGCTTTAGCCCCAATCATGCTTCTGCCAATCCTACTGACATTAATCACCGGTTCGGTTTATCAAATGGTAGACCTCAGCGGCAAGGGCGGTGATTTCAACTGGTTGCTGGATTGGCACAAAGGTCACTTTGGCAGCCTTAATTTAGAGGTAATTTATCCTTTCCTCAATGCTTTGGGTTTGCTGACTCTAGCAATTACTGGTATCTCGATGTGGCTGAAAATGCGACGTCCTTCCCGACAAAGTTCTCAGTAGGGAAAGTTCGCAACCAATTTTCTTGCCAGATTAAAGGTAATTTTCCTGTGATGTTCTCTCTGAGGAATATCGACTCAGAATCTGACTCTCTGTTCTCTAGGTTCAAATTAAGTTAGCGACTCGCTTAACAAATTCGGAGGTTAGTTTCAGTAAAATTTCCCCTTACATCATCCAAGAGTAATCCCAGGAAGGCTGCTCCGTGTTTCGTTCAATTAAATGAACCAAATTACTCACAGGATCGTCCTGATTTGAGGGCATTTGTATGCTCTCCATCCAGGAGAAATCCCAGTAAGGCGGTTCTAATTCTTCAATCACGCGCACCATATCTCCCTGATAATTATTATTCACTTCTATCGCTTTTGCTCGCAAATCATCAGGCACATAGCGCAGATGAACAGGTAGTCCGTGCCTTAGCAAAAATTCCGCTAATTGCTCAGAATGGATGTAGATTCCCTGGGCATGGAGGTGCTGCAAAATTTCCTCAAAAGTAGGCCAGCTTACATAATTTTGTTGCTGGGATGACGACTGTATGCTTTGTAGAGCAGCAGAGAGAAAATGGCTTGACATCGATAACACTGGGGGTATTTAGACAGAAGCTTTCCTGGTCGCGAACAATTTGTGCAACCTATTTGTAAATATACTTGACGGAAGTAAACTTATCGGGTAATTGCGTACTTATCAAAACTTAGAGACTTACCCAACAAGAGGTAGTGGGCTTACTCTGTTTTGAGGGGTAGGAGGTTTAGCTTGAGAAGTGCTTCCCTTAGATCTTAGCTTTACTTGTCCCATCCCTGATGGCCGTGAACTTTATAGCTTAACCTCTCTAAAATACATCTGTCTAAGGAATGATTCATATGATATCAGGCAAAATAGCAATCCTTGAAGGAGTGCTATGTTATATCCATACCATTGCTTTCCCCGCTATCAGTACTGGTGCCTATGGATTTCCCCAGGAACGTGCTGCAAAAATAGCTGTTACCGAAGTCAAGAAGTTTTTGGAAAACAAGACCTCAGTCGAGCAAGTGATTTTCGTTTGTTTCACTCCCCAGTCTTACAATTGCCATGTGCAGGCTTTCCAGGAAACTTTGCTGTGATCTCATCCTCTATCTTGCCACTAGCTCTGACGGCCATTCTAGCCTTCTACTTTGCCTGGAATCTGGGTGCAAATGATGTCGCTAACTCAATGGGCACATCTGTCGGCTCAAAGGCTGTCACTTTAAGGCAAGCTATAGTAATTGCTGGCATTTTAGAATTTACTGGCGCTGTGTTGTTTGGCCAAGGTGTTTCCACAACTCTGGCTACTGAAGTGCTGAACCCTGAATTATTTGCAGGAGATCCCCAATTACTAATCCTCGGTATGGTTTCAGTCTTAATTGCTTGTGGTCTTTGGCTACAAATTGCCACAAGTCAAGGTTGGCCTGTCTCATCTTCCCATGCAGTTGTTGGAGCGATCGCCGGATTTAGCTGGGTAGCTGCAGGTGTCGCTGCTGTTGACTGGGCAAATATTGCTCGCATTTCCCTGGCTTGGGTAGTCACACCACTGGTAAGCGGCACCGTCGCAGCATTGTTTTACAGCATTGTCAAGTACTCAATTCTAGACCGACCTAACCCGATCGCCCAGCTACGGGAGTGGATTCCCTGGCTTAGTACAGTACTGTTAAGCGTCTTTGGTGTGATTGTACTCCCCACAATCTTTGAGCGTCCCCTATTTGCGGCTTTACCAATTCCTACCCACGATTGGCCGCTTGTTACGGGTGCTGTTGCTACCTTTGGGCTCAGCTTCATCAGTTGGCGTCAACTGGAAAAGGCGACTAGGGGAGAGGTGGAAATCCCCCACAGCACCTTAGTAAATCCCGTAGAACGCCAGTTAGGGCGGTTTCAGGTAATCAGTGCTTGCTTTGTGGCCTTTGCTCACGGTTCTAATGATGTGGGAAATGCGATCGCCCCTTTAGCTGTAATTGCCTATATCATTCATACAAATTCCGTTCCTCTCACTGGTTTTAGCGTTCCCCTCTGGATTCTAATCCTCGGTGGTAGCGGTATTGTTGCCGGCCTAGCAGTTTGGGGGAAAAAAGTAATCGCCACAATTGGGGAAAATATCATCCCTCTTCAACCTAGTAGTGGATTTTCCGCTGAAATCGCCACCGCTACCACCGTATTATTGGCCTCGCGCTTTGGATTCCCAGTTTCTACCTCTCACGCGCTTGTTGGTGGTGTTGTCGGAATTGGACTGATTCAAAATTGGCGAAATGTTCGCTTCCAAACTCTCAAATCGATTGTTTTAGCCTGGTTAATTACTCTACCAATCTCAGCAGGTTTAGGAGCAATTGTTTTTATCTGTCTGCGTCTGCTTTTCCAGCCTATTTAGTAATGACTAATGACAACTGACAGGAAGGGCGTAGCATTCGCGTTGTAATCTTGTTGGTAATACCCAAATATTTAGGAGCGAATGCTACGCCCCTACACAAACAAAAAACAACAAATAACCGACAACTGACAACCGACAACTGACAACTGACAACTGATAACTGACTAATGACCAAGGTTGTGATAGGCTATCTGCGATGCAAAGTGCCAGAGGGCTGAGTGATGACTAAATTGCGGGTTGGTTTACTGTTTGGCGGATGTTCGGGTGAACATGAAGTTTCGATTAGTTCCGCAAGGGCGATCGCCAAAGCCCTAAGTACAGGTCAGAACGCTGACAAGTACGAACTGCTACCAACTTACATCCAAAAAGATGGTATCTGGCAATCAACAGAAGTTGCACAACAAGTCTTGGAATCTGGCAAAGCTTTGCAGTTAACTGGTCAAGGTGAAACTTATCTACCTTCTCCATCTGAAAGTACTGAAAGTTTGCCCACAGTCGCAGGTTTTTCTAAGTTAACTGCTGTTAAAAATGCCCGTTGGTCTGATGTAGATGTTTGGTTTCCTATCCTACATGGGCCTAATGGTGAAGATGGCACAGTTCAGGGTTTGCTGAAATTAATGCAAGTTCCTTTTGTGGGATCTGGGGTGTTAGGTTCAGCTTTGGGAATGGATAAAATTGCCATGAAAATGGCTTTTGCTCAAGCTGGTTTACCCCAGGTGAAATATATCCCAGTTAACCGCTCTCAGGTGTGGTCTAGTCCTTGTGTTTTCCCGAAACTTTGTGACAAAATTGAGGAAACTTTGGCTTATCCCTGTTTTGTGAAACCAGCAAATTTAGGTTCGTCCGTAGGAATTGCCAAAGTGCGATCGCGTGCTGAATTAGAAGCTGCTTTGGACAATGCTGCTAGTTACGACCGTCGGCTAATTGTAGAAGCTGGAGTTGTGGCGCGAGAAGTGGAATGCGCTGTTTTAGGTAATGATAGTCCTAGGGCTTCTGTAGTTGGAGAAATTACTTATGAAAGTGATTTTTATGACTACGAAACTAAATATACTGAGGGGCAAGCTGGTTTATTTATCCCTGCACCTTTGCCAGCTAATGTTACTACCCAGATTCAGGAAATGTCACTTCAGGCATTTGCTGCTGTTGATGCAGCCGGTTTAGCGCGGGTGGATTTTTTCTACGTTGAAGCTAGCGGAGAAGTTTTCATTAACGAAATCAATACTCTACCAGGTTTCACAGCAACCAGTATGTATCCCCAGCTTTGGGCCGCAACTGGTGTTCCCTTCCCAGAATTGGTGAAGCAGTTAATTGAATTAGCCCTGGAACGCCACAACTCATAATTTTTGTTGGGGATTGGGGATTGAGGATTGGGGTTTGGGAATTACCCATGACCCATGACCCATGACCTACTGAAAAACTATTGGGTCATCCATATCTTGGCAGAAATTAATTTTACTAGGAGGACTTTTTGAGCCATCAGTAAACACAGCTTTTATCCACTGATCACAAGCTTCATTATTGGTTGACTTATCCCAATACAATTTATCTTCTATCTAAAGATAGAATAGATGGCAATTAACAATGCTGAACAAAAAGGGAAATTAGGCGATCAAAGGAGATTGGAGAGCAAAAAAGCACTCTACTGGCTTCCTTACCTCCTCCCTCTCCTGTGTAGTGAATGCCAAAAGATGAAGTATTGGCGTCAGGGCAGCATTCTGGTCTAAACTCTTTGGTTGGTAATCTGTAAAGAAATTTTGAGGAGAGAACCTTGGAACGGACATTTCTCATGATCAAGCCGGATGGAGTACAGCGTAACCTTGTGGGTGAAGTGATTCGGCGTCTTGAGTCAAAAGGCTTTACTCTGGTTGGACTAAAGCTCATGAGTGTCAGTCGCGAACTTGCTGAACACCATTACGACGTTCACAAAGAAAGACCATTTTTCCCCGGACTCGTCAAGTTCATCACTTCTGGCCCCGTGGTAGCAATGGTTTGGCAAGGAGAAGGTGTAGTTAGCTCAGCCAGAAAGATTATTGGTGCTACCAACCCCCTCAGTGCTGAACCAGGAACGATTCGTGGTGATTATGGGGTAGCAGTCGGTCGCAACCTAATCCACGGTTCGGATGCCATAGAGACCGCGCAACGCGAAGTGACGCTCTGGTTTAAGGATGATGAATTGGTGAACTGGCAACCGAGCTTAACTTCTTGGCTTTACGAGTAATATCAAGTCCGATTAATTAATAAATACATACTTTGTGTATTTAGTCAATAAAAGAAGGGGCATCTTACAGATGCCCCTTCTTAAAATTTGTCTCTCACTGATTAAGTCTTTGTAACTTTTTCAGCTTCCTGTCTCTGAGTCTGGACTGATGACTCCAGACTGTCGGTGCGTTTAGAAAAGCCCCAAAGGAAAACTAAGGCAATAGCAGCAACCATAATCCATTCAGGTGGGACTAATTCTGGTTTAAGTGCTCTGACCAAGAGTCGCAAGCCCACAAAGCCAACGGTGATGTAGCCAGCATCCTCAAGATGGACGTATTCCTTCAACCAGCGGATAAATAATCCTGCCATGAAGCGTAAGGTGATTACACCAATTGTGCCACCTGTAAGGACGAGCCAGGTTTTGTCAGAAATGGCGATCGCCGTCGTGACACTATCCAAAGAAAAAGCTAAATCTGTAATGGCAATTAAAGGAACTGTTTGCCAAAGGGAAGTAAAGCGGGGGCCATGATGCCGATGTTCTTCATCTTCCTCGGAAGTAAAGTGTTCAAAAACCAACCAAAGCAGATAAGCTGCTCCTAAGAGCTCAAACTGCCAGAACTGTACTACCCAAGTAGCAGTGAGAATCAGGCTAATGCGTAGGACGTAGGCAGCAACCAAGCCAAAGTTGAGTGCACGACGCTGGAGGTTGGCATCTTCTAAGCCTTGGGCGATCGCTGCTAGGGCGATCGCATTATCCGCCGATAGTACAGCCTCTAGTGCTACTAGAATCAGCAGTACTAGGGGGGCTTCCATGCTTGCATGGAAAGGGGAGTTAAAAATTTGGTCTAGCATTAAGAATGATTAAAATAGAACCTTACTAACTTTTGCCTGGTGCACGAGCCACTAATAAGATGTGCAAAAATAATGCCCACCTTAACCAAGCTTAACCTTTTGTTGGTCATTTCTGCCGAAACGCTTTCCTAGGAGCGACTAGACTAGAGAAGCTTCATCCCAGGAAAATTAATCTTGCTTTTTTTTACAAGATATTTCGCAGATGAACCCATTTAATCTGTGTTACCACTGTGAACAAGTTTATGAGATCATAACTAGAGTTAATGACTCACCTGACCGATTCCAACAACAGGCTAACAAAAAAAGTAGCGGTAAGACGCTTGCCGAGGAACCGAGCCGTAGTTCAGGGAAGAAACACCTTCCATTGGTTGCTATTGCAGAAATCCAAGAGGTGTTACGCAAAAACGAATACAAACTGCCTTTGGAAGAAGGGCGGATGCCAGGACAGCATCATGGGGTGTTGTGAGAGTTAGAGCCACGACCCGTGCGCTAAACCTCTGGACGCTTCGTAAGACCATCATCGGATTCAGTTCCGAACTCAGTAATGAGTACCCAACATGGCAAGAGCGGATGAAACTGGAAGCCACTGGGGAGCGGTTCTCCGTTCGCTGGTGGTACTTCAGAGGACATTAATGGGTGATAAACCTTGAAACAAGGAGATGTTAAACAATGTCTATATCAGATACTCAAGTTTTCGTGGCTCTAGTCGTAGCGCTGATTCCTGGCGTACTTGCCTTCAGGCTGGCGACCGAACTCTACAAGTAGAGTTCCCTATTTTGTTGTGATAGAGAGCTAGAAAGAGGTAGGTGTGAGGCGATTGGTTGTAGCGCTTAGGGATAGTTCTCTCTCCTCAGAAAGAATCCAAAACCGAGCTCAAAACTGAGAAATCAGAAAAACGATCGCCTCTCACTCTAGAGCAAGCCGCTTAAATTTTCCGGATAACACGGCAAATAGCTGTAAATTATCTGATAACATCGGCGTGCCACTGCCTTTCTTCGGCTCTTTGTTCCTTTAGTCGAATTTTCGTCAAAAACAAAGCAGCGATATCACGTCAGGTGTGCATGGCATAAACACTATCCACTCCGATTCAAGAGGCGCTGGCACTTACAGCGCGGTATTCTGACACTGATGAACGCAATCCAACCTTCCAGACCAACTGCACAACCGTTAGAACCCCGTCGCCTGGTTCCTCGCTCGGGGCGCGTAACTCGACGCCATTCTTTCAGATCCGTTGCTGGTGAAACGACCGCCAAGTTGGTTGTTAATGTAGTGCTTTCAACTGCTGCGCTCGCTGGACTGATACAACTGTTGCCTTATCACCACACGCAGCAAACTAAGTTGCGAGAAGTCAGAGACGAAGTGCAGCGAACTGAAGCGCGAGTTAATAATTTACGTACCGACTTCAGTCGCTCTTTTGCCCCTGGAGAAGCCAGAAGGATTATGCACGACCAAAGCTATAGGGTTGACCCGAATCAACGCCAGGTAGTTTGGCAAGATCCCGATACCAAGGATGATAATTAGCTCTCCCTTGAGAGATGTGTTATGGGTTAGTTGTCATTAGTCTTGTGTCATTTGTTACAAACTCCAGGGCAAAGGACAAAAGACGAATGACAACTAGCAACTAATAACAATCTTGACACTCTGCGCTCTGAAGAGACGCAGATTCTTGCATCAGATAGACCAAAGTCTGATCCGAATGGGCGCTGTCAAAACGCCTCTAGTAAGTCCGCTTAGATCGAGTCCAAGCTTTCCCTTTACTTTTCTGAGAATATTCGCGGCTCCGTTGCAGTCAGCATTGATATAACTGAAAGTTGCGGTACGGAACAATCCACGCTTTACTCGTTTACCAGATGACTTCCATTCGTTGGGTTTTTCACCATATTTGGGAAGTTCATCATTGTCGAGAAAGCTTGCCTTTGATGTATAGGATTCTTCGGTTTCTTCAAACTGAATCCGATATTGTTCACAGAGTTGAGCGATTCTATCTTTCAGTTTGGCAGTTGGGACAGAGACGAATTTCTGATTCGTTTTTGCGCCCATATTGGCAGAGTTTTTCTGTCCTTTGTTCCAACCAAACACAATCGTACCGATGCTATTTTCTAGGCAGTGGTTCACGACGATTCGAGCGGCTTTATTCACCGCATCACGCATCTGACGATTCCGTTTCTCAGTGATTTGCGCCAGTGTTCTAGACCAAAAGCCTTGCGGCTTTCCGTCTTTCATTGCCGAAACTTGCTTGTTGTACCACTGATTAAAGGCTTTAAGTTCCTTGCCGTCAACAATGAAGCTAGTGCCGATATTACTCACGCAAGTTAGCCAATTATTTAGACCGGGATCTAATCCGAGTGCTTGAGAAGGATCTAGCTGAATCGCCTCCAACTGCATTGGATAGACGAACTCAGCATAGAAAGCACCATTTCTCGGAAGGATGCGTATCTCTCTAATGGTTTTCCAATCGAGATTAGAGGGCATTGGTAGAAAGAATTCACTGATTCCAAACCATGCTTTAACCTGATTGCCTAGCGGGAATCTGATCTGATTGTCTACTAGCTTTAACCATCGTTTCGGATAGGTTACGGTAAACAATCCGCCTGATTTCCGATACTTTGGCGCTTTCGGTTTCTGATCTAATTCGCCTTTTTTAGACTTAGCTAACAACTGCTTAAACGACTTGAACGCCTCACCCACATTCATACAGGTTTGCTGCATTGAGCTTGCGTACCCTGCATGGAAATGTCGATTCGTTTTCATTTCGGCAGTGAGATCAAAACCGCTGACAATTTTGCCAGTCTTAAACCACATCTGACGTGCATAATAAACCGCGCAATTGTACAGGTTATTTGACGCAGCGCCAAGATACTCAAGAATTGCCTGAGTTTCTTTGCCTGCCTTGATTAGAACCTGCTGACATCTGAACAATTGAATCACCTCTTTGGGTTGATCAGTAGTTGCTCATCTACACGTCTAATGTTAGCCTGATGGTTGATAAACGTCAAGCAGTCAACCGAACGAAATGAGAAAAGATTCTATCGGGTATAGGCACAACAATCATTCTGTAGGTCTGGCTACGGTTCATCTCGTCTGGATTCCTAAGCGCAGAAAGTCCGTTTTGATAGGGGAGGTAAAAACGCGACTGTCCGAAATCTTAGACTCAGTAGCTAACGACAGAAAATGGATCATCAAGGCTAAAGAAATTGCATCAGACCACGTTCATTTACTTGTTGAGTATGACGAACAAACACCGATCTGTGATGTAGCTAGAGCATTCAAAGGGCGCAGTTCTAAACTGTTGAGGGATGAGTTTCCGCATCTTAAAAAGCTCCCTTCACTCTGGACTAGAAGCTATTTTTACGACACGTCACTTAAGGTTAGTACGTCTCATGTAATGGCATACATTAACGACCCGCATCATGAAAGGCATTAAGGTTACTGCGGCCCAAGCCACATTGTCGCTTGGACAACCCGGCTTGAAAGACTGGGGCGTGACCTCGCTCCACTAACTTACGTGTTTTAAGCACTCAAGGGATTTAATAACTGGCCCATCCAATTTTCAACTTGCCGGCGCAGACGACTCGCAGATCCCGTCTGTGACAGTTGAGAAAAGGCGCGTTGATAGTCGGAAATCGCACAGTTCCAATCACCACGCAAATGATAGGTTCGGCCCCGTTCGGCGTAGATATGGTCTTCTAATCCTCCCAGGATTAAACCCATATCCAAGTTTTCTAAGGCTAAGTCGTATAGTCCCAATTCGCGGAAAGTGATCGCTTGGTTAATCCAGGTGCGAACATTGGCTGGATTGAGGTCAAGAGCTTGTTCGTAGTCTTCTAGTGCTTCGGCAATTTGTCCAACAGATACATAGTAATTGGCACGATTGTTGTAAGCACTGTCTAATTGAGGATTGAGTTCTAGGGCCTTGTTGTAATCAGCGATCGCTAATTCTCGTTGACCATTTCGCAAGTACATCAACCCTCGGTTGTTATAGTCAACTGCATTGGTAGGGTTACGGTCAATCAGTTGACCCAACAGGGCGATCGCTCCTGCATAATCTCCTTGTTTCGCTTGGCTATTTGCACAGGCGCGTAGGCTTTCTTCAGAATGTTTCTGACTTTTCGATGATACCAGTTTAACTGGAGCTAAACTCCTTTGAGTTTTACGTGGCATTGGTGACCACTGTCTGTTCTGGTTTTTCCGGTGTACAAAAGAATCAGCGTTCATATCTTCCTCAACAGTACCTGCGGCCTATCTAAATTCAACATTACGGCTAGGGGCACCCTGCTGGTTGGTCTTAATGTGTCACTTACTCAGGCGTCTTTGAAGCGCCAGAAAACCACCCAGACTTATCCATTTAACCTTTGGACTTCTTAAGCACTCTACAGCACCGCTTTGATGCTTTCCTGAAAGATTAATTGAAAATCTCAGAAATTACCTCTTTCTCGGTTCGGTTGTCGAAACTGCTTGTGTGTGTATTACTTCAGGAATTGTCACACTGACAAGAGACGAAAAAGCAGCACTCGCGGTGCCTAGCAGTTCACTCGCTTAATAAAACTTCTCTCCAACAGTCCGCCCTTTTGCAAAAAGGACAGCAACTTCCCCTGGATAATCAAGATTTCTCTTGGGCTAAGGTGCTCAGCACTCAGTTAGCCTTTGTTTTCTGTAGACGCTATTCGATTCTACAGAGCAAAAAAGTCATCCGCATCCGTGAAATTGTCTAGATTTGAAAAGAAATATTTAGATTGTTTTCGCTCTCCCATCGCCTGTATTTCAGTAAATGCTGGGAGAAGGCAGGGAAAAATTATCTAAACTTAAACAGAAATATCAGGCTTTTTGTGAATACAGGACTTTTCTAGAAATGCCAACGACTTGTGAGCAAAATTCAGAAATCGCCCCTATCAGTAGTTGTTCATTGCCTTAAGTAAATCTTAAATCCTCTGTCTCTATGCCTTCTCACCTGGTTAGATACTGGTAGAATGCAACCGAAGCTCTTGATTTTTCTTGGTTTCACCTCATTAACTGGAATAGTCTTATGGCAGCGGCAACGTCCCTAAATCAAGCTCCTGATGTTTCAACCGATAGCTACTTAGTTATTGGTTTAGCCTCCTGTTTTATTAAAGAAGATGGTGAAGTTCATGAAGTTAAAGTAATTGAACCGATCCCCTCAGCAGCTCTTGAAGCTATTCTCAAAGGAATTCCCACCTCTTACGCTTTGGCTTGTAGTACAACTCTCGGTGAGTTACTTGTGGGCGAAAGTCTTCAAAAACCCTCTGAGTTTCCCTCAGAAGCTCAATTCTGCGATGATTTCGCCGAACGAGCGATCGCCGCAGCACGCTCCTACCAAACTCGCCTAGAAGCTCAATCTCATATCCCCCTAGGTACAACTCGCAATGACTTCAAATACTCCACCGAACGTAAACGGGTACTGAATCAAACGCGGGTTGTCCGCAAGGAAGACGACGTAAAACAGCACGAATACACTCACCAAGTCCTCTAAACTATTATCGCAATGCTCAAACTTTATGGCGGTGCTCGTAGTCGCGCAGCACTGGTTCAATGGTATCTAGAAGAACTAGAAACCCCCTACGAATTCGTAGTGTTGGATTTACATAACCTCGAAAATCGCCAACCTGAATTCCTCGCAATCAACCCGATGGGGAAAGTCCCTGCAATTGTCGATGAAGATTTTCAGGTTTGGGAGTCTGGGGCGATTTTATCTTATTTGGCGCAAAAACATGGTAAAATTCCGACTTGCTTAAAAGAACAAGCAACAATGAGCCAGTGGATGTATTTCAGTAGCGCAACTTTGGCACCTGGAATTTTTACTAAATCTAGTCGTGAAGCAGAAACTCCCAAATTGTTGACTCCACTAAGTCAAATTTTGGAAAAACAACCATTCATCATGGGAGATGAGTTTAGTGTCGTAGATGTAGCCGTTGGTGGAATTTTAGCTTATATTCCATCAATGTTTAAGCTCGACCTGCTCGAATATCCAGGTGTTCTAGAGTATATTAAACGCCTCAGTGAACGACCGGCATTTCAAAAAGCAGTTAAACTACGTGCGACCTAGGGTTTGAAAGTTAGAAGGGTGACCGAAAAATCGGGGAGCATGAGGGGTGCGACGGAGGTTCCCTTACCATTCATGTATGGGGTTAGTCGCATCCCTTAGATTCACAATCGCTGTAGCAGGGCGTCTTTTCCGACGACGTAAAACAGCACGAATACACTCACAAAGTTCTTTAAGCTACTACCAAAATGCTAAAACTTTATGGCGGTGCTCGCAGTCGGGCCTCAATTGTCCAATGGTATCTAGAAGAACTAGGAGTTCCTTACGAATTTGTTCTACTGGATATGCAAGCAGGGGAACATCGACAACCTGAATTCCTAGAAATTACCCCAATCGGCAAAGTCCCTGCAATTGTCGATGGCGATTTTAAGCTTTGGGAATCTGGAGCAATTTTATTTTATTTGGCGCAAAAGTATGGTAATATCCCTTCTTCCTTGGAAGAACAAGCAATAATTAACCAGTGGATTCTCTTTGGCAATGCTACTTTGGGCCCTGGAATTTTTGTAGAAGCCAGTCGAGAACAGGAGACTCCCAAGTTGATGACACCATTAAATCAAATCTTGGAGAAACAGCCCTTCTTGCTGGGAGATGAATTTAGTGTGGTAGATGTGGCGGTTGGCTCAATTTTGGCTTACATTCCAATGATGCTGAAGCTGGACTTGAGTGCATATCCAGCCGTTGTAGACTATATCAAACGCATCTCGGAACGGCCCGCCTATCAAAAGGCCATGTCTTTCCGCGGTTGATCTAGGATTGAAGGTTAGAAGGCTAAAAGTTTCCACTTCCAACCTACTAACCTTCAAACCTTACAGAAATTTTGGGCGTTAAGAATTTAACGGAAACCCACAGCAGCTTGCCACA
>JAYFMV010000096.1:0-84564 GCA_042408245.1 Potamolinea sp.
CAAGTGTTTGCTATGATTGGAAATGCAACAACTGCGGATGTGGCGGAATTGGTAGACGCGCCAGATTTAGGTTCTGGTATCGCAAGATGTGAAGGTTCAAGTCCTTTCATCCGCATTTTTAGAAAAAAGAGAGTCCTCAGTCTTTAGGCTCTTGTACATTGACTAATCTCTTCCACCTAGCTTGGTATCTTGTAATCTAGATGGAAGGGATTACGGGGAGGTTGTATGCTGGAGTCCTTTAAAATACATAACTTTAGGCTCTTTCAACACCTGGAAGTTGGAAGGTTAGGTCGTGTCAACCTAATTGTTGGCAGGAATAATTCTGGAAAGAGTACGTTTCTCGAAGCAGTAGAACTCTACGCTAGCAATGCTTCTCCTACAGTCCTTCTTGACCTTATAGAATCTCGGCAAGAAACTTGGTTTAGTGAGGCTCAACCACATTCCCAAAATTTTATTGGTAATCCTGTGCGGCATCTCTTCTTTGGTCATCAATTGCCGAGAATAGGAGAAGAGGGAATTTCTCTTGGAGAAGTCTCCTCAAAAACAAAGCTCCATATTGGGGTTGCCGCATATCAATATAAAAATAATGATGAAGGCACGAGCAGAAAAATTCGTATTTCTGATATGAAACTTGATGAAGACCTACTCGATGCTGAAATTTTTCTCGTAGCAGAGGAAGACACAAGAACTAGGAGACTTTTTCCTTTAGACGAGGATGTGAAAGACCTTCGACGTAGATCTAGAATTTTTTATGAACGACAGGAATCTGAGTTCAAATACACATGGCAAATTGTTTCAACAGAAAATATGCCCAATCGAAAATTAGCTGCTCTTTGGGATTTAACAAGCTTAACTAACTTAGAGTCGGAGGTTATTTCTGCACTTGGTTTGATTGATGAGCGAGTTTCTGGAGTCGCTTTTGTAGAGGACATTAGTAGAGGCCGTGCAAGTGACAATCGTATTCCTCTAGTAAAAATAAAAGGTATAGATGAACCATTAACTCTCAAAAGTATGGGAGACGGCATTACCCGTTTGTTTCATATAATTGTTGCTCTTGTAAATGCTCGAAATGGACTTCTCTTAATTGATGAATTTGAAAATGGATTGCACTGGCTTGTGCAACCTAAAGTTTGGGATATTGTTTTTCAGCTATCAGAGAAACTGAATGTTCAGGTTTTTGCAACAACTCACAGCCGTGATTGTATAGAAGGCTTCAACTATGCATGGAATAATTATCCTACGCTTGGTGCTTTTTTCAGACTTGATGCAAAGAATGAGTTGATCAAAGCCACAGAATATACATCTGAGACGCTCACTGATGCTATTGAGATGGATGTTGAAGTGCGGTGAGTAGCATGAGCGATGTTTGTAAGCAAAATACAGAGAAAGTTTTACTTGTTGAAGGAGATAATGATTGTCATGTTGTTATGGCTTTATGTGCTGCTCATAATGTTCCTGAAACTTTCGGTATATATCAATGTGGTTCAGATGTCGGGGTTTTGAAGCGATTAAATGCCCTGATTATAAGTCCTAATCCTCCTCAAGTAATAGGCGTTATGCTTGATGCTGACAACCCTTCTCTGGAAGGCAGGTGGGAAAGTATAAAAGGCAAGCTGAAGCATTATATTTATGTATTTCCGAACATTCCTGACGCTGATGGAACGGTAGTTGAAGCTGTTACAGATAAACCTAAGCTTGGATTTTGGCTGATGCCAAACAATCAGAACTCTGGTATGTTAGAAGACTTCTGTGCGGAACTTGCAGAACCGGCTTCTTTGTCCTTCGCGCGAGAATGTGTTGAACAGGCACAGATAAAGGAAATAACAACATTTAAAGAAGTGCATCGTAGTAAAGCAGTTATTCATACATATCTTGCTTGGCATGATGAACCGGGCTATCCTCTAGGAAAAGCAATTACCAGAAAAGCTCTTCGTCCTCATACCGAGGTTGCAGTAAGATTTACCAATTGGTTGATACGTTTATTTACCTAACTCCAAACTTACCAATCTTTACACGGTAAAACTATAGAAAATGTTGTCTCAAAATTACCCAAATGTTGACCCATTCCAACCCCACATCGAACCCTTAGCATCAGCAAACTCGATATAAATTCGGTTAATAGGTACACCCAACTTTTCATTAACTACCTGGCAAAAATCCTGACTCATCGCCTTAGTTTGCGCCGGACTCATATTACCAATATTTTTCACTTCCATATAACATACAGGCTCAAACGTACCTGCAAAACTCATCGCAATATTCGGCTCAAATACAGTCATCACGTAAGATTCAGGCTTACCCATATGCTTCGCCAACTTAGCTGAAATAGTTTTCAGCAATTCTTCAACAGCCGCAGTTTCTGGAGAATTAACAGAAGATTGAACTTTAATTAGAGGCATATTTTTAATATTGGGGATTGGGGATTGAGGATTGGGGATTGGGGATTGGGGACTGGGGATTGGGGATTGGATAAGGTCGGAATTCTCCTTCATCACCCTCACTTCCCCCATCTCCGCGTCTCCCCATCTCCCCCGTCTAACCGCCGTATTGCCAGCCAGTCTCTTCGAGTAAAATTTGTTTACCCTCACGATGGACACCGGCGCCAATCACTTCTCCCACAAAAACGCTGTGGTCTCCTTGTGCCACTTCGCCAATTACCTTACACTCCACATATCCCAGTGAGTCGGAGATAATCGGACAACCGGTTTCTTCTCCTAGGTAAAACTCCACATTCTCGAATTTATTGCCAACGCGGTGCAATGGCTGGAAGAATGTCTTAGCAACTTCTTTTTGTCCCGATTCCAGGAAAGTGATCGCAAAGACACCACTGTTTTTGATCATTTCATAGGACTTATGAGAAGTGTTCACACAATTAACCACTAACGGTGGCTTAAAGGAAGATTGTGTCACCCAGCTTATGGTGAAACAATTTACGTCATTCTCATCCTTAACACCGCAAACATAGATTCCGTGGGGAATCTTGCGAAGCATTGTCTTCTTTGCTTGTTCGTCTAACAAGGGGTTTACCTGCCTATTTATTCTTACTCAGCATAAGTTTACCAATCTTTACCGGTTCTCCTGTTGCAGGATTAAACCCCTCTACTGCCTTTTTTGTCTAAAAAATTTCCTAGCTTTACCGAGGATTCCTTCACCGAGGAAATTGTCCTTAAATTTTCTAAACTCACCAGCATCTAACCACACACCCTGGCAAACTGGGCATTTTTCATACCAGATACAGTGTAGGTCAATGTCAACCATGCGAGTCATTCTGGCATTACAGCGGGGACAATCAATGTCTGTGGTTATTTGATCTAGCTCGGTACCAGTTTCCGGGTTCCCAATATCCAGCAGAATTTCCGAACCTCTAACAGCTTTGAGAGTTTCAGGCCTCAAGGGAATCAAACCAAATTCCTTTACACTCTTTGCAGCGGTCTACTTCAATCTGGGCACAAACAACTTGCTCTAAGTTTCCTGCACATTTTGGGCAGATTTTTGGCTTCATAAACTTGGCAGTAACTCACCCTATCTTCAGGTTACGCCATAGAACGAGAAGGGCGAAATAGATGAGAGTGTTCGGGATGGTAGAGACGCGAGCGCGCTTTTCCTACTTCTCCCAACGCTGGACTAATTATATAAAGCGTAGTTCTAATCAGATTCTCTTCGTCAGTAATTACTGCCATTTTGTCAAGAGGTACGACCAAAATCTTTTCATCTGGCCAACCGACGCGGAAGCAGATCGCTACTGGTGTATCTGCTGGATAGTGTTCCAGCAGTTTGGCTTGCGCATCTTCGACGTGACGAGCACTCAAATATAGGCAGAGACTGGCTTGATGTGCCGCTAAGGATGCCAATTCTTCAGCTTCGGGGACGGCTGAAGCACGACCACTGATACGAGTCAGGATGATAGTTTGCACCAGTCCTGGTACAGTGAGCTCAACGCCGAGTTTGGCTGCTGCTGCTTGGAAAGCGCTGATTCCTGGGATGACTTCAAAGGGAATTTTAGCTTCAGCGAGGGCTTGCATTTGCTCATGGATGGCGCTGTAGAGGCTTAGGTCACCCGAATGTAGGCGAACTACTGATTTGTGCGATCGCACCCGTTCAATCATCAGGGGTACGATTTCTTCGAGGGTTTTATTGCCAGTACGCACAATTTCCGCATCTGGACGGACATCCTGCAACATCTGCTTGGGGACGAGGGAATCAGCAAAAACAATTACATCTGCCTTTTGGAGGATTTTTTGTGCCTTAACGGTCAATAACTCTGGATCTCCTGGCCCAGCACCCACGATGTAAACTGCTGGTGCTAGGGGAGGGAGAGTGTGATTAAGCTGGGTAGATTGAAGTGATTGGGTCATATAAACAAGAATTTAGCGAGTTATCGAAAGTTTTCCGGATTAGTCCTCTTTCCCAAGTAATAAAGAAATGGTAGATGCACCCTGGTTCAGCTCTAGAGTTTAGCTCTGGGGCTTTTTTCTTTTTTGTTGTTTGTTGTTTGTTGTTTGTTGTTTGTTGTTTGTTGTTTGTTGTTTGGGATTGGGGATTGGGTAATTAGCCCGTTTCCGTGTCTCCGTGTCTCCCCATCTCACTCAGAACGGGTATCTAACTGTTGATTCTCACTCTTTACGACATCTGGGAGGGAACGATTAAGGAGATATAGCCAAGCTAGGCCGAGGAGTCCGAGGGCGATCGCACTTAAACTGACAATTTGAGCAATGCGTAACGGGCCAATCATCAAACTATCAGTTCGTAGTCCCTCAATCCAGACTCGACCACAACTATAAGCAACCATGTAAACCAAAGCCAAAGTCCCCACCTTCAGACGTGGTTTTCCTTTCAAATCTCGAAAGAACAAATTCATCAGTAACCCAAAAACCATCAAATTCCACAGAGACTCATAAAGAAAAGTGGGATGAAAGTATTCAAAATTAGCGAACAGTGTGGGACGACGTTCCAGCGGAATATAGAGTTTCCAGGGTACATCTGTCGGATCACCAAAAGCTTCAGAATTGAAGAAATTACCCCAACGTCCGATCGCCTGACCCAAAATTAGAGAAGGAACCACCAAATCTGCTAATTGCCAGACAGATACCTTGCGGATGCGAGCAAAAATTGTCGCTGCTAAGATACCACCTAAAATAGCACCGTGAATCGCAATCCCACCATTCCAAATAGCAATAATTTGGTCAGGACGCTGAGAGTATTGTTTCCATTCAAACAAGACGTAATACAATCTAGCGCTAGGAATTGCCGCGATTACCAGCCAGATGGCCAAATCTCCCAAAAGATCTGGGTTAACATTACGGCGTTTAGCCAGGGACATGGAAAGACTGACTCCGATTAACACTGCAGAAGCAATTAACAGGCCGTACCAGCGGATTGTCAGCGGTCCTAGCTCAACTATAGTCGGTCCCGGCGAAGTAAAGCGAAACGCTAGGGGCAAGATGGGAAAATCCAGTGCCATGTAAAAATACTCAGAAGAAATTAGTCTGAAGCCAGAGAGCGGTGATTAGTTTTTTGCTCTAGACAAGCCACAGCATCAATCTTAAGTCGCCTTGGGTTCAGTTGAAGATAAATACTACTTTATTTGGCCGATCGCTCTTCCCGATTTATTCACTTATTTTGTTTATTATCAGACACAAGCTTGTAGAACTTCTGCAATTGGCCACAATAGTCACTCTTACAGTTTTTCAGGGAGACATTGCCTAGAGTACGACTAAAAAAGCTTGTATACTGTTGTGTTTGTCCTTAGCATTTGGAATATGCAGAAATAGCTGAGCGTGCAACTAGGTGCGTTATGATTTGGATTCTGATAAAAATGTCAAGATAACAATAGAGTCGAAAGTCTAGCGTAATTTCTATGTTTGCAGTTTCAACATCCTCAACTCCTTTGTTGGGGGCAAGTTTAACCCAATTAACCCAATGGGTGCAAGAACAAGGTCAACCTACTTATCGGGCCCGTCAGTTGCATCAGTGGATTTATCAACAAGGAGCGCGATCGCTTACGGAAATTTCCGTGTTTCCCAAACAATGGCGTGAATCCTTAGCTGATGTCCCCATCGGTCGCTCAAGTTTACATTACCGCTCCGAGTCGCCGGATGGTACGGTGAAGTATCTGCTACGGATGGCTGACGGGAATATTATCGAAACGGTAGGGATTCCGACAAGCGAGCGCTTGACGGTTTGTGTATCCTCCCAAGTAGGTTGTCCAATGGCTTGCGATTTTTGTGCGACTGGGAAAGGAGGATTCAGTCGCAATTTGAAACTCCATGAAATTGTCGATCAGGTTTTGACAGTTCAGGAAGATTTTGGTCAGCGTGTCAGCAATGTTGTGTTCATGGGTATGGGAGAACCTTTGCTGAACTTAGATGCTGTTGTCGGTGCGGTGAAGTCGCTTAATCAAGATGTGGGAATTGGAATGCGATCGCTGACAATTTCTACTGTAGGTATTCCCGGTCGCATCCGTCAACTTGCTGAACATCAATTGCAAATCACTTTTGCTGTCAGTCTCCATGCTTCCAATCAGCAACTGCGAGAAAAACTCATCCCCAGCGCGAAGGGATATCCCCTAGAAACGCTCTTAGAAGAATGTCGGGAATATGTACAAGTAACAAATCGTCGGGTGACGTTTGAATATGTCGTCTTAGCTGGGTTGAATGACCTTCCAGAAGATGCTATTGAGTTAGCAGGACATCTGCGGGGTTTCCAGAGTCATGTTAATTTGATTCCCTACAATCCCATCGACGAAGTAGATTATCAGCGTCCAACTGGTAAGAGGATTCAAGCTTTTGTTGATGCTTTAGAAAAGCAACACATTGCTGTTAGTGTACGCCGTTCTCGTGGCTTGGAAAAAGACGCCGCTTGCGGACAATTACGCGCCTCCAAAATTTAATTTGGTAGGGGCGGGTTTAGGTAATTGCTTAACAGCAAAAGCCCTTAAATTCTCTACAAAACCCGCCCTTTTTCCTCGGTTTTCTGGTTTTATTTGTTTATTGGCGGGTCTTACGTAGTCGCGGGTATAGTACCCTTGGCACCCTATGCCTTTGGACTGTCGATTAATACAGCACTGCATATTAGTATTGGGGTTACCTCATTAGCCTTGCTCATTTTTGGTGCGGTGAAGGGCAAGTTGACTTTGATACCACCGCTCAAAGGTGCTTTAGAAACTTTCATGGTGGGAAGTGTGGCGGCTGGGGCTGCATTTGTACTGGCTTTCTTTGGTTACGGGGCATTAAAAATAAGGTAAAAAACAATGAATCCACCGTCCACATTTTGGAGCTTATCCACGGATCAGGTGCTTCAGCAGACGCACTCCACCACCGCAGGGTTAAGCCGTCAAGATGCGAAAAAACGCCTGAGCGAGTACGGCGCAAACAGCCTCAAACAAACACACAAATCGAGCGCATTTATCCTGTTGCTCAATCAGTTCAAGAGTCCGATTATCTTGATTCTGATTTTTGCAGCGGTGCTATCGATTTTTCTGCAAGATGCGTTAGATGCCATCATCATTTTGACGATCGTCCTGATCAGTGGACTATTAGGATTTTGGCAAGAGCGAGGAGCCTCGAACGCTGTCGAAAAACTACTGGCATTAGTGCAAGTTAAAGCAACGGTTTTGAGGGATGGTCAATCTCAAGAAATCCCCAATCAAGAAGTGGTTCCGGGCGACATTGTGGTACTTTGTGCAGGTAAAAATATTCCCGGCGACTGTCTAGTTTTAGAGTCGAAAGATCTATCGGTGGATGAAGCCGCACTGACAGGAGAAACCTATCCAGTTGATAAACTAAATGGCGTATTACCGGCTGAAACTGGACTAAATCAACGTATTAATTCCCTTTATATGGGAACAAATGTGATTAGTGGAACGGGCAAAGCCGTAGTTGTTCATACCGGAAAAGAAACTGAATTTGGCAAAGTATCGGAACGCCTGAAACTCAGACCTGCTGAAACAGAATTTGAACATGGACTCAGCAAATTTGGCTACTTTCTGATGGAAGTAACGCTAGTTTTGGTCGCTCTAATTTTTGCCGCCAACGTCTACCTCCATCGCCCTGTGCTGGAATCTTTTATGTTTTCTCTGGCGCTGGCTGTCGGTTTGACTCCCCAATTGTTGCCTGCAATTGTCAGCGTTAATCTGGCTCGTGGTGCCCAGACAATGGCGAAAAAACGGGTGATCGTAAAGCGCTTACCTGCGATCGAAAATTTTGGCAGTATGAATGTGTTTTGCACCGATAAAACGGGGACGCTGACGGAAGGAGAGGTGAAAATTCACTCTGCAGTTGATGTTGAGGGGAAAGAGAGTAATCGAGTTTTACTTTATGCTTATTTGAATGCTGCATCTGAGTCGGGTTATGTCAATCCGATCGATCAAGCAATTCGCGAATACAAAACATTCGACATTTCTAGCTATCAAAAGTTAGATGAAGTGCCCTACGACTTCAACCGCAAACGTCTCAGTATCCTGTTCAAAAAAGAGAATTCGCATCTAATTGTTACTAAAGGCGCACTGAAAAATATTCTAGATGTTTGCTCAACCGTTGAGATTGCTGAGGGGAAGATAATCGACATTGCCAACCAGCGACAAAAACTCCATCAGCAGCATGAAGATTTGGGCAGTAAGGGATTTAGAACCTTGGGTGTGGCTTATCGCGATTTTAATCAAGATTCTTTCACTTTCAGCAAAGATGATGAAGCAAACATGACATTTCTGGGCTACCTTGCTCTGTTCGATCCGCCAAAACCTGGCATCGCTGACACTCTCAAAGAGTTGGAAATGTTGGGAATTACTCCGAAGATGATTACTGGAGACAGTAAGGCAGTTGCTATTAGTATTATTCAGCAGGTAGGACTGCCTGAACCAAAGGCTTTGACCGGACCCCAACTAGAAAAACTCAGTGATGAAGCCTTGATGCATCTAGTACAACATACAAATGTTTTTGCTGAGGTTGAGCCAAACCAAAAAGAGCGGATTATCATTGCTCTTAAAAAAGCAGGAAATGTAGTTGGATATCTGGGAGATGGCATTAACGATGCCTCTGCGCTTCATGCTGCCGATGTCGGTATCTCAGTCGAGAGCGCAGTTGATGTCGCCAAGGAAGCCGCTGATATTGTGTTGATGGAAAAAGATTTGAATGTCCTTGTCGCAGGTGTAAAGGAAGGACGGATTACCTTTGCTAACACTTTAAAGTATGTTTTCATGGCAACGAGCGCCAATTTTGGCAATATGTTTAGCATGGCGGGAATTTCTCTATTTCTCCCTTTTTTGCCTCTGTTGCCCAGTCAGATTTTGCTAACGAATCTATTAACTGATTTCCCGGAATTGACAATCGCAACTGATCGGGTAGATCGGGAACAGCTCAGCCAACCCCATCGCTGGAATATGCGCTTTATCCGCAACTTTATGTTGGTATTTGGCTTACTCAGTTCTGTGTTTGATTACCTTACCTTTGCCGCCCTGCTGTTTTTGCTACACGCCGATCCAGCGCAATTCAGAACCGGTTGGTTTATGGAATCGGTAATTTCTGCATCCATGATTGTGCTGTCCATTCGCACACACAAATCCATTTTTCACAGTAAACCCAGTCCCTATTTGTTTTGGACAACAATCGCGATCGTTGTTGTCACGCTCCTCCTTCCCAATACCCCGCTTGCAAGTTTACTTGGGTTCCAAGTCTTGCCGATTGAATTCCTTTTGGTGCTGGCAGCAATCGTAGGACTATACATCTTCTGTGCCGAAAATGTTAAACGAGTTTTCTATCAACACGTCCGTTCTTGACATAAATCTCACCCTCACAACCAAAACATCTGATGAACAGAATAAAATTTATCAGCATTGTCGGTGGAACAATAATTTTAGTCGGAACAACATCTTATTTATTGAGTGATAAAAGTAATCTTTTAAGGGCGGATCTAAAACCTACAGACGATAAAAATAAAACTCTCAAGCCGGACGAAAAAGAGATTTTGTTTCTCGCCTCACTTGCACCGAGTGGTCATAATACACAGCCTTGGTTTGTCCAATATCTCGAACCTTATCACTGGATTATCGGCAACGATCAAAGTAAATGGCTGCCTGCTGTTGACCCGACTCAGAGAGAGACAATTTTATCAATCGGCACATTCATTCAAAATCTGGAATATGCCGCTGGATCTTTTGGCTACGTCTGCGATTGGAATTTGCTAGCTACGACCAATCAGGACGAGCAGGTGATGGAAGTAAAACTGATTAAAAAAGAGTTAAAAAATGCTTTTGATATCACAAAAATTAAAAACCGCCGTACTGTTCGTTCCAATTTTTTAAGTGATGTTTTAAATAAAGAAGACCTCAAATATCTTGTCAATTCAGAACCAGGATTTATTCATTATCTACCTAACACTAGCAAAGAAAGTCAATTTATCAACGAACAAACTATCGTTGCCAACCGCATTCAAGCTTATCACGACCCGGCACAGCAAGAGCTAGCTGACTGGATTAGATTCTCTAGTAAGGATGCCGAGAAATATCGCGACGGACTGACAACAGGAAGTATGGAAATAGCAGGCGTTTCCGGCTGGGTGGTGCGGAATTCTTACGGCAAAGACAATGTTATGAAAAAGGATTTCCGAGAGCGCGGCATTGAGCAAATCAAAAAGGAAGTGTCAGAATCAGCAGGTTGGATTTTAATTACCAGCAAGGACAATTCAGTAGCAACATTGTTGGAAACTGGCAAACGAATGCAAAGACTTTTTCTAAAAGTGCGAGAAAAGAATATCGCCATTCATCCGATGACTCAGATATTAGAAGAATCATCAACGCGGCAAACGCTAAATCAATCAATTGGGATTAGTGAAAATATTCAATTTATCTTGCGAGTGGGGTACGTGAAGAACTATCCAGAACCAGTTTCACTACGCCGACCTGTTGAGTGGTTTATGCGGCAATGATCGGAATTTATCCTGAGTCATCTTGCTTATACCTTCCTCACAGCTTTCTCATGTTTTTTCAACTGTTTTTTCAACATTAGATAGTCAACTTTGTTTTTGCTCACGAGGATAAATTCATGAAATGGCAACAATTAATTCTGACTTTTATAGCCACCATAAGCTTAATATTTGCAGGCAATGCCTTGGCGCAGACTGATATCAATATCAACAACACCAACCTCATTCGCTTTGGGGGCAGTGTGACCGTACCAGAGAACCAAGTTGTCGAGAATGCCCTTGCTTTTGGCGGGAATGTTACAGTATCTCCGAATGCCAAAGTTTTGGATACTGCGATCGCGTTTGGCGGGAGTGTCACACTGCAAAAAGGGGCGCGGGTAGAGGGTGATGCTTACTCCTTTGGCGGCAAAATCGTACAGGAACCAAGTGCGATCGTTGTTGGTGAACGCGCTACATTCAGCGATCGACATGGCATGATGTATGGCGTCAATGGTGGCAGAAGTAGCTTCTTCGCGCAATATTTCTTCAGTGCCATTTTTAGAATTAGTGCCGCCGTAGTATCAGCTATTCTCGGACTGCTTATTTTGCATACCAGCCCACAGTTCCTGCCGAATTTGGCTGCACAATTGCGTCAACGCCCCGGTTTGACTGCTCTATGGGGGATTGGGGCGATCGTTTCCTTTGTCTTTGCCACGGTGTTTCTAGCGATTACGCTGATTGGGATTCCCCTGATTCCACTCCTCAGTCTGACGGCGGTTGTCACGGCTCTAGTCGGCTCATTAGGTGTGGCGCTTTTTGTCGGTCAACGCCTAATTCGTAATGGAGATTGGTCGTTACAGCAGCAGTTCTTGGTGGGTTTGGCGATCGTGACTGTTCTATCACTCATTCCATTTTTCGGAGGGTTAGTCGTTTTCCTAGTCAATCTGTTCGGCTTGGGTGTCATCTTGCTATGGCGATTTGGTAGAGAAAAACCTCAAATAGCGACTGAGTGAGCGCATTCTCCTGACTTTACTCGTGGCTACAGATCAGGCGATCGAGTTACAAATTCCATCTACAACGCTCTAAGAGTGGCAAACGATTTCGGCTCGTTGATTGACCCTAAAAACAAGCCATCAAATCTAAATCAGAAACCTTCATTTGACCTTATTTAAGTTTAAGAAAATCCATGATTTACTTGCCTTTGATTTCAGTCCTGTTGCTTGTTGGACCAGCACTTGCAGCGATCGCCATGACGCGATCGCTGACCACCCGTGGACATTTGGTTTTGTTGGGCATGTGTATGCTCTACGGAATTTTTCCATTCCTGGTCACTTGGGGGGGAATGGGTTTGGCTGAACGCTTTGGTTGTACAGGGGAAGCAGTTCGCTTTCGGTGTCCGTCCTCACCTTGGCTTGGAGATGTCATTTCGGGGATGTTCATGGCTCACTGGCTGGCGATTTTCGCTATTCCATCAGCCATTTTGGGTGTGATCGGACTCCTGATGTCTTTGATTCTCAAGGTCAAGCGATCAAATGCCAATACTCCCGTCATGCCAAGGACTGTATTTTATCGCAGTCGTCATAAAGTTTTCGCAGGCGTGTGTTATGCCCTTTCTCAGCTATGGAATTTACCAATCCTAGGTGTCCGGATTGTGACCGTTATTTTAGCGATCGTCCTCCCTGGATTTATTTTTCTGTACTTTTGGTGTTGGTTGGCATTCCCAATCGAGCCGCGATCTCAACAACCTGTAGGAGAACAATCATGAGTCTACGCAAAGATCATCAAAATCCTCACCACCCAAAAACCACCTTTGCGGGACAGTTAGTTTGCCCCCATTGCCAAACGGCTTTTCCCATTACGTGGCGGCGATATTGGTCTGCGTCGTGGGGAAATTATCGCTGTCCTAAATGTAAGAAAATTTCTTATGCCAAGGGTAATTCATTTTGGGTCTATCCAATCACAATTGGAGCAACGCTACTAGGCGGAATAGTTGCTGTTATTTTATCAGCATATTTTTCTAACAATGTATTAATCGCAACGCTCTTCTTCGCAATAGGTGGCTTGTTCATCGGACTCCCACTGGATAAATGGGTCGATGGACATTTAAGACGACTTGAACCAAGGGAGGCAAAATAATGAGATCCAAACTATACCATTTGGCTTCATGTTTAGCAGCTTTGAGCATATTCGCAGGCTGCTCTTTCAATATTGGTAGTAACGGGGTTAGAGGATCTGGAATCGTCAAAACTGAATCCCGAAAAGTGAGAGGATTCTCATCCATCTCTAGTAAATCCGTGGGCAAAGTCGCGGTACAGCAGACAGGAAAAGAATCCCTCACAATCACCGCCGACGACAACATCCTGCCACTTCTAGAAAGTCGTGTAGCTGACAATATTCTGTATCTCACCATCGCAAAAGATACCCATATGAATCCGACTAAGCCCATCGAGTTCGTTGTGGAGGTTAAGAGCCTAGAGAGCTTGAAGATAGATGGTGTCGGCAGTATTGAAGTCAAGGATATCCAAGGTAAACGGTTGTCGGTTTCTCTTGATGGCGTGGGTAGCATGACAATCGCAGGAAGTGTCGATGTGCTGGATCTCACTCTTTCTGGGGTCGGAAGTTTTCATGGCGAGAAGTTCAAAGTTAAGCAGGCTAAGGTTCACCACAGCGGGGTGGGGAGTGCCGTGGTCAATGTGAGCGATCAGTTGGACGCGACTGTATCCGGCGTGGGGTCAGTAGAGTATATCGGCTCTCCCCAAGTCCAGAAATCTGGGCGGGGTTTGGGTTCAGTCAAGAAACAGTAGCTCTATCGAGGATTCGGGTGTTAAATCTATCATCTCTATCACAATTCACAGGAATTCTATTTACACATTAAACCAATAACATGAAAAAAGGAACTGCGATTAACAAAGTGGCTTATTTATTCGGTGCTTTTTATATTTCATAAACAAAATCAAGAAGAGATAAACACATGAAACAAAAGAAGCGCTCGCTAAAGCAAATCAGACTTTTTTTGTTTGACACTTTTTCTATTAAAAATAATCATGAATAAGAGCAAATCTGAAAATCACTCGCCATTAAAATTCTTTCTACTTGTTTATGGACTTTCTATCCCTTTATGGATAATTGAAACAAGAATTGACGTTAAAAGGCTACCGTTAGATTTTTCTATAACAGACATATTAGCTGCATTTACACCATTGATTGCAGCCAGCATTCTCGTTTACAAAGAAGAAGGAATTATTGGTACTAACCAACTGTTTAAGAGGATTTTAGATTTTTCAAGAATCACAAAAAAGCTATGGTATGTGCCGATCATTTTGCTGCCATTTTTAATGTATTTGTTGATATACATAATAATCCACCTTATAGGATTACCGCTTCCAATCAACTTTCACATTTCTTTTCTTTCTATCCCTTTTCTTTTTAGTATATTTTTCCTCGGAGCTGTGGCGGAAGAAACTGGCTATATGGGTTATGCCATTGATCCTATGCAAGAACGGTTTGGCGCATTATCAGCAAGTATCCTTGTGGGTATTCCTTGGGCAGTATGGCATTACCCGTCAATCATTCAACAGGGACACAATCTAACTTGGATAGCTTGGGCAACTCTCGGTACAGTGGCAGTAAGAATTCTGATTGTTTGGATTTACAATAACACAGGGAAAAGCTTATTTGCTTGCATACTATTTCATACTTTGTTGAATGTAGGAAGACCTTTGTTTCCGAGAGATGGAATACATAATCCATTGGTTGACTATCCTGAAATTCACTATTTAATAATTGCAATCACCGCTGTTATTGTAGTTTTTCTGTGGGGATCAAAAACATTAGCTCGATACAGATATTCGCAAGGCTCTCAACAAGTTAATTTGGATGATCTGTCATGAATAAACTAAGGCTTTCTGGTCTATTACTCTTTCTTGCTGGTTCAATTGCTTTAATGGGGATCATCACTGCCGAAGCACCGCCAACCTCATCAGCGACGGTCGCTAGCCCGCTAACGCAGATACCTCAGCTTAAAACTGTCACCTCGTCTTTCCCATCAGATCAGCACATCATTTTCAAAGCTGACATATATCTGAGCAAGCTGACCAAGGCGAGACTTTTTAGCGGGTCAGTGCTGATTGCGCGAAATGGCAAAGTTCTGGTCAGAAAGGGTTATGGTGAGGCAGATCGCGAAAAGCATTTGGTGAACACGGCGCAAACGAAATTTCGCCTCGGCTCAACTACAAAGCAGTTCACGGCGATGGCGATCCTCATCTTGGAGGCACGGGGCAAACTCAATGTACAGGATCGCATCTGCACTTACCTTGCGGACTGCCCTACCACATGGCAGCAGATCACCATTCATCATCTCTTAACCCATACCTCTGGTATCCCAGATTTTACCAGCTTCCCAGACTTTAAGATTACTATGCGATCGCCGTCGTCTCCCACCGAAACGATCGCGCGGTTTAAAGACAAACCGTTGGCTTTCCAGCCAGGGGAAAAGTTTAGCTACAGCAACTCCGGCTACGTTGTGCTGGGTGCCATCATCGAACAGGCATCAGGTAAAAGATATGAGGCATTCTTACAGGAGAATATCTTTGTCCCGTTGCAGATGGTGGACTCAGGCTACGACCACAACAACGGCGATCTCGCTGTCGGGTATCGGAATCAGACAAACTTGGCTGATTTTATTGATATGTCTATTCCCTATGCTGCTGGTGGGTTGTACTCCACCGTGGAAGACCTCTACCGTTGGGATCAGGCTTTGTACACGGACAAACTGATCCCGAAAAACTTGCGAGACAAGATGTTCACTCCTTTCGGCGGATTTGGTTATGGCTATGGTTGGGGCATCGGCAAGGAAGGCGATCGCCCAGTAGTTAGCCACATCGGCGGAATTCAAGGCTTCAGTAGTTCTATTGCTCGCTACCCTAATGACAAGGTTGTCATCATCGTCTTGGGCAATCGGGAAGATGGAAATTCTGGAGATATCGGCGTTCAGCTAGCCAAGATCGTCTTTGGGGAGAAGTAAGCCAAATTCGTAGATGCGATGGTGAACAAGATTCTGCCGAAGACAACCACAAAAAATGTTGGAGGTAACATTCAAGAATGAGAAACCCCCAGAAACCTTTCTCGCTGAAAACATATCTATTGGTTGTTGTTGCGGCATCTTGGCCACTTCAAATTGCGTATGTGCTTTGGGCAGAAACACCATTTATGCGCTATGCCTTAAGCTCGTTACCAATGATTATGGTCGCAGTTGGTACATACATCGCAGGTCGCTATATATTCCGTGATGGTTTCTCCAAAGCTGGTTGGAATTGGGGGAAATCAAAACACTATTTAGCAGTCTTTTCCCTAGCAATTTTTGTCTGGGTTGTTCCTACAATCCTCGAATTAGTCTTAGGAATGCGGAGTATTCCTAGAGGAGTTATAGTTCCAGATATTCTCGGAAATTTTCTACTTCGTTTTGTCGGTACCTTAATTCCAGCCTTTGGTGAAGAGTTTGGTTGGCGCGGCTATATGCTACCGCACTTGGTAAAACAATACAGGCTAAGAACAGCACTACTGCTTCATGCTTTTATTTGGTGGGCATGGCATTTACCTGTAATTGTTGGAATAGGAATGGCTGAAAAACTTACTGATAATGTGGGTACTTCCATAGCCATTGTGCTTGCATTAAGTCTAATTCCTACAATGATGCACGCGATGATTTATGCCTATATTTGGACAGTTACGCAGAGCCTTGCCGTTGTAACTGTTTATCACGCTGCATTTGATGAAATTCGGGATGCGATTGAAACCTCGATCGGGCTTAGTTCTCTAGTTCAAGTCTGGCAGATGCTGACGTTGACAATATTAGGTGGACTGCTGCTGTGGAAGGGTAATTGGCAACAGTTAACTGCAAAAAAAACATGAGCAAGTAACTTTTGGAAAGGTGTCAGGGAATGCTATGAAATCAAAAATAGAAAGAATGTCGTAATTTAATACCAAAAATGGAGAAATTACATGAAAAATGAAACAAAATTAATTCTTATTAAAATCATTCACACGTTGATCTGGATATTCTTCAATTTTGTGATTTTCTATATGCTTTATGCGGCGCTCGTAAATAAACTCGATATCTGGCTCTGGATTGGTTATGGATTTGTATTTCTAGAAGGGCTAACTCTACTAACTTTTAAATCCCACTGCCCATTAAATCTGCTTGCCAGAAAATACACAAATTCCACAAAAGATAATTTTGATATTTATCTTCCAAGTTCGTTAGCCAAGTACACAAAGTTAATCTATACAACTATTTTCGGGATCGTTTGCATCATCACCATCTATCAAATTTTCAATCAACAAACATAGGAAAGTATTATGTGGATGAAATGGATTGCAATTATTGGTGTTTTAATCATAGTTAGCTTCGGAATTGCTGCCATTTATGGTAGTTATCGGTGGCAGTTAGATACCGATAAATTACACGCCAAGTTAGTAAGTGGACAGCAGATCATTCAGCCCAAAATCTATGATCAAAAAGAGCTTGAAGGCTTACCAGCCCCCGTACAGCGATTTTTCAAGACAGTACTCAAAGACGGACAAGCGATCGTGGCGGCGGTCAAACTCTCTCAACAGGGACAGTTCAATATGAGTGAGACGGAAGATAAGTGGAGTCCGTTTACTGCCACTCAATTTGTGATTACTCAACGCCCCGGTTTTGATTGGGATGCGCGTATTCAGATGGCACCAGGAGTGAATGCCTTTGTCCATGATACCTATCTGTTAGGGGAAGGCCATTTACACGCATCATTACTCGGTCTTTTTACCGTTGCTGATGTGCGCGGTACCCCTGAAGCCGCACAAGGTGAATTATTGCGGTTCTTTGCTGAGGCTACTTGGTATCCTACTGCACTATTACCCAGTCAGGGTGTGCGCTGGGAAGCGATCAACGATACCTCCGCTCGCGCTACTTTGACGGATGGCGCAACAACTGTCTCCCTTGTATTTCAGTTTAATGCTGAAGGGGCTATCGCTACTATTCGGGCTGAGGCTCGTTATCGTGACAAGCTGACTGCCATGCCTTGGAGCGGAAGATTTTGGGAATATTCAGTTCAGGGTGGGATGCTTATTCCTTTAGAAGGCGAGGTGGGATGGGAGTATCCAGAAGGCACTCGGCTCTATTTTAAAGGAAGAATTACAGAGATTAACTATATCGAGGAAATCAATTTCTGACCATCCATTCTAAGTCTCTAATTCAATTAGCTTGCTAAATAATCCGCTGGCTTTTGCTGCATCAGCGAACTAAAAAGAGTTCAATTAAAATTGAATTAATTGCGCAATAATTATTCGCTGGGGTGGGTTTAGGAAATATCTTAACGGAAAAAGCCATTAACATTATTCCAAAACCCGCCCTTTTTAAAACTAATTTAGACGAATCCTCCCTTACGACGAGGATAGATTCCAGGAGCGTAAGCTTCAACCACTCGGCCAGTACGAGAACAGTTAATCATCAAGTAGTCACAAACTGGACATTGAGTTTTTGTGATGTAACTTGTTGTGAAATAGTGTCTTTCTGCATGGCTGCCGCAATTTGGGCAGCGAATTTCTTGTTTTATCGGCATTTTTCCACCTTTTTTGGTAAATTTTTCAAAAAATGACAAAAATCGAATAGTTTTACAGTTTACTGTCTTAAAAAACGTCAGCAACCGTTGAGAAAGTAACTGTTCTCAACAGAAATGAAAAAAACTTATTCATTCTTGTTGATTTTCTCATATTTCCAGTATATCTCCATAATCGCTAAAACTTTACTAAGACTCTCTCTTAGACAAAGCTAATAAATTGTAGAGATGGCGCGATCCCTGCTGAATATTAAGCTAGTTTATCTTCATAAACATCCTTTTTTCAGGACTGAATTTCCCAAGCTGCTTGAAAAAAGTCTCGTTCGCACAACATGGCATAGCGATAAATTGAATTCACCCCTGCCGAAATCTTGGTATAATTATTAGTCAAACTTTCCAACTTCTGAGCTAGTTGCTCAAAATCCTGATGACTATAAGTGTTAATCCACTCAGAATATTGATGATCGGGAATGCCATTTTTAGCCAGTTGTTGACCTAAAAAAGCATACAAACGCATACATGGTGTCATCGCTACGGTAATTAAACTAACCTCACTACTCCAAGCTGTTGCTATTAAGAAATCCGTGTAGCGACGTGTAGCAGCACCAGGTTCAACCTGACGCAAATCTACCCCCCATTTGCTTGCGTAACTTTCGTGAAGGCGCATTTCTTCGAGAACGCTTCCAGCGAGATTGTGGAATGTATTAAATCCTTCCCAGTCAGTAATTTTAGCGGCCGCAATGCTATAAGCACGAGCGAAAGCTTCCAGGAAAAAAGCATCTTGACCAACGTAGTAAGCAAATTTTACGCGGTCAAGGGTGCCAGCAGCGATACCTTGTACAAAAGGGTTTTCAAGACAAGCTTGTGCTAAGTCTTGATTAGATTGCCATAATTCTTTGCTAATTGTCATTTGTTGTACAGCCCTACGGGCATGAAAACGGTTATTTGTTGTTAATCAGCATTTAGCGTAGGGTTGGGTAGAGTGAGAGGGTGACCCAACTAATACACAGATGTTGGGTCTTATAACGCAAGACAAAGCCTACAAAATTTACGCACTATTTTAGAGTAGACCTGTCATCTCATGTCCAGTCAATTGCTGGTGATATGCCATTGTGTTCGCGTAGCGTTTCCGTAGGAAATATGCAACGAAGTGGAACGCAGCAATCACAGTAGTTTGTTATTGCTTCCCTACGGTCGCAATTGATATTCAAGCGGACATGAGATCACTTACTTAGAAACTAAACTGGGCGCGTAAATTACCCACATAAATTGTAGGATTGTTGCTGAAATTGTTAGGGTTAGCGATGAGATAAAAAGCCGGAACAATGGCAATATTTCTGGTGAGGGGGTAGAAGTAATTTGCTTCCAACTCGTATTGAGTTCCACCATTTCCACCACCGGAAATTAAGAACTTCCTACCATCTAAAATCGAGAAAGGTATGAGGTAAGATACAGTAGCCAAAGCTCCCTGTTTGCCTAAGTCAGGAAACGCCACTCCTAGCTGAAATGATTGGGCATTAAGATCGCCACTCTGTCTGATTGGATTGACTGGAGTTAAATGAGTACTGCCATAACTATAGCGTCCAAAAATCCCCACTCGTGAGACAATTCGCCAGTCAAAGTTAACTGCAAAAGTATCAGCCGTAGCACTCCGCAAGTCGCCCCCAAAACCATCATCAGCAATACCTACAATTGGTTCACCAATCGCACCGCCAATCCTTCCTCCAATTTGTTTAATATTGGAACGGTTATAGAGTAATCTTAGGTTAATTGCGTCGCTGGGAGAGAATGTTAATTCAGTGGTGAGGGTGTTGGTTCCGTTAAATAATCCTTGACTTGGATTGGATGCGGAGTTAAACAGGGAACTAGGGAGATATTCAATACTTTCACCTAGATAGGCAACCCGCAGCTTAAATTGTTTATTGATATCCCAGAGAATAGCTGCACCTGCGCCACGGTCAACTGTGTTTAATAAGGTGCTACCGCCAGAGTCGAAACTACCTGCACCTGTCAAGAAGAAGGTATAAGCATTGTTGTCAAAGTAACGATACCAGTTGATTCTAGGGCCAACAACTACTTGCAGGTTTTTACTAACTGGAAATCTGTAAGATAATTCCCGCAAAACTACACTATTGACGCCAGTGTTTAGCCCAGCACTCTGGTCAGTATATGGAACTCCAAAGGTGTTGTAAAGTCCAGCAGAAGCAAAAACATTTGCTGGTGAGTTACCGTTTCCTGATGCTAGTTGAGTTACTAGGCTATCTTTTCCAGTAAATGAGGTTTCAAAGGTCAGCCAGACTAGGTTGCTTAGGGTGATATTCGGATTATCTTTGACGGTTTGAATAATCGGTTTGTTCGTAATTGGATCTCGGCCTGCTTGTCGGAGTGCCAAATCACCAAAAAGTCCGGTAAGATTTGTTGTTTCGACTTTGACATCACCGCCAGAAAAGGCTCCCGTCATGTTGAACCAAGCCAGACCATTTAGTTTGGTAGTGGTGGAAAATTGACGGTCTTCTAGTAAGCTTGTGCGATTTTCTAATTTACCGATTCTTGGGCCGAGTGATGCTAATTCTGTCTGAAAGTCTTGAGTTAATCTAGAGAGAGTTTCTAAGTCTTTGCGGGTGATAAAATTGGCGGTATTGGAGGTAATTAGTCGCTCCATTTGTTGAAGACAAGCGTTTAAACCAGCAGCGAATTCATAGCGGCTGGTTGCTCGATTTCCGCGAAAGGTACGGTCTGGGTATCCTGCGATACAGCCGTAACGTTCGACAAGCGATTTTAGTGCTTCGTAGGCCCAGTCTCCAGGAGAAACGTCCCGTAGTTGCGTGACATTGGTAATTTGAGACATGGATTCATCAGAAGGAATATCGCCAAGGGTGGGCGCTTCGGCTGTTACAGGAGTTGTCTCTAAGTTTGTCGTAGCAGGTATTGCTTGAGTATCGCTGTCTTTTTGATTCGAGGTAAACTCAGTTTCAGAGTGAAAATTATCACGAGTTAGCTCTGTGGACGATGTGTCCCAAGAAGCTTCCTCTACCCTGGGAGAGTTTGCTGGAATTTTCTGGGGATTGCTCTTTCCTAGATGGGAGGTAACGTCTCGAAAGGAACTAAAATTACCTGGTGATGCAGCTACAGCATCTGTCTGCTGTGGGAAGGAAGAGCTTGTTTTCGTGTCCTGACTTTCAGTAGCCAATGCTTGCGATGTCATCAGGTGGATCACAGCAGCAGAAACTAACAAAGACACCCAGAAATTTACCGATGCAGAAAGCCAAGCCTTCCAGGTCGTTGCATCCTTAACCATTATTCCTCACACCGATTTTTGACAAGAACCACTGGAGAATGTTGCCTCTTCTACCTTAAGGTAGAGGTAATATTGGCAACATTCTTTATTGTCCCCTTAATCGGCTGTCAACGCCTGATAAGATTAGCAGGGCGCAAAATTTTGGATGGACATTAAGTAGATGACAAAACGTCGCCGAAATTGCTTGCGGCGACGTTTGTTAAAATTTGTCAGGATTTGCGGGCGTGGTGTTCACCAACCTTTAGAGAACGGGGCGACATCTAAAAACTGTCGTCTTTAAGATCCTCAGCCGCTTGTTCCAGCACCTTGGTAGCTTTATGATTTCCAGCTTTCCAGGTGATGTCACTCCAGGCTTGCAAAATTTCCCAGTCCTTGATGCCTTTAGATTCTAGTATGGAGATGGCGCGGGCGACATAAGCCCGTATCTGTTTAGTTGAAAGGGGTTCTGGTTCTAGGTCTGGCACAGTGCCCGGTTTACTATCGTATAGTGTATTGTTCACTCTGGCTTTGGTTCTTTGGGCTTTTTCTCAAAAATTTGGATGCTGGGCTCCAAAAGCAGAAAACCTTTGGGAGTCCTGTTTCCCAGCTTACCGCCGATCGCTGCTACCCACATTGGGCAGGAAGCTGCTGCAGTGGCAAACTTATTCCAGTTTTTGGGTTTCACAGTTATAGTAAAAACCGTACCCTCACAATCCACCTCAAATTGTTGCCAGCCATTCTCCACAGTGCGTGGTGTTGGCAGCTCACTAATTTTAATGGTAAGTTCAAGGCGTCCCGATGCAATTGTTTTTGAGGTTTTTGCAGGTTGAGCCTCTGTTTCAGTCGTTGGTGCTTGCTCTCCAACTGGTTGAGCTTTGTTGAGCTTTACAATTTCAGGCATTTTCACCTCTCAATTTCGTAACTTCCTGTTTCCTGTTTTTTAGATTTTGCGCCTAGCAGTTTTTTTAGCTTCTTTATTTACAGCTTAGTGCAAAAGCCCAATTATTGAGGAATTCCATAGATAACACAACAGCGCAGCACAATTCGCCAGCATCTACCTATCTCTAAGAACAAATCATTGATCTTAATTATAACGATAACTAATACTAATTTATACCAGGTCAAGGCCTTGAGGAAAAGAGGTGTAAGAATTGGAAAATTATTGCGAGGACTTAACTTGCAGCCGATCTTGGAACAAATTTTTACAGGAACGGGGTTGTCTCGGCTATATAAGAATAACTAATTTAATATTCAATTAAGAATTTCATTGCTAATCCTGTTTAACCTCTCTAGTTTTTTCCCGTAGTATCAGAAATGAAGTAAACACTGCACGACGCGACCTTCCTACAAACGAAGCACCATCGTCTGGGGTAGGCTTGACGGACAAATTATACTGCCGTTTCAAATCAACAGAGAGGATCATTAATGGCTACTTACAAGGTCACTTTGATTAACGAAGCCGAAGGGCTGAACACTACTATTGACGTTCCCGACGACGAGTTCATTCTCGACGCTGCGGAAGAGGCAGGTCTAGACCTTCCTTATTCTTGTCGCGCTGGTGCATGTTCTACCTGCGCAGGCAAACTTGAAGCTGGTGAGATTGATCAGTCTGACCAGTCTTTCTTGGATGACGATCAGATTGAGGCTGGATACGTTCTGACCTGTGCGGCCTATCCCAAGTCTGATTGCACCATCATCACCCACAAAGAGGAAGAACTTTACTAAGAAGCTATTAACAAAGCTTCAACAAGAACAATTCTTTAAGCAGGGACACGGTTAATGTGTTCCTGCTTCGTTTTTTATCTATGGGGAAGTCTGGTTGATCTCAAGGTTTCTTTGTTGAGCGCTGAATTAGTGAAGGTGATTCCTGATCTTGCCAGTAAACAATTGAATCTTTGAGCGGCTGAATTTGAGTGCCAGGATAGTAAAAATTGAGAATTTGCTCTCCAGATCGGCCAATATTAGCTAAGTTGTAGGAGCCATATTGACTTAAGCCAACGCCATGTCCGAAGCCTCCACCCACGAAAGCATATCCTTTCAGGGTTTTATCTGGGCCCAAAATCGGGTCTATGTAAAAGAACGTACTTAAGGGAGCTTCAAAGGCTGAACGGACTTCATTTTTCTCGATTTCAATAACGCCCTTATCTGTTTGGACTGCAAATTTAAGAATTCTTCCTGATTGCGATCGCTGCATAACTTGCATCTGCGTAATCCTGGTGAAGTCAGCCAAGGGATGTTTCTTTTTTTTGAGATATTTTTGTAAAAATGCTGTGATCTTTTCAATGCTACTCGTATAGTTCCAGCGGAAAGCATCCTTGCCAGTTTCATTAAATCCCTGCTTCAAGTTAATAAACTCCCGGAAATTTTGTTCCGAAGCTAAAGATTTTTGCGACAAATTCCAAATAGAGCTGGGTGAATCCACCACAGCCTTTAAGTAAGGACGCTCTGCACCATTCCAGATCTCGCCGAAACCAGAGGTGACACCCCCCGTGCTGGCAGAATAAAGGGCGTCAACTAGCTCGTTGTTGTAAGTTAGTACCAAGCCCTTGGTTGCTGCGATCGCCTGATCTGCTAAAGGTACAGTTTCGCTGATGCCTTTATAAACTTGGCAGTGGGTATCGGCACAGATTTCGTAGTCGTCAGCGGCAAATCGGCGCAGGTTCCGTAGGGCATAAGTTCGCGCAATAATTGTCTGAGCTACTACTGACGCATAGGGTGCTCCCGGCCCAATTTCGTGAGGTACAACTCCCCGCAGATAAGTTTCTATGGGAACCTGATTTACTAGGCTGTAATTACCATAGGCGTTAGGCTGAATTCGCAAGGGGCCAAAATAGAGACGAGGTTTCTTGTCATCTTTGCCCACACTTACCTGGATCAGATTTTTAGCACTTGTAACCTCTAACTGTCGCCGATTGTAGCGAAAGCCATTGAGTGAAAACGATACCCGTGGTACTTGTGGTAGCATTTGCGTCTCTAGATAGGGGGTTGTATGTCCTTTTCCCTGGAGGCTTTGCAGTAGCAAACGTCGCACCAAAGGCGTCTGATAGACATCCCTTTTTGCCCAAACCTGCCAGTTATCCGGCTGCACTATATCCACTTCAATACCTAGCTTGCGCCACTGCATTGCACTGTATTCTGCTGTTTCAAAGGTGGAGTGATTGCTGAGTACTACACGCTCTTCTACTGCTGGTGTTGGGAGCGGCTGCATTAGTGTTTCTAGTTTGATGTTGTCAATTTCTACGCTTTGCTGTTTCAGCTCCCCTGACAAAAAGCGTAGAGTTAGGCGATCGCCCGTTGTAGCTTGCAAAGTTAGCTGATCGCTGGGTTTCTCCCCAAATCGCTGTACAACTCCCACCCGAAGCTCAACATCTTTGGCTTTTGCATCCGATTCCCACAAAGCAGTCAGCCAAAAAAGGCACAATGCCACCATGACAGTGCCCAAGCTGTAGTCAACTCGTTTTTTCATTTTTTGGGTTATTTTTGAGTTGTCAGTTGGTAGGGGCGGGTTTTGTAGATAAATTAGTGCGAAGTCGCAAAAATTGTCTGCTAAACCCGCCCGTACAGTTGTCAGTTGGTAGGGGCTGGTTTTGTAGATAAATTAGTGCGAAGTCGCAAAAATTGTCTGCTAAACCCGCCCGTACAGTTGTTAGTTGGTAGGGGCGGGTTTTGTAGATAAATTAGTGCGAAGTCGCAAAAATTGTCTGCTAAACCCGCCCGTACAGTTGTTAGTTGGTTTTTCTATTGACAAATAACCAACAACAAATAACCAATGACCAAGATCAAGCATTACTCTTGCTGGTCAAGAGTACCTCACCTTTGATCATCCGCTGTGCAGCATCAAGTAGCACCTCTTCTAGATAAGGCTTGATGAAGTAGCCTCTCGCTCCTAGCTCAGACGCCATTTGCTGGTGTCTTTGAGAACCGCGAGAAGTCAACATCGCGATTGGTAGATGACACATATTCTCGTCTTTCTGAAGCCGAGAAAGCAACTCTAGTCCATCCATTCTGGGCATTTCAATGTCACAGAATACAATATCGCAAGGTAAACCCGACCGCAATTTATCCCAGGCTTCCTGACCATCACGAGCTTGTTCCACCCGATAACCAGCTTTACTGAAAGTCATTTCTAGGAGACTTCGCACTGTAATCGAGTCATCCACAATCAGAACCATCGGTTCCACCTTGGTTGGTGATGGTTCTTCTGGAACTAGATCGCCAGCTCCCTCCCTCGACCAGATCCTTACCTCACCGTCTGGGCGAATCCGTCCCCTCGACAGCTCAATCAGTTCTAGAACGTCAGCAATCGGCATAATCCGACCATCGCCCAAGACGGTAGCGCCGGCGATCCCCACTGGCTTAGGCGCTGGTCCTTCGAGTTGCTTAATCACGATTTCCTGTTGACCTAAGACCTGATCTACCTGGATAGCGAGGAAATTCCCAGCACTGCGCAGTACAACAATTGAGATCCTGTCGTCTTCTCGCTTACCGCCGTAGACAGTACCCCGACTGAGATGACGATTGTACTTCAGTAACTCAGCAAGAGGTTGGAACGTCAATAGGGTGTCGCGCCATGGGATACAGGTTTTACCTTCTGAGTTGATTTGAACATGAGCTGGCGACACATCCAGAGTATCTTCTACCCCGTCCATCGGGAAAGCAATGCGGGCCTTGTCGCTCAAGCAGCTAAGTGCTTTACAAATACTCAGAACTAGGGGTAGACGAATCGTAAAGGTAGTTCCTTTCCCTAAAGTTGAATCAATATGGATAGTTCCGCGAATTTCACTCAAGCTGGTCAGTACGACATCCATACCAACGCCGCGACCGGAAAAGTCGTCTGCTTTGTCTTTGGTGCTAAAACCTGGGTGGAAGAGAAACTCATACAAATCCAAGGGAGTTAAGGTTCTCGCTTGTGCTGGGGTGATCAGTTTCTTCTCAATTGCCTTAGTTCTCACTATTTCGGGATTGATCCCCGCCCCATCGTCGGAAATGGCAATTACTGTTTGGTTCCCCTGATGGAAAGCTTTGAGAGTAATGCGACCAGCCCTTGGTTTCCCGGCTGCTTGGCGTATCTCTGGCGTCTCAATCCCGTGAGTCAAAGCATTGTTAACCAAGTGAGTCAGTGGGTCAGATAGGTGTTCTAAAATCAATTTGTCGATCAAAGTTTCCCGACCATCAACTTGCAGCTCTGCCTGCTTACCTAACTTCAAGGAGATTTCTCGCACGGCACGGGGCAATCGGTCAGTAGTCTGGGCAAAAGGCACCATGCGACCTCGCATCAGTCCTTCGGAAAGCTGAGTAGTTACCTGACGCAGCATCCGGGCAACCTGGTCTGTTTCATCTACCAAAAACTCGATGTCAGAGGCCGACTCCCGCACCCGGACAATTAATTCGATCATCTCTTGGGAGAGTAAATGGAAGCCTGTGAATCGATCCATTTCCAGGGGGTCATATTCCCTGTCTGAGGAATTATTGTTTTGTGGGGCTCTGTCTAAACTGAATGAAGTCCGATAGTTGTAGCGGCTTGCTAACAGAGAACTTTCTAAGAGTGTGCGCTCATACAAATCCTGCATCCTCGCACCCACATCGCTCAGGGCCATTACTTGATGGGATAAGTTATCCAGGAATTGCCGTAGGCGTTCTTGGTCTTGCTCTAGGCTATTGCGGTTTACCACCAGTTCCCCCACCAAGTTGCTGAGGTTGTCTAGATGTTTCACCGGTACCCGAATTGTTTGATCTGGCTTCCTGGCGCTACTGCTAGGGGGGCGACCCCTCACGGAACTAGCAGGTTGCTGGTAAGAAGACTGACGCTTTGGCGGGCCACCCATCGTTTGCTCTGCCTGCTCTAGCAGTCTTTCCATGTCGCCAAATTCGTCGTCAATGGAGCTTTTACTAGGAGCAGCAGTTTTCGCTGGTGCTAGGGATTCTGCAGGCGCCCTCGTCTGCTCTCCTAAGAGGGATTCGAGCTCGCCAAACATATCTTCGCCAAACATATCAATGTCTGCATTGGCGGGAGCATCGCCCTGAGCCAGCATTGCTTCTAAATCGTCAAATTCACCTACTAGCGCCTGTTCTAATGGAGCATCTTCAATAGCTCTTGCTTGATTGTCTTCTGCCAACAAATCATCCAAACCTTCCCACTCATCTTCAAGTTCTGACGAAGATTGTAGAGAATCTTCGCTCGTCCCTTGACTTTTGGCTACATCTGTGTATTCGTTAGCTGCCAAGGAGCCCAACATCAGACCCGCTCCCAAACTTGTGAGGGCGATCGCCTCTAAGTTCATTGGACTTTGTTGACCAAAGCTCTCGCTATCAGTTGTAGCCCAATCCAGTTCTTCTTCTCGGACTGTTTGCTCTTCTTCTTCTAGCTCAAAATCCCATTCTGAAGCTTCCGGAATCGCTACTGCTGCGCTTTGGGTGTCTGTCACCTCATCCACTTCCATACTCAGGAAATCTTCGAGATTTTCTGTTTCTTCCCAATCTCGAAAATTCTCTGCTGTTTCTGGTTCTAGATTCGAGTCAAAAGCTATCGAGCTATCAAACAAGTCTTCCTGTAAAGTATCCAGAACATTTGTATCTTCTGGAGTTTCTTCCAACAACAGTGATCCTAAGTCTAAAGCTTCTGAATTCTCTACTACTGTGCTATCAGCATTATCGGTTTCTGCCAATGTCTGGAAGATAGAAAGGTCTTCTAATGCTGAACTGTCGGTAGTTTCTGAATCTATATCCAGGAAGTCCGTGAGGCTATCAATCTCAGGGATGGCTTCAGAAGTTTCTAAAGATTCTCTTTCAATTGCTTCAATCGCTGATGTTTCTGTATCTGCTGTTGGTGAACCAAACAATTCCTCGAAGTTGTCTAAATAATCTAAGGTAAAGCCTTCGTCTTCTAAGCTTTCCTCTGCTTGATTATCCAATAACTCGACTGATGAAAGTGTCGGATTGTCCCACAATTCATCTATTTCACCCCTACTTTCATCCTCCAACTCTAGGGCACTTGTAGATGTTGTGTCTAAATCGAAGTCTAGATTCAGGGATTCTAAAGTCTCTTCTGCTTCATCCTCCAACTCTAGGGCACTTGTAGATGTTGTGTCTAAATCGAAGTCTAGATTCAGGGATTCTAAAGTCTCTTCTGTTTCATCCTCCAACTCTAGGGCACTTGTAGATGTTGTGTCTAAATCGAAGTCTAGATTCAGTGATTCTAAAGTCTCTTCTGCTTCATCCTCCAACTCTAGGGCACTTGTAGATGTTGTGTCTAAATCGAAGTCTAGATTCAGGGATTCTAAAGTCTCTTCTGTTTCATCCTCCAACTCTAGGGCACTTGTAGATGTTGTGTCTAAATCGAAGTCTAGATTCAGTGATTCTAAAGTCTCTTCTGTTTCATCCTCCAACTCTAGGGCACTTGTAGCTGTGGTGTCTAAATCGAAGTCTAGATTCAGTGATTCTAAAGTCTCTTCTGTTTCTGACTCCGAGTTCAGGGTTGGTAAACCATTTTGCTCATCTGTAAAAAACAAAGTTTCTTGACTAAAATCAGTCAAACTCTCTGTATTGCTGCTGGAAAAATCAAACAAACCCTCATCAAGAGAGATATCAGATTGATTCTCAGAGCGCAACCCACTGAATTCAAAATCTTCACTCGGCTCATCAAATAGTAATTCATCAAAAGCGAATAACTCTTGTGCTTGCTCGCTTGGCTTTGTTGCTAACGTTTCGCTATCAGAACTTTCCAGTAAATCGTTAAAGTCCAATACTGAAGAGGTAAATATGACTTCCTCTTCCAACCTTTCATCGCTTCCTAAATCATCCAGTTCTAAGAAGAAAGAATCTTCACTGCTTGTGGACTCATTATTTTCTTCAACAGAACTATCTTCTTCCAAGAATCTGTCACCAAACAAAGCATTTAAATTCCCTGCGTCGCTTGTTGGTGACAAGAATGACTCTGAACTATCATTCTCAAATAGCAAGTCTGAAAAGTCTGAGTCCAGATTATTTTCTTGAAACAACACATCTTCAACGGTATAGGGAGCGCTATCAGTTGTGAAGGGTGTTGCTGTAGGGTTATGGTCACTAAATATTGCCTCTGTTGACTCTTGAGGGTATACACCTACCTCTTCCGTAGCATCGTCACTAAGCCAACCCATCCAGTCATCGTTAGCGGGTTCTTCCACCGTGGGGAGTTCCGAGTTATGCTCTTCCCCTATTAAGTCAGAAAAATCACTTTGCTCATCTAAACTGAATAATTGCTCTGGAGTGTTAGCAAAATTATTGTCCTCCAGCATGATAATTTCCTCTTCTTGCCAAGTTTCATCCAGATCGGGAGTTTGACCTTCAAAGATATCTGCTAGGCTATTTAGTTCTGCTATTCCAACTTCCGGTTCGCTAGGTTCAGCAAAGTTTGTAAGAGCTGCAGATCCGATCCGGCTTTGATTATAAATTGAGGATGGATGATTGAAAGTCTCCTCTTCTTGCTGACTAAAGCTGGTGGGTGAGGATTGATTAGTTTCTAAGGCAAATTCTTCACCATAAGCAATTGACCATTCGCCCGTTTCTTGTCTGTCTGCTGGTAAGTTTTGTTGCTTAGATTCCTCTGAGATGTCTTTTTGGATATAAGTATCTGGAGTATTAAACAGATTGGTTGCGGATGGGATATCATTCAAAGCTTCATTACTCTGAACATCTGCAGTTTCGGTGCTTAAAGATTGTGTATAGTAGTCAATTTCCGGTTCTTGGGAGGTGGAAGTTTCTGATACAAGTGCTTTTAGTTGTTCGCTTGGGGCAATTTCAACCGAACGCCCTGTCATTACTAATTCTTGAGCTTCTTTGATTTCTTTGATGACAACGCTTGCAAGCAGACGGTAGGGATTTTCCTCACAAGCGATTGCTTGCTTTGATGTGTTTAATAACTCGCACCAACCAGACAATTTCAACTCTTCGCCAAGAGTGCGCAGATGAGTGCAGTTTTCCTGTAACTTTTGGCGATTTTCTGGCAAATCTTGCTGTTTAAACAGCTCTAACATCTCCCGTAGGCCAATCAAGACATCCCGCTTAAAACTCATTGGTTGGGCTGTGGACTTTTCTTGTATTGGCTGAGCTTTTTTCATTGCTACTTTGGGAGCTTGGGTAGTGGCAACGGTAGCAGTCTTGGCGGAGCTTACTAACTGTACGAGATGAGTATTAAGTTCCTGAAAAACCGGCTCTGCGTCCGACATGATGTAGTTGGCTGTTTCATCTGTCAGACCAAACGGAGTTTCGAGTTGTTCTACCAGTGCCTCAAGGGTATCATATACCTGCAAAAATAGGGATTCTAAGTGAGGGTCTACCTGCACTGGTGACTCTTCGAGGGCTTTTTCTAGGTATTTAAAACAGTCTTCCAGTTTATGGGCTGTTTTATGAATACTACCAACGCCCAACATTCCAGCCCCACCTTTGACGGAATGGGCCGCACGGTAGACTTCTTCCCGCATTGCCTTGTCTTCCATTGTGCTTTGCAGACTTAGCAAACCCTGCTCAATAGTATTGAGGTGGTCTTTTGCCTCCTCAATGAAATAGCCCATGATTCGCTGTTGTTGTTCCGACTGCATAGCCATTTCCCTCAAAGATTTTGAGTAATTTATGGGCGCTACCCTGATCGCAAAAGAGAGGGTCATGAAGGCAATCCATTTACAGCACTGCTTCAGACTACTCTCTTAATCTCTTTGGCTTACCACACATAGATTTTAATGTAGCCAATATCTAACAAATCGACATCTCGGCCCTATATCTAATTTAGGCGTTATGGGACTCTTACTCAAAAAGAATGGCTCTAACGTAATACAACACTAGAACCATGATTTTCTCTATGTTTTTTTATGGAGCTAAGCGGATTCGAACCGCTGACCCCCTCAATGCCATTGAGGTGCTCTACCAACTGAGCTATAACCCCGTGCAGCGTTTTCTATGTTGCCTCAATTTTCAGCAAATGTCAAGGATCTGGAAATTCCCGCCGCTTAATACCAAGGGCTAGGAGATTGAGCCATTTGGGTGAGGTAGCCAACGTAACTGCCCATCAAAAAATATACCACCAACATTGCCGCTGCTGACATGGCGACTAGGGTTCCAGCTAGCATCAAAGAAAATTCTTGGGTGTCGAATGCTTCCTGCATTAGGTGCAGTGACCAAGCGACCAGAGCGACATCTAACATTAAGATAGCAATCAACATAATTAACGAAATTTAACAATCCCATATATTCTAGCAGTCGCTAAAATCGCTGGGGACCAATCTACGGTGTATTACTACATCACGAAAATTAATAATTCCTAAAGAATATACAAATTTGTGTTATGTCAACCGCACAGGGACTTGGCGTTCTCCCAGGTAAGTTTTGATTTCTGACACCGTTAATTCACCGTAATGCAACAGAGAAGCAAGTAGCGCTGCTTCTGCTTTCCCCTCGGTTAGTGCTTCGTGAATATGAGCGCAGTTCCCAGCACCTCCGGAAGCAATTACCGGAATTCGCACAAGTTCGGCAATAGTTCGAGTCAACTCTAAGTCATACCCAGCTTTGGTTCCATCAGCATCCATACTGGTAACTAACAATTCCCCAGCACCCCGTTGTTCTACTTCTTTGGCCCAAAGAATGGCGTCTTTCCCGGTGTTTTCTCGTCCACCACGCACATAAACATCCCATCCTGGATTACTTGGATCTTGGCGTCGTCGAGCGTCAATAGCCACAACGATACACTGGTTGCCAAAGCGATCGCTTGCTTGGTTTACAAAGTCGGGATTGCGTACTGCGGCTGAATTTAAGCTGATTTTATCGGCTCCGGCCCTTAACAATAATTTAATGCTCTCTAAGGATTGAATACCACCCCCCACTGTCAAGGGTATAAATACCTGTTCTGCGGTGCGATACACAACATCAATAATTGTGTCTCGGTCTTCGTGTGTGGCTGTGATATCGAGAAACACCAGTTCATCAGCACCTGCGTCATTATAAGCTTGCGCTAATTCCACCGGATCTCCCGCATCCTGAAGATTGACGAAGTTGACACCTTTGACAACCCGCCCAGCTTTCACATCCAGGCAAGGTAAGATTCGTTTAGCTAGCATTACTTTTGAGTCCTTAGTGCTTGGTCTTTCTTCATTAGACAGGATTGTAAAAATCAGAATTTAGGAAAAGGAACCGCAGATGGACGCAGATTCACGCGGATAAATGCGGATAAATACAGATGAAATATGATTTGTCCGTTGGTTTGATTTGATTTTTGTAAGATGTCTATTGTTCATTAGACATGATTTTGGACACTGGCAGACCAGTCTTTTCCCCAATCCCTATCCCCCAATCCCCATCATGGCGATAACTTCATTTAGACAACAATCTCAAGAACCAGACAAGCAACCTCAGTCCAACAAGAAAACCAAAGGTCGCAGTGCTGGTAAACGCAATAATCGTACCCAGGACGCAGGAGTAGATGCAGATCTGTTGCTAGCAACGGCCATGGCTGATGAAACTGGTAACCAGGAAGAAGGTATTCGTCCTCACAGATTAGCAGACTACATTGGACAAAAAGACTTGAAGGGTGTCTTAGATATTGCCATTCAAGCAGCTAAAGGTAGGGGTGAAGCAATGGATCACTTGTTGCTTTATGGGCCTCCAGGATTGGGGAAAACTACAATGTCGCTAATTTTAGCTGCGGAGATGGGAGTAAACTGCATTATTACCTCCGCACCAGCGCTAGAACGTCCTCGTGATATTGCCGGAATTTTGGTAAAAGTGAAGCCTGGGGATGTGTTGTTTATTGATGAAATCCATCGCTTGAATCGCTTGAGTGAGGAAATGCTTTACCCAGCAATGGAAGATTTTCGCTTAGATATTACCATTGGCAAAGGACACGGGGCACAAACTCGTAGTGTACCATTACCCAGATTTACCCTGGTGGGAGCAACAACTCGCGCTGGTTCCCTGAGTTCTCCCTTGCGCGATCGCTTTGGTTTAATCCAACGGTTACGCTTTTATGAGTTAGACGAACTCACAATCATTGTGCAGCGTTCTGCTAACCTTCTTCAAGCTCCGATTACCGAAGAAGGTGCCGAAGAAATTGCTCGTCGTTCTCGCGGTACACCTCGTATTGCTAATCGTTTGTTGAAACGGGTACGGGACTATTCTCAAGTTAAAGCTGCTTCTCCTATTACCAAAGAAGTTTCGGCTGAAGCTTTGGAACTTTTTAATGTGGATGCGATGGGTTTGGATTGGACAGACAGGGAGTTACTCAGGGTGATGATTGAAAATTACAACGGTGGCCCTGTGGGTTTAGAGGTATTGGCAACTTCTACAAGCGAGGATATCCAAACGATTGAGGAAGTTTATGAGCCATATCTGGTGCAGATTGGTTTTTTAAACTTAACCCGTCGTGGTCGTATGGCAACACCATCGGCTCGGAAACATTTAGGCTATCAAGAGTAGATATTTTTTCACCCATTTTTATGATTCGCTGGATTTTTACTTTACTGTGCGTACTACTGGTGTTTTGTTCCTCTGATCCCGCGTTAGCGCAAACGCAAACACCTAATTTGACAGAAGCTCAGTTACAACAATTTTATCAGTTAAGACAGGAAGCTTTTGCTAATACTGACAAGGGTGATTTTCCCGTTGCTGAAGGTTACTGGAGTCAGTTAATTGAGCTTTTGCCAGAAAATCCAGTAGGTTGGAGTAACCGAGGGAATTCTAGGGTTAGTCAGAATAAGTTAGAAGAGGCGATCGCTGATTATAATAAATCGATTGAGTTAGCTCCTAATGCACCTGACCCGTATCTGAATCGTGGTACAGCTTTTGAAGGATTAGGGCACTGGGATGAGGCGATCGCTGATTACAAGAAGGTATTGGAAATTGACCCGATGGACGCGATGGCTTACAACAATTTGGGTAATGCTTTACGAGGAGAGGGAAAATGGGAAGAGGCGATCGCTAATTATCAGAAAGCATCAGAATTAGCGCCTAACTTTGCCTTTGCTCGTGCTAATTACGCTCTTGCTCTTTATCAAACTGGGCAAACAGCAGAAGCAATCCGCACCATGCGTAATATTATCCGCAAATACCCACAATTTCCCGATGTACGAGCCGCATTAACAGCAGCGCTTTGGGTAGAGGGAAAACGAGGTGAAGCTGAGAGTAATTGGGCTGCAGTTGTAGGTTTAGATAGACGCTATAAAGACTTAGATTGGGTGAAAAACGTCCGTCGTTGGCCACCAGTAATGGTTGCTGCTTTAGAAAAATTCCTCACCATCAAATAAGCTGACACAGGGACACTAGAAGCACTAAAAAACCTCTGCGTCCCTCTGCGTTTTCCTCTGTGATCTCTGCGTTAAAAAAAACATATTGATATCAAAGAATTACATGACTCAATAAGCGCCCTAAACCTAGCCCTGATAAGGAAGTAACAGCCAAAAATAAGAAGGTTTGCAATTGGTTGAAGGACTTTTGTAACTCCTTTCCCGCTTGAGACATAGCCCCAGAAACAGCGCCAGCTAAAGCCCCAGCCAGAGGCCAAGGCCCAAGCCATCAAGCCGGCGATAACTTCTAGCTGCATTCCTAAAGCAACCCCAAGACAAGCCCAACCTAAACTACCAATAACTATCCCAGTATAAAACTCAAACAAAAACCAAGCCCAAGTCCAAGCCCAAGCCCAAGCTACAACTAAAGCTACAACTAAAAACTTACTCTGAGCGACGGCAAAAGCTACACGTCCAGCTACAGCGCCAAACACAAACCAAGTTACAGCGCCATTGATCACAAACACCACAACTACGGGTAGACTACCAAGCCCTTGCCCATCTAAGGTAAAAGCAACTCGTCTACCCACAGCCCAAAATACAAACCAGCAGATCACTCCAGCAAAGGCACCTGCTACTATTCCCGCGCCAGTTTCTGCCATAGTCATTATCCCCGCCCAAGCTGCAACTAAAGCTAAGGGTAAAAGCGCCGCCCAAGCCTCAACCCTAGCTAGCAGGATCGCCATCGCCCAAGCCCTAGCACAAGCGGCTGTGATGGCAAAGGCGACGGCAAATGCCATTGCCCAAGGGGGAGTATGGATCAGGAAAAAGCCTATGACTGCGTATCCTAAGAAGCTACAAGCTAGTTCACCTTCCGGAATTTTTTTGCTTGCCATCTTTACTTCCTATTTTCGACCCCCATCATACTGCTAAACGTGTTTGAGGGTGGAAAGTAGGCTGATGTATGTAGTTTCTTAGCTCTTTCCTCTAGTACTGCGTTTAGGACGAGCGCTTTCCTGTTGTTCGTCGTCCGTTTCCTCTTCCAGGGGTTGAGGAATTGGGCTTTCTTCTTGTGCGACTAAATACAGCATATAGTCCTTGGCTTGCTTGGGTAGCACCTCCAGAATCTTCTCTAGACTATCGACTCGGATATTACCCCCGTTTATAAAAGAACTGATTTGTTTGGGAGTTAACCCAGACCGGTTCGCAATGTCTATACCTTTCAGTCTGAAGCGAAACACGGTTTCTCTGAAAGCCTCAGTAAATCGCATTATTTTGATATTTTTATCATCTTATTACCATTTTTACTGCTCTTCTAACATTCTTACCAAAGAAAAAAAACTTTACAAAAAAACTATAAATAATCGTTTTAAACGTGTTATTCTATTGATAGATAAAAAATAGTTTGTTTTTCCAGGTAGTATCTAGTCGCAATAGCCAGGAAGCAGCCATGACCATCCTATTCAACAAGATCAAACCCTCCTCCTTTACCATCACCATTGACCTAGTTGCCAAATTCCTAGGAATTCCCGCTTCGGAAATTGTGCGTGTGGAAAATTGGCCCTATGTCTTGTTCGTCCATCGCCGTGACTGTGGCGGACAATTCATCAGTTACCGTAAACTGTCAATGTGGTTTGAGGCGATCTGCGCTTCGCAGCAGCGCTTCGCTATCGCTGATTTAATTGAAATTTGCAGTACCTTTGATGAGTTGTGGCAAATGGGCTTGTGGATTCGCCAAGAGTCCAAAAAGTTTGATTACGCTAAACGGGCGCTGGAATACCTGCGCTGTCTGTGGACGCACCAGAGGGATTCTCTGAGGAGTTTGCCAGAACAAGGAAATCAGGCGATAGCCTAACTGCTAGAACGCTATTTATACTCAGCGGCGTGATATTCGCACAGCCATAAATAATGTCCTTCTGGGGTCACAGTAAGCTTTAGACCACCCCATTTTTGCTGTGGGTCTTTTTCTTCCAAAAGGTGACGCAAGGCACGCAATGCTGAACCTTCTAGATGCTCTACAGGAAATATTTTTTCGACATTGCTAGGTAGCTGAGATTCCGCTTCGATCTCAGGTAACTTTGTTACGAGTTTATCCATCAGTTCAATGTCATTCTTGAACAACTTTTCATAGTCGTCTGGTATGGCGACACCAAGCCAAGGGCCAACTAAAGGTGAAGCATATTTCAACACCCCAACTAACCCCCGTACATAAGGAGCCATTTCTATCAGCCATTGAGCTGGTTCATCAATTTCGTATTTACCACCTTCAACAGTTGGGTGCCAACATCCTGGTTTTTGACAGTAGAGTTGTAAATCGATTTTTTGACCAAGGATATTTTGCCGCCAACTTGAGAGATCGCGGGGACGTAAAGCAAAGACATTAGGACACTGAGAGTCAATACTAGCTTGCTCTCGGCGGAAATCATTAGTAAATCCGCGTTGTGTTAATTCCAGGAGATTGCTTAATTTTTCTAGAGTCTGATCTTGTCTCTGAATAACCTCATCTAGACGCGACAAAACTATATTTTGAGTACTATATTCCAACCCAAAAAGCAGTTCGGCGACTGAGAGATCTTCTTCAGAAACCGGACACTCAATAGTTGGTTTTTTCCTATTTAATAAATGCTCATATTCAAATTCATGGCTGCACGGTTGATTCTTGTTACAAGGACAGGGAATTGTGCGGGAAATTTTCAGCCCTGGGAAACGTTCTAAAATCAGCTCAATACCATCTTTCAGCAAAGCAAAGAAATTCTGTGGATTTTGTCCCCTAACTGTTAGTTGAAGATATCGGTCATGGGGGAAAGCTTGTACCAAAGCTAGATGCTGCGGATTTGAGCCATAGGCAAAAATAGCGCCATTACGCCAATGGGTGTGGGTAGTGAAGCGATGCGCTCGCGCGATAAACCAGGTGGGAATCCCAGCAGGAATCGTATTCAGTTTGAACTTGATCGAGATTTCTTTGCAGTTGTCAGTTTCTCGAATTTGCTGCCATTTTTGTGGAAAATCCGGTGGATCTAGGGGCAAACGTTCCACAATTAGACTGATTTCCTGATTTGCCTGGGTTTGGTAGGAAAGGTCAAAACACTCCATCAGACGCAGAAAATGCGATCGCATAAAACGCGGGATGTCGCACCAGAGGCTATCCATATGTTCCCGCGTGAAGATCCCTGACTCACGGATGACCTCTTCGCTTTCCAGGACTTTGCTGATGTATTCAGTCACCCATTGTGGCTTGAGGATGATGATGTCATTGAGTTGATCATTACTCTGGAAATAGAGGATTTCGCCCAATTCATGCAGCCATCGTGCCAATATTGCTGCATCACTGGAGGATACCTGTTGTTCCAGCATCAGTTTCTGCAATTCTTCGGGTGTGATGTGTTTTTCTGGCTGGGAACGGATAGTATTAGCAGCATTCAGCCAGGTAGTTGGCCAGGTTTCACCCATCAAGGGCAATTTTGCGGCCGCCTCTGCAATTTCCTCACGCAGCGTAGGGATGCCAATTCCTAAGCGATTGCTGATTTCACAGTGTCCGAGAATTTGGGGATATTTGGCTTTTAACTCGGCTAGGGGAAGGTCTGGTTTTCTAGAGTCGATGTGGGTAGCGACAAGCAAGACTGGAGATTCTGGAGCGAGTGCTTGGATGGTGTCGAGCCAATAATAGAGTTTTCCCTGTTCAAATCCAAGTCTGGCATTCCAGGCTAGCAGGAACAGGGAGCGATTGGTGAGGAAGAATTGATGGGTTGCGTGATAGATTTCCTGTCCGCCAAAATCCCATGTATTCAGATGCATGGTGACATTGGCTTCGGTGGGATGGGCTAATTCTAGCGATCGGATCTCAATCCCGTGGGTGGTTGATTCTTGAGTGTCAAAGGCTTCTTTCCGCAAGGCCCGCAACAATGATGTTTTGCCTACTCCTCCTTCTCCGACTACTAGCAGCTTGGAAACCCACTGGCGTTGGCTACCCTCCATTTGCTGGCGAAGATAAGCCAAAATTGCCTGAGTTCCTTGTTGGACAATCTCAGGTGGCGGTGAAGTTAGGGGATTGTGGTCGAGGGATAGCCACGTCAGGTTAGTGAGTTGGCCGATTTCTCTTGGGAGGCTCGTTAGTTGATTGTCGCTGAGGTATAGCACCTCCAGGTTGGTGAGTTGGGCAATTTCTCTGGGAAGGCTCGTCAGTTGATTGTCGTGGAGGGATAGCTCCGTCAGGTTGGTGAGTTGGGCGATTTCTCTGGGGAGGCTCGTCAGTTGATTGTCGTGGAGGGATAACCTTTTCAGGTTGGTGAGTTGGGCGATTTCTCCTGGGAGGTTTGTTAGTTGATTGTTGCTGAGGGATAGCACCTCCAGGTTGGTGAGTTGGGCAATTTCTCTGGGAAGGCTTGTCAGTCGATTGTTGCTGAGGGATAGCAACTCCAGGTTAGTGAGTTGGGCAATTTCTCTTGGGAGGTTCGTCAGTTGATTGTTGCGGAGGGATAGCTCCACCAGGTTGGTGAGTTGGGCAATTTCTCTGGGAAGGCTTGTCAGCCGATTGTTTTTGAGGGATAGCCTCGTCATCCCATGTTTAGCTACTTTTTCAATAATTTTGAGCAGTTCTTGTTTATTCATCGGTAAAATTCCCTGGAACTTGTAGCGCCGCTTCTACCAAATTAATCAAAAAGTTCAAGACTTGCTGTATGTTTCCCCAAACCTCCTCCTAATTGCTTAGATTGAGGATTGAGGATTAATCATGATCATGTAGGGGCTAAGCATTCGGGAATCAAAATTTTGGTGAATTGCGAGCCTTATCACCCGAATGCTTAGCCCTTCCCCGCGTGGGCCTGTGTTCACATCCTCGTTTTTCCCCGCAATCCCAGGGCGTTAGGACGTATTTTCACATCTTCACCCCTACAGAATTTGTCTATCAGTTAACCTCTGAAGATTGAGTAAAGTTGAGCCCCTGATCACTGGCATTGGGCTACTTCAATGCTATTAATAACAATAAAAGCAATATAGGGAACTGCAGAAGCACTACCAACATCCAAGAACTATAGTTATTACCACATTTTCCCAAAGACAATGAAACTCAAAATTCTGGCTACTGCTTTACTTCTTGCACCCTCTTTAGCAGCGGTTCCAATTCAAGCTCAAACCTCTGCATTTTTTCAGCTACAAAGAACTAGAAACTGCGTAAGCTGTAACCTGATGCGTGCCGATCTCAGTGGTGAAAACCTGAATGGTACAAACCTCAGTCGCGCCAACCTCAGTCATAGCGATATGATCAGTACCTTCCTCAACAATGCGACCCTCAATAATGCCAACCTCAGTCGTGCCAACCTCAGAGAAGCTAGCTTGACTGGTGCGAGTCTGAATCTTGCGGTTCTCAAGGGTGCTAGCCTCAGAAGTGCTAGTCTGACAGGTGCTAGTCTGACAGGTGCTGATTTGAGTGGTGCCAGCCTCAGAAATGCCGATATGACTTATGCCAACCTGACTGACGCCAACCTAGAGCGTGCAGAACTGATGAATGCTAATTTAAGTCATGCTAACCTGACAGGTGCCAGCCTAGAAGATGTCGCTCTCAAACGAGTAGTTTTGTGTAATACCACCATGCCTGATAAAAAAGTATCTTATCGAGATTGTCGCTAGAAAGAGCATCTCTTGCAAAAGCATTAAATCAAGAGGTTGCCAGTAACAAAATGACAATTAAATTTTGTTAAGATAAACTCGGATATTGAGTAATCCGCGACACCACACTCGTATATCGCTTTCATCTCCCCTTTATCTGCCCTGGAGCCTCTTGATGCTGCGACTAGAACATATCAGTAAAATTTACCCTACAGGCGAAGTCCTCAAGGATATCAACTGGGAAGTAAAACCAGGCGATCGCATTGGACTTGTCGGCGTCAATGGCGCTGGTAAATCTACCCAGCTTAAGATTATAGCAGGGGAGATGGAACCGACCAGCGGAGAAATCATCCGCCCTGCAAGTCTACACATCGCCTATCTTACCCAAGAATTTGAAGTAGACACCACCCGCACCGTCCGAGAAGAATTCTGGACGGTTTTTAAAGAAGCTAACACAGTCCAAAACTCTTTGGCCCAAGTCCAACGAGACATGGAAACTGCTTCCCCCGAAGAATTAGACCGACTGATTCACAAACTAGACCGCTTACAGCGTCAATTTGAAAGTCTCGATGGCTACGGCTTAGACTCACAAATTGAGAAGATTTTGCCAGAAATGGGCTTTGAACAAGAAGACGGCGATCGCCTAGTTAGTGCCTTCAGTGGCGGTTGGCAGATGCGCATGAGTTTAGGCAAAATCTTACTACAAAAACCTGACTTATTGCTACTGGACGAACCAACAAACCATCTAGACTTAGAAACAATTGAATGGCTAGAAAATTACCTAAGAGGACTCAAAACTCCGATGGTAATTGTCTCCCATGACCGAGAATTTCTCGACAGACTTTGCACCCAAATTGTCGAAACAGAGCGCGGCGTTTCTGAAACTTACTTGGGCAACTATTCCGCTTATTTACAACAAAAAGCAGAGAAACAAGAAGCACAACTAAGCGCCTACGAACGTCAACAAAAAGAACTGGAAAAACAGCAAACCTTTGTTGACCGCTTCCGGGCCAGTGCTACTCGCAGCACCCAAGCAAAAAGCCGCGAAAAACAATTAGACAAAATCGAGCGGATTGAAGCACCAACATCGGGAGTCAGAACCCTACACTTCCGTTTTCCTGATGCACCTCGTAGCGGTCGCGAAGTTGTGAGAATCAAAGATTTGGCGCATACCTATGGCGACAAAATTCTGTTTTTGGGAGCAGATTTGTTAATTGAAAAAGGCGATCGCATTGCCTTTCTTGGGCCCAATGGTGCAGGTAAATCTACTTTGCTGCACATGATCATGGGTATGGAAAAACCCACAGAAGGTACAGTGGAATTAGGCGAACACCACGTTATTCCTGGCTACTTTGAGCAGAATCAAGCAGAAGCCTTAGATTTAAGCAGAACAGTCATGGAAACCATCCATGATGAAGTACCAGACTGGAAAAACGAGGAAGTCCGTACCTTGTTGGGACGCTTCCTCTTTAGTGGCGAAACTGTCCTGAAAAAAGTTGAATCCCTGAGTGGTGGTGAAAAAGCCCGACTTGCTTTAGCAAAGATGCTTTTGCGTCCGGCAAATTTACTAATTTTGGATGAGCCGACAAATCACCTAGATATTCCAGCCAAAGAAATGGTGGAAGAAGCCCTCCAGAATTATGATGGTACGGCGATTATTGTCTCCCACGATCGTTATTTCATCTCACAGGTTGCCAACAAAATTGTCGAAATCCGAGATGGAGAATTCCGCAGTTATCTGGGAGACTACCATTACTACTTGGATAAAATTGCTGAGGAAAAAGAACAGGCAAAAATAACAGCGATCGCTGCCGAAAAAGCAGCTAAGAAAGCTGAAAAAGCAGCCAAAAAAGCAACAGGCAAAAGCCGCTAATTAACTGTTCGGGTGGGCATTGCCGACATTCCTTTAGTTGGAAGCAAGTAAAATTGTGATTGGCAAGGCCCACCCTAATTACCCAAAAGCATCAAAATTGAAAAAAGATACAACTATAGAATAAAAGAGTTGATGAATTTATTGCAGCCAATGAATGCATAAACTGCAAATAAAACTAACAATCCAGATACTTCAAAGCTTTAGAGTGAGAGGATTTAAGAGTGATTGTCCCCCTAATCCTACAATCCGCAGTCAAGGCAAAAATCAGCAGCAACTGTCAGCCGCAATGGTATATCATTGCGGTGAAATTCAACAAATATAAACAGAGGGCAATATTTTTATGACGCAAGCACCTGTCTCGCCGGTGGTGCTAGTCATCTTGGATGGTTGGGGTTACCGCGAAGCCAATGATGGCAATGCGATTAATGCAGCCAAAACACCTGTGATGGATAGCCTCTGGTTTGCTTACCCCAAGACACTAATTCGGACTTCTGGTAAAGCTGTAGGTCTACCAGAAGGTCAAATGGGTAACTCAGAAGTGGGTCACCTCAATATTGGCGCTGGCCGCGTGGTACCACAAGAATTGGTTCGCATTTCCGATGCTATGGAAGATGGCACAATTCAAGAAAACACTGCGCTATTGCAAGCCTTTCAAGAAGTTAAGATCCGGGGTGGTAAGCTTCATTTGATAGGCTTGTCTTCTGAAGGTGGAGTCCACTCTCATCTAGATCATTTACTCGGATTACTCGATTTCTCCAAGTCCCAAGGAATTTCAGATGTCTGTGTCCACGCGATTACAGATGGTCGCGATACCAAGCCAACTGAAGGCGTTGAGGTGATTCAAAAGATTCAGGATCACATTGATAAAATTGGCTTGGGACGCATTGTTACCATCAGCGGTCGCTACTACGCGATGGACAGAGATAGACGCTGGGATCGAGTCAAAAAAGCTTATGATGTGATGACTCAGGATGGCCCTGGAAACGGATTGTCGGCAGTTGAGACGATAAAGGCTTCCTACAAGTCAGAAGTCACAGATGAGTTTGTTCTGCCGATTAGGCTTCTTCCAGGCGCTGTAGAATCGGGAGATGCTGTCATTTTCTACAACTTCCGTCCTGACCGAGCGCGACAGCTTACTCAAGTCTTCGTCGATCCCAAGTTTAACGGTTTTGAACGAGAGCAAATTCAACACCTAACTTTTGCTACCTTTACTCAGTACGACCCAAGTTTCCCAGTTTTGGTAGCGTTTGAACCTCAGAACTTGAATAACATTTTGGGGGGAGTAATTTCCAAGAACGGTTTACTGCAATTCCGCACTGCAGAAACCGAAAAATACGCCCACGTCACTTACTTTTTCAATGGTGGTCTAGAACAACCTTTTGATGGTGAGGACAGGGAAATGGTACAAAGTCCGATGGTGCCGACATACGACCGTGCACCAGCTATGTCAGCGGTGGAAGTGACTGATATCGTGATTGGGGCGATCGCCAAACGTATTTACTCCCTGATTGTGATTAACTATGCCAACACTGATATGGTGGGGCATACAGGTAATATAGAAGCCTGCGTGCAAGCAGTTGAAACTGTAGACCGCTGCATCGGACGCATACTAGAAAGTATCAACAAAGCCGGTGGTACTGCTTTAATTACTGCAGATCACGGCAATGCTGAATATATGCGAGATGAAGATGGTAACCCTTGGACTGCTCACACAACTAACCCCGTGCCATTTATCCTAGTGGAAGGAGAAGGATTAAAAATCCCTGGACATGGTGCGGAAGTTGCCTTGCGTGAGGACGGGTGTTTGGCAGATATTGCACCGACAATCCTGGAAATCTTAAAACTATCCCAACCAGTGGAGATGACCGGGCACTCTCTCGTCAAACCCATTGAGTTTGAAGTTCGACCCAATCGCACACCAGTGCGTGTTTCTCTGTAGTGACCCTAATTTAATTTAAAGTTATCATCATGAATGCTGTTCAAGTTACGCAAATTATCTGGGCACTGTCAGCCCTAGGTTTGATTATTTTTGTGTTGCTCCATAGTCCCAAAGGAGACGGCATTGGGGGTATCGGTGGCCAAGCTCAACTTTTTACCAGTACTAAAAGTGCAGAGACAGCACTGAATCGGATTACTTGGATTTTTAGCGTGGTTTTTATGGCCTTGACTGTGGTTTTGAGCGCTGGTTGGCTGGGTAAATAACATCGCCCAAGCAAGCAAATGCTGGTCATTACCCACATCTTTCTTGAAAAACCGCCGATGCACGCCGATTTTAACCCACATCCGCCTACTTTAGGCTATAAAGATGATTTTCGTCTTCATCTGCGTGTATCTGCGTGCATCTGCGGTTAAAACTTCCAAAGATGAGAAACACAACTACAACCAACCTGAAGCATCGCCAAAACTATCGTCACCGCTTCATCATCCTGGGATTGGCAATCGCTACTGCTATCTTAGTCATTCTTACCCACTTACAAGCAGTAGTCGCTGAAAGTGCTACAATTCCTGGCTTGCTTCACAAAATTGCATTTTTGTCAAGAGCAAACTTAGTAGCAGCAACTGAATCTTCCCCGTCTTCCCTCCCAATCCCTAAAACACACCCTCTACCTCCGATACTGGATAGATGGGTAGACAATACAGGCGCTGGTGATTATTTTTCTGAGATCAAACTGACTCCAGTAAATTATCTAGTCTGGACTCATTTTCCCCTAAAAATCTACGTGGAGCGTCCCACAACGCCTCCTGATACCTCCGCTAGCTTCAAGCGGTTCCAAAATTGGGTGAATACTGTTTTGCAGGGTGTACGAGAATGGAGTGCATATTTACCCCTAGAGGTAGTTGATCAATCCGAAGGTGCAGATATTTCCATTTGGCGATCGCTTCCTCCTCTAGATGTCTCCTTCGATCCCGAAACAGGCAAAATCACTCAGCTTCGCGCTCGTTCCGCTCAAACTCGCTACGAGTTTTACCTACGTCCAACAACAGACGCAGTATCAGTTTTAGCCCAACGATTTACTATCCAACTTAGTCCCGACCAAGGCATTGATTATACCCTTGCAACTGCTCGCCACGAAATCGGTCACGCTTTGGGAATTTGGGGTCACAGCACTTTAGAAGCGGATACGATGTACTTGTCCCAAGTACGCAATCCGCCGACTATTTCTACTAGAGATATTAATACCCTCAAACGCATTTATGAGCAACCAACTCGCTTGGGTTGGTCGTTGATTTCTAAGTCCAGTTCCCAAGAATAAGCGCTGTTAGTCTGGGTAGAAACTTTCCTCAATCTTGCTTAACTTCTCCTCTATTTCAAAATGGTTGAACTTATTCCAGTTATCAGCAATTGCCAGGATTTGCCCAATCAGAGAATGTACATCCTGGGAACAAGAAATGTCTGTTATTCCCCAGGAACCCTGCTCAAGGGCGGTATGTTCAATCACAGTAAGGCTTTGCTCTAGTTCTTTCCTAGCGTCTTGGAGTAATTGACCTAACCTTTGGGCGTTGCGTTTTTGAGCTTTGATTTGTTGGCGTGTAAGTAACATATTGCTTCGCTTAACTCTACTATTGATACTTCAAGAGTAGAAAGCCCTCCTCCGGTAAAGCAACAACAATATGCAACTTTTTATATTGGCTACCTGGCTTCTGAGAGTAAGCGTCTAATTTTAAAGGATGTCTTTACCTAGGTGTAGCCAATCTGCCAAATGGTACTGCTTTATTCACCTGCTCATTTTAGCTTTTGATTTCTCAAACCATTCGCCCACCTAATTTTGCTCACACAGCTTCAGAGTAATTCTAAAAACTCATCGACACTCAGATCCGCGTCTCGAATAATAGCTCTAAGGGTTCCTTTGGCGAGTTCCTGATGATCGGGTACGACGACTAGATTAAAAGGTTCATCTCTACATAGAATCATGTGGCTTCCTCGCTGTCGCACCAAGGAGAAACCTACTTTTTCCAAAGCTTTTACACATTCTCTACCAGAAACCTGCGGTAACCTGCTCATACAGCTACCAGCAACATCTCAAATCGTTCTTCTGGAATCGGTTGACCCTTTTCCTCTAAGACTTCTATGTAAAGTTGAATGGCTTCTTTGATGTTGATAATTGCCTCTTCTTTGGTCTTTCCTTGGCTGATGCAACCTCGTAGGCTTGGGCATTCTGCAACCCAGTAGTCGTCTTGGCTGGGGTAAATGATGACTTGTCTCACAAATTTTCCTGCAAGTGCGATCGCTTTCTGCCTAATTTTAAATTATATAAAGTCCTATTACTTTAACTGTTGTTCAGCTCTGTTTCCTGCTTACCTATTGCCAAAATTTACTGTGACAACAGACTGGATTGGGGCGACACTGAATATTACTGTTTTTCTCTTAAATGTAAAAATATGTTGCTTTTTGTGAAGTTTTATGAAATATTATAGACAAGGAGATCAAGATTCGTAAACCAGAGACTTCTGGATAAACAGTTTTCGCGAATCGACCAAGTTATACATGGCAATTACGATCGAATCAGCACAAGGCATTTTCTCTAGCACTCAAGTTGCTGATGCTGTTCCAGCCACAACTGAAATGTATGACAAGCTCAGCATTGAAGACCAACTAGCATTACTTTGGTTTGCCTACACCGAAATGGGTATTACAATTACCCCAGCCGCTCCAGGAGCAGCCAGAATGGTGCTAGCAGAAGGCTTACTTGCCCAAATTAAGCAAATGCCTAGCTCAGCACAAACCCAAGTCATGAGAGACTTAGCAGCACGTGCTGACACTCCTATCAGCCGTTCCTTTGCGTCCTTCAGCGTCAACACCAAGCTAGGTTTTTGGTACGAATTAGGAGAAATGATGGCCAAGGGCTTTGTTGCTCCGATCCCACCTGGTTATCAAATGTCTGCTGATGCCACAAAAGTACTAGAAGTCATTAAGAAACTCGAACAAGGTCAGCAAATCACAGTACTGCGTAATACCGTAGTCAACATGGGATTTGATCCGGCTCTCAACGATTATGCTAAATTAGAAGATCCCCTGCTTCCACCTACCCAGCCATCTTCTCGTGTTAAGCCCACCATTGAAGGCGTTACCGAGCCTACAGTGTTGAGCTACATAGAAAACATGAACGCCTTTGACTTTCAAGCGGCTGTTAATTTATTTGCTGAAAAAGGTGCTCTGCAACCTCCTTTTCAGAAGCCAATTGTTGGTCATGAAGCCATCTTTGCTTACATGCGCGAAGAGTGTCAGGGACTGAAGATGATGCCACAACGGGGTATTTCTGAAACCATTGAAGATGGCTATAAGCAGATTAAAGTTACAGGAAAAGTACAAACTCCTTGGTTTGGTGCCAATGTTGGGATGGACATTGCTTGGCGCTTCTTGATAGATCCAAAAGGCAAGATTTTCTTCGTAGCAGTTGACTTGTTAGCCTCTCCTAAAGAATTACTAAACTTAGTTCGTGGCTAGAACGTTAAATTAGGTTTTTTTTCCAACAAAGTTGCAGTTACTCATTGCTGAGTGACTGCTTTTTTTGCTTGGATAAAAAATCAGCACCTCAGATACCCGACTTCTCCAAGAAGTCGGGTATCTCTCCTTCGCGAATCATAATGTTTGGCATTCCCTGGCATCGACTACCTACTCCCCTTGCTCTTTTTCAACTACTTCAATTACGCAATAAATTGCGGGAAGAAAACCTTCAGGATACATCACAATTACCCAATAAAGACGAACTACCTAAGCCTGTTCCTAGTCCTGATGGTCAACATTTACGAGTTCGTACCGCAGATGGAAGCTTCAATGATTTAGATCGCCCAGAAATGGGTATGGCTGGCACTAGACTTGGACGTAATATTCCCCTAGCTGATAGCAAAGTTGATAGCAAAAATCTGCTCAACCCAAGTCCTAGAATCGTCAGTCAAGTATTACTGAAACGAGATAAATTTCAGCCAGCCGAGATTTTGAATCTCCATGCTGCTTCTTGGATTCAGTTTCAGACTCATGACTGGTTCACGCATGGGGATAGTCAGCCCCCAGGTGAACCTGATAATAGTTTCGATATTCCACTGAAAGAAGATGACCCTTGGCGTCAAAAATATGGAGAACTTAAGGTCAGAAAAACCTTAGAAGATCCAACTCGTCATGTTGGTCTATCGGTGAGAGTTTAAGATAAAGCCCATTTTGTCAATCAGTTAAAATACTCAAAATAACTTTAACAGATAAAATGTGAGACAAAAAAGTATTGTAACGGCTGACTTTGCTGATCAACTGATGAGCCAGGTTATTGACTGCTTGTTGACTGTTTCTGAATGAGAGATACCCCACCAGTCTTACAGCAGCAGAGATTTGCAGGACAAAGGGTACTACTAGGACAAGACGGAGGGAGACATTTCTCAAACCTTGGAAACCAATAGTTTGCATAGTTTTTAATGTATAAAAACCAAATTTTGAGAGAAGATTATGTCAGTTCTCACAAGTTTCTAAGGTTATGCTACCTGTCATATCATCTGACGGGACTTAAACGAAAATCAAGAGTAGAGAAAAGTATAATGCTTGTAGAGCCAGCATTTCACGTTAAGGTTTCTCTCAATGAAAGGATAACTCCCGCCGCCATTCCTCCTTGCTTCGATACCGGAGCGACGCTTAGCTTTAATTGCTCGAAGCCTAGAAAGAGGATATCGACCTGGTATCGTGCTAATTGATGCTGGCTATGGAAATAACACAACGTTTGGCTGGAAGTTTTTTATCGGGAAGCCAAAGGAGGGTTAGGGCTGAGGGAATATAAAGTCAGAGATTCTCGCAGTCTACTGAGACATTTCATGCTGGTGTTTTGTGCCTATACATTTATTTTATGGCACACTTTAACTGGAGGATTAAGAAGACGTTGGGCTAACAAACCTTTAAACACCTTTACTGATGCCTTAGAGGCGTTTCGGACAGCCATGTCTTTCCGTTTTATGAAGTGGTTGACCAAAAATCCGGACGTATTCTTTGCTTACAAAGCTGTTTTGGGCTTGCTCTGGGCTGGAAATTTGTTTCAGTCCCGCTAATCACCAGGTATTTCCTAATTTTTCATACCATCAATCTTTTGTAAGATTACAAATTCCTTGCTCTTGAGTCAAACCTAACTATGATTAATATCCCTGGTTACCAGATTGTCGCCCCAATCTATGAAAGTGCGAATTCTGTTGTCTATCGAGGCAAAACAGAGCAGGATAATCAATCTGTAATCCTCAAGGTTCTGAAACAAGACTACCCCACGGCTCAGGAACTCACCCGATATAAACAGGAATATGAAATCACCCGCAATCTCAACATAGATGGCGTGGTTAAGGCTTATGGTTTAGAACCCTATCAGAGGACGCTGGTCATCATCTTTGAGGATTGTGGCGCGTCATCTTTAAAGCAATTGATGAATGACCGTAGCACAAGCTCTGCCCTTGGTGTTTTTTCTCTGGAAGAATTCTTCAGCATCGCTATCAAGACGGCTGAGATTTTGGGCGCTATTCACGCTGCCAATATTCTCCACAAAGATATTAACCCCTCCAATATCGTCTTTAACCCAGAAACTGGGATTGTCAAAATTATCGACTTTGGCATTTCCACTGTCTTAACCCGCGAAAATCCCACCCTAAAAAATCCCAATGTTTTAGAAGGTACATTACCCTATATGTCACCCGAGCAAACGGGACGGATGAACCGAACACTAGATTACCGCACAGACTTTTACTCCCTTGGTGTCACCTTCTACGAACTGCTCACCAGAAAGCTACCTTTTGAAACCAATGATACGTTGGAGTTGGTGCATTGTCACATCGCTAAACAGCCAGTGCCACCTCATCAGCTTTTACCAGAGATTCCTCTAGTCCTTTCAGACATTGTAATGAAACTGATGGCGAAAACGGCTGAGGACAGATACCAAAGTGCCTGGGGACTCAAAGCCGATTTAGAGAATTGTCTTAAGCAGTTACAGACAACAGGAAATATATCTTCCTTCCCCCTCGCTAAGAGTGATATTTCCGACAAGTTTCAAATTCCCCAAAAACTCTACGGACGTGAGGCGGAAGTTTCTACCTTACTAGCAGCATTTGAGAGAGTTACAGGGAGTTATGAGTATTCAGTTTTGAGTTCTGAGTTAGAAGAATTAAGTCAAAACTCACAACTCAAAACTCAAAACTTACGGAGTGAAATGATGCTTATTGCGGGTTATTCCGGTATCGGTAAATCAGCTCTGGTACAGGAAATTTATAAACCAATCACTCAAAAGCGCGGCTATTTCATCTCTGGGAAATTTGACCAGTTTGGGCGCAATATCCCCTACTCGGCTGTAGTTAATGCCTTTAAGGGATTGGTGCGGCAACTGTTAACAGAAAGCTCTTCACAACTTGCCCAATGGAGAGAAAAACTTTTAGCGGCATTTGGTGCTAACGGACAAGTCATCATTGATGTAATTCCCGAAATAGAACTGATTGTCGGAAAACAATCACCCGTGCCAGAGTTAGGAGCAACCGAATCGCAAAATCGCTTTAATTTCGTCTTTGGTCAGTTCATCCGAGCATTTTGTACAAAAGAGCATCCTTTGGTTATTTTTCTCGACGATTTGCAGTGGGCAGACTCTGCTACTCTCAAGTTGATCGAACTGATGATGACAGATAACGAAACACAATATCTGTTCTTAATTGGAGCGTATCGAGATAACGAAGTCAACTCCGCTCATCCGTTAATGATGACGCTTGACGGGTTGCGTAATCTTGGATCAACTATCAACTTTATTACCTTAGCACCGTTAGAACTAAAGCATATTAGTCAGCTAATTGCCGATACGTTGCATAGTGACATTGATTCGGTAAAACCTTTAGCAGAACTGGTAAAACACAAAACCGGAGGCAATCCATTCTTTGCCAATCAATTTCTGAAAACTCTGCACACTGAAAACTTCATAACCTTTGATTTTCAGCGTCACATTTTCAGGTGGGATATTTCAAACATTGAGGCACAGGACATTACTGATAATGTGGTGGAATTGATGATTGGTAAGTTGAAGAAACTGCCCCCCTCCACACGGCAGATTTTATGCTTGGCAGCTTGTGTGGGTGCTTCTTTCGACTTGGACACTATCTCTATTGTCTGCGAAAAATCCAAAGAGTCAATTTTCCCTGACGTAGTGACGGCAATTCAGTCAGAGTTAATCCTGCCAATGTCTGAGTTAGACGAAGAACTGTTAATTCAAGATTATAAATTCCTGCATGACCGGGTACAGCAAGCAGCTTACTCGCTGATTGACGAAGATGATAAAAAAGAAATCCACTTAAAAATAGGATTCATTCTATTAAAGGAATTTCAAAACAATGAATTAGAAGAACGAATCTTTGATATCGTCAATCATCTAAACAAAGGACAATCCTTGCTTGGCGACAAAGGAGAAAAAGAACAATTAGCCAGATTGAACCTAATCGCTGGAAGAAAAGCTAAATTATCTTCGGCTTATGCCCCAGCACTAATGTATATAAATACCGGAATGAAACTTTTACCCAATAACACTTGGGAGGAAGACTATCAACTAACATTCTCGTATTACCTTGAAAAAGGTGAAATCGAATATTTAAATGCCAGATATGATCAAGCATTGTTAACTTTTGATGAAGCCCTTGAGCATATCGATAGTTTGTTGGAGCGGTGTAAAATCAATGAATATAAAATGACGCTATACCGAATGAAAAATGATTTAGAAACCTCTTTATATCTGGGATTACAGATGCTTGAATTACTGGGAGTCAAGCTAAAGGCTTTTCCTGAAGAGGATGATTTGATAGCAGAAATGAATCATGTCAAGCAGCTCGTTGCTTCAAGGGACGTAGAAAGCTTTTTCGACCTTCCTGAAATGCAAGAGCCTGAAAAAATTGCTGCTATGGTATTCCTGAAAGAATGTCTGCCCATAGCTTTCTTTTTAGGTTCCAGATTGGTTTTCATATCAGGCATAAAAATGATTGAGCTATCACTCACTCATGGAAACAGTCCTCACTCTTCAGTTGGGTATGTATATTATTCGTTTACACTGGGCGCTGTAGCGCAAGATTTTGAAACCGCCTATAAATTTGGCAGTTTAGCCTTGAGATTGAACGATGACAAGTATCAAATTAAGTCTTATGAATCATTAATTTTGAATATATGGGGAGGATTGGTTTCCCATTGTGCTGAACATATCGATCGCTCTAGAGAGTATCTAATGAGAGGTTATTCTAGCGGTGTAGAAAACGGTTCGTATCAATGGGCAGGATATTGTGCCGTCAACTTTTTGTTTATGTGTTTTTGGGGGACTGATTCGTTAAAAGAAGTCTCAGAAAAAATTAATAAAATTACACCAGTACTGAAAAAAGTCGATCCCAACATGGTGCAATATTATTATGCGATTAAAGCGACTATTTATAATTTGATTGAACCCGTTGAGGATTGGAGTGTTCTTGATGAATCCTTATGGCCGAATGCCAAGGATATCCTTAAGTCTTGCCTTGAAAAAAATGATTTACTCACGGCATTTGTAGAAGCAACCTGTAAATTGTCTTTAGCCAATTGCTATTCAGATTATGAGAAAGCGATCAACTATGCTAACTCTGCCGAACAATATTTGATAGGTGCGCCGGGTATTTTTATCAATACGGCTTTCCATTTTCATCAATGTCTAGCCTTATCAGTTGGCTATGACTATGCTGATGGTGAAAAACAGGCACAGTACGTGGAGAAAATTAAATCGAATCTTGAGAAAGTCAAACTCTGGAGTAAACATAGTCCGAGTACCTACCTTCATCAAAGTCTGTTAATCGAAGCTGAGTTGGCGCGGATTACAAACAAGACTTTAGAAGCGCAGGATTTGTATGACCAAGCGATCTCCTCAGCGCGAGAAAATAATTTTTTGCAGAATGAAGCGCTAGCGTTGGAACTAGCAGCTAAGTTCTGGTTAAGTAAAGGCAAAGAAAAGATTGCTAAAGTCTACATGACTGAAGCCCACTATGGCTACCAACAGTGGGGTGCCAAAGGCAAAATGGAAGATTTGGCGGAAAAATACCCGCAGTTACTGACGAAATCTTCAACATCAACCTACATTAAGGAAACAAGCACGACAACTACCCAAATCGCAACTGGCATTAGGTCAGGTGAAGCTTTGGATTTAGCTGCTGTAATCAAAGCTTCCCAAGCTATTTCCGGTGAAATTGTCCTCGATAAGTTACTAGCTTCCTTGATGAAAATCCTCATCGAGAGTGCGGGATCACAAATTGGGCATCTAATTTTAGAAACTGAGGGTAAACTGCTAATTGAAGCCTCTGGGGAGGTGGATTCTGATAACATCACTTTGTTGCAGTCAATTCCCATTGATAACCGCCTCCCGGTATCAATCATTAACTATGTTGCCCGTACCAAACAAACAATAGTTAAGAATGATGCTGCGCATCAGGGCCAATTTACACTTGACCCCTACATTAAAGAACATCAAACCAAATCTATCTTGTGTGCTCCGCTGATCAATCAAGGTCAACTAAGCGGTATTATTTATTTGGAGAATAATCTGACAACTGGAGCATTTACCCTGGATAGATTAGAAATCTTAAAAGTCCTATCCTCCTCGGCTGCTATCTCCATTGAAAATGCGCGGTTGTATACCGATTTAGCCGAGTCTAACCGTACTCTGGAAACGAAAGTAGACCAACGCACAGCCGAATTAGCCGTAGCCAAAGAAAAGGCTGAAGTAGCAAATCAAGCCAAAAGCACCTTCCTAGCCAACATGAGCCACGAACTGCGTACCCCCCTCAACGCCATTCTTGGCTTTTCCCAACTGATGACTCGCTCTAAAACCCTACCCCCCGAACACATTGAAAATGTCGGTATCATCGGCCGTAGCGGTGAACACCTGCTCACCCTGATTAACAATGTCCTAGATTTATCCAAAATTGAGGCGGGACGCACCACCCTTAACGAAACTAACTTCGACCTATATCGTCTGCTTGACGACTTGGAAGATATGTTCCGTTTGAAGGCTGAAGATCAGGGATTACAATTGATTTTTGATCGCCCTGCTGACGTACCTCAATATCTGCGAACTGATGAAACAAAGTTGCGTCAAGTCTTGATTAACCTGCTCAATAACGCCCTCAAATTTACCAAACAAGGAGGGGTATCGTTGCGAGTGGGAATGAAGAATCGTCAATCGCTAATAGCTAATAGCAAAGAGTCAGCAATGAGCCATGAACAATTAGCTATTACCTTTGAAGTTGAAGACACAGGTGCAGGTATTGCTCCGGAAGAGTTAGACAGCCTTTTTGAAGCCTTCGTGCAAACCAAAACAGGCAAAGAATCTCAAGAAGGGACAGGCTTAGGCTTGCCTATTAGCCGCTCTTTTGTACAACTGATGGGCGGCGAAATAACTGTCAGCTCTTCTGTTGGCAAGGGTAGTCTCTTCAAGTTTGACATTTTAGTGAGCCCGGTTGATGCTGCTTCCATCAAAACCAAACAATCAACTCGCCAAGTCATTGCTCTAGAACCCAACCAACCCCGCTACCGTATCCTGATTGTGGATGACAAATGGAGCAACCGCCAACTACTGATTAAACTGTTGAATCCCCTTGGTTTTAAACTAAGAGAAGCCAGCAACGGTAAAGAGGCTGTTGAAGTTTGGGACGAGTGGGAACCGCACTTAATTTGGATGGATATGCGGATGCCAGTTATGGATGGCTACGAAGCAACCAAACAGATTAAAGCCACCACCAAAGGTCAAGCCACTGCCATCATTGCTTTAACAGCCAGTAGCTTAGAAGAAGAACGAGCCATTGTCTTATCTGCTGGTTGCGATGATTTTATCCGTAAACCGTTCCGAGAGACAGAGATTTTTGACACGATGAACAAATATATTGGCGTGCGTTATATCTATGAAGATTTGAGGGACGTTCAATCCCTGACAACAACAAAGAGGAACACTTCTGTTGATATTAAAGATGCCCTAACCCCGACTACTCTTGCCGCTCTCCCCTTCGATTTACTCACTAATTTAGAAGAGGCGACAATCCGTTCCAAGATGAACCAAATTGACAGCATAATTAATGAAATTCGTACCCTTAATGCCCCTTTAGCCGATGCCCTGGCGATTTTAGCTGAAGGTTTTGAGTATCCCAAGATGGCTTCCTTAATTGGGCAAGCCAAGGAAACTCTTCGTTCGTAATTGCGATAAGAGCGAAGAGAGCGCAACTACAAAGCTAATTATCTATTTTAAAAAAACAATAATGAACGAACCAAAAGGAACTATTTTAGTCGTTGATGATACCCCAGCTAATGTACGCTTTTTAGTCGGGATGCTGGCGGAACATGGGTACACTGTTCGACCTGCAATTGATAGTCAATCAGCACTTGCTGGGGCATTGGCAGAACCCCCCGATTTGATTTTGCTGGACATTCGGATGCCTAATATGGATGGCTATGAAGTCTGCTCTAAACTAAAAGCTTCTCCAAAAACTCGCCACATCCCCGTTATCTTTATTAGTGCTTTGAGTGAAGTGCTAGATAAAGTGAAAGCTTTTGGAGTTGGTGGGGTGGACTACATCACCAAACCCTTTCAAGTGGAAGAGGTTTTGGCGAGGGTGTCAACCCACTTGGCGATGCAACATCTGCAAAAAAGTCTCCTCAAAAAAAATGAGGAATTAGCCAAAATCAATGATAACCTAGAAGATGTCAGGCAACAATTGCAAGATAAAAATGAGGAATTAGCCCAAACCAATGGCGAACTAGCAAACACCCTGCAACAACTAAAAGCTACTCAAGAAGAACTGATTCAAAAAGAAAAAATGGTAGCATTGGGACAACTTGTTGCAGGCATTGCCCATGAAATTAATACACCTTTGGGAGCAATTCGGTCTTCAGCGGGGAATATTTCTGAATCCTTAAATCAAACTCTAGAAGAGTTACCCGTACTTTTTCAATCCCTCTCCCTAGAGCAAGCGCGGGATTTCTTAGCTTTAGTGCAAAGGTCACTCCAAACACCATCAACATTATCTACCAAAGAAGAACGCCGAGTGAAGAGATCCTTAACTAGCGAACTGGAAGCCGAAGAGATTGAAAATGTTGCTGCCCTTGCTGATGTCTTAGTTGATATGGGAATTTATAACGAAATTGACGCCTTTTTACCACTATTAAAACGACCAGATAGTTCACAAATCTTAGAAATAGCTTATAACCTTTCAGACATCCAAAAAGGTACTGCTACGATTAACACAGCCATAGAACGTGCCTCGAAAGTGGTGTTTGCTTTGAAAACTTATGCCCGTTACGACCAGTCGGGTACAATGATGCCAGCCCTACTGACTGAAGGGATTGATACTGTGTTAACCCTCTATCAAAATCAACTCAAAAAGGGAGTAGATGTGAAGAGAAACTATGCAGAATTACCGCCAGTGCTATGTTATCCCGATGAACTCAATCAGGTTTGGACAAATCTCATCCATAATGCCTTACAAGCGATGGATTATCGAGGCACTTTAACCCTTGATGTGATGCAGCAAGACCAGCAGGTTTATATTAGTATTACCGATACTGGTGCCGGGATGCCAAAAGAAATTAAAGCCAAAATATTTGAGCCATTTTTTACTACTAAACCCCCAGGTGAAGGCAGTGGATTAGGGCTAGATATTGTTAAGAAAATTATTGAAAAACATCAGGGGCAAATTGAAGTTGAATCGGTTCCGGGTCAAACTACATTTACCGTTTCAATGCCTATGAATCAGTGACCAGTGACCAGTGACCAATTACTAATGAATAATGACTAATGACCAAACCTATTATTTTGTGTGTTGATGATGAGAAAATCGTCTTGGATAGTCTCAAAGGACAACTCAGAAAAGCATTTAAGGATGACTACTCCTATGAAGTAGCCCAAGATGCTGATGAGGCACTAGAGTTAATTAATGAACTAAATGAGTCGGAAAGTCTCATCGTTATGATTGTCTCTGATTGGTTAATGCCTGGTATGAGGGGGGATGAATTTCTCATAAAAGTCCATCAACAATTTCCCAACATTACTAAAATCATGCTGACTGGTCAAGCTGATGAAGCAGCAATTGAACGGGTGCAAACACAGGCAAACCTCTATCGCTGCTTACATAAACCTTGGTCTAAAGAAGAATTAGTGGAAACCATTCAATCAGCTTTGGCAAAAATATGACTGACTCCATGCGGGTCAGGGGTTATTGGTTATTTGTAAGAACGTGTTTCCCCTGCTCTGAATTTATTTATGCTTCAAAAAGAGCAGTCACCTACCACCTTAATAGGAACGGATGCGTTCTATTTCAAGCCTCTAGATTTATCTAGGGGTTTAGCGTTGCGGGGCGCACAAGAGCGCACAGCCCAAGCGTTAGGTTCGGCGTGACGCTAGCGGGACTTCGTTTAGGGAGCAACGAGGCTTAAGCCTTTGGGCTACGTGATCGCCTGCAATTTTTCCTGCCTAACCCAGTAAATTCTGAGAAATTTTCTTTAATTTTTCTTAATATCTTCATAAGTTTGATAAAAGTGAATATAGAACTCGCTGGCAGGCAAAGCGATGGCAACAGACTACCCAGACATAGATATTGCTCCTTTAATCGATCACGCACTACTAGATCCAACAGCCACACCAGAGCAAGTGGATAAGTGCTGCCAAGAGGCAGATAGATACAACTTTGCAACAGTGTGCGTCTATCCGGTTTACGTCAGACAAGCGGCTGAATGGCTGCAAGGTAAGACACCGAAAGTCTGTACAGTAATCGGTTTTCCCACAGGTGCCACAACACCAGCCGTGAAGCTCTACGAAGCTCAAGAAGCGGTGGACAATGGGGCAACAGAGCTAGATGTGGTGATCCATCTAGGGCTATTGAAGACAGGAAAAACGAATGAATTATATCGGGAAATTGCCCAAATTTGCTCTGAAACTGGTCAAACGGTCAAAGTTATTCTAGAAACATCTCTACTGACAGATGCCGAAAAACGACTAGCTGCGGAAGTATGTATGGATGCTGGAGCTCAATTCCTGAAAACCAGCACTGGCTGGCAGGGAGGTGCTACAGTTGCTGACGTGCGATTCTTGAAAAAAGCCACTCAAGGGCAAGTTGGTATCAAAGCTTCAGGAGGAATACGCACCATTGAACAAGCTTTAGATTTAGTAGTTGCTGGTGCGACGCGATTAGGTACATCTCGCGGGCCCGATTTACTCCGACAGCGAGATTCCCTCGGACAGGAGGAGAGGGAAGGATGAAGGTTGTTAGCTTAGCGTCCAAGGTTAAAGTCAGGCAAGATTCAGTGTAAACAATCTTCTACCAATTACCAATTACCAATTACCTATTACCCCATTCCCCATGAGTCGAACTTACAAAGCCACTGGAATTAATCTTAAAAGTATGCCTCTGGGTGAGGCGGATAAGTTAGTGACAATTTTGACACGGGAGTTCGGTTTAATTCAGGCAGTGGCCCCAGGAGCACGTAAGCAAAACTCAAAATTGGGTGGCAGAAGTGGCTTGTTTGTGGTGAATGAACTAATGCTAGCAAAAGGGCGATCGCTCGATAAAATCACCCAAGCAGAAACCCTAGAATCATACCCAGGCTTGAGCAAAGATTTAAGCAAACTAGCAGCAAGCCAATACCTAGCAGAAATAGTTCTCTGTCACGCCTTGAGTGAGCAGCCGCAAGCGGAATTGTATGCACTGCTAAACGAACATCTTCGGCGTCTGGAACAGTGCAAGAGCAATGCTAACGGCAAATCCGGACTATCTGAAGTGCTAGCACATTTATCCCAGGCTGTTTTTCATCTACTGGCACTAGCAGGAATAGCACCTCAAGTGCAAGTTTGCTGTATAACCCAGCACCTTCTCCAACCTAATTTTACTGACCCAGATTGGCAAGTTGGTTTTAGCACAGAAGCAGGTGGTACAGTCAGTTTAGCTGTCAATCACTCAGAAATCCTGAAGTCGCGTTCTCCTGTTCTTGCTAGGGGAAAAACTATCACTCAGACAACCGAAAGCCAAGAAACTGAAGTTCACACCGCTCCTCCCCCAAAGCTGAATACTAAACTGGGTGCGATTGAGTTGGCTGTGCTTCAGCGACTGGCGGAATCGGAGTTACCACAGCTAACGAAGATAGCAGCAAACCAGCCTGAAGATATATCTCATAGCTGGTCGGCTGATACAGTATGGGTGAAAGTGGAGCGAATTTTGCGAGACTATGCCCAATATCACTTTGGTAAGTCTATTCGCTCAGCGGCATTGATAGATGCTTTATCTATTCCTGATTTCTGATTTTAATAAAGATATTAATTTTTTGAAGTCCAGTCAATACAAATTTAATTAATCACCTGAAAATCAAGAATGCGATTATCTGAGTCTGAACGAACAACAATATATCCTATTGAAAAGCACTCTTTTGATATGGCGAAGCTAAGCGCCTCCGAAGCACAAGAGCAAACACGCCCTGAAGCAAAGGGTTTCCTACCAGAAGGCGATGAGACCCTGGTTGAGCCATTGAAACGCGGTTTTATACCAGTTCTACAAAACCCCAATTTCTTAGCTTTGTGGAGCGGTCAGGTTTTCTCGCAGCTAGCAGATAAGGTTTATCTGGTGCTGATGATTGCCATTATTGCCAGTCGCTTTCAAGACACAGGTCAAAGCATCAGTGGCTGGGTATCGGTGCTGATGATTGCTTTTACTGTACCAGCGGTGCTTTTTGGTTCGGTTGCTGGTGTTTTTGTTGACCGCTGGTCGAAAAAAGCAGTGCTGGTAGCAACAAATATCCTGCGAGGGATTTTGGTTTTGGCTGTACCTGTATTGTTGTGGCTAACTCAAGGCTGGAAACCACTTTATAATTTGCCGGTGGGCTTCTATATATTGTTGGGTATCACATTTCTGGTTTCCACACTCACGCAGTTTTTCGCACCTGCAGAGCAAGCAGTAATTCCGCTAATTGTCAAGCCAACAAACTTGCTTTCAGCTAACTCTCTGTACACCACAACGATGATGGCATCGTTGATTATTGGTTTTGCTGTCGGTGATCCGCTAATGGCTTTGGCAGATACCTTTGTGAGTCGGCTGGGTCTGGGCTGGGACTTTGGCAAAGAATTGGTGGTGGGTGGCTCTTATGCGATCGCCGGACTACTACTATTGTTGCTAAAAACTGGTGAAAAGAGAGATACCCATGAAGGTGAAAGACCTCACGTTTTTGCCGATATCCGGGATGGTTTTCTCTACATGAAACAAAATCGCCGCGTCCGCAATGCTTTGATTCAACTGGTAATTTTGTTTTCTGTATTTGCCGCTTTGGCTGTGTTAGCTGTCCGTTTAGCAGAAACTCTGATGAAAACATCGCAGTTTGGCTTTTTGCTTGCTGCTGGTGGCGTTGGGATGGCTTGTGGGGCAGCGATTTTGGGGCATTGGGGTCAGCATATATCTCATTCCCGTTTGAGTCTCTATGGTTCTGCTGGGATGGCGATCGCGCTGGTTGGTTTAGCTTTTTCTACCCATAACCTCTGGATGGCTTTGCTTACAACCCTGCTTTTAGGCGCTTTCGCTTCCATGGTGGGAATTCCGATGCAAACAACTATTCAGGTAGAAACTCCTCCAGAAATGCGGGGAAAAGTCTTCGGTTTACAAAACAATGCGATTAATATTGCCCTAAGTTTACCCTTGGCTTTGGCGGGTTTTGCAGAAACTTGGCTGGGGTTAAAGACTGTTTTCTTGGGTTTGGCTGCGCTGGTGATCGCAGGAGGGGTCTTAAACTGCTATATTTCCGGTACAGGATCATCTATGTCAACCAAAGCTGACACATAGGGACTCACTACTCAACCGGAATGCATATCGCTTGGCTTGGAAAAAAATCCCCTTTCTGTGGTAACGTCACTTACGGTCGAGAAGTTACCAACGCTCTGCTAGACCGAGGCTACGAGGTAAGTTTCCTCCATTTTGCCCAAGAAGAAGCAGATGAATCTATTTGGCCGGGATTCCAGGAAGTCTCGCTTCCTTGCCTTTATAAATCTCAGATCTACACAATTCCATCCCCTAAAGCCAGCAAAGTTTTGACGCGATCGCTGCAAGATTTGCAACCAGATATTGTCCATGCGTCGCTGACTTTATCTCCTTTAGACTTCCTCTTACCAGAAATCTGCGAGGAACTCAATATACCCTTAGTCGCAACTTTCCATCCGCCTTTTGATGGTAAGCGCATAACCCTGGAATCGGGAACGCCTCTGTTCACTTATCAGCTATACGCACCTTTCCTGGCACACTACGACCGGGTAATTGTCTTCTCTCAACTTCAGCGGGATTTCTTGATCCGCTTAGGTGTTCCCCCAGAAAAACTGGCCGTGATTCCCAATGGTGTTGATATCCAGAAATATTCTCCTGGAATTTCTACTCTCAAGTCACAATTGAAAGCCCAACGTTTGTTTGTTTATCAAGGTCGAATTGCCAAAGAAAAAAATGTTGAGGCACTTCTGAAAGCTTGGAAACAGTCAGATCTTGGTGAATCTTGTAAGTTAGTTATTGTTGGTGACGGCAATTTATCAGCTTCTTTAATGCCGTTTTATGGAAAAGAATACGGCATCATTTGGTGGGGATTTGAAGCTAAGGAAGAGCGGCGAATTGATATTCTACGAGCAGCAGATGTCTATATTTTGCCTTCTCTTTTGGAAGGGCTTTCTTTATCTTTGTTGGAAGCGATGTCTTGCGGTGCTGCTTGTGTAGCAACAGATGCTGGTGCTGATGGCGAAGTATTAGAAAATGGTGCTGGTGTAACTATCTCTACCCGTCGAGTAGCTTCTCAGTTGCGTACTCTTTTACCTCAGTTGCGAGATCACCCAGAATGGACAAATATACTAGGGCAAAAAGCTAGAAATAGGGTTCTAGAACGCTATACTCTCAGCAATAATATTACCCAAGTGGAAAAGCTTTATGCTGAGGTTCTACAATCCCGGAGGGTACAGTTGAGTAGTAGTTTCTAGGCAGATTTAAGTCAGTCGAGGAGTTATATCATTTTCGTTGGCATCGGAATTAATCAAAAACCTCTGCGTCCCTCTGCGTAAAACTCTGCGCTCTCTGCGTTAAAAAAACATATTATTCCAATGCAAACGGATTGAATATTAAATGAAAAATCCCCCATTTTAGGTGCAACCTTAACGGGGGAGTGTTAAACAACCAGTAGTGATCAGAGGAAATTCCGACCGCAAGAAATGTTACAGAACTTTTGACTTTTCTGCTGTCGAGTTAAGGCTTTGTGTAGCCTTACCGTTTTTGTGATTGCCATTTCCATTGCCATTGCGGGGCTGAATTACTCCATATCCGCCGTGGTTACGTTCGTAAATCACGTTAATCTCATCGGTTTTGGCATTCCGGAACATATAGAAGTCATGATCTACCATTTGTAGCTGTTCTAAGGCTTCCTCGATAGTCATCGGCGGCATGGCAAAATATTTCATGCGTAAGACTTCACTGGGTAGTTCCGGCGTGCGATCGCCAATCAAATCTCCTTCTACTGGCACTTCTTCGACTACAATCCCAGTCTTAGGCTGATCGTGAGTCTTCTTGTGTTGCAGCTTCTCCTTATATTTTCGTAGTTGGCGCTGAATCTTATCCGCAACCAGATCGATGCTAGCGTACAAGTCTTCGCTGCCCTCTTGTGCACGAATTATTGAGCCGTTAGCATAAATTGTCACCTCAGCTATTTGCTTAGAAGTTATCCGAGGGTTGCGAGCCACAGATAAATGTACATCCACCTCGGTTGTCATATTCTGAAAGTGACTCACCGCCTTTTCAATCTTTTGATGTACATACTCACGAATCGCATCTGTGATTTCGATGTTTTTGCCCTGGATCACAAGCTTCATACTGCCTACTCCATCTTGGTACTGAGAGAGTTATTTAAGAGCAGTGGAATCGATAACTGCTGCTCTTGGAGAATACTCTCAAGGTAGCACTTTGTATTGTAGTGAACATAACTGCTTGACTTCTCTTCAAATTCCTTTGCATTCGTTGACATTGTTTATCAGGAACTAATAATTGACATATTTGGCTAAATATGTATGAAATTAACTAGGGAATTTCGTCGTCGATGTTTGTTGCAAAATCAGGGGATCGTACCTTATTCCGTGGCTTGGGAACAGCAACGCTCGCTTGTGGCTGACCGTATTACAGACCCCAGTCTCGATGATCTCCTGCTGTTGTTGGAACATCCACCTGTATATACCCTCGGTCAGGGCGCTAGTTTAGAATTTCTCAAATTTGACCCAAATGCTGTAGAATACGAGATTCACCGTGTTGAACGTGGCGGGGAAGTAACCTATCATTGCCCCGGTCAGCTTGTGGGCTACCCAATTCTGAATCTGCGACACTATCAGCAAGATTTACACTGGTATCTACGACAACTCGAAGAGGTATTGATTCAGCTATTGTCCCTCTACGGACTTAAAGGCGATCGCGTTTCTGGAATGACTGGTGTCTGGCTAGAGGGATGCAAAGTTGCAGCGATTGGGATCAAGGTCTCTCGCTGGATTACGATGCATGGTTTTGCCTTAAATGTTTGCCCTGACCTTACTGGCTTTGAGCGCATTGTGCCTTGTGGTATTGCTGATAAACCTGTTGGCAGTCTGGCTCAGTTTATTCCTGGTATTACTGTAGAACAAGTGCGTTTGAATGTTGCGGATCTGTTTGCGGAAGTTCTTGATGTTCAGTTGATTGGTTGTTAGTTGTCAATCGATTTTGGATTTACGATAGCGTAGCGGACGCAGCGTGAGCGAGTATTTTGGATTTTGGATTTCCCAACAAATAAATTTGGGGGCTTGAAATAAGGAATAAATTTGTTTTTTTTCCACAAATAAAGTTGGGGGAACTTGCGACCAATTCTTACACAATCCAAAATCCAAAATCCAAAATCCAAAATCCAAAATCCAAAATTTATTCGGTCAGTAATATAAAGTTTGTTTGAAATTAACTCTATTTGAAGAAAAATACAGTTTCTTACTAAGGAGAGTTAACTCCCAAAAAATTATCTAAATCTGCGTAAGTGCCAGCGTAGGTAACAGTAGGAGAATCATAACCCTTCAGATGTACGCTGTGTTGCTTAAAGCCAAGCTTCTCTTTCTCAAAACCTGAAAGGTAGCGGTAAGTATCTTGTCCTAAAGCAATATCTAGACCAATTTGCTTAGTAGAAGATTCCAGGCGAAAGGCTGCATTTACTGTATCACCGATTGCGGTATAGTCAGGGCGATCGCCACTACCTGTGTTACCAACCATTGCGTAACCTGTATTTAATCCCGTCCCAATTCGCAACGGAAAGGGGAGAGGATATTGGTTAGAAAGAGCAGATGTCATTTTATGCAGGTTATTTACGGCCTGCAAAATATTCAAGGCTTCTTCATTTTTCACACCTTGAGCACCATGAAACCAAATGGCCATGACCGCATCACCAATGTATTTATCGACCCAGCTACCAGACTGACGGATAATTTCTCCCGATTTCCGGAACCAGGTACCAATTACCTCTGAAAGTATTTTTTCATCTAGTTGGCGGGTCAGTACAGTGAAGTCGCGGATATCGACTACCATCACTGACATCAGACGACGAACGTGCAAGGTTGAAGTTAGGGTTTCTTTGTCCGTTGGCTGAGGGTACTCAGGGTTGCGGTTGTTAGATGGGCAATGGAACTCTAATTCTGTCTGTCCAAAAGTTAGGCGATCGCCATTACTCAAAGTCAGCGGAATACTTACGCGCCGTCCATTGACAAAAGTACCATTGCGGCTACCTAAATCAATCAGATAAAAATCACCAGTCTCGGTACACTGCAACATCGCGTGATTTCGGGAAATCCAGCGATCTGACAGTACAAAGTTATTATCATCACTACGACCTACAGTCCAGCAATTGCTACCCACCAATGGCAGAAAGCGATTACCAGTATCGGTCGGAAGAAGTAAATAGGGAGTGGTCCGCAGAGTCACCACAGGCACAGAAGCAACGATAGGTTAAAAGGAAATATTAAGCTCAGTAGATGCATTCTGGAGCCAAACAAGTTATTCCGGAATATTTACCGTCAATTCGGCCTAAAGTAAATAATTGTTCATAATTTTGATTAAAAGCCACCTTCAGGCCAAAGAAGCTGCCACCCAAAACAAACTATCTACCAAAATTGTACTCAAGACTGCTCCACTAAATGCCCACCAATACAACTGTCCTTTGGTTAACGACCATAGACCAACCACGAGAAGAGTGCTAACTAGGGCAATTGCCCAGCTAATACCCCAAGGTGTCTGGACTTGGGCTAGCGCACTTTGAAAAATTGGTGTCGCCAGTGCTGGGTCTACGTGCATCAATTGACGCCAGTGAGGAATTACATTAGTCACATAAAAATATACATCTGTCAGTGCTGTACCGAACAGAGACCCTAGGTAAAACAGATTTCCTACCTTTCCCCAACCAAGCCACAAACCCCACAGGGCAAAGGGTAGACCAATTGCTTCTACTGGTAAGTGGATCAGGGGTTCCCAACGTAGCCAGCCCCAATAAATTGACCCGGCCAGCCAACTCCAGCTAAATCCCAGGAGCAAATCACCCCAGATTTGGGTTTCTCTGCGCCGTAAGAGGGTGAAACCTAGCCATACCCAAACAAATGTCATTACTAAACTTAGCAGCGGCAACTGACGCACTAAGGGCGCTTGGGCGAATACTGGTATGGAAACTAGAAAGGCCGCTGCACCAAATAATAACCATGACTGACGATTGCCTATTTTTCCTTCGGGAATTGTAAATAAATTGTTAACCGATTGGTCTGGGTAGTCTGAAGGCGCAGAAGATGAGAACCAGGTATTGTTAAACAAGATTTTGTTAATATTCTTTACTTATGTTTACATTCTTTAAGATACCATACCAAAAATCCCCCCTGGGGGGATAAGAGTAATCATATTGTAGTTTTGGTGAGTTGACCAGTTAGGGGGAGATGAGGACTGGGGACACCCACTCCCCAGTCCCCATCTCCCCTCCTCACCTTCCTCATTTGGTTAATGACTTGCTGATGGAGCTTGGAGGCAGTAATACTGGATGGGGATACTAACGGAATCTTTTTTTGCAATTAATAAATAACCGTTAGGATTCCGACACTATTAAGTAAAGGTAAATAGGGGAAAGTATGGTTGGATCGCAACGTAAGTTGTTTAAGCTCATTGGTGCTGGTGTGATCAGCGCATTACTCGCTTTCCCCTTGAAAGTTCTCGCCACTAACCTCTCAACAGAACTAGCACAAGCTACAACAACTACTCCCACAACACAGACAGGTCAAGTAGATATTATTCAGGCTTTCGTACTGGGTATAGTGCAAGGATTAACTGAATTTCTACCTATTAGCAGTAGCGCTCATTTAAAAGTAGTTCCAGTAGCATTAGGTTGGGGCGATCCGGGAGTTGCCTTCACTGCGATAATTCAGCTTGGTAGTATTGTTGCTGTCTTGTGGTACTTCTGGAAAGATTTAACACAAATCACTCTCGGTGTATTCAAAGCTATACGAACATCTGATTACGACTCAAACGAGTTTCGTATGGGGTTAGGGATTGCTTTGGGAACCATACCGATTGTCTTTTTTGGAATACTGATTAAGCTGTTCATTCCCGACTTTGACAAATCACCACTGCGGAGTATGGCGGGTATCGCATCTGCATCAATTGTCATGTCCCTGATACTAGGAATTGCCGAAAAAATAGGTCAACGTAAGCGTAACTTTGACCAACTGGATGTTAAAGATGGTATCTTGATGGGCTTGGGTCAAGCAATGGCATTAATCCCCGGTGTGTCTCGTTCCGGTTCCACTCTCACAGCAGGTTTATTTATGGGATTAGAGCGAGACACAGCAGCACGATTTTCCTTTTTGCTAGGCCTTCCTGCGATTACCTTAGCTGGCTTAGTCGAGTTAAAAGATGTCATCAAAGAAGGATTCGGGGATGCGGGAGTACTTCCTCTGATTGTAGGAATAATTTCAGCAGCGGTGTTTTCTTATCTTTCCATCGCTTGGTTAATAGGTTTCCTGAAAACTAGAAGTACCTGGGTGTTTATCTGGTATCGCTTAGCATTTGGTGCGCTAATTTTGGTGGCGATTTCTGCTAAGCTTTTGCCCAATATTTAGGACAACAAAAAATTTATGACAACTTAAGTAAAAACAGAGCTTCCCCCAACTGAGCGTAAGCGCTATTGTAGTGTTGGTAGCTCTGTTATATTTTTATTGTTGACTGATAAGTAGCATCATTGAGCTAGTCAGGCTCATTAAATTTTGCATCTATGAGTGAAACTTCTATTCGTCCTGCATTAATTACCAAAGTTCTCCCCGACTCAATTGCTGCTGAAATTGGATTTGAGCCTGGAGACGCAATTGTTGCTATTAACGGTACACGTCCTCGTGACCTCATAGACTATCAGTTTTTGTGTGCTGATGAAATACTGGAACTAAAAGTCTTAGATGCAACTGGAAAAACTCATGTAGTAGAAATTGAGAAAGACTACGACGATGATTTAGGACTAGAATTTGAGACAGCATTATTTGATGGATTGATACAGTGCAATAACCGTTGTCCTTTTTGCTTCATCGACCAACAACCACCAGGTAAACGTCAGAGTTTGTACCTAAAAGATGACGACTATCGCCTTAGTTTTCTCTATGGTTCCTACTTAACCTTAACTAACCTCAGCCAAAAAGAGTGGGACAGAATCGAACAGATGCGCATCTCCCCTCTCTATGTATCTGTTCATGCTACGGAAACAGATATTCGCACACGATTGCTGAAAAATCAGCGTGCGGTCGAAATTTTGAAACAGCTTAAGTGGTTTCAGAAACGACGCCTACAAATTCATGCTCAAGTTGTTGTTTGTCCTGGAATTAATGATGGCATCCACTTGGAAAAGACTTTGTTAGATTTGGCGAAATTCCATACAGGAGAAGTCCCAGCAGTTGCCTCAGCGGCTGTTGTTCCTGTAGGGTTAACTCGCTTTCGTCCAACTGAAGATGAACTAACTCCTGTCAGTCGGGAGAAAGCAATAGAAGTAATCAGCCAAGTTCAGCAGTTACAGAAGAGTTTTAGGAAAAAAATAGGTTCTACTTTTGCTTGGTTAGCCGACGAATGGTTTTTGATTGCTGCGGAAGAATTACCATCAGAATCACATTATGAAGATTACCCACAAATCGGTAACGGTGTAGGTTCAATTCGTCAGTTTATTAAACAATTTCAGGAAATTGCCGCCCAAAAATTACCAGCAAAAATTGAGACGCCACGAAGCTTCACTTGGGTAGTAGGAAATGCCGTGGAAAAAGCTTTTGAGCCACTTGTTAAACAGTTAAATGATGTAGAAGGATTGGAAGTAAAGTTAGCAGCGCTTTCTAGTAACTATTGGGGACAAGAAATCACTGTTACTGGCTTGCTGACTGGACAAGATTTGCTTGAGGGATTGCAGGGTCAAATATTGATCGGTGAGGCGATTTTGTTACCTTCCCTGATGTTGAAGCATGATGATACCAGGTTTTTAGATGATCTGACTGTGGAAGAAGTCGCCAGTAAGTTAGGAATTCCGATTTTTCCTGTCAATGGAATTGAGGAATTGATTGAAACTTGCATCAAACTGTAGGGTATCTCGCATTCGGGTTGTATCAGAATCATTCAAAAACCTCTGCGCTCCTCTGCGCAATCCTCTGCGTTCTCTGCGTTAAAAAAACAAATTCGATATTAAACCCAAGATTACAACCCGAATGCTAATACTAACGACCCCACTTAAAGTCAATTCGCAAATATCAACACAGATATTCAGTCGTTAAACCAAGGATTTTTGGGATGGGTTTTTGATGGAATCTAGGATAAAACCTCGCGTCAAATCTAAAACTGGTGGTATAACTATGTGTCCCATGTCGAATTCTTGATACTTCACTTTTACACCACTAGCTGTTAAATTATCCCTAGCACGAACAGCCGAACTTAGAGGTACAACTTGGTCTTGTCTACCATGCACAATTAACACAGGTGGAAAAGATTTCCCGGTAGTTACTTCTGGCTTTGCATGGAGATAGCCACTAAGACATACTAAGCCAGCCAAAGGTAAAGTTAAACCCACATCTAATGTCATCGCACCCCCCTGAGAAAAGCCACTCAAAATTGTGCGCGACAGGGGAACACCAGTGCTACTTTCTAGAGACTTCAACCAATCTGTTAATTGTTGACGACTTGAGGATAATCCCTGATAATCTTGGTCTCGCAGGTTGTACCACATCCTACCCCCATTTCCAGAGGGATACGGATAGGGAGCATCGGGGAACAAGAATTGGTATTCTGGGAGATTGAATGCTGGTGCAAAAGGTGCCAACTGTTGGGAGTTCCCACCAAAGCCATGTAAGCAAATAATTAATCCGGTAGGTGCTTTACCGTTTGCTGGGGGAACTGAGATGAATTTTAAGGACAAGGATTTATCTCCTACAGCAGAAGTTTTTTGATTTTGTACAGAAGTGGAACTTTGAGCGCAAGCTTTTAGGAGCAGTGTTGTTGAGAGAGTGGCACCACTAAATAATATAAATTGACGCCTACTAAATTGTTTGATTTTCAAAACTCACGGCTCCTAAATTCCACCCAAATGGCTCGATCATCATTTTGTCGCTGATTGAGCGGATATCCATCACCAATAAGACGTAAATGGAGCTAACTCAAACCATTATCCACATTAATAAAAACTTCTAGTCGTCAATTAGATACAAATAACAAACAACTGTTTTCATGCCCGTAGGGCTGTACAACAAACAACCCTTAAAAAAGGGTTGTTCTTCAAAAGCCCAAATCGAAAAACTACCGAGACAGTGTTTGTTCAGGTGGGAAACAAACGTTTGTACCGCCTAAACCGCAATATCCACCGGGATTTTTAGCAAGGTATTGTTGATGGTAACCTTCGGCGTAATAAAACTCAGGTTCATCAAGAATTTCCGTTGTAATCTGACCATAATTTGAGGCTTTCAGTGCTTGTTGATAAGCATCTTTTGATGCTTCAGTCAGCTTCTTTTGGTCTTCGGAATATACATAAATTCCTGAACGATACTGAGTACCGCTATCATTACCCTGACGCATTCCTTGGGTAGGATTATGGCTTTCCCAGAAGACTTTTAGGAGGGTTTCGTAACTGATAACTTTCGGGTCAAATACGACTAAAACTACTTCATTATGACCCGTCATTCCACTACAAACCTCTTGGTAAGTGGGATTAGGTGTAACGCCAGCAGCATAGCCAACAGCGGTAGTAAAAACTCCCTCCTGCTGCCAAAATTTACGTTCCGCTCCCCAGAAACATCCCAAGCCAAACATGGCTATTTCCATTCCTTCTGGAAAGGGAGGCTTGAGAGGATTACCATTGACAAAGTGTGTAGCGGGTACTGGCATTATTTCTGCGCGTCCCGGCAAGGCTTCGTTTTTAGTGGGTAGGGTTTGTTTCTTGCCAAATCCAAATAGCATGATTAACTCTGATTTCTGAGATATGCTTTTATATTACTTAATATAGCTTATCCTTTTGTTGATGATGTCGAACTACGATTTCAGTGTTCCCAAGAGAAAGAAGCTTCAGGGAATGATTACCCAAAAAGAAAAGATGGATAAATCGGTAGCTCTCCAAAGTAGAAAGAATCTTTAAAATTAAATAGATTAAACTAGGCAATCTCCCAATGGACTGGCAAGAAGTATCTGGTAGCTGGGTTTTAATGCCACCGCGTCCCAGCGCGATCGTACATTTCTTAGGTGGGGCTTTCGTTGCGGCCGCACCCCAGGTAACGTATCGGTGGTTACTAGAACAAATGGCATTTCAGGGGTATGCGGTGGTGGCGACGCCGTTTGTGAATACTCTGGATCATGCAGCGATCGCGCGAGATGTTCTCAACCGCTTCGAGAATACCATAGACCGCTTACAGGCAAGAGGTGTTTTAAGCAAACGCTATCTACCCATATACGGTGTCGGACACAGTATGGGTTGCAAATTACACCTACTGATTGGTAGCCTATTCTCTGTAGATCGAGCTGGAAATATCTTGATTTCTTTTAATAATTACCCCGCTAGTCGTGCTATTCCTTTGGTTGAGCAATTTAATATCAATCCAGCTTTCAATGTTGAATTTACTCCCTCACCAATCGAAACTAATGAGTTAATTGCTCAACACTACAAAGTTCGTCGCAATTTATTGATAAAATTCACCAAGGACGATATTGACCAAACTGCAATTTTAACTAAAGTTTTGCAAGAACGCTTCCCAAATATGGTGGCTCTTCAGATGCTACAAGGAAATCACTTAACACCTTTGGGTCAAGATGTAACCTGGCGTTCCGGTCAAGTATTTACTCCCTTTGATGCTTTTGGGCAATGGATGAAGCAAGAAGTATATCGCGATTTAAATCAACTGAAAAGAGAAATTTTGCGGTGGCTGGAACCTTTATCTGTTGCTTGAAAAATCCTCTGTAAATCTTAAGTTCGTAGGGTGCGTTACTTCGTTAACGCACCTACCCAATTAGGACTTACGCACAGACACCGTATATGGTAGGGGCGCACGGCCGTGCGCCCCTACAGATGGTGCTATAAAGATCAATTTGCGTAAGTCCTGATCTGTATAACTGTCACCAAAAAAATCTGCCTTAAGGAGAATGTTTCAAAACTGGCATCTATCTTAAGGTAGGAACAGAATTATTAAAATTAACATTTCTGCTCCTAGGTAGATGTCGAAAAAAAAGAATACTCCCGCTAAAGGAGAAAGGCAGCATGGTTTTAGAGTTGAGCAAATCGACTATGCCTGAATTTATCAATGCCAGACGCATTACACAAATTGCAAGTATCATCGCCATCCTAGTCGGAAGTTTCGTCCTTGTGGGCTGGGGATTGAACATCGAAGTGCTCAAGAGTGGCTTGATCGGTGGATTAGCCACCATGAAAGCCAATAGTGCGATCGCCTTCCTGTTGTCCGGGGTGTCACTGTTGCTGCTAACAAGCTCAAAGCTTCCCTCAACAGCAAACATCTCTGGGATCTCAGCATTAGGTGTGGCCAGTATCGGACTACTCAGCCTCAGTCAATATCTCTTTGGTTGGAATCTTGGCATTGACCAACTGCTATTTCAAGATACACTGACAGCAGCAACATCCCATCCGGGGCGTATGGGTGTCAACACCGCCTTCAACTTTTTGCTAGTTGGGTGTGCTTTACTGCTGCTGGCTCAGAATAACCCTAAAAGCAATTGGTTTGCCCAAATCTTGACTTTGCTCGTTGGTTTAGTTTCTCTACAAGCAATGGTTGGCTATGCCTACGGAGTCAGGGTTTTTTACCAGTTTAGTCTCTACACAACCTCAATGGCTTTGCACACAGCGCTAACCTTTGCGGTGTTGTGTGTGGGCATTTTGTACCTACGTCCAGATCAGGGGCTGATGCAGACGATTACCAGCGATTTGGATGGCGGCTTAATTGCCCGTCGTCTGTTGTTGATCATACTGGTCCTCCCCTTGGTACTAGGTTGGTTAATCGTCAGGGGGTATGAAGCAAACAAATACGATCCAGCCTTTGGGATGTCGCTGTTGGTAGTTGTGCTGATTGTCATTTTTGCCATTGCGATCTGGTATAGTGCGAATAAACTCAACCGTCTAGCAAAGCACCGTCAGCAAGCAAAAGAGGCCTTGCGAGAGCAAGCAGATGCACTTCGCAATCAGCAACAATGGCTGGAAAACGTACTGAACCTGATGCCGGCACCGGTGCTGTTTATTGAGCCAGGAACGGCACGAGTTACCTTTGCCAACAAAGCGGCTGATGATCTTGCTGGGGGCGAATATCCCAAGGAAAAACCAGCCGAGGAATATCACAACTTTTACTACTGTACGGATGCGTTGGGAAATCGCATTCCAGACTTGGAGATGCCAGGGGTACGGGTGGCCCGTGGCGAGCAGATTAAGGGATTTGAGATGGATTGGCATCTACCAAAAGGCATACGTTCTCTACTAATTTTTGCCGATACCCTACCAGCGATGCATGGCCATGAGTCAATTTGCGTGCTCGTCTTCCAGGATATTAGCAAGGTTTACGAGGAGTTGCGCTTACGCAAACAAGCTGAAGAGGCGCTTTCTCAGAGCGAGGAACGTCTGCGAAGCGTGGTACAGAATATGCCCTGTGATGATGGATGCTTTTGATGCCGATTTCAATATTTTGCTCTGGAATCGCGAATGTGAGCAAGTTACAGGTTACAGTGCCCAAGAGATGATTGGCAATCCCCGTGCTGTGCATCTCCTCTATCCCAATGCAGACTATCGACAACGAATGATATCTGCATGGACAAAACGAGGCAATGATTACCGAGATTGGGAATGGGACATTACTTGTAAAAATGGCAGTATTAAAACTATAGCCTGGTCGAACATCTCAGAACGATTTCCTATCCCTGGTTGGGCTTCGTGGGGTATTGGCGTCGATATTACCGCTCGCAAACGCGCTGAAGCAGAAATTCAGCAACTGGCCGCCACCCTAGAAGAACGAGTGAAACAGCGCACCGCTCAACTGGAAGCCGCCAACAAAGAACTTGAATCTTTTTCCTACTCAGTTTCCCACGATTTGCGAGCACCGCTGCGTCACATCGCTGGCTATGTGGATTTGCTGCAAAAACGAGTTGATCCCAGCAATTTAGATGAGTCTTGTCAGCGCTATTTTAAAACTATTGGGGAAACTACCAAGCAGGCTGGCGTTTTAATTGATGACTTGCTAGCATTTTCTCGCATGGGGCGCACGGAAATGCGCTACAGCATGATCAGCATGGAACAATTGGTGCTTGAAGCACAGCGACAACTTCAGCCAGAAATCAGCAAACGTGAGATTCATTGGGAAATTCAACCATTGCCAGAAGTTCAGGGAGACCCATCCATGATTAGGCTGGTATTACAAAATTTGCTCGAAAATGCGCTCAAATATAGCAGAAATCGTCCCCAGATAGAAATTACTATTGGCAGCAGCAGTGATGAGCGCGAAAATGTATTCTTTGTTCGGGATAATGGAATCGGCTTCGATATGCGGTACGTTCACAAATTATTTGGAGTGTTTCAACGTTTACACAACGATCGCCAGTTTCCTGGAACTGGAGTTGGACTAGCAAACGTTCAGCGAATTATTCACCGTCATGGAGGCCGCACTTGGGCCGAAGGTGTGGTAGATATTGGCGCAACCTTCTACTTCTCCCTCCCAAAGTTTCCCACACAGGAACCTCTTGCATAAATCTCTTCAAAACTAAAAGATAAATCCCAACTTATCTGTCTTGAACTGTTTTCATCTGTGGTTTCTTTTCCCCAACAAAAAAAATTAGCAAGCTACCAATTAAATGGAACTAAGGCGAATTCTGCTAGTTGAAGACAGTCCCAACGATGTCGAATTAATCCTGACATCGCTGGCGGAAAGTCATTTGGGAAACGAAGTAGTAGTAGTGCAAGATGGAGAAGAAGCGTTAGATTATCTTTATCGACGAGGTGTGTTTCAGGGGCGGATGGAAGGCAATCCAGTTGTGGTACTGCTCGACTTGAAGCTGCCTAAAGTTGATGGCATAGAAGTATTAGCATCACTAAAATCTGATCCAGGCTTGAAAATACTTCCAGTTGTGGTATTGACCTCTTCTCGCGAAGAGCCAGACCTGAGTCAATGCTACCAATTAGGCGCAAATGCTTATGTGGTCAAACCCATTGACTTTAATCAGTTTATGCAAGCAATTAAGAATATAGGCCTATTCTGGGCTGTGATTAACGAGCCACCACCCGGTTCTATGCCTGCTTTACGTAGTAGCAGTAAATGAGTAAGCGGAAGGATTAAAAAATAATGGCAAGATTACGTTTCCTCTTACTCGAAGACAGTCTGTTAGACACAGAACTGATTCACGAGTACCTCCAAGAAGCAGAAATTGATTGCGAAGTAATTCACGTAGTAACGCGATCTGAGTTCCAAACGGCAGTGGAAAATAATTCCTTTGACTTGATTCTCTCGGATTATTCTTTACCCTCGTTTGATGGTATTTCTGCCTTAAAAATTGCCCAAAAAATTTGTCCTGATGTACCATTCATCTTTGTCACGGCCACGCTAGGTGAAGAAGTGGCGATCGAAACCCTCAAAAGCGGTGCTACAGACTACGTACTCAAGCAAGGGCTAGGACGACTTTCTCAATCCGTAGAACGAGCACTGCGAGAGCGCAGGGAGCAACAAGCTCGTAAGCTTGCAGAAGCAGAACTTGATCGCCGCGAGCAAGAGTTTAGAGCATTGGTGGAAAATTCGCCCGACATCATTGCCCGATTCGATCGCCAACTGCGCCACCTCTACGTCAATCCAGCGATCGCACAAGCAACGGGTATACCATCAGAGGCGTTCCTTGGTAAAACCAACGCTGAACTAGGACTCCCAGAAAAGCTTTGTGAGGCCTGGGAAGCCTCCATGCATCAAGTTATGGCAACTGGCCAGGGAGGTATTTTTGAATTCGACTTTCCTACCCCCCACGGTACTCGCTACTATCAATCCCGCATTGTACCAGAATTTGCCTTGGATGGTTCGGTACAATCTTTGCTCAGCATTACCCGCGATGTCACTGATGACAAACTGGCAGAACTGGCATTGCGCAATAATGAAGCCAAGTTGCGTCAACAGGCCCAAGAATTAGAACAGGCAAATCGGCTTAAGGATGAGTTTCTAGCAGTTCTTTCCCACGAACTGCGATCGCCACTCAATCCCATCCTCGGTTGGTCAAAACTGCTGCAAACTCGCCAGTGCGATGCAGCAACCACGGCACGAGCCCTTGAAACCATTGAACGTAACGCCACCCTCCAGACTCGATTAATTGAAGATTTGCTGGATATTTCGCGCATTATCCAGGGCAAACTGACGCTGAATATTGAACCTGTTAACTTAATTTCCACCATTGAAGCGGCGATTGAAACTATGCGTTTGGCTGCGACTGTTAAGTGTATTGCAGTTGAATTTTCCTTCGATTCTACCCTAGGAGAAGTTGCCGGCGACTCCAACCGCTTACAGCAAATTGTTTGGAATTTACTCTCCAATGCCATTAAGTTTACCCCGGCGGGAGGAAAGGTCAGAGTATCGCTGGTTAAACAAGGAGATCAGGCTAAGATCCAAGTTCAAGACACCGGCGTTGGCATTCGTGCAGACTTTTTACCCCATGTCTTTGAACACTTCCGTCAGGCCGATGCTTCCAGTACCAGAGTCCACGGGGGGTTGGGGCTTGGTTTGGCGATCGTTCGGCATCTGGTAGAACTGCATGGCGGTACTGTGCAGACAGAAAGTCCGGGAGAAGGACAAGGAGCAACTTTTACTGTAATGTTACCGCTAATCAAGCAAGAATTCGCAGAGATTAATGATCAATTAAATACCTCTTCTTCCTTAATGCTTCAGCGCTCATCTTTGCTCCTTCAAGGTTTGCAAGTGCTAGTTGTTGATGATGAAGCTGACACACGGGAATTGGTTGCTTTTGTACTAGAAGACTCTGGAGCCTTGGTACAGACAGTTTCATCAGTTTCTGAAGCACTTGAAGCCATCGAGGAGAACAAACCCGATGTTCTAGTAAGCGACATTGGCATGCCTGAAGAAGATGGCTACACACTGCTCTCGACTATACAGTTTATACATCCCATATTGGCTAAGCAAATGAAAGCGATCGCCCTCACAGCTTACGCTAGGGAAGAAGACCGCAAGCAAGCACTAAAAGCAGGCTTTCAGATGCATATTACCAAGCCAATAGATCCAACTAATTTAATAGCAGCAGTTGCTTCTTTGAGTGGACGAGTAAGTAGCTGCTCATCGTAAATAATATCCACCACCCATCACCAATTCCCCACTATTCAAATATCTTTTTCCATGGCAAAGTTTATAAAACTTTGCCCCCTACGTTCTACTTCTTGCTTGATCACCACAATAAATCTCTGGCTTTCAAAGAAAGGTTTGGCGGTAATACTAGCTTCCGTAAATAACCTTACTAGCCCTAAAGACTTTGCCTTTGACTCAATTTGCGATAATATTTGTTTACCAATTCCTTGCCCTTGAAAATCCTTATGACAATAGAAACAGTCAATATGACCATTTTCCTCTAATTCTCCAAAACCAATAATTTTGTCATCCTCCTCTGCTACATAAGTTAACTTACTTCTTAAACGTCTAGTCCATAATTCGACATCCATATTTGCTGGTGCCCAAGCATCTACTTGTTCCTTGGTGTAATCCCGAATATTCACCTCATGAACAGTGTCATAGAACAAGTTCATAATTGCTTCAGCATCACCAATTTCATAGGTTCTTACTTTCATGAACTACCTCACTTGTAGATTAGGCATCCTTGCCTGCTAAAAAACAGGCGGGACACCTATTCTACTACGGACAGGAAAATTATTTAGAAGCTACAACCTTAAAGCCCGTAGCAGTCATAATTACAGCAGAACCTTTCCTTACTATTAGAGTAGTTGAAGACTTAGATTCTTCCTCAGTTATTGTTTGCTCAATAATGTAAAAATACTCCCCATTACTCCAACCCCTGAATAATTTCCCATCCCTACTGGTGACTTTTCCCCCAGTTAAATTAATGCACTTACCTTTGTCATCGCAGCCACGGTAAGTAAGGTTTCCAGTTCCGTTAACTCCTGACCAAGAATTCCCGTTACCAATAGTTATTGTCCACTTACCATTACTAAGAGTTTGTGAATTACTTGAACTTTCTGGTTTCTCAGCAATGAGTTCCATCTTAGTGATCAGAAATTCTTGTCGAGTTTTCCCACATGGTTCAGCACTTTGGCAATCATTAACTGCCACTTGTTGATAAGTTAAACGCACCTTGTTGTTTAAAAAAGTTTTTTGCTTGGTACAAATTTCAAAAGACGCACCTAAATTATGCTCAGTTCTGTTTTCATCTAGTAACTTGACATAGCACATCAGGTCGCCATTTACCATACTTTTGACTGTGCCAACTGTAGGTTTTTTAGCAGAAGCTTTATTAGTGTTGTCAGTCTTAACTTTGGTATCTGTTGGAATGGCGAAAGAAGCATCACTCTGCGAATTAGCACCTAACCCAATCCAGAGCGAACCAATAATCAGCGCGATTGTCGCAATCTGCTTTTGCATCGACATATTTTTTGATTAGTCTAAAAGTCTAAGTTAACAGGTTTGAAAGAGACAGTCACGCGGTCAACTTAACTTTCAACAAGATGCTTCTGAATTATTTGCAACAATTCTTCTGGCTGTGGGGGCTTTCCTAAAAAATCAGTTGCTCCCGCTACCTGAGCACGGAGTCTGTCAATCGAAGTATTTTTAGCTGTCAAAATAATAATTGGCGTCTTTTTAAACACAGGACTTTCTCGCAAAAATTTACAGATGCTATAACCATCAGCATTTGGCAATAGTAAGTCTAGCAATATTAAATCAGGCTTGTATTCGATTAGTTGAGAAAAACCTCGCATCGGTTCTGGAATACTCAACATTTGATAACCGGCTGGTAGCAAGATTTTTTTTAAGGTGTGAGCCAACACTGGACTATCATCAATACAGGCGATTAAAGCCTTTTTTTGAGAATATTTTATTGGCTTAGTTTTTGATATAGAGGGCGTTGCCTCAACCGAATGTTGGCTAGTTGGTAGTGGTAAATCGGGAATATTTTGAAATTGCACAATTCCCTTTTCAACCAAGGGAATTAAAGATAAAGTAACATCAGTCACCGATCTTTTTAGCTGCGAAGCAATATCCCACAGAGTGAAAGTACCGCACAGATACTGCTTCAAAACTGGGAGTAATTGAGGGTCTGCTCCCTCCTGCAAAATTGGTGTTAACTTTGGGTTGATGTTGCCTAAACCAGCAACTTGCCATTGTTGCTGTATTTGCTCAGCTTTGGAGAGTACTGTTTGAATTTCATTAGCAGACAAAGCTACGACTTGTTGGAGAACCGATGTAGCTTTTTGGCTAGGTTTCCAGTCACTTTTTAAATCTGTGTAGCTACTTATTTCAAACAAACATTCTTGAGCAATACTACGAATTACTAATTTAGCTTGGATCAAGCTCAGTTGCTTTTGGCTGAGTCCTTGAAGAAGCAGTTGACATTCCCAGGATTTATTGCTAGCCAAGAGGGAGGAATCAACACCCCAATTCCAGTTAGGGTGATGCTGCTTTAAAGCTCTGATCCAACGCCTCACAGGATGGACTCCATCTGTAGCATAGAGCAATTGACCAGAGAAAATATGAAGACTCCAAGCATCTGTATGGTTGCGTAGAATTAGCTCTCCATCACTACTGTGTTTGCTCAGATTGTGTAATTCTTCAGTCAGCCCTATTAGTCTCATTATTAAAGTATCTCTAAAAAAAATGCCGTCAAATGGCAGAGCGATTTTATCCGCTCGACCGTAGCCCAAATGCACTGACAAACCGACCAACACTTTAACTGCTCATGAAGGTTGTGTTACTCGGCTTCCCTTCAAAGGTTGCTGGGGTATGTTTGCGTTGCAATTAAAGCTAAAAAAAGTAGATACCCTCGACTTGCTCAGCGGTGTAGAGGAAGTGAGAGAACTGTCGTTGATGTCTCTATCCTCTTACCTCGCGCCTAAATTTAGTTTAGCTACTTTACTATTACATATCCTCAGCAGAATAACTTCTTTTTTGGCATTTATATACATTTGTTGCATCTGTCTGATTTTTCTACGAAGGTATTATAAACAATTAATAAAACTTGATTGAAATTGTTGCTGTTTTCCGACGATTGAAATTATATTGATGAGGAAAACAATTTGTAATATACCTTGTATCTTGTATTACAAATTGTCGATTATTCAGGATAAAAGCAGTTAAATAGCAACTGTATTGCTCTTGATTAAGACATAATAAGGGTTGCAGACAGCAGGGTTATCTATTTTTACAGCTTCAATTAAATCATTTTCTAAGTCTGCTTATGTCTTCTATAAGTTTTCCTCAATGAAGACAAGAAATCTCGTGCATAATTCCTATTGATTGACCAAGCTTTTGAGCAAAAATCTAGGAAGAATACCCCATTTTCATCAAGCCAGCAAAATCTGAGAGCACCCGATTTTTGGTTGTGAAGGAAAAGAGGCTATAAAAGCAGATTTTGTATCAGGAGATGCTGTAAGCAGTTTTTGCTAAGTTAGACTGGGAGCCAACTTTAGTAAGAAGTCATTTCCAAGTGAAGTAACTTCGTTCTGGCTGCACAAATTCTACTTATTGTTTTCAGATATTACTCAAGAAGTGGGTGAATTAGGGAGATATGGAACCCTCCTTATTTACCTAACTCTCATCCCAGCGTAGGGTAAGGGTTTTTCTCAGCAGGTTCTATAGTTGTAGTAACTCACCATACTTATGAAATCTTTCGGACAATTTTCGGACAAACTCAAACTTCAGCATCAACTGCTGCTACTTCTACTTTTAAGCAGCATTATTCCAGTTACAATCGCGGGTTTTTATAGTATTTTTTCTTCCACCGGTGCTTTATCGAAGGTAGCTGAAACCAAGCTGGAGGAAAAGGTAGCCGAGAAAGGCGGAAGAATCCTCAACCTCTTAGACGATATCAATAAAGATGTTTTGTTCCTAAGCAAAACTCCCGCAATTCAAGGAATTGTCCGAACTAAAGCTAGTGGGGTTACAGACAAGCAAAGTAATTCCTCCAACGACCCCTTGATTGAGCAGTTGCAAACTACTTTTGCTGCCATGATGGAGTCAAAACCCCATTATATGCAGCTTCGATATTTGGACGAAAATGGCAATGAAATTGTGCGCGTCGATTCCGATGGTGCTAAGGTCAAGGTTATCCCCAAAGCAGAGCTACAAAACAAAGGAGATCGCCCCTATTTTACAGATACTATAAAGTTGTCTCCTGGAGGTATTTATATCTCACCAGTAAACTTGAACCAGGAAAACAATCAAATCGAAAAGCCTTTTAAACCAGTAATACGATACGCGACACCGCTTGTTGACTCAACCGGCAAAAAAAGAGGAATTGTGATTGCCAATATATTTGCCAACCAATTTCTAAAAATTATCAAAGAGGCGAAGGTAGGCAATGGAGAAAAGGTGATTTTAGTTAATCAAGATGGTTACTATCTCGCCCATCCCAATCCTAACAAAGAGTGGGGATTTGAGTTCAAAAATGATGAGAAGCTGGACAAAGACTATCCGGGAAATATTGCTAAACAAATCCTGAGTAACGAACAGGGAATTATTCAAGAAGGAACTGACCAAATCTTTGCTTATCGGAAAGTTATTGTAGATCCGGAGAAGGGGCAATTCTTAGTAACAATCAATCAAGTTCCCAAGGATGTCGTTTTTACTTCTGTTAACTCGTTTAAAGTTGTCGCCATTGTCATTATTTTAGGTTCTCTAGCTATAGTGTTACCGCTAGGAATTTTCAGGGGACGCCAACTTCTCAATTTGATTCAGCAACTGATTAATGGAATTTCTAGCTCTAGCCAACAAATTTTTTCAACTTTGGAAGAACAAGAAAGAGTAGCTAGTCAGCAAGCTGCTTCAGTGAATGAAACCACCACCACTATGGATGAGCTAGAAGCCTCCTCCAGACAGTCTGCTGAGCAAGCCAAAGCAGCAGTCAGCGCTGCGCAACAAGCGCTTGTACTCACCCAGGGAGGTAATCAAGCGGTGGGAGAAACCCTGGAAGGGATGTTTACCTTAGAAAAGAAAGTGGGAGCGATCGCCGAACAGATTGTGCGTCTTTCTGAGCAAGCAAATCAAATTGGTAGTATTTCCCAATTTGTGTCTGACTTGGCAAACAAAACTAATATGTTAGCACTCAATTCATCAGTTGAAGCTGTCCGCGCTGGAGAGCATGGTAAAGGCTTTTCAGTAGTTGCTAACGAGATTCGCAAATTGGCAGACCAAAGTCAAAGATCTGCGGAAAAAATTAACGTCCTGGTTACTGAGATTCAGGGTGCAATTAATTCAACCGTGATGGTAACAGATGAAGGAACGAAGACAGTAGCAGCGGGAGTAGAAGTTGCTAAAAAAACAGAGAGAGCCTTCACTGGAGTAACAGAAGCTGTCAACAAAGTGGTTTTGAACAATCAACAAATCTCGCTGAATCTCAAGCAGCAAGTAGATGCTATTCAACAAGTTGTTCAAGCAATGGAAAGTATTAATCAAGGAGCGAAACAAACCACTATTGGCATCAATCAAACTAAAATTGGTACTGAACAGCTTAACGAAAATGCTCTGGAACTCAAGCAGATGGTTTAGGCAGTTGTGAGTATTACTAACCCAAATTATCACGAAACTTTGATAAGTTATTAGTCATTTGTCATTAGTCATTAGTGTAGGGGCTCTCTTCGTTGCGGTAGCGACGTAAGGAGCATCAGCATTTGCGCAGAAATATTTGGGTATTACTGACAATTTAACAATCGCCTTGGCTTCGCTCGTATGGTCATTAGACAAAGGATAAATGATAAATGATAAATGACAAATGATCGTTTTCATGCCCGTAGGGCTGTATGACAAAATTGATGTCAACTTGGTATGGCCAATGACTAATCATGATTATAGAAGACGAAGAACTCCGGAATCTGTATAAAATTTCCAGCGAAGAACATTTGCTGCAACTGGAACTAGGCTTGCGCTACCTACAGGTACATCCTGATGATCAAGAAACCTTGGAAGAGTTGCGTCGGGAAGCCCACAGTCTTAAAGGAGACTCCAGAAGTGTTGGCTGTGAAAATGTCGAAACTCTCTCCCATCAAGTTGAAAATATTTTATTGCGTATTAAACGCCAGCAAATTGTTTTCACACCACAGCTTTTTGAGCGCATCTATGACGGATTGAAGGCGATTAGCCAACTGGTAAAGGAAGCCGTAACTGGTCAAACGAGTGGCGTTGATACAAATAGGATACTCAGCAACTTGAGGGAAGTTGTTTCGCAGCCACAAGAGCCACAAAAGGAAGTTTTACAAGAAGCTGAAGCAGAGCTAAATGTAGAGATTGATTCTCAAGTATCTACTACACTAAATCCGACAGCAGAAATCAATGAAAAGGCTCTTAAAATTGCACCCAACTTTATAGAAGATGAAGAACTGCGGAATCTTTATAAATTTTCTAGCGAAGAACATTTGCGACAACTAGAAGCAGGCTTGCGGTACATACAAGCAAACCCTGATGACGAAGAAACCTTAGAAAATTTGCGTCGGGAAGCACACAGTCTTAAAGGAGACTCCAGAAGTGTTGGCTGTGAAAATGTCGAAACTCTCTCCCATCAAGTTGAAGAGATTCTGTTGCGGATCAAACGCCAACAGATAGTTTTAATCCCGCAGCTTTTCGAGCGTCTATATGAAGGATTAGATGCAATTGCTTTGCTGGTCAAGGAAGCAGTGACTGGTCAACTGAGTGAGGTTGATACAGTAAGAATGCTCAGCCACTTGATGGAAGCAGTTTCGCAGCCACAAGAGCCAGAAGAGGAAGCAATTCTAGAGTTTGGCAATCTTGAAATTGTTGCATCAACCTTTATAGAAGACGAAGAACTTAGAACTGTTTATAAAATTACGACGCAAGAACGTTTACAGAAACTGGAAGCTGGTTTACTGCATTTAGAAAAGTATCCTGATGACGAAGCAACCTTGGCACAATTACTGCGGGAAGCCCACAGCCTTAAAGGAGATTCTACAAGTGTCGGGGTAGAAAATGTTGAAGCTTTGATTCATCAAGTTGAAGAGATTTTCTTAAACATTAAACGCCAACCAACTGTTTTAACGCCACAGCTTTTCGATGTCCTATATCAAGGAATGGATGCGATTAGTTTGCTGGTAAAGGAAGCAGTGACTGGTCAACTGACTGGTGTTGATACAGATAGAATACTCAATCAATTGATGGGAGCAGTGTGGGAAACAAATATTCAGGAGTCCCTAGCAATTCCTCCTGAAACCTACTCGCTTTCTGTCAAAACACCAACTCAAGACTTACCCTCTGTTAGTGAAACCTACAGCATCGATACCATTCGCGTTCCAACTAGCGAACTCGATGCTTTAATGACACAAGCCAACGAATTAACAGTTACCAAAATCAGCAT
>JAYFMV010000097.1:0-101189 GCA_042408245.1 Potamolinea sp.
AACATTCCGCTTTACCTGGCCCAAATAACCGATGGAAAGCCAACTTCTTTGTTTGTTATTTATAGTATTATAGGCATCGGGAGCCTATCAAAGTATATGTATCCCTGCCTGCAAAAGCTGTTTCTTATCGTCAGTTAGACAAACAACAAACAACAAACAACAAACAACTAATAACTAATAACTAATAAAATGATGGAAGATAAGCAAACAAGCATATTACTAATAGATGATGACGAAGTGGATGTGATGACCGTCAAACGGGCGTTAAAAAAAAACAACATCACCAATCCACTTTATGTAGCAACGAATGGACTGGAAGGATTAGCAATGTTACGAGGCCATGAAATGCCAAAAATGCTACCAGGATTGCGCCGGTTAATTTTACTCGATCTCAATATGCCAAAAATGGGTGGAATTGAGTTTCTGCGAGAATTACGAATTGATCCAGAACTCAAACCCATACCGGTAATCGTGCTGACAACCTCCAATGAAGACAAAGATAAGGTAGAAGCTTACAATCTCAATGTGGCAGGTTACATTATTAAGCCTGTAACCTTTAGTAAATTCGTGGCAGCAGTAGCAACACTTAATAAATATTGGTCTCTTAGTGAAATGCCGTAGGATTTGAAGCAATAGTTGGTTATTTGTCGTTTATTCTTTGACATTTGTGTAGGGACAGGTTGGGTTTTGTTGTCAATCAACAATATTGGTTGATCCTTAAATAAACCCGCCCATAATAATGAACTAATCGGTCAATATGTAGAGACAATAAGAGGTAATTTTTTACAAAATAGAAGTAGTTTTAAAAAACAACAATAACAAAGAGCTAGAGGCATGCTAGCTAACAGTAAATTATGGAAGAGGCTATAAAAATACTCATAGTGGAGGATGATGAAGTCGATCGCATGGCGGTGCGCCGAGCGTTGAAAACTGCTGGACTCCTAGTAGAAATAACAGTAGCGATTGACTGCAAAAGTGCAATGGAGGCGATAGCGTCCCGTGGCGCTAATATCACCCCGAATCAAGAGGACTTTGACTGTGCTTTACTAGACTATCGGCTGCCTGATGGTGACGGACTAACTCTGGTGCGAGAAATACGGAGTACCGGGAGCAAAGTGCCTTTGATTGTCCTGACTGGTCAGGGAGACGAGGAACTTGCCGTCGAATTGATGAAATCAGGGGCCTCAGACTATCTTGCTAAAAGCAAACTGTCACCAGACGCACTCGGACGCAGTTTGCGCACCGCTGTACGTCTTTATCGAGCAGAAACAGAGGCCGCACTGGCGACACAACGCCTACGGGACTCAGAAGAGCGCTACCGCTTAGTGCTGGAAGGTTCAAACGACGGAATTTGGGACTGGGACATCGTTACTCATGAAATTTATTGTAATGATCGCCTCTATGAAATTATCGGCTTGTCCCCCAGAGAAGTAACTGTTAGTTACGATCTATTTTGTCAACTGCTGCATCCAGATGATCGACTGAGAATTAGTCAGGCACTGGGAGAGCACTTACAAGATAACGTTGAACTGAATGTAGAATTTCGGCTGTTGCATACCTCTGGGGAATATCGCTACTGCATCGCTCGTGGTAAAGCTTGGCGAGATGCAAATGGGCGCCCATTTAGGATTTCGGGGATCGTCAGCGATATTACCGAACGTAAGCGAGCCGAAGAAGCGTTGCGATTTTTGGCTGAGGCAAGTGCAAGACTTTCGGCTTCCCTAGACTGGGAAAAGACTCTGGAAACCCTTGCTAAAGTCTCTGTACCTTTTTTGGCAGATCTGTGCATCGTTGATATCGTCGAGAACGGTACTGTACGTCGGATGGGTGTCGCTCATGCCGATCCTACTAAGGATGAGCAGGTACGATTACTACACGAGCGCTACCCACCCAATCTCAACAGCTCCCACCCTGCCATGAAGGTGGTGCGCACAGGTGTTGCTCAAGTGGTACACGAGATTCCCGACGAGATGCTCCTGGAAATGACGCAGGATGCAGAACACCTGGAAATCGCTCGCGATTTTGGTTTCAAGTCATACATGATTCTGCCGCTTTTCGTGCGGGGACGGATTCTGGGTGCAATTTCTTTTGTGTCCACCAAACAAGAGCGTCGCTATGGTTCGCCTCAGTTGGCTGTGGCTGAGGAACTTGGCCGTCGAGCGGCGTTATCGATTGAAAATGGTCAGCTTTATCGCCAGACACAGCAAAAAAGCGAAAACTTGCGTGAGGCAATTATTATTCTGGGCGAACAGCAGCAGCAATTGCGAACATTACAGCAACTTACTAATTTACTCAACCAGCGGCTGACGGATCTACCGGGACTGTTGCGGGAAATAGTAAGAGCTGTGCTAAACGCGATCGCCTCTGCAGAGTTTTGTTTGATCATGCTCAACAACCCTAAATGCAACAAAATGATCTTGACGGTGATGGCTGGGGTGGGTGTGGAAAAGTTGCGGACTGATGATGCTTTCTCCCCTCCAGATGGGTTGCTCTCTGAGGTATTTTTGACAGGCAAATCTCAGTTGATTCAGGGGAGTAATTGCCACTCTCAACATTTAGATGAAATGCCGGCGGCAATTTATGCTGTGGCAATTGAGTCTGTCCAGGGTGGGCGTTTGGGTGTATTGGCGATCGGGAATTGGCAAGAGGCTGATGCTTTTGATGATGAAGACAAGAATCTGCTGCTAGCGGTGGCGGAACAAGCGGCGATCGCGATCGATAATGCCAGGATGATTAAAGCCCTGGAGGAGCAAGAGGAACGTTTAGAAAAGCAGAATGAGACGCTTGGGGCTCAGAACCAGGAATTGGAAAGTCAGAGACAGCAGCTTGAGTTACAGAACCTGCAACTGCTGGAAGCAGCGCGGCTAAAAACTCAGTTTTTGGCTACTATGTCTCATGAGTTGCGCACGCCGATGAATGCGGTGATTGGCTTTTCCCAGTTGCTCTTGCGTCCGGTTAGTAGCTCGCTGACAGCTAAACAAGCAGATATGATGGAACGCATTCTCAGCAATGGCAAACATCTGCTGAGGCTGATTGATGACATTCTTGACCTTTCCAAAATTGAGACCGGGCGTTTGGAACTGAAGCTGGAAACCTTTAACTTGGTAGCGCTTGTCAGGTCTACCACTGAGGAAGTGCGATCGCTAGCTGACGAGAGGTGTTTAGGGTTGCATTTCCAGGGAGATCTCGAAAATCCCAATACGCTCAATGACAGCCTACGCTTGCGGCAGATTATGATTAATCTCCTCTCAAATGCTATCAAGTTTACTGAAACTGGCAGCGTGGAGGTAGAAGTACAGGAAATTTCTCCAGATCAGTTCATGATTAGTGTGAAAGATACGGGGATTGGTATTAGCCAGAATGACTTAAAGAATATTTTTGAGGAGTTCTGGCAAATTGATCAGACTCTTGCTAAAAAGTATGCTGGCACTGGTTTGGGACTGGCAATTACAAAATCGTTAGTTAAGTTGATGCATGGAAAAATTACGGTTGAGAGTCAGCTCGGTCAAGGGTCTACTTTCCGCATCTTGTTACCTCGACAGGTAAAACCTTCGATTGCAAGCTTGAATGTTAATGCTAAGCGTTCAACTAAGTTAGGAGCTATTAAGTCCGATGGCTCTGTCTTACCACGAACTTTCCAAGGGTCTAGAACCGGTAGGATGTTGTATTAATTCAGGGGGATTGGGGAAAAAGGTAATTGGTAATTGGTAATTGGAACTCTCCCTTTCTCCGCATTTTCCCCTGAAGAGAGGGCGGGTTTTGGTGAGAGATTGACGGTACGTCGTGTTAGGTTATCTTCACGCACCCGCCCCTACATTACTCCCCCGTCTCCCCAATCCCCAGTCCCCAATCTCTTCAACGCCAACCAAACCAACGCAATATGGGCACCACAATGTAATAACTCACCCCCAGCCAAAATCCCAGCGTTACGCCCAACAGACAGAAAAACGCAGCGTTATCTATAAAAGCAGATAAGCTGGCGTTAGAGCCAGAAAAGATCATAACAAGAACCTGAATTGGCAATATATTTAACCACACTAGACCCCCAAATACTGTACCCGTGCCAATAGCCGCAACCAAGGCATGAACGAGGTAATGGCTAGGTAGTCCCAACCCTAGTACCATCGGGGCAACTGCAACGCCGACAACCCATGCTAATACTCGTGCGGGCAATGGATGAGGCCCCGGAGTCATCAAAGCTTGCCAAATTAACCAACCTGTGCTATATCCGAAAATTCCCATCAAGCCAGCCACCAACGGACGCCTTTTTTGCCCAAAGCCTCCCCCGATCGTCAAACCCCAGGCTGTAACCAACCCAGCAACGGCAAATAACAGGATTTCTTGCCACACCGTTTTTTGAAGATGGGGAAGCACAAGGGGTAGTTGGGGTACAAGCCACTTATTAAAGCGATCGCCTACAATTGTCCAATTAACCAAGGCAAACCCAGCCGCTGCACCGACAGCAGCTCCCACACCCCCTAAAGTCATTTCCCAAGTTGTATCCAAACAGGCCAGCAAGATACCAGTAATCACCCGAAACGCGAAACGCACAACCGCGGTAACACCTTGACCAAAAGCTGTCAGCGCTTCGGTGGCTACCTCCAAAGCTTTGTCGATGGCGATAGCAATTTCTTCAGGTAAAGAGAGTGCTGAGTTCGGCGCCCTTGTATATTTCCTCGTCGCTACTGTGGAACAAGCAGCCAAACGTCGCTGAATTTCTGTAGCATTTGCAGGTCGTTGCTGGGGATGGCTGCGTACCATATCATTGAGCAAATCAGCAAAGCCCAGGCTGACATCCACGCTATTTTGTAACAGCAACTCACCCGTATCTGGATCTTCCAAATACTCTAACTCTTGGCCCGTCAGCAACTGAATCATAGTTCGACCCAGTGCATAGAAATCAGCCGTCGGTCCTACCGCTTCTCCAGTAATTTGCTCCGGCGGACTGTAACCTGGAGAAAACAAGCGCGTCGAACTTTTCGGTTGACCAAACGGTGTAAAACCCATTTGTTTGGCTCCGCCAAAATCGATCGCCACCAGTTGACCAGTTCCCTGACGCAGCATCAAGTTTGAGGGTTTAATGTCACGGTGAATAATCCCACAACGATGCAATTCCCCTAAAATCTCCACCGCCTGATTTAGCCAATCCTGCACTGCTGCTTCCGAACAGCCTTGAGGATGCTGATTGAGAACATCTTGTAAAGTCTGACCAGTGATTTTTTCCATCACCAGACAGGGTAGTAAGCGCGGTTTGGGATTGTTGATGCTTACCACAAAATAGCTATCTTTGTCAACCTTTGGCACACCCGGATGTTTCAAACGTGCCAAAACCGCCGCTTCTTGCTCAAATAGTTGCAAAGCCTTGGGTGAAGCATCCAGCAACACCTTCAGCACCCGTTCCTTATTTTGCTGCAAATCCCAAACAGTATAGATTGTGGCAAACCCCCCCGCTCCCAGGTGCTGGAGGGGTATATAGCGATTATTCAGCAGTAGTGTACAGCCACAGCCGCTACAAAACTTATTGCCCCAAGGCTGAGAATAGGGACGGGGGCAATCAGGATTAATACAATGAACCGTCTCGGTAACAGACTGATGCACGACCACGCCCGATACACAGTGCCACTTGATTTTACACAATTGGGGACTGGGGATTGAGGATTAGGGACTGGGGAGATGGGGATTGGGGATTGGGGATTGGGGAGTAATGTAGGGGCGGGTTTAGAAGATAACCTAACACTACAACAAACAATCTCTCAACAAAACCCGCCCTTTCTTCAGGGGAAGATAGGGAGAAGGGAAGAGTTCCCATTACCAATTACCAGTTACCAATTACCAGTTACCAATTACCAATTACCAGTTACCAATTACCCATTCCCAATTACTAACTGTAAATTTTTTAACAATTCATCTGAAGTGTAGGGCTTGGGTAAAAAGGTTTTGACATTAGTACCAACCCTATCAATCATGTTATAGTTCGAGGCCAGTCCGCTGACGCCAATAATTTTGACCTGCGGGTTAATTTTTTGCAAAACACGGATAGTAGTTAAACCATCCATAGAAGGCATCATCATATCAAGCAACACAACACTAATGTCTTTTTTATGTTGTGTATATAGAGCGATCGCCTCAATACCATCTTTAGCAAGTAGAACATTATAAGCATTTGTTTCCAAGGAAGTTTTAGTAATTTCGCGAATTGAATCTTCGTCATCAACAACAAGAATCAACTCTCCATGACCTTGGGGTAATTCGTCATCACTTTGGGGGGTACAATCTACAGCGATTTCCTGTGCAACTGGCAAGAAAACCCTAAATTGAGTACCTTTCCCCAATTCGCTATATACTTTCACAAAACCGCCGTGGCTTTTGATAATGCCAATCACCGTTGAGAGGCCTAGTCCAGTGCCTTTGCCATGCTCTTTTGTGGTAAAAAATGGCTCAAAAATTCTATCTATTATTTCTCTCTCGATTCCTGTTCCCGTATCAGAAACAGTAATCAAAACATAAGGGCCAACCTTAGCATCAATATTCAAACGAACATATTGAGTATCAATCCAAATATTTTTGGCAGAAATATCCAGTTTACCGCCCTCTGGCATAGCGTCGCGACCATTAACACAGAGGTTCATCAACACCTGATGCAATTGGGTAGCATCTGCAGATATTTTCCAAAGATTATCCGTTGATATATCGGTGTTGATTTCAATTGACTTGGAAAATGTTTGTTTGGCAATTTGCTCAATTTCTGAAATTAATTGGTCTACCTTGATAGTAGTGCGAGTTCCCTCAAGTCCTCGTGCAAAAGATAGCACTTGTTTGACCAAATTCGCAGCACGTTTAACATTTTTTTCTAGGAGAAAAAGCCACTCTTGACTCTGCTCATCCGGAATTTTATCTTGTAACAATTGAACGCACATTAAAATCGGCGATAGCGCATTGTTGAGGTCATGAGCAATACCACTAGCTAAAGTGCCGATACTCTCCATGCGCTGAGCGCGGAGAAACTGTGCTTCGATTTGTTTTTTCTCTGTAATATCGGTATTGACAGTAAGAATAGATTTAGGTTGCCCATCTTCATCGTGTACTAAAGTCCAGCGGCTGGCAACAATAATATTTTTGCATTTTTTTGTAACTTGATGTAATTCGCCCTGCCAAGAGCCATTTTCCGACAAAATTTTCTGATTTTTGGGGAAGGGAGAAGAAGTTTCCCAATACAAAATATCATCGGAATTTTTGCCAATCACTTCTTCTGCGGAAAAGTTGTATAAACGTTCAGCACCTTTGTTGCAAAATAAGATTTGATTGTCTAAATCTAGAACAATAATTGCATCCGTTGTGATATCAAGTAAGGCAGCTTGTTCGCAGATTTTTTGTTCTGAGCGCTGGCGTTCTTCGATTTCCTGTTCCAGACGTAAATTTTGTTCTTTTAGTGTCTTAGTAAGATTTTGGAGGTTCATATGGAGTTGGACGCGGGCTAAAACCTCCTCATGCTGAAGTGGCTTGGTGATGTAATCCACGGCACCAAGATTCAAACCTCTAACTTTATCTATGCTCTCCGAAAGTGCAGTCATGAAAATTACAGGAATGTCTTGGGTTGATTCATTCGCTTTTAGGCGACGACAAGTTTCAAAACCATCTATTCCCGGCATGATTACGTCCAGTAATATTAGGTCTGGCGGAGCATATTCAACTCTTTCAATCGCACTTTCACCATCTTCAGCAACCAAGACTTTGAAGCCAGCATTTGCTAAAAACTCGAAGAGCATCTCAAGATTTGTGGGATTGTCATCAACAATTAAAATGACACCTAGCGACCTAGTATTAATCTGCATTTTTCCTCTTATTTATATTGTTTAATAAATTCTATGACTTGTTTAACTTTAAAACTTTTAGCAAGTTGGCGTAGATGGGTAGTAAAGGGCACCCATTGCTCATCTAGCCTCTCTAGTTTTGCGGCTTGCTCTACAATGCCTCTGAGGTCACCCATCATGGCTAGATTTAGTAAGGTTGCTATTTCTTCTGCTGGCGGAGCTACAATAGCCGTCTCAAGTGTCAAATTTGAAGTGGGAAGGGAATTCTTTTTTTCCTCCTTAATATTTCTTACTTTAGACTTTTCTTCATAAAGCCATTCCAGCCCCAAATAAATTCTTAATTTTTCTAAAAGGTCGGCTTCCCGGATTGGCTTGGGGAGAAAATCATTGCAACCCACCTCGCGACTTTGCTGCTGATCCATATCAAAAACACTAGCAGAAATAGCAATCACCACTATATCTGCAAGTTCTGGTAACTTCCTAAGACGACGTGTAGCCTCAAAGCCATCGAGTGTGGGCATAACCAAGTCCATTAAGATACAATCTGGCTTAAACTCACAGGATTTGTTCAGAGCTTCTTGACCATTGCTAGCTTCAACAACTTTAAACCCCAAAGGCTGTAGTAGATTCACCAATACAGAGCGATTTGCCCATTGGTCGTCTACTACCAGAATTTTTTGTTTAGAGCCTTGGAAACCAATAATATTGTCTTCCTCTATCTTAGTAGCATCGCCCTCATGGGAAATTTCAGGCAAATCCAAATCCAGCCAGAAAATGCTGCCTTTACCTAGAGTACTTTTGACTTTCAATTCACCGCTCATCATCTGAACTAATTGACGACTAATTGCCAGTCCCAATCCCGTTCCTTCTGTATTACGACTATACTCTCCCACCTGCTTAAATGGCAAAAATATTTCTTCTAATTGTTCGGCTGCAATGCCTTCCCCTGTATCTTCCACATGAAACCGGAGTTTCCCTTTGTGATAGCCTACTTTCAAGGTTATACTGCCTTTTTTTGTAAACTTGACTGCATTGCCTAGTAAGTTAATTAAAACCTGCCGCAACCGTTTTTCATCGGCTCGGATGGCTTTGGGAAGTGGGGAAAGTGTTTCATAATTTAAGTAAATTCCTTTTTGCTCTGCACGGATACGGAAAATTTCTGTAATGGCCTCTATAAATTCAGTAAAATGAAAATTATTTTGGGAAATTTCCATTTTCCTAGCTTCGATTTTGGAGATATCTAAAATATCGTTGATCAGAGTCAGGAGATGTTCGCCACACTGATGAATGATGCTAATACCGTTCTTTTGTTGATCTGTTAAACTTTTGTCTTTTTTAAATATTTGGGTGTAACCCAATATGCCATTGAGTGGGGTGCGGAGTTCGTGGCTCATGTTAGCTAAGAATTCGCTCTTGGAGCGGTTGGCCCCTTCGGCTGCTTCTTCTGCTCGTTTGCGTTCGTGGCTTTCCTGTTGGAGACGCAAATTTTTTGCTTCTAACTCCAGCGTTCGCTCTTTCACTTTCGCTTCCAGCGTTCGATTGGAATCCTCCAAATCGTTATATAGACGAGCATTTTCCAGGGAAATTGCTGCTTGAGAAGATAATAGTTGTAAGACTTCCAATCGTTCTGGTGTAAAGGCTCCAGTGGTTAAATTATTTTCCAAATAAAGAATGCCAATGAATTTACCTTGATGGACAATAGGTGTACATAAAACTGATTTTGGCTTGTGCTTGATGATATAGGTATCTGTTGTAAATACTCCCTCCCTACTGGCATCATTTAAGAGAATATTTTCCTGAGTTCTGGCAACATAATTAATTAGCGATATCGGCAGTTGGTTACTGCTTGCTACAGTTGTATATTGCTGTATATTTATATCATTTGTATCTCCTCGATCCGATGCCTTTATTAGTAACTCTCCTGTTTCTTCTAAGATAAGAAAACCAGATTCTGCGCCAGCATTTTCCAGCAATATTTGCATCAACTTAGTCAGTAACTTGTCCAGAACGATTTCGCCAGAAAGTACTTGTGATGCTTTCATTAGTGTGGCTAAATCTAGGACTTCTGCACTATCTATATTAGTAGAATAAGTTGTCTTAGTTGCCTTGATTTCTCTATTTTTTTGATTGGGTATTTGGGGAAAAATGTGAGGATATTTTGTTTCCAAGTCTCTAGTTTTAACGGTAGCTCCCCAGCGAAAATAGGTATAGTAAGACTCGGTTAAATAATCTATAGCAACTTTTTCCCTACCCCGCGAGAAATAAAACTCTGCTGCTAGTTCGTTAGCTAAAGCTTCTTCTTGAAGATATTCTTGTTTTTTTGCTCCTTGAATGGCTCGGTCATAAAATTCCATTGCTTCTAAATTTTGCCCCAACACTCGCGCTTTCTCAGCTTCCACTAAGTTGTATTTATGCTGATAATTTTCCGGAGCATGAAAAGCCCAATTCTTCATTTTTTCTTGATTGTTCGCCACAATATTTATATATTGTTGTTGCTCTTGACTTGAAGCGTTAGGATACTGAGCTAAAAGGGTGAGAGAATAGTAAAAGTTGTGTACGCCAACAGTTATTAATCCTCTTACACTTTCTTCGTACTCTGTTGCCAAAGAGGCATTTTCCCTAGCAGACGTGTAATTTTTCAATAAGTAAGAAAGAATCAATTTGGCCAAATAGACAGCAAAAAGCGACATACTATTTTTTGCTTCCCGCAACAAGGGAAGCATTGTTATTTCATCAAAGCTCTCGCCAACCAAACGATATTTATCTGCTGCTAGTCCTTGTATATTTAATGTGAGTTGCTGCCAAATTTTGATGTAATAACACACAAAATCTTGTTTCAAGTTAAGCATTAAATCACGGTATATTTTTTGCTGTTTTTCTACAAAATCTAAGGGCTTCCCTACCAAGAAAACGTGACTACCATAGTGAAAAGCTCCATAACTAGCATATTCTATATTTCCGGTTTCTAGTCCATTTTGAATCCCCTCTACTAAAGGTGTAAGGGTTTCCCTGCTATGCTCTTTCCAATGTCGGATAAAACCGTTAAATGGAACGTAGACTTGACTTTTTCGTTCGTTGTCCTGAAAAAGTTCTAATAACTTTAAAGCTAGTTTTCCCGAATGATACCCAGCATCTATGTCTTCCAGTACACCACAAAGTTGCTGCCCATAAAAAGCATAAGCACAAGCAGCTAACGGTGAGTGACCATGCTTAATACAAAGATTAATCATTGTCAAGAAAAACTGCGAGGCAATTGTAGGTTTGGCAATGATAGCCGCAGAAGATACTGTTAGGAGAATCCGCAACGCCGACAGTTGGTAAGGATCGGTCATGCGGGGCATATTTTCTAAGTCTTCAATGTTGGGTAAATTAACTGCTAAACTCTGATTACTGGTTACACTCAAGAGTGAGATATTTAGTAGAGATAGCACTTTTCTTCCAGTATCGATGGCTCTTAACATGGTATTTTGAGCCATATAAAACTGGAGTTGTAGCTCATAAACCTTGACTTTATCTAGCAGGGTTTGAGCGCGTTCCAGAACTACCTCTGCAAGTTTTTCTGCTCGCTCAAAGTTAGTATTTAAATACTCTACTTCTACGGCTTCAACATAGAGAGTCAGCGTCAAGTTATACTGAGTTTCCCAGCTAGGTTCATCCAGCATTTCTAAGCCTACTGTTAAATACCTGACAGCCGTTTGATACGCTGTTGATGTCTTGGCTTTCTTACCTGCTATTAAATTAAGTTTGGCAAGTTCATCTTTTTGGGATTGCTGGGTGATTAATTCAGCACCGATGTTTAATTGGTTGACAATTTCAAAGATATTTTCTTCTAGTTCGCTTTCCAGAGTATGTTTGAGTAGCAGTTCACCAATTTTCAGGTGAGTTTGTTTTTTCTCTTCTACAGGAATCAGTGAATAAGCTGCTTGCTGTACTCGGTCATGCAAAAATTTATATGTAACTTTTAGGAGAGCGTCATGCTGTGCTTCTACTTCAACTGGCAAATGGGCTGCTACTGATTCAAACACCAGGGGAATTTTGTAGGACTGACTTAGGGGAAGAATTAGTCCTGCTTGCAATGATTCCCACAAATCTGTTGCTGTTTCTGATAAAGATTTTTCATTGACAATGCTCAAAACATCTAAAGTAAATTTGTCTCCAATGTAGGATGCTAATTTTAAAATATTCTGCGTTGTCGGCGACAGTTTTTGAATTTGGCTGACCATTAATTCGACAACATTATCGGTGATGTCAATACTTTGCAAAATCTCCAGGTTCCATTGCCAGCCTACCCCGTGACCAAGGGAGGTAAAATTAAATGACAATAGGTTTTCTTGGTAAAGGGATTTGAGTAGTTGAGTCAAAAAGAAGGGATTACCCTGAGTTTTGTTAAACAATAATTCCGCTAGTGGCTTGGTGTTTTTTGTATGGCTATGCAGGGTATCGTTTAAGAGTTGGGTGATGTGAGTAATATCCAATGCTTGGAGAACGATGTTGTTTACAATTGCATCAGTCTGTTGAATTTCCTCTAAGGTCAACATTAAGGGATGAGTTGCGCTAACTTCGTTGTCGCGGTACGCTCCAATTACTAATAAATATTGGCTATCCAGGTCAGTCATAAGCAACTTAATTAACTTCAAGGATGCTAAATCTGCCCACTGTAAGTCATCCAAGAAGATTACTAACGGATTTTCTTTAGTTGTAAATACCTGAATGAATTGTTTAAACACCCGATTAAAGCGATTTTGTGATTCAGTAGGCCCTAATTGAGGAATGGCTGGCTGAGATCCAATAATTTTCTCAACTTCGGGAATAACATCAATAATCACCTGACCGTTAGAACCTAATGCTTCTAAAATTTTTGTTTGCCAAATTTCTATCTTTTCAGTGTTTTCTGCTAGCAATTGACCGATCAACTCCTGAAAGGCTTGAATCAAAGAAGCATAAGGAATATTGCGCTTAAATTGGTCAAACTTACCGGAGATAAAATAACCACGCTGGCGGACAATGGGTTTATGAATTTCATTGACTAAGGAGGATTTGCCAATTCCTGAGTAACCACTAACTAACATCATTTCCCTCCCGATTGTGGGAGATGTGCTGACTCGCTCAAAAGCATCCATTAAGGTGGCGACTTCTTGTTCTCGTCCATACAGTTTTTGTGGGATGAGAAATTGACTGTATGAATCCAACTGACCGACAATGAAGGGAGAAATTTCGCCAGAGTTTTGTAACATCTTCAGGCAAATTTCTAAGTCAGCTTTTAGTCCCAGGGCACTTTGGTATCGGTCTTCAGCGGTTTTTGCTAATAATTTCATTACCATGTCAGAAACTACTTGGGGAATTTCTGCATTTATTTCTCTAAGCTGTACTGGTGTTTTAGCAATATGACAGTGAACTAATTCCAGTGCGTCGTTAGCTTGATAAGGTAACTGTCCTGTTAGTATTTCATAGAAGGTGACACCCAAGGAATAAAAGTCAGTTCGGTAGTCAATTGAACGGTTCATTCTCCCTGTTTGTTCCGGTGACATATAGGAGAGGGTTCCTTCTAACAAGTTGGGATTGCTGACTGTCTGATTTTCAGTAGATAAAAGCGATGCTATGCTAAAGTCGATAATTTTAACTTGATTTGTTTGTGGATTGAGCAGAATGTTTTCCGGCTTAATATCTTTATGGATAATCTTGTTTTGATGTAGGTCTGCAATACTTGAAGCTAGCTGAATGGCTATTTTCAGAAAGTTGCTTAAGTCTAATTTTTGCTCCTGAAGATATTCTTTCAGGATTTTTCCCCCAAAATCTGAAAATATTAGTGCTAAACCGTGATGATGGCTTACTAATTCTAGGGGTTGAACTATTCCTTCTATCTCTAGATTTTGCAGTATTTTATATTCGTGTCTTAAGCGAGTGAGTTCTTCTAGAGTGGGAGACTCTGCTTTGAGAGTTTTAATAATTACTGCGGTTTGTTCTGGCTCCCTAAAAGCTCGATAAACAATGGTAGTAGTACTTTCCTGAATGACTTCAAGGATGTTGTAACCTGCAATGGTAATGCTCATTTTTATCTTCTCAATAAAATAATACTGCCTGTATGTTTAAAGGTTGAGTGGGTTGCTCAATTTCTCAAACTTTGGGGAATAAATCTTTCCTTGACTGTACTTTATTCCTGTTCTGTTACTCTGAAGAGTGAGGATAAGGGCGAAGCATGAATGCTGGAGTCCCTCGTTTCTGAGATTTTGGATCAGTTGTCACTCTTCAGAGTGAGAATAAGGACAAAGCATGAGTGAACATAGTTTTTGCCTGATCAACTTAAATTACTGGTACTCATGCTTCGCCCCTACAGGTATACTCTATCTATCTGTAATCTGCTGTATTTAGTGAGAATAAGGGCAAGCCTGAGTGAACATAGTTTTTGCCTGATCAACTTAAATTACTGGTACTCATGCTTCGCCCCTACAGGTATACTCTATCTATCTGTAATCTGCTGTATTTAGTCTGCACTCCAAGCAATCGGCGGACTGGGATATGAAGGCTGTTCGCTAGGATTAATATTGGGCTTGGTTTCTTCATCCAAAACTTTTATAACTTGGTTATATAAGTCTTCTGCTTGTTGCAGAGAATCCCCTATGCTGGTTAATCCTAGTTTGCCAAATTCTGAGAGTGCACCCATTAAATGAAAGACGTTACCAGTTTTGGTACTGCTATCAAAATGCAGTCGATGTTCGGTGATAATATCCATTAAATCGTTAGCCAACAATCCTCGGTAACGGTCTTTTTGCAAGTTATCTGTGGCAATGTAGTATTTGTCTCGACCGTAGTAGCTGTAAAAAAGTCCTGTAGACTGGTCATAGCGACCATTGGTTAAATACTTGAGAGTCATAAATGGATGGGTTGTGCCGCCTTTGCGTAGGTTGATTTCAATGGCTTGCAAATCCCATTTTGCACCACTGCTTTCGGGTTGATGAACGGCGACAAAATCGACTCCATAACGCTCTATTGCTCCTTTTTGAGCTAATTTCCTGCCAATTTTTAGACCTAAATCTTGTAAGCTTAGCCTATAAGCTGCATCCGCTGGAAATTTGCAACCGAGATAAATCTGTCCGTCTGGACCTCCTAAAATTTGGTCATGGGTGGAGAGAATTTCTACATCTCCGTTGGGACTGATGTATCCTTGAACACTAGGCGAGCGCTTTTCTTCTCCCTCAATAAACGCTTCTGCAATTGCTCCCAATTCTGGTATCCGACTGGAAAAATTCTCCCATGTTTCGCCAGTACCCTGAAAGCGCATTTTCTCCATGCGTTCCAGAATTGCTGCGATTCGCGTACTATTAGAAGCGCTTCCCGGTGCTACTCCTGAGATTACTCTCAAGTCTAGGATGGCATTTCCCTCTCCCGAAAATCCTTCGTTGAGTTTAATCACGATCCGCTTTAATTCTGGATTCCGTTCCCACAATTGGGAAGATGCGACGGCTAAATCTTCAGCATTCCAGACTAAATCACTGCCATCTGGATAAGGAACCCCACTTTCAGCGAAAATTTCTCTACTACCGCTCTTTGTCCCCCAATATAGCAAATCTGGATCTGCAGCAAGCAGAGGAATACCGAGTTTCACAGATAACTCGCGCTCCAGATGGGTTGAGTTATAACAAACCATATAAGACTTGTTGGGACGCAGTGCTTGACGAATCCGTTCCAGCAAGCGGGGACGTTCTAAAATCTTTTGGGTTAGGGGTTTGGGGGAAGTATCATAAGTGGAAAGCAGAAGAAGGCGATCGCGTGCATGAGAAAAGGGAATCCCTGGCAAAAGCTGCAAATAGTAATCAACTATAATCGGCGTTAAAGGCTGTGCCGTAATGTAAATCAAGCGAGTGCGAGGATTTCGCAAGCGAATCAAAGAAAATAATAGCCGTTCTTCGTAGTGGAGAAAACCCTGAACCTTCTTGAGTTCTCGTTGATCCATGCTGACAGAAGGCACCACAAAAATATCATGGTCATCCTGGTCAAATAAGTCAACGCCATCCCAGTTCTCGCGTAACTGACTCTGAAGCAGCCGAAATTGTTCTGCTTGTGGGGAAGAAGAAGAATTTAAAGTTTGCATTGCCCCAAACCCGCTTTAATCCTAGTAAAAGCATATCTTAACGGTTGTAGCGGCAACTGATTAATCAAACTTTTCAGACTCAGCTTGGTTGAGCTACTCTCGATCAACAGTTAAGTCATAATATGTAGGTTTGACATTCTGTGAAAAATTTCAAGTAAAAAGTGAGTCCATAAGTAGGAAACACTTGGACGCATTCACTTGAGTGTTCAATACAGAAAATGACGGGAAGTAGCTAGAAAATTTGGAAATTCGCTCTCTTGTAACAGTCAGTTCCTGCTTCGTATCTATAAGACTTATCTCTCTTGTTTTCGCCTTTTATGCAAGCAGTCTATTCTTTTTCAAGGCGATAGCCTATTTATTCGCTGTTTTTGTATTCTGATATAAATTTTTGGTTTTTGTAGGAAAATATAGTCAACAAAAAAGTGGTCTGTGACTTGCACAAACCACTGCGAGAGTACAGGAGTTAAAGAGGGCCTGCAATACTGTTTAACGCTCCATCTCCTCTACAGATTTAGGAACACCAGATGTCAGCACTTCATGTCCCTCTGATGTGACTAAAACATCATCCTCAATCCTAATTCCAATTGAGCGCCATCTCTCAGGAATTGTCGGTTGTCCTTCAACAGGTTGAATATCTGGGCCAATATACAATCCCGGTTCTACAGTTACTATATGACCAGCTTGCAAATTCTGCCAGTTTTCGCCATGTTTGTAAACACCAGCATCATGAACATCCAAACCTAGCCAATGTCCAGTACGGTGCATATAGAAAGGTTTGTATTTTTCCTCTTTGATGATTTCTTCAATATCACCAACAAGCAAGCCCAAACCCATCAAACCTTCCACTAAAACTCGCACAGCAGTATCATGAAATTGATTATAAGGATTGCCTGGTTGAACTTGGGCGATCGCTTCCAACTGCGCTTTCAAGACAAGCTCATAGAGTATCTTTTGTTCTGTAGTAAACTTATTTCCTACCGGGAAAGTGCGAGTAATATCAGAATTGTAATACCCATAAGAACAACCAGCATCAATCAGCAGTAACTCATTATCCAACATCTGGCGATCATTCTCGATGTAATGAAGGATGCAACTATTGGCACCAGATGCGACAATTGAGGGATAAGCTGGGCCTAAACCACCCCGCTTTCTGAAAATATGTTCTATTTCTGCTTGAACTTCGTATTCATAACGTCCTGGTTGTGCAAATTCCCGCGCGTGATTATGCGCTTCCACAGCAATATCAGCAGCTTTACGCATTAACTCCAATTCCGCTGCACTTTTTACCAAGCGCATAGCGTGAAGAATCGGATTTGTAGATTCAATGGCGATTGGGCCAGTCCCGCGTTTGGGATAACCAGCCATCAAAACTTGCCAGTGTTTAATGATGGTATCGTTGAAAGTTTTTTGTCGTCCTAAATGATAATAAATCCGATCTGCCTTTTCCAAATACTGAGGCAATTTTTCGCTTAGTTCTGCAATCGGATAAGCTTCATCCGCACCAAACTTTTCCTTAGCAGCTTCCACCCCAGTACGGTAACCTGTCCATACTTCTTTGTCCGGTTCTTTCGGTTGAACGAATAAGACAAAGCGGTGTTCTTCATGATGTGGTGCTAATACTGCTACCGCTTCCGGTTCATTAAAGCCTGTCAGGTAGAAAAAATCGCTATCTTGTCGAAAAGTGTATTCTACATCATTGTGCATTACAGCAACAGGTGCACTGTGAAAGATTGCAGTACCATTGCCAATCTTCGCCATCAATTGTTCACGACGTTCTTTATACTCTGTTTGGAGAATCATCACTGTCTTCTTGGTTTAGCTGTCATCAAATATTTAGCAATTCTCTGGAGATCTAAAGGCGGTTGTTGTTACTTCTTAAGATAGGTACGCTACGCTTTCAGATTTGCTACTTTGAGCGGGTGTATCTTTTCCAGGATTTGCTTAAACTTTATAGGCATTCTACTCAAACTGCATAAAGCAAGCAACTAACGTTAATCCTGAGTGAGGCTTATACAAGCCGCAACGCCGGATTGTTCAAGCGTTGAGACTGACGCAGCCAGTATTAGTAGAAAGTATTACACGTATTACCAAAAATTAGCACAAAGAGGCAAAAAATGGCACACTTTCCTATCCAAGAATATAACCAAGTCACAGATCCGAAGGTAAAGGCAGTTTACGACGAGATTATCGCTGAACTCGGATTTGGCATTGTACCCAATTTGTTCAAGTCTATGGCAATTAACCCTGAGTTTTTGGAAGGGAACTGGAAGAAGTTTCGCTCGACAATTCTTCAGGGAGACGTACCTCGTACAATAAAGGAAATGATCGGCGTTGCCATTTCCCAGCACAATAATAGTCAATACGCGCTCAAGGTGCATCTCCACGGGTTATCAGCTTTGGGGATTAGTGAAGAAGTTCTCACTATGCCTTGTCTCTGATTTTGCTAATTGTCCGTTACCTGAACGCGAAAAAGCTGTGATCAGTTTTGGCTTACTTGCGGCTACTAATCCCCATAATTTGACGGATGTAGATTACCAACACTTACAAGATTTGGGATTAGACGAATCGGAAATTTTTGAACTGATTGCTACTGCTAATTTGTTTACAGAAGTCAACCAATATACAGATGCGATCGCCTTAGAAATAGATAATTTATGAATTCCGAACTGTTGTCAAATAACGGCAGTAAACTAGAAAATCAGGATCGAGAACAGCTTATACAAACAAACAGACAGTTACTAACTGAAGTTCAAGCACTTTCCAGTCGAATTGCGGCTGTGAATGAAATTGCAATAGCAATTAACCGCTCACTAAATTTAGATGAGATTTTGCGGATAGTTGGTAAGCAAGCTAAGTGGTTACTGGACTTTAAGCATTGTAGTGTTTGTCTCTATAAAGACGATGGTTCTTGTCGTCTCATAACGCTATTTGGCCCGCAAATAGATTCAGATTCTTGTATTTTACCAAACGAAAATCCGATTACTCGCGCCCTAAAAACGGGACAAGCGCAGTTAAATCCCCAAGACCATGATAGTACTTTTCTAGATGCTTATCCCTCGCAAATTATCATTCCCCTAGAAGTTGAAAAACAAGTCATAGGTTCGATTAATTTTGCTGCTACATCTCCCAACGCTTACACGAATGAAGATTTACGCATCGGCTACTTATTGGCTTTACAAGTATCGGCTGCACTTCGGAACGCTAAGCATTTTCAAGAGATGAATCTACTACTAGCGGAGATGCACCAGATTTACTCTCAACTAGAGGCTGAAAGACGCAAGTCTGATAAATTACTTTTGAATATTCTTCCAGAAAAAATTGCTGATGAACTGAAGCAAACTGGGAAGGTTAAGCCAGTTCATTATGAATCTGCATCTGTTTTATTTACCGATTTCAAGGATTTTACAAAGATAGCGGAACAGATAACTCCAGAAGCACTTTTTGAGGAACTTGATTATTGCTTTTCTTTCTTCGATATGGTGAGTGAAACGCACAAGTTGGAAAAGCTAAAAACAATTGGTGACAGTTATATGTGTGTTGCGGGAATTCCTCTCCCCAAAGCCACTCATGCGATTGATGCGGTACTCGCTGCTTTGCAAATGAAAGCCTTTATGAACTGGCGGAAATTAGAGAAGAGTCAAAGCAATCAACCTTACTGGGAAATCCGGATTGGTATTCATTCAGGGCCGTTACTAGCTGGTGTGATTGGACAGAAAAAGTTTAGTTACGATGTCTGGGGAGATACGGTTAATACTGCGTCCAGATTGGAATCATCTAGCATTGCTGGTGCTATCAATATTTCTCAAGCTACTTATGAGTTAGTTAAAGATTTTTTTGAGTGCGAATACCGGGGTGAAATTGTAGCTAAAAATAAGGGAAGTATTGATATGTATTTTGTCACGGGTATCAAGAAACATCTTTCCCTCGACCCGTTGGGGATAGTACCAAATGATGAGTTTAATACGCTTTATTCAGCCGTTTGATTTTGTTGGTTATCTGTGATGCAGAAAGTTAAATAAAATCAAATAAAATTATCCTCCACTTAACCCCCATCATGGTTATCCCAGAACTTGAACAACAATTCTTGCAGCTTTCGCTCAACGATAAACTGTATATCATCCAACTACTCGCCCAAAGCCTGATTGCACCCAATCACAACATAGGACTTACGCACAGACACCGTATATGGTAGGGGCGCACGGCCGTGCGCCCCTACAGATGGTGCTATAAAGATCAATTTGCGTAAGTCCTGAACACCCACCCAGAGAAAGTAAACTCTCAGAGTTTTTCCGTCAATCTCCACTAACTGAAGTCAGTGAATAACTGGACTTTAGCCGCATCTAGGAGACTTACACTCCTGTAAATAAATCCTATTTCTAATAGTAATCGCACTCCTGTAAATAAATCGAGCTATTATAGAGGATATAATGTTCAAATCTACAACTATGTCAACCAAAACAGTTGATATTCAGCAATTACAAATCGATGTTAGTCAATTACTCTCTTTGATGCAAAATGATCAAGAAATAGTAATTACTCATGGTAATACTCCGATTGCTAAATTGACTCTAATTAATCAGATTGAAGCAAATATCTGGGAATCAGAAAAGACACCAAAGCCAGGATTAAATTTAGGTGCAATGGTAATGAGTGATGATTTTGATCAACCTTTACCAGATGAATTTTGGTTGCAAAATACATGAAATTACTGTTAGATACACATACTTTTATTTTCTGGGATAGTCAACCATCAAAACTTTCTCAAAGAGCATTGGAGTTATTAACCAATAAAGATCATCTAAGATTATTGAGTGTTGTTAGTCTCTGGGAAATCCAAATTAAACACCAGTTAGGTAAATTAACATTAAATAAAACTTTAGAAGAAATTATTTTTGTTCAAAAAAATAATTTCATAGAAATATTGCCAATTACTGTTGATCATATTTTAGCTTTAGATAGTTTGCCAATGTATCATAAAGATCCTTTTGATCGGTTACTGATTGCCCAAGCTAATATAGAAAATGCTGTGCTGATTAGTTGTGATTCTGTTTTTGTTAATTATTCAGTCAAGGTAGAATGGTAGTTGATCTTGTCGGCTCAGAAAGCGATCACTCTCCCTAAATAAAGGTGATCGCTATAAAGCTGGCGTTAACTGGCTTATTGACCAGGAGCCACAGAATTTATTTCCGAATTAATAACTGGCTGCTCAGTAACAAAGCGGAGGGGCACGATGTTACCTACTCGATTTTGTGGAGTTAATACAAAATTGACATTCGGATTTTGTTTTGCCAATTGCTGATTAATTAATCGACCCCCTTGTAACGTCCATAACGCTGTGTTAGGGACTACAGTGTTAGGTGCGATGAGAGTGGAAACAAGATTATTATTGTTGTCAATGCTCAGACCTAATAGGTTTCTTCCACCGGGATCGCGAAAAGCATATATTGGACTAGGTATTCCCCGATTAGCTGTTTGAACATCCCACATTTGGTTACTGGTCCCACCCTGATTCGCAGGAAAGCCAATTACCCGCGCTCCTGGTATTACGTTCCCGTTTTCAACGTCTAGCAAAAAACTCTCATTTGAACCCGGCCATGTAAGCACAATGTAATTGCTAGTACCCGGAGGCAACGCTCTCACCTCTGCTTCGGCAAGGGCTGATGGAACTAAGGATATAAATGTGCCGCTGATCGCTGTAGTGAATAGAATGAACGCAGCTACGACGCTCAATATTTTTTGGCTGAATTTCCTCATTGTTCTGAGTCTTTTCCTTGATTAACTAGATTTTTTGGTGTGGTTTTTTCTTCCCACATCTATTAAACGTTTCCCCACCCCAATTTGGGAATTTTTCGAGTTACAGGCAAATTTTCTCTCCCAAAATTCACCCTCAACCCCCCAAACCCTTTCTCTCCTTACCTTTGAGCTGCCGCAAAATCTTCTCAACCTCCCCACGAGTCGGATACAACAACTGCTGACTCAAGGCACTCTCATAAGCCTGTATCGCCCCCAACCTATCCCCCAATCCCCCCAAAGCTCTCCCTCACCAGCAATCAGCCATAGCGATGAGCGATGATCAGCTACCCCCATCTGAGGAGACTCACGCTCCCGCAAATAAAGGTGATCGCCCTTCTCTCCACAAGAAAGCGATCGCCTTCCCGTAAATCAAAAGCGATCACTTTTTCTGAGTAAAGATAAGATGAATAACTTTTAAGTTACTTTTTCTCAGACTTGAACTCGTTTGAATTCCAGAAGACTCTGACTGGTACGTCATTCAATGGATCTGTCGTATTCCGGACGTTAACTGCTTGGATTGACGTCATTTGAGGCCTGGGCGAGCAGGTGAATGTTCGTTGTGGTGTTGTATTATTTAATGAAGCTGATGCAACACAGGTCTGATTTGCAACTACTGGATCTACTTGCATTCTTACATCTTGGTTTCGTGTGGAGGGGATCATTAATGCAAAGTTCACTGATATAGATGATCGCTGATGTGCTCCAGTCAACGTACACTGATCACCAGGGTCTATTACTGTAGTTTGGTTCATGGGGCATTGTGTTACTGTCCCTGTCGCATGGGCTGGGGGTAGTGCTAGGCTGATCGCTGTAGTGAATAGAATGAACGCAGCTACGACTCTCAATATTTTTTGGCTGAATTTCCTCATTGTTCTGAGTCTTTTCCTTGATTAACTAGATTTTTTGGTGTAGTTTTTTCTTCCCACATCTAATAGACGTTTCCCAACCCCAATTTGGGAATTTTTCGAGTTACAGGCAAATTTTCTCCCCCAAAATCCACCCTTAACTCCCCAAACCCTTCCTCCCCTTACCTTTCAACCTCTTCAAAATCTTCTCAACTTCCCCACGAGTCGGATGCAACAACTGCTGACTCAAAGCACTTTCATAAGCTTGTATCGCTCCCAACCTATCCCCCAATCCCACCAAACTTCTCCCTAACCAGTAATCAGCGATCGCCGGATTAAAGGCCCTCAATTCCTGACATCCCTGACAAGCCACTTCCCACCATCGTTTACTAGCCGCAACATCCCTTAGCGCTCCATAACCCTCCCCCAACCACACCGCAGCAGGTACCGATTGCAGATAACCCCCAACTGGTAACAACTCCCATCCTTTCTCCAAGGCCTCCACTGCTTCCCGATGTTTTCCAGCCAAAGCCAACACCCGTCCATGACAAAACCAAGGATCAGCTAACTGAGGCTGTAGTTTCGTCCCCTCCTCAGAAACCTGACACCCCCTTTCAATCTCTTTCAAGCATTCCACCAACACCCGTCCCGCAGTCGCCCAAACACTCCAACGTTGAGGAAACCGCCTCAGCATTTCCTCGACGACATTCCCCTCTCCTGGGAGGAGAGGGGCTAGGGGAGAGGTTTCCAAATTCCCCTCTCCTCCCAGGAGAGGGGCTAGGGGAGAGGTTCCCAAATTCCCCTCTCCTCCCAGGAGAGGGGCTAGGGGAGAGGTCACAAAATTCCCCTCTCCTCCCAGGAGAGGGGCTAGGGGAGAGGTTCCCAGTGGTAAAATCTCACACAACCCCCGATAAATTTCACAATCATGGGGATACAGTTGATAAGCTTTCCCCATCATCTGAGCCGCCTTTTGATATTCCCCCGTATCAAACAAGCACCGCCCATAGTAATACCAACCGTTAGGATAATTTGGATGTTCGGCGGTAAACTCTGCCAACACCTCCACACCTTGCGCCCAATCCCCCCGGAAAATGTGATAATACGCCAGAGATTTGTGAGCCTCAGCCCCATAAGGAGTCTGTAGCAATAAAGAGGTAATCATCTTTTTAGTCAGTTTCCCCTCAATACCTGAAACCAACCTCATCTGAAGACGTTGATCGATTTGTCGTTGCAGTACCCGAAAATCATCCCCAGCTAAGGTTATCAGCTTGTTCAACTGCCTTCTAGCTGCGGTCATATCCCCCACCGCCATCAGGGTGTCATAGCTGTAAATCAATGCCACAACATCATCTGGGTTGATTGACAAAACCCGATCAAGGGCGCCCAGAGTACCAAGAGGATTTTCTGTCTGCTGATGTACCTGTGCCAAAGCCAGCCAGTGCACTACTTTGTCAGGTTCTAAAGCTGCTGCTAAATTAAAAGCGATAATTGCCTTCTGACTCTCACCTCTGCAAACTGCAATCAATCCCTTGATATGATGCTGAGTCCCTTCATTTTTTGACAAAAATAAGGCTTTTTCATATATTTCCAAAGCCTCTTTTTCTAGTCCCATCAACTGCAAGATTTTCCCCAATTGCAGCCACACACTAATTAATTGAGTTTGTCGCTCAAGCACTTGACGATATTCGGCAACCGCTTGTTGCCAGCTTCCCATCTCGTAAAGTAAATCAGCCAGTTCTAACCTTTTTTTCCATCCTTCGGGATATTTCTGGACATACTTATTTAAAGTGATGAATTTCTGCTCTTGTCTAGTTGGTTTTTCCTCTAAGACAAGGTTAAAATTCATCCGCAGCTCAGAAGATTGGCAGAACTGTACCAATGATGTGACAAAGTTTCCAGGCATATTACGGTGACTTTATAGCTAATTTCTTCCTGATTGCTTTTTGTTGTGATTGGTGGTTCCAAATTACATTCAAATTTGGATTTTTCTTCCAAATAAATTCGTAACTTTAAGGATGAAGAAGGGGAATCGAGAGAAGTATCATCTTCCCCGGACAGATATTTGTTTAAATGCCTTTGCAGAATTTTTCGTGCTTTTATAAGGCATTTGCGAACGTTTTCTTCAGAGCAGGCTAGTTGCTTGGCAATATCTTTATATGATTTCTCTTGGCAGTAGTATAAGACAAATGAAGTGCGTAGTCTGGTAGGCAAAGATTCAATTTTATGGCGGAGATATGCCCGCATCTCTAGAGCCAAGATATTGGACTCAGGAAAATCTACAGATGAATGATCTTCAAATTTAATATCATCTATGTTTTCAATTACTTGGGCTTCTCGTTTACTTTTTCGATGCACATCCATGCATAAATTATGGACAATTCGAGTGAACCAAGCTTTAGGATTTTTAATTTTACCTCCATCTTTTTGCCATTCATTACAGGCTTTAAGCATTGCCTGGGAGAGCACATCTTCAGCATTAGTTCGGTTCTCCCCCATCCACTTAATGCAGCAAAGGTGAAGATGATCTTTATACTGTTGCCATTGCTCCCAAAACTCTTTTCCTAAATCTTCAGAACAAATCTGCAGGTATGACGAAATAACTGTTTGAGAATTTGACATAAATGCTGAACTGGTAAAGTATCTGAATTAATGCAAGATCAAACTCTCTCAAAAACGTCTACTCTTGAATCCCAATTGCACCCCAATTTCAGCAACAACTATGCAAACGTACAGTAAATATTGCTTGAGTTACTTTGAATAGACAAATGAGTTTGCCTATCAAAAATAAGATTACCTATTATGAGTCTTTAGGTCATTGCTAGTCTTCCGTAAAGTTACGTAGAAATAGAATTGAGCTTCCGTAAAGCTACGGCAAGCTAGAGCTGCTTTTAAGTAAAATTACGCAGATATAGAGGAGATATGCTGTTAAACTAGAGTTTGTCTTCCGGAAAATTACGTAAAAATGTCGCCACAGCAGGCTTATTTAGTGACATCTCTGGGACCTGAAGGACGGAGTTATTAGACAAGAAGGGCGTAGCATTTGCGTTTTAAAATTGTCTTTTTGATCCAAAGATTTCGGTGCAAATACTACGCCCCTACACAAAGGACAAACAACCGTTTTCATGCCCGTAGGGCTGTACAACTAAAACCTATAACTCATCACTTGAATTACTGAACCATTCTGAGGCAAATCTGTTGGTCTGAGGGCGATCGCCTCACTGTTAGCGCGACGCACTTGTGATCCTTGCATCAAGGTTAAAAATTCATCCACAGGCAAAATATCGCAAGCTTTGCTATCAGCAGCTTGGGTGCGGAAATGAGTAGGAATTACCATTTTAGGATTGAGGGAAGCGATCGCCTGTTTAGCTTCTTGAGGATTGTAGGCTTTTGGGCCTCCTCCCACTGGTAACAAGACTAAATCGGGACGGCCGATCAGGATTTGTTGTTCAAGCGCAATTGGTGCGGCCGCACCCCCTAAATGTAGTATTTTGACGCCACCTTGAGTCCATAGCCAAGCCAGATTGGTGCCAAATCTTCGTCCACCGACGCGATCGTGGTCGATGTTAATTCCTTGTAGTTGTATGCCACCGACATTATAAACCCCAGGCTCAAAGAGAATTTTGGGCTTTCCTGGCAAACCTTCTGTTTCCCCTTCATCCAGCAATTGGCTACTGATTAGTACCAAATCTGCGGCCACTTTGGGTGGACGATATCCAGCCGTACAGCCAATTGTCCGAAAGGGATTCACCAATATTCGCAAATTGTTGCCAGTAAACAAAAAGCAGGTATGCCCCAGCCATTGTACCGAAACTGTGCTGCTGGATGTTTGTGCAAAAGTAGACTCAAGTCCAGAAGCAAAAACTGTTCCAAGCGAGGTGATTATACCAGCACTCGCGTAGCGCATCAACTGTCGCCGTTTCATGGTTTCTTCAACTAATTACCCGTTGTACACTACCACTCAGAGATGACGCTACGCTGAAAGTGATTCCAGGAAATTTTGCAATAGCTGTTTGCCACAATTCGTAAGAATACTCTCAGGATGAAATTGGACGCCTTCAAGGTGTGGATAGTTGCGGTGTCTGACGCCCATAATTGTGCCATCTTCCACCCAAGCAGTAATTTCCAGGACATCGGGACAGGTTTGCTTGTCAATTACCAAACTATGATACCGAGTCGCAGTAAAAGGATTGGGCAAGTTTCGGAAAACGCCGACGCCTGTATGATGAACTTCAGAAGTTTTGCCGTGCATCAAGACTGGTGCGGATACAATGTTACCACCAAATACCTGACCCATGCTTTGATGACCTAGACAAACGCCCAGAATTGGCATAGTTGCACCAAGTTCATTAATCAAGGAACCTGATACACCAGCATCTTCAGGACGGCCCGGCCCTGGAGAAATTACCACCCCATCAGGTTGGAGTTGGCGAATTGTCTCCAGGTCAATTTTGTCATTGCGGTAGACCTGAATTTCAGATGCTACGGGCAATTGAGCACCCAGTTCACCCAAATACTGCACTAGGTTGTAGGTAAAACTGTCGTAGTTATCAATAACAATTATCAAAAAAACCTACTCCTTCGTGCTATAATACATAACTCATTTTCTTGCTACTGCATCACTGACTGAATCCGAGCCAATAACCGTGGTAGTATTAGGGTACCAGCAACGAACACTGCAGCGAGCGCTGAAATGAGAACCGCCCCTGCAGCGCAGTCTTTGGCAATTTTCGCGAGTTCGTGGTAAGTTTGTTTAACCGTTAAGTCAACAACCGACTCAATCGCTGTATTTAATAATTCCAGGGTCATCACCAGTCCGCTTGTTAGGCAAATCACGGAGATTTCCACTCCTGGTAGGTGTAAAAAGACGCCCAAACTAACTGCAAGAGCGCCAATTACTGTATGAATGCGAAAGTTGCGTTGAGTGATGAAGGCATAACGTAGTCCAGCCCAGGCATATTTAAAGCTCAGCAGTAATGTGGGTGCAATCCGCCAAGCTAAATCCCGACTGCGTTTTACAACCGGCTCAGACTGTTTTGGTGTGGCCATTGATAATTCTTGAGACATAGACAGGGAACTCGCTGCGACGAAATGTGAACTAGAAGACTCAGCCTTTTGTAGCACCATTTATTTAATTCCATTTAGATATACATTTTCAGGATGCCGCTCTCCTTAAATTTGCACGCTCAAGTTTACATTTTGAATTAAACTTGCCTGTTGATTGAGCATTTCCATTAAACTTTCTTCATCCGGATGATCCCACCCCAGAAGATGAAGTAATCCGTGGGTGGATAACCAGGCTAGTTCAGTTTGTAAGGAATGCCCTTGTTCTGATGCCTGTCGATTTGCTGTATCCACGGAAATCACAATATCACCGAGATACACAGGCATAGATAACTGTATTTGGGGCGGCAACTGAGGTGAGTTTACCTCCAAAGCCGCAAAAGCAAGTACATCTGTTGGTTGATTTTTATTACGATACTGAGAATTGAGTGCCTGAATTTCTGTATCGTCTGTAAGGCGAAGACTTAGTTCATAGGCGCTGGCTGGTGAAATATCCGGTTGCAGGGCTTCTAGCCATTGGTAGAACCAACTTTCCCAGGTTTGGGTTGAAATCGGGTTTGGTGATTTCTCTTCTTCTGCATCAGTGTCCGCTGTTTCGCAGGCTGTAAAGTAACAATCCTGCACACTCACTTCAACTTGCACTATTATTCTCTCCTATAAGCATTGCTGAGGTGGTCTCTAACGGGTGAGGTAGGCAAGTCCAACCAGCGCGGCTAACAGTCCTACAGTTGTTAGAAAAAAGTGTTTTAAGGATGTACCCCCCTTGCTTACCATGTTGCGCATCGCTAATTTCACGTAGCTGGGTTGAGTTTCAGGGTTTTCACTGAGACTCTGGGGGGTTGGTTCGGGTGTTGAATAGGGTTGGCTCATAAAAATTGTAAATTTATCTCAAGCGTTATTGTACAAATATTAAGCTAGAAAGCCCATGATCTTGAACTGGGGATTGGGGATTGAAGACTGGTATCGCGAACCTTTGATATAGCCATTCTCGATTGGATGCAGTAGATCTGTAGGGGCGCACGGCCGTGCGCCCCTACAATTCAGGTGTATCACACACAATTGATATAGCCATTCTCGATTGGATGCAGTAGATCTGTAGGGGCGCACGGCCGTGCGCCCCTACAATTCAGGTGTATCACACACAATTGAGAGCCGCTATATTCAAACAGGCCTCGCCAAACTTGATGTTTGCAAGACCTGCTTTGTTTCTCAAGCGCTCAATTTTCGGTTAGGAAGCTCAGGTAAGCTGATTTTCCTGACGGAGGTAAGCTTCAATGAATGGGTCGAGATCGCCATCGAGAACATCACCCACTGCAGTTGTTTCCACATTCGTGCGCAAATCCTTCACCAACTGGTAAGGATGGAAAACATAGTTACGAATTTGGTTCCCCCAAGCCGCTTCCACCATATCACCGCGAATTTGGGCAATTTCCTGAGTTTTTTGCTCTTGGGCGATAATTAACAGCTTCGCTTTCAGAATTGCTAGAGCTTTTTCCTTATTTTGCAATTGCGATCGCTCTTGAGTACAGCGTACCGCAACACCAGTAGGGATGTGAACAATTCTTACAGCCGTTTCCACCTTGTTGACATTTTGCCCACCCTTACCACCAGCGCGGGTAGTTGTAATTTCCAAATCCTTGTCTGGAATATCCAGTTGTACAGAATTATCAATTAACGGCATCACTTCCACACCAGCAAAGCTAGTTTGGCGCTTACCATTAGCATTGAAAGGAGAAATCCGCACCAGTCGGTGAGTTCCCTTCTCAGCCTTCAGATAACCATAAGCACAGGGGCCGTCAATTTCGATCGTGACAGACTTAATCCCAGCTTCGTCCCCTTCAGAAAGTTCTGCAAGCTGTACCTTGTATTTTTGCTTCTCGGCCCAACGAGTGTACATTCTGAGCAGAATTTCCACCCAATCTTGAGAATCCGTACCACCAGCACCCGCATTCAGCGTCAGGATCGCACCTTTGGCGTCGTAGGGGCCAGAAAGCAACCGTTCCAACTCCCAGCGGTCTAGTTCGTGATTGAGCTTGTTCAGGCTAGTTTCCGCTTCTTGTAGCAAAGACTCATCAGGCTCTAGTTCTACCAGTTCTAGAACAGCCTTGGCGTCTTCTAGGCTAGCTTTCCACTGTTCGTATTGCTGAATGTGGGACTTCAGGTCATTGAGCTCCTGAAGCGTTTGCTGAGCAGAGTTTTGGTCGTCCCAGAAATTGGATTGAGCCGCGATCTGCTCCAAATCTTGAATTTTGGCAGTTAAAGCAGGGATGTCAAAGATAGTCCTGAGTTTTACCCAGGCGCTCTGACAACGTTTCGACTTCGCGTTTAATATCTAAAGCTTCGATCATGATAATTCTAATTTTTTGCTGCCAATTAGATCGTAGGTTCTAACTATAGTCTGGCATATAAACAAAGTAGGGACACGATATATCGTATCCCTACCAAGATCAGGTTGATGAAACTAAGTTAATCACGACCAAAAATAGCAATCATCAGCCGCAAAATGAAGACGAACAAGTTAATGTAAGTCAAATACATCGACAGCGCAGCAGGCAGATATTCATCATTGCGGTAGGTGCGAGGTAAGATGTAGAAATCCACCACAGCAGCACCGGCGAAAATAAAGACACCGAGGCCTGAAATAGCAATTTCTAGCCAACTGGGTGTATAAACGCCAAACATGGACAACAAAAACTGGATAACCACTACAACAAACAAAGCAATCATGCCTAGCTGTATTGTTTTGGTTAAAGCCATACCGTCTGTATCAGACAAATTGGAGCCAATTTGTCTACCGGCAATAAAAGCAACGCCACAGCCAAGAGCAGCAATACCAATTCCTTGCAAACCTACGCCCTGAGTCTTCAGAGCCATGAAAATCAGACCACTGAGGGTGTATCCTGACAGTAGACTATAGGTAGCTAAAAGAGGCAATGCGACGCTTTTCTTACCGTTAGCGGCAACATTACTAGCGACGAAGAAAAGAACAATTTCGACAACAAAGGCCACCCAGAAGGTTGTCATGAATAGTCCTGGGTTGGAACGGAGAACGCCCAAACCGCCATAAGTACCGAGTGCGGTTAAGACAAGTCCGCCACCTAAATAGGGAAGGGGCGTTAGCAATAACATTAGGGCCAACTAGATTTTGATTTCTAGCTTCCCGCATCGCTTCACGAAAGTTGCTGGTGTTACTCATGATACTTTTAATTAAATTTCCCGACGATTTACAAGCAGAACTTGCTATAACTTCTATTTTTACTGATGATTTTGAAAAATTGAAAGTTCCTTAGATAATTTTCCACCTATTCTTAGCCCTCCTTTGTAAGGGGGGTTCAAAAGTGAAGCTTCTCAGCGGAATATCCTCCCTAGGGCGTGTTTTCAAACCTTCGGAGGAGGGCGAAGCATTCGGACAGAAAATTTAGGGTTTCAGAGAAAGGTTATCGCCCGAATGCTTCGCCCCTACACCAAATTTTGGACTTTGAAAACACGCCCTAGCCTCTCTTAACAAAGGGAGAAGACAGAAAATTGTACATTGGATTGGGTAATTTAGCTATTAATCTCAGCTTTGAGATTGGAGAATAAGCTTTCCCATTCAAGGGAGTCGCTATTGTCTCCTTCTTTCACTTCAAATGTGACATTACAAGCCTTGGGTTGTTCAAGTACCTGAAGACATAGTTCTGCAATATCTTCCCGACTAACTTTCCCCCGAATATTATCTCCTTGCTCAAAAACCAAAGCTTTCCCCCCTGCTTCTTCTGTCAAAGCACAAGGTCTGATAATAGTGTAAGCAACTTTACTTTGGCGCACCGCATCCTCACCCCGCAATTTCCAAGTCAGGATTCCCCCAAGTTGGTCATTCATCCGCACTGCTGGAGGTTCTTCTTCTAAGTTAATTCCTGGGCGTCCCGGACGAGTGACACCTGCTGAACTAATCATAATAAACTGTGGCTTAGTAGCACCGCCATAAGCTTTCATCGATTCCACTTGTAAGGCAAAACCACCAGGCTGAAAATTCGGGTTTAGTCCGCCATCATATTCAAATTTACTCAACATTAACTGCACAGCAAAAATGTGACTAGAATCGAAAGGTTGAGCATCCTGCAAAGTTTTGGCGCGAAATACTGGAATCAAAGCCTTAAATGGGATGCGTAGATTAATCCAGCTATCTTTTACAGTATCGAAGGAATAGCAGTAAGCAATACCATCCCATTTGGGTTCTGTACGGAGGATAAACTTATATCTTTGTCCATCTCCTTTAACACGCAATTCTACACCTTCGTATCCAGACAAATTAAATGGTGTCTCAAAGTTTTTGGTTCTAACTGAAGCAAAACCACCGGAATTTTGAGTTGAGACATAACCACCAAACAGCGCCGCATTATTTATTAAGCTGAAAGAACTTTCGCTGACACCTCCCATAACTACATCATCAACAGCACCCCACATTTCTTTCAATTCATCTGAGGGATTGGTGAAATCAAATAGCAGTTGTTCGTCAGCTTTGGGCAAACTATTGGCAGCAGCTTGCACCAAATTATTGATACCTTGATAGTCTACGATTTCCGGACTATCTACAACTTCCGGCATATAGAACTTAATGCCTTGATAGTATTTTTGCCTGTCGGGAGTATCACCTTCTACAGGTTGTACCCGCACTCCCGTACAACAGACAACAGCAGAAACATTATCCATCAATTTAGGAGTTAATGTTTCTGGTATAGTGATGTCTGCCTCGAACAATTCTACTTTGTCGCCGAGCATTTCTTTTGCTTTTTGGACATCTCTAACCAAGGCACGTACTTGATAATTATGCTCGATGAGACGCCTTACGACTCGTTTTCCGACACCGCCAGTTGCACCAGCTACCAGAATCACTCCCATTCTTTTTTCTCCAGCTTTGCTTGCTTTTTTATGATTAGCAGAACCCGTAAATAGCCGCACAAGACAGCTAAGGAAAGGGATAACCTCGAAGTAGGTTAGGGTTTTGAGAAATCTACCAGCATCCCATTGAGAGCGATTTTGATCAGTCATATCGCGTCGTCAGCATTTTCTTTTAGTTTATCGAAAATTTGCTAAAAAATGCCGTGCTTGATCTTAGTTGCTACGTTCGCTAACAGCTAGGCAAGGTATTGCCACATAATAAACTTAAGAGGCGGGGTTTATGTTATACCCAAATAGAAATAGCTAAGTTCAGAACTCAGCGAGCGCAAAAATTCAGTGTGTGGAGGATAAATTATGACTGGCAGTTCTTTTTTCGAGCAATCTAGAGAACAGTCATTGGTCAAAGCTGAAATTGTTGCTAAATACTTTTGGGCATGGGCCAAGGTAATTATTCCACGCGCCAAGAAAATGAATAAAAAAATTGCCTATATAGATCTATTTTCTGGCCCAGGTCGCTACAAAGATAACTCTAAATCTACACCTTTACTTATCTTAGAACGTGCGATTCGCGATTTAGATATGCGAGAGATGTTACTGACTCTCTTCAATGATGTAGATTCAAACAATACTCAATCACTCCAACAAGCAATCAACTCGCTTCCTGATATTCATAGCTTAAAGAATAAACCAGTAGTTTTAAACACTGAAGTTGGCGAAACACTTGTTAAACACTTTGAAAAAACTCGTTTAGTGCCTACACTGTTTTTTATAGATCCTTGGGGTTATAAAGGTTTATCACTGCGACTCATCGGTTCATCAATAATGAGTTGGGGATGCGATTGTATATTTTTCTTTAACTACAATCGTATCAATATGGGGTTACATAACCAGGCTGTTGAGAAACACATGAACTCCCTCTTTGGTAAAGAACGCGCTGATAATCTGCGAGAACAGCTTGAAACGAAGCTCCCAGATGAACGAGAGTTAATAATTGTCGAAGCTATTTCTCAAGCTTTGAAAGAAATAGGTGGTGAATACGTTCTACCTTTTCGTTTCAAGAACGAACTCGGTAACCGGACAAGCCATCATTTAATTTTTGTATCTAAGAATGCGCTTGGTTACTCAATTATGAAAGAAATTATGGCAAAAGAAAGCTCTAGTACAGAACAAGGAGTGCCATCTTTTGAGTACAGTCCGGCTACGATTTATCAACCATTACTTTTCGAGCTTTCACGACCTTTGGACGAACTTGCAGATATGCTGCTCGATGAATTTGCAGGTCAGACCTTAACTAGGGTAGAAATCTACAATCAACATCATGTTGGCAAGCGCTACATCGAGAAAAATTACAGAGAAATTTTACTAAAATTGGAGGTGGAAGGAAAAATAATCACCTCTCCATCTGCTAATCAAAGAAGGAAAAACACGCTTGCAGAAACAGTGAAAATCACCTTTCCACGGAAGTAGTAAGACTTGATTTACCTAGTCGTTGAAGAGATTTTACAGGGACGTTCCCCCAGCGTTGAATGTGTTGCTCCCAAGCTTTTGGCATTTCATCCCAGATTTGTCCAGAAAGAAGCCTTCCTCCAGCTTTGGGTGTTCTTCCGCCAACCTGCTTGAAGAAAAAAGCCACTTCAGCAGCCTGACACTGATCGTGGATGCTCAGGGCCCATTCTACTTCCATAGGACGGTTTTTCAACCCAGATTCACCCCCAACAATTACCCAGTGAATTTCTGTTAGATTAAGCTCCAAAGCACCTAAAAGGGGCTCGCAGGATAAAAATCTCACATGAGCAGGTACTTGTCGTAAATAATCAACACGTTGGACATATTTTTGATTTTCAACAGACACACCCATCCAAATATTTTCAGGCCAGTCCAATTGAGGAGCTATCTCTAGTAGACGTTCATGGCGTTTGGTGAGGATTTGATACACGTGCCAAGGAGTTTCACGAATCACCTCAAAAACGTCCTTGAGGAAGGAAACAGGTACCTCTTCATGGAAAAGGTCGCTCATTGAGTTGACGAAGATGCGACTTGGAGTACGCCCAACGTTTGGGTTCTCCCAATCTTTCAGGATGCAGCGTCAAGTCAAATCCCTGGGGAAAATTTTTCGGGAAACGCTTCGTGATTGCTTCTGCATAACAGTGTATGCACCCTGGACTAATTTTGTTGCAGCCAGTGCTGGGGTTCCAGGTTCTATCAGTCCACTCTATACCAGTATTAATGCTAGCCATATATTTGACTCTACCACTGAGCAGCTAGTTTTTAAGTGTTACTAGATCACTATAGTTCATTTGTACTAAAAAAAATAATTTATATTCTGGTTTAGGCAAGACCGCCTTTTTCAAGACAGCACGAAATTTGTCAATACTTCAGATTCGCCACAATATAAAAAAGTAGCGATACAAAAATAATGCTTCAATTTCAACCACCTGGCTTTGGACAAAAAGTAATTAATACTTCCTTGGGTTCAATGGTTTACTACACCCAAGTCGCCTCACCCTGGATATTAGCAACCGCAGAACAGGAAGAGTTACCCCCTATCATCTTCCTACATAACTTTGGTGGGGGTGCTTCAGCTTACGAATGGTCGAAAGTTTATCCTGCATTTGCCACAACTAACAAAATCATTGCTCCCGATTTGATTGGTTGGGGAAAATCCGCTCATCCCATTCGGGATTATCAAATCAGTGATTATCTAACTACACTGGCAGAATTTATTTCACAAGTAGCTGATTCCCCAGTACCAGTTGTGGCGTCTTCCCTGACAGGTGCTTTAACTGTCCGCTTGGCAATTGAACGTCCAGAATTATTTAAAGCTCTGTTTCTTGTCTGTCCATCGGGGTTTGATGACTTTGGACAAGGTGCTGGACGTAGATTACCTCTGAATATAATTAAAACACCTTTTTTAAATAGTTTGATTTATAGTTTGGGGGCGACAAATGAAATTGCCGTCCGCAATTTTTTGGTGCAGTTTCTCTTTGCTAAAGCTGAACGAGTATCTGATGAAATGGTAGGGGCTTATTTAGCTTCTGCACAACAACCAAATGCTGAATATGCAGCCTTAGCTTTTTTGAGGGGCGACTTGTATTTTGACTTACCGTTGTATATCGACCAACTAACAGTTCCAACTGTGATTTTTTGGGGAGAGGAAGCACAGTTTACTCGTGTAGATTTGGGGAGGAGATTGGCGCGTCTGAATCCGGAAGCAGTGCGAGATTTTCAGGTAATTTCAGATACGGGAATATTGCCGCATTTGGAACAACCAGCGATGATGATTGGGTTATTGCAGCGTTATTTGAATATCTTATAAGTCGAATTTTTACCTTTATTCATCCTCAGTCCGAAGCAAATAAAAAACCAGCCATTCGCGGTGGCTGGTCTAGCTTACTGTGTTGGGAGGGAGAAAACCTAATACAGAGACATTTGAACTCTGCCAAAAGTGAAGCTTACGATCCATGACACTTAGCCCTGTCTAGGTCAATCAGCTCATGTAAATAAATGTAACAGCTTTGCTAAGAAAATGCAACATTTATTTACAAAAGACTAAAACACTCACTCCGTCAGGGTTATGACAATGCTGAGCGCTGCGGTAGCAAGTCTTCTCCCAAAGGGAGACGCCAAGGGCGAACGAGCGTCTTGATGTTTTCACTCAGGACTCAGGACTGGTTATGCCACGCTAGCGTCACGTCTTGCTTTGCTGTCACTCTCTTCGTTAACAGAACTCAGCATTTAGCTATATGTCAACTTTACAAAGACGACACACAAAGCTGGAACTTGAATTTCTCCCTTCCGTCCAGGAATACAAAGTCAATAAATTTTCAAATTTATGACTGAGTGAAATCAAATAATTTTATGGAAAGGAGAGAATTATTTATGTCTAGTTTGTCTTTTTTACGCTCAAAAAATGCTGCTCTGTTGGTATTAACCTGCTTAACTACAGCCGCGCCGATAGGAATTTCAGCACCAGCAATGGCTGAAAACTTGAATCAAGCAGCATCAACTCCTAGTTTGAGCAGAACGGCTTCTTCTCCCTATATTGTTCAGGTATCTCCTGCCAATAATCAACCCATCAACAATAGCTCTATTTCTCAAACTATAAACAACAACCTCAACACTCAAGCTACAGATTACAGAGTTCCACAAGGTACGAGAATAAATGTCGAATTCAGAGCATCCGACAAAATAGTTATCACTCCTGGAGAAACCAGGTCTCTAACATTAATTGTTACTCAGGACATCCTGAACTCAAAAAGAGAAATTTTAATTCCCAAAGATAGTCAGATTGATGGTCAGATTGTACCTCGTTACAATGGTTCTTCCTTGCTTGGCTCTCAGTTTGTTGCTCAAAGATTGCTCGTAGGGAACCAATCTTATAACACCCTAAATGCGACTTCATTACTATTTAATCAGCAATCCACCGCAAGTCAGGGAGGCCTCCAACAAGCACTAGGAGGTGCTGCAGTTAACACAGCAGCGCAGGTACTTCTAGGTCGTGTGACTGGGCAAAGTGGAAATAATAACGGTATTTTGGGTCAAGCAGCTAATGTTGCAGGTGGTATTTTAGGACAAAGTGGGAATAATGGAGGTATTTTGGGTCAAATAGGGAATCTTGGCGGTATTTTAGGTCAAAGTGGAAATAATGGAGGTCTCTTGGGTCAAGCTGGGAATGTTGCGGGTATTTTGGGCAATGTTCTGACTAATCAAGGGTCTAATCAACAACAACAGAATGGCCAGATAAGCATTGACTCCAAACAAGATTTGCAGCTAACTGTGGGTTCTGATTTCTATGTCAATACCAGCACAAAAGCCCCAAATTATTCAATAAAAACTTATTGATCAACCAGCGATTTTAAATGTTGTTCTCCCCTTTTCTAACGTCCCCCCTTGCTAAGGGGGGATTAGGGGGTAGGGGATTAGGGGGATATCAAAATATCAGTTTCGGGAAGGAACAGAGAAATAGAGGCTTAAGCTTCCCAGATGAGAAATGCTCCCCAAACAGCAGCAACAAGGGCAAGAATCGTGATCCAAATGGGATAGTTCGCTTTACTAACTTTACCTTCTGGTGTGCGCAAAGTTTCAACGTCAATCCAAGGTGTCACACCCCTACGCAACCAACCAGTAACTGTAACTTGTTGATCAACTAAATCACTGGGGCGTTTGGAGAGAGGTAAGAGATTACCCAAAGGGCCGAGGAACAGACCAAAAATACAATTTCACCAAACCTGTAGAAGTTTGCAAAATTAAATCCTGTCCCAGCCAATTAAATAAACCACGCCTTCCCAAAAGTTTGCCGCTTAATTGCATGGGTTGACTATCTGGAGGTAGAGTAGCTGAATTTGCGAAAACATTCCCTAAATTTGGGTCATTTTGTACATTGGAAGGCTTGATATCGGGAAAGTAACGATTAATCAAAAGAAAGACACTGATGCTAAACGCAGCCATTACACAAGCCCAAAGAAAAGGATTAGCGTTATGCATCCAAATAAGCTGCCAAATATTTAACCTATCACCAATTATGCCCAAGAGCCAAAGAAATGCTCTCAAAAAAATGCCCAGCAATAATCCAGAAAGGAGAGCACTTTGCAGTAGTGGTAGGGCCTGATAGTTGTTTATGAGTTTGGTAAGCCGTGCTGCATTATCGCGAATTGGAGGAGCGATCGCTGGTAAATCTAACTCTGGATCAAGCTTCCAATATTGGGCTAAGCGAGCAAATATTGATAAGCGTTCCCCCATCAGTGGATGAGAAGCAGTAACAATCAAAAAGTCACGGTAAGGGTTAGTACAATCCCAACTTAAAACTGTTTCAAAAGGAGTTTGAGGAGAACAACTACCCAAGATTATCGCTTGTCTATATCCCACTGGGAGCAATAAATCAAAGCTTTCCAAAAGTCCACTTGTTGTACGATAAGTCTGGATATCTTCAGTAATTCCCAGCGCTATTTTCACTAAAGCACGAGTCATTCCATTAGGATTGCCGGTCGTTTCTACTGCAACGCGATCGCTATAATAAAGCCTAACTCTGGAAAGCCATAATAACGGCAAGCGTAGGAACCAATAACAGCCATAACTCAAAGCAGCGATTACACCAGTAATTCCTTGGACAAGAGGTACTAAAAATTGCCGAGAAGATCTCAAACGACGTTCGATCAATTCTGGGAATTTTTCTCCCCAATTCGCAACTTGCCAATAAATTGTGTAAGGTATCTGAATTAGCAGTACACCTACAGTCATCAAGGTAAAATCCCAGTGGAAAATATGAGCTAATTGACTGGCGTAAATTGTGGCAATTTCATCATCATTTAGCTGGGATAATAAGCCATCACTGACAACAATTCTCGCAGTTCTGGGAAGATTGCCATAAGTCATTGCTATGGGTGCCAGGGTTGGTAAAACCCCCAATTTGGGTAAAGGAAGCTTTTTTTGACGACAAAAACGTTGTATTACCTGCGCTGCTTCTGGACTGCTTTGGGCTAGTTGTGTTAGGGATAATGGTTGAAGGCCGTGAAACCACTTAAGTAACCCATCACTTAACCAGGGAGATAAAAGTAGCAGGACGAGTAGTAAGCTGGCTAAAGCTTGAGTGGGATCGCGGTAGAAAAGTGGGATGGGATGTACAATTGGCAAGAAAGTTAGGATGGTATTGGTTGTCCCCATCAAGAAGCGTAGGAAGAAGATGGTAAACCAAAATAGTGCGAGCGCTGTGGCAATTTGCGCGAACCAAAGACGAAATAATTTAACAGGTTTGAGAGGACTCAAGTTTTGGGAACGTCCACTGTTCCTCCATCTGGGACGAGGGGTAAAAATTGAAGGATGAGGAGTAGGAGGTGGAGAGTAGCGTGAGGGAAGTCTAGAAGTGTTTTCCGGTGTTTGGGTTGAGTCTTGGGTTTTAGTATTAGAAAATAAGCGTTTGGTGGAATCTAGGATTTTCTGTTTAATTGTTGAGGGCGTTGTTTTTTGACGGGTTTTGGTTTTAGAAGGTGTTTGGCCAAATGCTACAAATCCTGTGGAATCGGAAGAAGTTGCAGCTTGTCGGTTAGAAGTTTGAAACTGTAATCTTTCCGACTCTATTAATTCCGGTAAAGTTCTAGCAGCCCAATCACTGATTTTACTGTCTGGATCTTGAGTGAGTTGTTGACAAAGTGCGATCGCGCTTTCGATCTCGCCAATACCACGGTAAGCGTTGACTAACCCAACAGAAGCGCGTGATACTATGGTGTCGTCCAATTCTACCTCTCGCACGCCTTCGAGGTGAGCGATCGCCACTGAGTAATCACCCTGGTTTAGGGCCGCTAAACCAGCATCAAGGGAAGGATCGGGAATAGATGCCATATTTTTTTTCTACTCACTTTGCTAATTAAAATACCCTTTTAGAGGCAATCAGCTATCAGCAATTTGCCCATAAGATGAATAAGATGAAGAAGTGTCACTTTTCGATTACAAGTAAGCAACGTGTTGGAAGAACCACAGACGAAAGCGCAACTGCCCCCTAGCAGTGAAATCCAAAACTATTCTCTCACAGCTACAAGCGAGAACTGGTTTGAATATCCAGTGCGAGCACACCCCAACCATACCGATTATGCTGGGCTCGTCTGGCATGGAACATACATTGCTTGGATGGAAGAGGCCAGGGTTGAATGCTTGCGTTCAATTGGTATAGATTTTGCTGACTTGGTAGCCTTGGGATGTGATTTACCGGTTGTGGAACTTTCCTTACGGTATCATCGCGGCATTCAGATGGGTATGTCAGCAGTTGTCAGAACGCGAATGGCTCAGATGGAAGGTGTTCGTATTAATTGGGATTACCAAATTCAATCTTTGGATGCTCAAGAATTATACTTGACTGGTCGTGTTACTTTAGTTGCTGTTGACCGCGAGAAAGGCAAGATTTTGCGACAGTTACCAACAGCCGTTAAGGATGCACTTGTCAAGCTTTCTACTTGAAAATTATTAATTGGTAATGGGTAATTGGTAAGGAAACTTATGGCCGATTACCTGACCAAGGGATAGGGAAATACCTTGATTTTAATCAGAACTATTTAGTGTTTTGGCAGTAGCTATAGTTAGAGGACAATCTCAGTGGCTGGTGTCAATCATGAAATCACTCTAAATGCAGATGTTTTTGATTCCTATTCTTAACTATCTTCCAGGCAGTGAGAGCATTTAGGTGTGGCGTTGTGAGAGATTTAATGTTCCCTTAATAACAGACGATAAGAAAGACGAGTCACAATTTTTTAACATAAGGTAAGGTCTAATAAGTATCAACTCAACTGCTTCAAAACTTTAAAGTCCAAAAGGCAGGAATTTAGTATGAGTTTAGCAACTGCTCCGAGATTACAGACAGGGCCCCTTAGTCCAGAAGAATTGCGGAAAATGAACGCTTACTGGCGTTCCGCTAACTACCTTTCCGTCGGACAAATTTATTTACTCGATAATCCACTACTGAAAGAACCCCTAAAACTAGAGCACGTAAAGCCTCGTTTACTGGGACATTGGGGAACTACTCCCGGTCTTAATTTTATCTACGTTCACTTCAACCGTCTAATTAAAAATCACGACCTAAATGTAATCTACATTGCTGGTCCCGGTCATGGTGGCCCTGGTTTAGTCGCTAACACTTACCTTGAAGGTACCTACAGCGAGTTTTACACCAACATTTCTCAAGATACTCAGGGTATGAAGAAACTGTTCAAACAGTTCTCTTTCCCTGGTGGTATCCCTAGTCATGTGGCGCCAGAAACTCCAGGTTCAATCCACGAAGGTGGTGAACTTGGTTACGCACTCGTACACGCTTATGGTGCTGCTTTTGACAACCCAGATCTCCTAGTTTGCTGTGTAGTAGGTGACGGTGAAGCAGAAACAGGCCCTTTAGCTACCAGTTGGCACTCTAACAAGTTTCTTAACCCTGTCCATGATGGTGCTGTTCTCCCCATTTTGCACCTGAATGGATACAAAATTGCCGGGCCAACCGTGTTAGCGCGGTTGAGTCACGAAGAATTGGAAAGCTTGTTTATCGGCTATGGCTACAAACCTTATTTTGTTGAGGGAAGCGACCCCGAAACAATGCATCAGTTAATGGCCCAAACTCTCGACACGATCGCTGCTGAGATTAAAACCATCCAAAATGATGCTCGTACTAATGGTTTCACAAAACGTCCCCAATGGCCCATGATTATCTTACGTTCTCCTAAAGGTTGGACAGGGCCAAAAGAGGTAGATGGGAAGAAAACCGAGGGTTCCTGGCGATCGCACCAAGTCCCTTTAGCGGAAATAGCCAACAATCCTGGACACCTGAAATTGCTGGAAGATTGGATGAAGAGTTACAAACCAGAAGAACTCTTCGATGAGAACGGGACGCTGATTCCAGAACTTGCAGAACTGGCCCCGAAAGGCGATCGCCGTATGGGAGCGAACCCTCAAGCTAACGGTGGTTTGTTGCTCAAAGACCTGAAAATGCCTGATTTCCAGGATTACGCAGTTGAGGTTACCAAACCAGGTACTGCGATCGGGGAAGCAACCCGCGAGATGGGGTACTTTCTCCAAGACATCATTAAACTCAACCCCCATAATTTCCGGTTGATGGGGCCTGACGAAACTGCTTCTAATCGTCTCACCCCTGTTTTTAATGTCACAGATCGAGTCTCCACTGCTGAAATTTTCGACACTGACACCAATGTTTCCCCCGATGGTCGGGTAATGGAAATCCTCAGCGAACATATGTGTCAAGGTTGGTTGGAAGGCTATCTATTGACCGGTCGTCATGGGTTTTTCTCCTGTTACGAGGCCTTCATCCACATCATCGACTCGATGTTCAACCAACATGCTAAGTGGTTGAAAACTACCCTTGATATACCTTGGCGCCGACCGATCGCTTCCCTCAACTATCTGCTAACTTCTCACGTTTGGCGACAAGACCACAATGGCTTTTCTCACCAAGACCCCGGTTTTATCGATCACGTGATCAACAAGAAAGCGGAGATTGTCCGAGTTTACCTACCCCCTGATGCTAATACTTTGCTTTCCGTAACTGACCATTGTTTACGCAGTCGTCACTATGTCAATGTGATTGTCGCCGGTAAACAGCCTGCGTTACAGTACTTGGATATGGATGCTGCAATCAAGCACTGTACTGCCGGAATCGGTATTTGGGAATGGGCTAGTAACGACATTGGAAGTGAACCAGATGTAGTGATGGCCTGTGCTGGAGATGTTCCTACCTTAGAAACTTTGGCTGCTGTTGACATTCTCCGTCAACAGTTTCCGGATCTGAAGGTACGGGTAGTGAATGTAGTTGATCTGATGACGCTTCAACCCCGAAGCGAACATCCTCACGGTTTGTCTGATAAAGACTTTGACACTATTTTCACCACCGACAAGCCAATTATTTTCGCCTATCATGGTTATCCTTGGCTGATTCATCGTCTGACTTACCGACGCACGAATCACAAGAATCTCCATGTTCGGGGTTACAAGGAAGAGGGTACAACTACCACACCTTTTGATATGGTTGTTCTCAACGATTTGGATCGTTTCCACCTAGCAGGAGACGTGATTGATCGGGTGCCAAAACTTGGATATATTGCTGCTTATGCCAAACAGTTCATCCGCGATAAACTGATTGATCACAAGCACTACATTACTAAGTATGGTGATGATATGCCTGAGATTCGTGATTGGAAGTGGCCTTACTAAGGTTTCGTGAAGTACAGATCCCCGACTTCTCGCTTGTAGTCGGGGATCTTAAATCAATCTTTAGGAGTGTCAGCATTTGTGCAATTAATCCTGTACGATACCTGTAATTTACAATATGTAGGCGAAGCACACCTTTCGGGTATGCTTCGCTCAGTTTTTTTTGTAGGTCAATGATAATCACTGAAATTAACACTAGAGTTGCTAAGCATACAGATTTACCCCAGATAGTTGATTTAAAAATTTCCATGCTCTTAGAAGCTGGTTCATTAGATTTATTAGCAACTAATGCCTATGAAATTATCAAAGACAGCTACAGCAATCTCTATTTACAAAATCAGGCAGTTCACTTTGTCGCAGAACAAAACAATAACTTGCTGGCAATGGTTGGCGCTTTTGTAAAATCAGATATTCCATTTGCTTATTTCAATAATTCTGAATATGGATTTATTTGTGATGTTTATACTACAACACCTTACAGAAGAACAAATTTAACCAAAACCTTAAGCTTACTGGCAATTGATTGGTTAAAGTTTCAAGGAGTTGGTAATTTTCGTTTACTAGCAAGCAATACTGGCAAACCAGTATATGCCAAGTTAGGATTTGAAGAAAATGATGATTACTCTTTTCTAGAAGAGTAACTTATCGCGTTTCCTAGTCTCGTGAGATACCTCCTTGAGCTTTAAATCCCCTTTTTTCAGGGGAATTTAGGAGGATCGTGTTGTACCTCACATGAGAGAGAACCGCTATATTATCGGCATAAAATCTATCTCTTGAAGGGGTGGATTTTAGTCCGTTTTCTGTCAGGAAAGTTAGTTGGCAGTAATAGTACCCGTAACGGGTACTGTCAAGGTGATATCTCCTCGCTCACAATGAAAGCACAAGCCAACGAGATTGATTAGCTAGCTGGTACTTTTTACCTCCTTAACTAATTCAATAAATCAAGGAGTTGGCTTGATAAATAAGCAAAACATTTGAGATAAATTTAGGATAAATTTGGCTATGGCTCGTCGATTAACAGCTTCCGCTAAGATTTTCGGTGTTGATGATGAAACATTTGGTAGCAATGAATACGGGCGTGCAGAATTCACGCGAGAGACGATTCTAGCCGACTCACAACCTCAGAATGTACTGCATATGGAGTGTCGCTGGGGTGGTGAATGTCGTGTCGAACTCGAATCTAACTGGTCAAGTTATGGACAATAAAGATATCAGAGTTACAGGTGTTGTACTTCTGTACGAAGGAACCAGCGAAAACACACGGGATTCTGGACGGTCGAACTGACTTTTCACTCCTGGTTCCACGAGGCAAAACTACTTCAACCTACTCAAAAGGTTAACAACACTGATGAAGGTGGAGACTACGCCGAAATCAGCATAACTTTCAACAACGCTATCGTTGAAGATTAAGTAACAATTACCTCATTTTTTCGAGCCTAACAAGATGCACTAGCGGATTGTTGCAAATCCGCTTAGTTGTTTTTTTATTCAGCTTTAGCATTAATCAACAATGAACACACCTCCTACGTACTCGTGGGAGGTGCTTAATTTTGCTAGCTGTATCTCTACTAAATACCGAAATTCATCTTTTTTGCCCGCAGGCTGGAAGCCTGGGGCTACAAAAACAAAGCCCCGCCTTCGCGGGCTATTCAGTATAATTTGTAACTGAGAAAAAAGAGATATAGTTAATACTGAAAGCCTCATTGTGTAACTCAAAATTTGGGCAGTAGTAATTAAAATACTTCTGTAGAATGATGAAATTTTTGATATTAAATGCTGGTTCAAGTAGTCAAAAGAGTTGCCTTTACCAGTTGGGTGAAAATTTACCAACTTTGCCACAGGAACCTCTGTGGGAAGCCAAAATTGATTGGACAGCCAAAAAACCAGGAGTTGCTGTTTTTCAGGTAAAGACGGCTCACGGAGCGTCTATAGAGGAGGATTTAGCAATTGAGGAGCGACCAAAGGCGATCGCCTATATGCTCAATACTCTCTGGCGTGGTAGTACTCAAGTAATAAGCCAACTAAGTGATATTGATATAATTGGACACCGAGTTGTTCATGGTGGTCAGGAATATACTAAAGCGACGATTGTTACACCCCAAGTGAAAGCAGTAATTCGCAAGTTAGCAGCCCTTGCTCCCGAACATAATCCAGCTAATTTAGAAGGTATTGAAGTATTGGAGCAAATATTGCCACAAGTGCCACAAGTGGCGGTATTTGATACTGCATTTCACTCACAGTTACCTCTTGCGGCTGCTGTTTATCCTGGCCCTTATGAATGGTTTGAGCAAGGAATTCGTCGCTATGGTTTCCACGGAATTAGTCATCAATATTGCGTACAAAGGGTATCTCAACTGTTAGGAAAACCTTTGAAATCTCTGCGGATTATCAGTTGTCATTTAGGTAATGGTTGTTCCCTAGCAGCAGTTCGCAATGGTGTTTGTATCGATACAACAATGGGTTTTACTCCGTTAGAAGGCTTGATGATGGGTACTCGTTCAGGTTCGGTTGATCCTGGTATCCTGATTCATCTGTTGCGACAAAGTTATGACAAGGAGAGGTTGAACGACATCCTCAATCGAGAGTCTGGGTTGAAGGGAATTTCGGGTATTTCTGGCGATCTTCGCCAAATAAAAAAAGCGATGGAGGAGGGAAATACTCGTGCTCAATTGGCGTTTGACGTGTATGTTCACCGCTTGCGATCGCATATCGGTTCTATGCTTGCTTCACTGGGAGGATTGGAGGCGATCGTTTTTACTGGAGGTGTTGGGGAAAATTCTGCAGAGGTACGGGCCGCTGCTTGCGAAGCCTTGGCATTTCTTGGTTTAACTCTTGACAAAAACAAAAATTATGCATCTGGCGTTGACGAAGATATCGCAACAGAATATTCAGCAATTCGCGTTTTAGTTGTACATACAGAAGAAGATTGGGCGATCGCGCAGGAATGTTGGCAATTAGCTGCTAGTCGATCACCCAACCAGTAGAAACGCTTTCAGGAAAGCTGCTCTAGTTTTTAGCGATCATATTCCACATAGTCAACTCGGCGTTCATCCATATGAGGAGGAGGAATCACCTCAGCAGTTCTACGTCTGGTGTGCATCGTCGGAGGTAAAGCATTATAAGGTTGTTGAACCACATAAGTTGTGCGACCTCCCGGACGCTGTTGCTTAGAGAGCACAGATAGCGCTCCAACAACGACAACACCGCCACTAATAGTAATTGCCATACCTCCCAGCGCCCAGACTAACCCGGAAAGCATGGGATTGTCTTGCTGCTGAGCTGCAGTCGCTGCTGCTGCTGGCGTTTGTGCACTGCGTATAAACGGACTATTATTGGGGTCATTCTTGACAGATAGCTGCTCAAGGATCTTCTGGTGATTTTGCAGTTGAGCTTTGAGCTGCTCATTTTCCATGCGTTGTTGCTCGAACATTGCCCGAAACCGCTCCGTATCAAGCCGCTGCTGTTCATTATTGTATAAAGCAGCACCGGGTGAAGCCATAGGATTCGGCATCGTCGGCGTTGTCATGTAAGGATTGTTCGGTGCAATGGTAGGTGCAATTGGTAGTTGTCCAGGAACTGGAATATTAGCTGCGCCAATATTTCCCCCTCCCTTAATCATAAAGAGAACTGCTACCCCGGCGAAGGCAGCTCCTGTTAGGAAAGCCATTCCATCACTCATTTACCAATCCTCTCCACTGCAATTGAATCATAATAAATCTAACTAACTGATGCACTCTGATACTCATCATTTTGACTTGACTCAAATTGGGTTGCTAAGCCTAAGCTAGCTACCCGTACTCAATATCTGCTTTTAAATTCAAAACTACATTTGTAAAATTGTCCACCTGGCCTTGTCCTCAAAATTTGAGGACTTAGGTTTTTGAACGCTAAGATGTCAAGGATGAAGGCCAATTCCTTCGGCACTAGGAGCATAAGTCCAGTTTTCAACGTCACTAGGTTAACAGAATAGGCGCTACTTTTTAGTCGCAAGGTTCCATTAAGCTTTTTTTCGACTGTTCAATGTTACCCTTTTAAACTTCTATGCATCAGCCTCGCCAACAAGATTTTAACAATCAGCCCCAGCCTAATCGCAACAATCTTTGGCTGGAGGGAGCCAAGACAGTCGGACTGAGTTTATTTTTTGCCTTCGGGATTCGTACCCTAGTTGCAGAACCTCGTTATGTTGCTTCTGGTTCGATGATACCCACCTTGGAAGTTAATGACCGCTTGATGATCGACAAGTTGAGTTACCACTGGTCAAATCCAGAACGGGGAGATATCGTGATGTTTTCCCCCACAGAAAAATTAAAGCAGCAAAACCTGAAGGATACTTTTATCAAACGGTTAATTGGCTTACCTGGGGAAAAGGTGGAGATTAAAGAAGGACGGGTGTACATTAACGATCGCCTTCTACCTGAAAAGTATATCGCGGAGAAACTTGCCTATCACTGGGGTCCCGTGACCGTACCAGCTAACTCTTATCTAGTCATGGGTGATAACCGCGATAATAGTTATGACAGCCGCTATTGGGGCTTTGTCCCTCGCGAAAATATTATGGGTAAGGCGGTACTTCGCTTCTGGTCTCCCGATCGCCTTGGTAAAATCGATCCACAGCCGATTTATCCTGTAACTGGGCAATCTTCTCCACAAACTCAGAATTAACGGATTACTGGATTTCCGTTACCAGCAATTGCCATTCGGTCACAAGTTGTTGAGGAATTTTCAAGGAAAGTCTTTTCTCGTCTTTGAGTGGAACTGAAAGTTTCAAAGAGTCACTTGTCGGCAATTTATTCAGCACTTGGGTGAAATTGTACTGACCGACGTTTGCTGCGGGAGATTCTTCTGCAAATACATCTGTTGCTGTTAGAATCTGACCTGCTGCTGTGGTAACTTCCAGAGGTTGTGGATGGGTAAATTCAACGATACCTGGAAAGCCTACTAACCGCAGATTTAAGCAAGTTGGCTGACCTGGTGTTATTTGTTTGAAAAGTACTACTTGCCAAGCATTTCCCGATTCATCCCGCAAAGATTCTTGAGAGTGGTAACGCATAATTCCGGGTGCGTCATGGTGTTGCCTAAGTACTGCCATTGCTGGCTTTGGCATGAAGGTAAGTTGACCAATCAGTAAAAACAATAATAATCCACTCAGCAACAAAACGCGAGAAAAGATCTTCTGAATACGACCAATTATCAGCATATTTTGAGGTTTATTAAACCGTTAATTCCGAGCTACTGGCAGAATTTATTGTTTGATTATTGTTATTTTCAATAACAGTAACCGTTAGCTTTAATCCCAGAGCATTAAGCCAATGTTCCAAGCGAAAAATTGCCTCATTTCCTGGCTGTGACAGCAATTCATCTAGTTTTTCGTAATGTTGTTTTATTTGCTCAGGAGTCATTTTTCCTTCTCCTTGCGCTTCAGCAACATTGCGAAGTGCTAGTCGAATTAGTTCCGGTTCTGGTTTTTCGTTTTCTTCTAATTCAAAGTGAGTCTCAAGATAAACAGCGGCAAAACTTGGGTCTTTGAGTCGTGCAATCAAAAATTCATGGTAAGGTAAACTTTTAGGCATTGTCTTAACTTCCATAATTTGTCCAGTATTCTATTGCTTTGCGAATGTCTTGAGCTTGAGTGCTTTTATCGCCACCACAAAGAAGCAGCACAATTGTTGAGCCAATTTGTCCAAAATATATTTTGAAATCTTGCTCCCTCCCCTGGATAAGGGGAGGGTTGGGGAGGGGTCTTTTTTGTAATTAATCGCTAATTGCAGTCTTCAAACTCTGGCAAAACTCACCAATTGCTGACAAACCTTCGCTTGGAGTACCATCACTCAAAAGCTTCACAAAGGCACTTCCAACAATTACCGCATCTGCTCCCCAATTTTTTACCTGCTTAGCTTGTTCTGGCTTCGAGATACCAAAACCCACACCGATCGCCTTATCTGTGACAGTGCGCATCTGCTGTAAGATATCTTCTACTCGCGATTCTACCTGAGTTCTCATCCCTGTAACACCAGTAACGCTGACCAGGTAAATGAATCCCTGTGATTGTTGGGCGATCGCCTCTATTCTTTGCTTGGGACTGGTAGGCGCAACCAGTAAAATTACTTCTATGCCAATCTCACTAGCAGGCTTCATTAATGATTCAGATTCCTCCAAGGGTAAATCTGGCACCACCAATCCTTTAACACCCGCATCAGCAATTTGCTTTAAAAATACTTCAATCCCTCGGTTGAGAATTGGATTGTAATAGGCAAAAAGGATGAGTGGAGCCTTCAAAGTTGGCGCAACCTCCCTAACCATCTCCAAGACATCATCCAAGCGTACACCCTTTTCTAAGGCTCTCGTAGCTGCTGCTTGAATCGTCGGGCCATCTGCTAGGGGGTCAGAGTAGGGAACGCCTAGCTCTATCATATCAGCGCCACTTTTGTCAAGGATACGCAGGGCTTCTGCGGTTGTCTTCAAATCTGGATCACCAGCAGTGATGAAGGGAATTAGTGCGCATTGGGAATTTTCCCGTAAGGACTTGAAGCAATCAGAAACCTTGGTCATTTGTCAGGTGTCACTGGTCATGGGTCATTAATCCTTCGCTCAGGACAAAGGACTAATGACAAAATACCACCTTCTATCAATCTAGACAAAATTAGACACCTTGCCCACGGAAACTCTAATTGTGTTTGACATGGAGATAATCCTGTAAAACAGTTGTGTGTTCCTTCCCACCAATTCAGCTAGGATGTCCTCTCTACAAGCACTCTTAAACAAAGAGTTTGAACATAATCCGCTTTAGGAATACGAGCGGAAGTTCGTACCTAACTGAATCTCGATGTGGTAGACAAGAGTTACCCTTGAAAGTTGTTTCTTTCAAGCCCCTCGTTGCTTCGCTGAACGAGGGGTTCTTGACTTTCAGCTTGCAGCTTTTCTAGTTCTTCTGGTGTCAGTTCTTCCAGGGCCTTTTGTAAAACAGCTTCCTTGTAGTCTTTGACTTGCTGGTTGTAAGTCATGTTTTTTGTCCCAACGCGGAACAGATAAGTCAGCAACCAGCCAACTACACCAGTGAATAAGATTGCTTGACTCCAGATCCCGGCTTTGGTGCTATCGACCCCAGAAACCTGTAAGAGTAGATAAATTAGGCCACCAGCGACAAAGAAACCGATGGTAATGGCGATCGCGTCAAATCTTCGCATTTAGGCTTGTACCTGGCGCCGTTTGGGGCGAAAGTTCAAGAAGGGACTGAAGAGCAACAAACCTGGAAAGAAGAAGAACACCAGGAAGTACATGAAGCCTCGCTCAAACGAACTGGCAACATACCAGCGTTTTTGCAGATAGAGATATAGTGCGGCTGGAACTACTACAAGGTAGACTCCACTCAAAGCCAGGTACAGCAGTGCAACAAGCATAGTTTTCGTTCAGGGTTTTCCAAGAGCGGCCTTAGTTCAACAGCAGAAGCTGCTATTGTCACTTTAGCTCTACTTATTTTACAATGTGACAGTTCATTAAGAATCTACTTGCGCATAAGACCTACTTAATGGTGGAATAGATAAGAGCAACAGTTCTGAAAAGAGCTGCTACTAAACGGGGGCGTGGCGGAATGGTAGACGCTACGGACTTAAAATCCGTTGACCTTAAACGGTCGTGTGGGTTCAAGTCCCTCCGCCCCCATACCAATTTTTGACAAAGTGTCCAGTGCTAAGTGGGGATATGCCTTCCCTCTCACACTGCTTGAGGTAAACCGGAGCGGGTTGGGAGTAGATGTTTTAGATAGCTCTATGAAGTTAGATGAAATCACCTACAAAGTCATCGGTTGCGCAATGAAAGTACATAACACCTTGGGCAATGGCTTTCAGGAAGTGATATATCAAAGATGTTTAGCTATTGAACTAAACCGAGCAAAATTGAACTTTGGCAGAGAAATAGAACAAAACATCTTTTATGAAGGTATATATGTCGGCACCAGACGCGCTGACTTTGTAGTGCAAGACCAAATAATCGTCGAACTCAAAGCCGTCATCAACCTAGAAAACTCCCATCTCGCCCAAGCCAAAAACTACGTCATCGCCTACAACTTCCCTATCGGATTACTCATCAACTTCGGCTCCACTAGCCTTCAATACAAAAAAGTCTTCAACCCAAAACTTCCTCCCCCCCCCTGATCAGGATTTTGAGGATTAGAGGATGAACAGGATGTTTTTTATTTCTAGAAATTTTATCTAATCCCCAAATCCCCTAACCAACTAAATCCTGTAAATTCTGCAAATCCACTAAATCCTGATCAAATGCACAAAGGAAATGACTGGCAAACACTGGATCGCTTTGTCGAGATTCGTTCAAAGTGGCTAACCTTGATTGGTGAGCACCTTTTAGATGATCGCGGACAAAAATTAGACTACTGGCGAGTTGAGAGGGTTGATACAATTGTTATCTTGCCAATTTTGGCGGAACATTTGATCTTGCCAATTCCTAGCTATCGTCCTGGATTGCAAGAACTGACTCTAGACTTTCCAGGAGGAAGAGTTCCCCAAGATCGTAATCCTATTGATGTTGTCCCAGAAACTTTACAACGAGAACTGGATATTCCTCCAGAAGCGATCGCGCAAATCACCCAACTTAATGCTGAGGGATGGGCTGTGAACAGTTCCTTTTCTAACCAGAAACTCTACGGTTTTGTTGTTCATCTCCAGCCTAATACAACAGTGCCACAAGAGCGAGTGGGGGCAAAATATCCGATAACAAAAGAAGGAATTAGTAGCTTATTAAAAGATTTAACTTGCTTGCAATGTCGAGCGGTATTTATGGAATGGCGAAGCCAAGAAACACTTACCTGAAACTTTACTGATTCTGGACTTCAGTATTTGCACAAGCTAAATCGAACAGTATATCCAAACGCAAATTATCGACTAAATCGGTTAAAGTATTAGCAAGATTCGCTTCATTTTCAGGAATTTGCTTGATCAGCTCAATAAGTAACTCTTCATCCAAGGCGAGCGCTGCTTGATATAACTCCTCTACCCAGGCTTTTGGCATCACATTCAAAGCATCTGCTGTCAACGGTATTTTCTGTGCTGGTAAGTGAGGTGAACTAAGTTGATTTTCCTCTTCATAGATATATTGAACTCCTAGATGAGTTGCCATTTTTTCAAACAATATTTCCTCCCGGAAAGGTTTAGGCATGAAATCGTCACAACCGGCTTCTAAAATATGTGAACGCTCTTCAGAAAAAGCATGGGCAGTCAGGGCTATAATTACAGTCGCCTGACCTTTAAGAGTGGCTTTAATCTTTTTAGTAGCTTCATAACCATCCATCACCGGCATTAGCATATCCATCCAGATTAAATGCGGTTCCCAGTCATTCGATAATGCAACGGCTTCAACTCCGTTAACTGCAGCACGCACCTCAAAACCGACCACTTCTAGAAGTGTAACCAACAGCAGGCGATTTTCCTCAACATCCTCAACCACTAAGATGCGATATTGCGGTTGATTGGGTTGTAAGCCAATCACTCGCTTAGCATTTGATGCTGTTGGTACATCAGTTTCGGAAGCAAGGCAAAGTTGGATATCAAAAGTAAAAGTTGTCCCCTTTTCGACTGTACTGCTAACGTTGATATCTCCTCCCATTAAACGTATAAATTGCCTACTAATGGGTAAACCCAAGCCCGTTCCTTGCATGGATTTACGACCAGTTTCTGTTTGCACAAATGGGTTAAATAATAGATCTAATTCGTCGGAAGAAATACCTTGTCCGGTGTCTTCAATTTCAAACAACAGACGGTAATTATTCAAGGTTGAGTGTGATGAAACACCAACAACTTTGACTCGTAGCGTCACCCCACCAGTCTTAGTAAATTTGATGGCGTTTTCTAATAAGTTAATCAGGATTTGACGCAACTTACTTTCGTCAGTAATTACATATTGTGGAACCTCTGACATTCGCTCAAAGCTCAGCTCTAACCTCTTAGCATTAGCTTTGAGTTGCAGCATTTCTTGAATTGATTTCAGTACTCGATACAAGTCAAAGCTATTTTCATTCAATGTCAACTTGCCGGCTTCAATTTTTGACATTTCCAGAACATCGTTGATTAGTTCCAACAAATGTTCGCCACTGCGATTGATGATTCCTAGATTTTTTAGCTGTTCTGTAGATAGGGAATTATCGCGACTCAGCACTTGGCTAAAACCAAGGATAGCGTTAAGAGGAGTACGTAGTTCGTGACTCATTTTTGCCAAAAATTGACTTTTGGCAAGGTTTGCTACTTCGGCTCGCTCGGCTGCTTCTTGTAGCGCTAACTGAGAAAACTCTAACACTGCTAACATGAGTGTGTTCCTCAGTTCCAATGCTGCATCAATTTCAACTTGTTGCCAAGGTAAAGATTTTTCTCTAACGGTTTCTTTCCACAATTCAAATGATTTCCGTGGAGAAAGTCGCCAAGTTCCGTCATTTTCAACTGATACAGGTTTATTAGGATTTCCTCCCCAATTTACGGTTTGAATTACTTCAGGTCGAAACCAGAGAATGTGGTATGAAGTTTGATTGAGGAAGATGGAAACTGCAAGTAAGCCACTGGCTGTGTCTTTGTATTCTTTTGCTTCTGGATAAAGCTGGGAGAGGGAATTGGTAAAAAATATTTCCTGTCGAGAGGAATTCAAGAGCCAATTTAGCAAACTCAGAACAGCTTCTTTTTGTGGGGTTTGACCAAGTAGGGTTAATTCATTTCCTAAGTAAATTGCTGCTCCTGTCGCTTGGACTAAATCTAGTAAATCTCTGCTATTTTGCTCTAATAGTTTACCAAGTAACTGACTGTCTCCAGAAAATAATTGTTTGATATTTTGTTGAATTGAAGATACTTTGTCTCGATATTTTTCTGTTTCCTCTTCTTGTAGTTTGACTAAAAGTACAGATATTAGTTGTCCGAAAAATTCACAATATTTGAGAGTTTCGTAATCAACATACTTAGCTTTGTAATGATGTCCAACAATTAAGCCCCAGAGTTGTTTTTCGTTAACTAAAGAAATACATAGAGAAGCAGTAATTCCCAGGTTTTGGCAATATTCTCGATGCAGAGGAGAGACGCTTCTGAGTAGAGAGTGACTTAAATCTAAGGGGGCGTTTGTGAGAGGATTATTGGTTGGGATAATTTCGACTGGCTGATAATTCATATCGACAATTAACCGCAGCCAGTTTTCGTAATAAAGTTTTCTTGCTTGCTTAGGAATATCGGAAGCTGGATAATGTAAATCTAAGTAGGTTTCCAGTTCTTCTTTCTTGTCTTCAGCAATTACAATTCCGCTATTATCCGGTTCCAAGCGATAAAGCATTACTCGGTCATATCCGGTAACTCTTCGTAATTCTTTGACAATTAATTCTGTTGTTTCGCGGAAGTTTGAAGCTTTTTTGATTTTGACAATTGAGGATTTGACTAAATGATAAAAACTTAGTTCAGAAGTTTTTTCAGAAGATAATGTTGGTTCTATTTCCAGAATTAATACTCCTTCATGTCGATGGATCATCCCATCAAACACTAAAGAGTTCCCTTGCTTTTCGAGTGATATTTTTATGGGATTGAAACTCTCCGGTGATTCCTGGAAAAGACAATCCATTAATCGTTCTATCTGAGATTGAGTAAATAAGATATTTAAGTTTTTGTTGATTAAGGATTTCGCTGGAATACCGAAAAATTGCTCGGTATTATTACTAACTTGTAAAATTTTGAGTAATGGTTCTTGTAGAACCAACAGAACACCATGAGGCTGAATCGACCCAGGAAGGTGAATGGCTTCGCGGTCACAGTTGGTTAAATCTACCTCTTGTGACATAACAAAAACTTCTGTTTCCATATTTCCCAGGGAAAAGTTGATTCAAGTATTTTTTGAGTATACTCTCGTTTTTCTAACTCTAGATAGATGCTTGTTGAAAAAAATCTCTATCTAAAAAGTATATAAAGCGCGCTCGCTTCTGGCTTCTTAAAAGCCACGATTGCGCTTGTTGAAAGTCAAGCACCAAGTATTGCCACTTGCAATAATCTTACATACAACTTCCTGGTGGAGGTGATTGAACTTTCACTTCAACTTGTTTATATCCTGCGGTGTTCAACAGTTTTTCTACTACTAATTGTGCGCGATCGTTTGCTTGTTGCAGTACGCCTTTGTTACAAGCAGTAGTAACAATTTTTTTCAGTGTTTCTTGTTGAGCTAGGGTTTGCAACTGGGGTGCTGAGTCTGGCCCCAAACCCAAGAAGCCGCGATCGTAGTGGTAGACGCTGGAACGAGTCACGTCAATTTTGCTGTCTAGGATACGGGGTGGCGGTAACTGTAGTTGAATTTTCTCATTGACAATTTGCACGTTTGCTGGTGTTAAACTTTTTAAGTCAACTCCAGCCCTTACCTCTCCATAGGCAAGATACAGTAGTGTAGTTGAGCCGAGTGTATATCCGCCCAAGGTTCTGTCCTGACGGGTAGGTACAACAGCTTCCATTGTAAAAATAGCAGTAGTCAGTTCGCTGGCACCACGCACTTGACTGACGACGAGGGAACGTACATCTACCTGCGGTTTCGGCTGCGGTACGTTGAACATGGCACCGAGTCCCTCAAAAAAGCGAGCTCCTGAGAGGAAAACGCCCACGCCAAAAAGTAGTGTGATCAGTGCAAAGCCGCCTGTACTCATGAGCATCAGGTTCCTGAGTAAGCCAGAACTGATGCTGAAAATTTGAGGTTTCCCAAAGCGATCGCGCATATTCTTACTCCTTTATTGCCATTAATAATAGTTGAGATTAGCTTTAGCGAGAGTTACCGGCAGATACATCTACCTAATTGATGGTACATTCACTGACCTGCTGATGGCGGATCTTAGCGCAACTTACTTTGGACAGAAGTATTAATTGGGATATGTGGTAAAAATTCTTTCAAGAGATCAAATGACAACTGAGTACTAAATAAGAATGAGTTCAAAGTTAGTCAGACAAGCAAAACGCTTATTTTTGGGCGGAGTGATGGTGAGTGTGGGGCTTTGGGCAATGCCGGCGCAAACCCAAAGTGCGGGTCAAGTTGCAAAGATGGTGGAAGCACTACGACAAGCAGCAGGGCCAATCGGTGCGTCTCCGGAAGGTCTGGTCAGTGATTGGAAAATTAAACCGCCAAATATTACCCGTTGGTCAAGACTCTGTACGAAAAAGGAAATGACGCCAGAGCAATTTTCCGCCAACCCAACAGCGGCCCGCGAAATTTTGGCCTGTGTGATGGGGGATGTAATGCGGGATGAGTTCAAAGCTACTGGTAACAATGAAACCGCTGCAGTGCAACGTTCTGCTTGTTGGTGGATGACTGGCACCCCTGGTGCTTGTAGCAGTGGCCCAACCAAAGATTATGTTCAGAGAGTGTTAGGCTTCTATCAGAAGCAGGGGAGTTCACAATCTACGCCTCCTGCAGCTAAGCCAGCGCCACAAGCTTCACCTAAACCTAAGCCTAAGCCATCGCCACAAGCTTCACCTAGTCCGTCTCCATCGCCACAAGCTTCACCTAGTCCGTCTCCATCACCACAAGCTTCACCTAGTCCGTCTCCATCACCACAAGCTTCACCTAGTCCGTCTCCATCACCACAAGCTTCACCTAGTCCGTCTCCATCGCCAACTAAGCCCACAAGTCAACAGCCCTCAAATTCACCTACAACACAGTCAGCCTCTCCAATTGCTGATGTACAGGTGACGGCCCTTGTGGAGTCCCTACGACAAGCAGCGCCACGAACTCGACAAATCAAGCGAAGGGCTGTTCAGTGATTGGCAAGTCAAAGCCGAAAATATTCCTCGTTGGTCTCAACAATGTCTCGGAAGGGAACTGACACCAACACAATTTCAGGAGAGTCCTGTAACCGCTCGTGGAATTTTGGTCTGCGTGATGCGGGATGTCTTACGAGAGCAATACACTGCTAGTAACAATAAGGAGTCTGTGGCGGTACAGCGTGCGGCTTCCTGGTGGATGACTGGCGACCCCAATCAATACAACAGTGGATCAACGTGCTTCTTACACGGCAAAAGTTTTAGATTTGTATCGTCAATCGCGGGTGAAATTCTTCTCTCATATTTGATTAGCTCAAATCTCGGCCCGCACACTGGAAGTGTGGGGCTACAGAAACCAAGCCTGCCTACGCAGGCTTTTTAGTTTTGCTCAATTTTAGCCCTTGTCTTGCGAGCTGAGAAGGCAATTTTTGCCCGCACACTGGAAGTGTGAGGCTACAGAAACCAAGCCTGCCTACGCAGGCTTTTTAGTTTTGCTCAATTTTGCTAAATTTTAGCCCGCGCAGGCGGGCTTCGTTTGTATAGCCCCAGACTTCAGTCTGCGGGTGCAATGCGTGTCACCCTGCTAGAAACGTTTCCCAAGAAGGAACATTTACCCAGCTACGTGTTTCATGGGATTGATGAGTCAAATCCATCAACAACTGTGAGTAGAGGCCTTCCCGCAAGGAGGGCGTTATTTCTTTACCTGCGTCAATTCCCTGTACCCATTGATCAACCACCCGCAGAAACGGTGCTAGACGCCCATCGTTGTAAACTTCAGGAAACGCCAGCCGCTTGGGAATTTCTACTTCAGCCAGAGGTTTACCTACCTTGAAAGCTTTGAGAGAAAACCCATGCACGTAATCTTTTTGGTTATTGCTTCCCAGGACTAATGTACCGCGATCGCCATACACCTCTACAAAGTGTCCCCGTCCCTGATAAGTCACCGAACTGATGCAAATCTGACAAGGAGTTCCATCGGCTAATTCCAGCATCAACAGACAAGTATCATCAGCATCCACTGGCTTGAGTTTACCGCCCTCTGTAGGGTCTGGTCGTTCAGGAATCGCCGTACTCAGTTGGGCACATAGCCTACGTACTGGGCCAAATAACCAACTGATGTAATCAAAAGCGTGAGAACCAACTGCTCCCAAGGCTCCCCCTCCCTTGTCTTTTTGAGCATACCAGTTCCAGGGGCGATCGCCATCAGCACGACTGGACACTAACCAATCAATTTTAATTAAGCGTTTTTGCCCCACATATTCTGCTGCTAAATATTCCGCCAAAAGTTGCCATGCGGGTATGAAGCGAAATTCAAAATCCATCATAGCAACAAGGTTTTTTTGTGTAGCTATCTGGTAGAGTTCTTCAGCTTCGGCGACTGAAAGAGCAGTGGGTTTTTCTAGTAACAAATGCTTGCCAGCTTGCAACACTGTTTTTGCCATTTCGTAGTGAAGAAACGGCGGTGTTGAAATACTGACTGCTTGCACTTGGGGTAATGCCACAATTTCTTCAACGGTTTGGCAAGCATGGGGAATATTATGAGCATCAGCGATTGCTTTTGCCTTCTCCAAATCCCGGTGATATGTTGCAATTAGTTTGGTTCGTGGGTGAGTTTGAAAGCCAGGAATGTGAATTTTCTGCCCAAATCCAGTACCGACAACTCCTATTCCAATGTTATTAGTCATTTGTTATTAGTCATTTGTTATTTGTTGTTTGTTATTTGTTGTTTGTTATTTGTTGTTTATGTAGGGGCGTAGCATTTGCGCCGAAATATTTGAGTCTTACCGACAATATAACAACGCAAATGCTACGCCCTCCCTGTCACTTGTCTACGCCTTTCCTGTTATTTGTCAGTAGTTTACCTTCCGTCCTTGGTTTGTTCTACCCATTGAATCACCTCTTTACCCAGAGTTGTACCGCTTAATCTATCAATTTCTCGGATACCTGTAGGGCTGGTAACATTAACTTCAGTTAGGTAACCGCCGATGACATCAATCCCGACAAAATATAAGCCATCTTTTTGCAATTGTGGGCCAACAATTGCGCAAATTTTCTGCTCTTGTTCAGTAATATCTGTTTTCGCCGCCAGACCACCAACAGCCATGTTACCGCGAAATTCGTTACCGCTGGGAATGCGATTTACAGCACCAATTGGTTCACCATTGAGCAGAATAATCCGCTTATCTCCATCTTTTGCTGCTGGCAAATAAGTTTGAACCATCACAGGTTCACGAGTTCTGACAGTACTAATTTCAACTAAGGAGTTAAAATTGCGGTCATCGGGCGACAAAAATAGAATTCCTTCCCCAGCTTTTCCGCCCAATGGCTTAAGAACAGCAGCCCCTTTCGCCTCAACAAATTTTCTAATAACTGACTTATCCTGAGTAACAATCGTTTCAGGAATCACTTCCTTAAACTGGAGGGCGTACATTTTTTCATTCGCCATCCGTAACCCAGAAGGTGAGTTAATTACCAGAGTTTTTTCCGGATTAATGTAATCTAGAATGTAGGTAGCATAGAGGTAAGGAATAGTTACTGGTGGGTCGGTACGCATGAATACAGCGTCCATTTCCTCCAGCGGTCGTAAGACAGGATCAGAAACTGTGTACCAAGGTTCACTGATTAGCCAGCGACCTTCCACCAGTTTGACTGGAGTCAACTGTACCTCTTGCAGGTGCGCCCAGGCTTGACTATTAACAACACTCAAATTGTGGGCTTGAGTCACCCAAACTTCGTGACCTAAAATTTGTGCAGCTTCCATGAGAGCCACACTACTATCGTGACCGGGATCTAGTTTAGAGATGGGGTCAATGATAAATGCAAATTTCACGCGGGAAATCCTTGAAATTGTGGGATATGCCACTCTGATTTTAGATTTTAGATTGACCCTCCTATGTACAATCTAAAATCACTGTGGTTAGTCGGTGGCCAAGTTTAACTAAAGTAGGGAATCTAACTTACCTTGAGCTTCCAGAGCATGAATATCATCACAACCACCGATGTGTTGCTCATTAATAAAAATCTGCGGCACAGAACGGCGTCCATTGGCCCGGACAGACATCTTCTGTCTTGCTGCTTCATCGCCATCGATGCAGTATTCCGTATATTTAACCTGCTTTTTATCGAGCAAAGCCTTAGCGCGAATACAGAAAGGGCAACTACTCCAAGTGTAGATTTCTACGTTTGGTTCCATTGTGTTCTCAATAGTGCAGTAACATTTCTTAAATTTTAGCAATTTCTGCGATAATTCCCTTCTTGTAACCGTTACGGTCTGCCTTGGACTGAGAGCTTTCATAGTTGCGGTACTCTGTTCGCGGTACAATTATTGATGAGAGCGATTAAATTTTGTACTGAAGCAATTACTAAGCAATCAGCACGGGCTAAGTCTTCACGATGTAGTCTTGGTGCTACGCACGATAGCAACTAGAACTACGAATTCCCTAACCCTGGGCAATATGTAGCTGCGTCTTTGTGAAAACTGCTAAAAACTTGGCTACGGAAACTTCCTTGATGCAAAGTGATCAACATCACATATTTTTCTTGCATAAAAGGCAAGACATCAGTGAGTAGAAACTGTTAATCTTTGGAAAAGCCTCTGTATATTTAAGAGTAATGCGCCTCAAGATGTCTGTTCCAGCAAAAGGATGGGGATCATCTGTGAGAATTATTACTCCCAAAACTATATTCCCTAAAAGCGGCTTGGTGCAACTACCACCTAATTAGCAGTTGTGAGAAATACTTAAATGTAAGACGCTGTTGGTCTTGAATGTAAGACGCTGTTGCTTGGGAACGTGTCAATTTATCTTTGCTCAGTGAGTTCCAATTTAGTTTAAAGTAGAGAGCAAACCCAAGCTAAAAAACGCTTGTCAATTACCGTTAAAACTCACTGTGACATCAAAGACCGCTCGAAAGGGCTATAAAGGAAAATACACTTATACGCTTCGGTACAACTGAATTAATCTGAAAAAAAACTTACTCATAGACTGCCAAAAAAAAGCCTGCAAGGAAAAATTATGTCTAATACACACAACTTGTTCACGATTCAGTTTTGGGGTGTCAGAGGGAGCATCGCTTGTCCCGGACCGGAAACGGTTCGGTATGGTGGGAACACTCCTTGTATAGAAATGCGAGTTGGTGGTGAACGCCTAATTTTTGATGGTGGCACAGGTTTGCGGGTTTTGGGGCAGTCACTGTTATCACAAATGCCAGTGGAATCTCATATGTTTTTCACCCATTCCCACTGGGATCACATTCAAGGCTTTCCTTTCTTTATCCCTGCTTTTATCAAGGGTAATCGTTTCCACATTTACGGAGCGATCGCGCCTTTGGGTGCAACAATCGAAAAGCGCCTCAACGACCAGATGAACCACCCCAATTTTCCAGTTCCCTTACAAATCATGCAAGCTGATTTGAGGTTCAATGACTTGGCAATGGGGGAAAAGGTTGAAATTGGCGAAATTACGGTGGAAAATGCGCTGCTAAATCATCCCGGTGAAGCTGTAGGCTACCGGGTCAACTGGCGTGGCTATTCAGCAGCATACATCACTGACACGGAACATCGCAAGGAAGGTTTAGATAAAAATGTCCTGCGGTTGGCGCGTAATGCGGATGTGATGATTTACGATGCTACCTACACTGATGAAGAATACTACTCAGATGCATCCAGTAAGGTGGGTTGGGGTCATTCTACCTGGCAAGAAGCTGTCAAGATGGCAAAAGCTGCGAATGTGAAAAAATTGGTAATCTTCCACCACGATCCATTACATAATGATGATTTCCTAGATCGCGTTGGCGAACAAGCCTCTCTGAAGTTTCCCAATACTGTTATGGCTCGCGAAGGTCTAGCAATTCAGTTGTTGGGGTCACCTACACAAAATCTGACTCCCCTCCAAGAGGAAAAAGTTCTGTTTGAGCCAACAATTATCTGGTTTTGAGGTGAGGAAATCAAAAAAACAGCAAATTACATCGACCCGCAAACAACTTATATGTGTCAAAATGTAAAGCGTGTGGATTACATCATCTTTGGCCACTGCTTTAACACCGACATCTGTTGCCCTGGGAAATTTTGACGGCATACACCGAGGGCACCAACAGGTTATTAAACCAATTTTGAAGGAATCTGGGGTCTTTAAAGGGACGCCAGACAATCCCAGCTCTGGGACTGAGCAACAAAGTAAACTGGAAAATTTGAGTGCTGCCAACCATGTCACAGGCGCTAGTAATGCTTATTCTACAGTGGCGACTTTCAATCCTCATCCCCGCGCCTTTTTTTCGGGGAAAGCCTGGAAGTTGCTGACACCCCGCGCTGAAAAAGCGCAGTTCCTGAGTAGTATGGGTGTAAAACAGTTAGTACTTTTGCCCTTTAACCAAGAATTAGCTTCCCTGAGTCCGGAGGAATTCGTCGCCAAGATTTTAGTCCAACAGCTAAGTGCAACGCGGGTAAGTGTAGGATATGATTTTCACTTTGGCTATAAACGCGCTGGGACAGCAGGCGACTTACAGGCGATCGCTTCTTCCTATGGTATTGATGTACATATCATATCCCTAGAAACTTGTCAAGGAGAACGTATTAGTAGTACCTTAATTCGCCAATCACTAGAGCAAGGCGATATCGCTACGGCCAACAAATTATTGGGCCGTCCCTACACCCTGACTGGAGTAGTCGTCAAAGGCCAACAACTTGGTAGAACAATCGGATTTCCAACAGCCAACCTGCAACTACCCCCAGACAAGTTTTTGCCAAGATCCGGCGTCTACTGTGTAAAAGTATGCGGCGCATCAGTAACATCACCGACATCCTATCAGCCCGGTGTAATGAATATTGGCAATCGCCCGACAGTTGATGGCACTACTGTAACAGTAGAGGTTCACCTGTTAGATTGGTCTGGTGACTTATACGGACAGACATTAACAGTAAGCTTAGAACAGTTTTTGCGTCCTGAGCAAAAGTTTGCTTCCCTAGAGGCTCTTAAAACACAAATTCAGGCGGATTCGGAAGCAGCAAAAGCTTTTTTACAAGCATAAAGGCAAGATAGTAGGTAATAAGGGGAATCTATAAATAATGAGAGAACGTATTGAGGAACTGACGCAAAATCTTGGACGTACCATTGTTGGGAAAGCTGATGCTATTCGTCTCGTAATGGTAGCGGTGCTTGCTGGTGGTCATGTTTTGCTGGAAGATGTTCCCGGTGTCGGGAAAACTCTCCTAGCTAAATCTCTAGCTCGTTCCATTGATGGCAAATTCCAGCGCATTCAATGCACACCTGACCTCTTACCTACAGATATTACCGGTACGAATATCTGGAATCAAGGAAGTCGTGAATTTGAATTTCTCCCAGGGCCAGTATTTGCCAATATCTTACTAGCAGATGAAATTAATCGAGCGACACCTCGCACTCAGTCAGCTTTGTTAGAAGTAATGGAAGAGCGACAAGTAACAGTTGATGGGGTTTCTCGTTACGTACCCCAGCCGTTTTTTGTGATTGCTACCCAAAATCCGATTGAGTATCAAGGTACATTTCCTTTGCCAGAAGCGCAAATGGATCGATTCATGCTGTCTTTGAGTTTGGGGTATCCCACCGAGATGGAAGAACTCCAGATGCTACAACGACATCAAGAAGGGATGATCGTTTCTGAACTCAAACCTTGTATTACCACAGAAGAGATTTTAGAGTTACGAAGTCTTTGCGCTCAGGTGAAAGTAGAGGCTTCTTTGCAACAGTACATTGTAAACTTGGTCAGAGCCTCCCGCGAAGCTGAAGAAATAACCCTTGGGGTGAGTCCTCGTGGTGCGATCGCCTTACAAAAAACAGCTCAAGCACTAGCTTTCCTCGATAATCGAGATTATGTCATCCCTGATGATATTAAATACTTGGCACCGCACGTACTTGCTCATCGTCTAATTCCTGCAGGTGGGCGTCGAGCCAAACCGATTGTAGAGCAGTTGCTCCGTTCTGTTCCCATTGCTTAAAATTATTTATTTTCAGTATGTCAAAGCGTGTGAGGTCAAGAATTCGACGGCAAAAGCGAGGACGTTCCCCTGTTACTTTGTTGCTGATACTGTTAGTTTGGAGTATCTTCATGGGCTGGGGATTGTCCCTAGTAGTAGGTGCCACTGTCAAACCAGAGATTGTTGCTCAAGCTACATCAGCAGTCGGTACAGTTGACCCAATTCCAGAGCGTTATCAGTTAGGGAAAGAACTGTATTTAGAAAATTGTGCAACTTGTCACATTGCCCTTCCACCGGAAGTTTTGCCTTCTGAAAGTTGGCGACGGTTACTGTTAGAACCAGAAGAACATTACGGCAAGCAATTAGAGCCGATTATTGGCCCTTCTCGCTTAATTTTGTGGGAGTACTTGCAAGCCTTTTCTCGTCCCCTGATCGGAAAAGAAAAAGTACCTTTTGGTGTTTCCGAGTCTCGTTTTTTCAAAGCACTACATCCACGAGTTAAGTTACCTCAACCAGTCAAGGCTGCGACTTGCGTTAGTTGTCATCCTGGTGCTGCTCAATTTAATTTCCGTAGTCTGACAGCAGAGTGGGAAAAAGCGCCTTAAGTGAGTGGATGTAATTAAACCTCCGTTAGCTAGAAACAAGGATGCACAATGTCTGAAATTACTCTAAACCCAGATCAACTCAAGGAAATCCTGAAAAGCGCAATCATTGAACTCTTAAGGGAAAATCGGGGAGAAGTTCGGGATTTACTGTCAGAAATTATCGAAAACATTGCAATGGAACAGGCGATCGCCGAAGGTGAAACTACTGAACTCGTCAGCCGTGAAGCCGTCTTCCAACTTTTGGAGCCGAAAGCGTGAACGTTCAGTTTAGAAAAAGCTTTGAGAAAGATCTTGGCAAAATTCGGGATAAAGACTTGCTCATAAAAATAAAAACTCTACTTGAAACATTGTCAAGAGATACTCTCCTCAGCACAGGTGATTTACTCCTGCAAAATCCCCACTAAAATTCTTACCAGTTCCGTCAATTCTTCCGGGACTCGGTAGCGTCTTGGGTCTTGATAAACGATGTGCAAAGCTCGATCAAAAGTACCAAATCTCCAGTCTTCCCCTGTTGTGACAATGCCATAAAAAATCGGGGTATCTGATCGCGTCCACTGATCTAACGCCACCAGTTCTACAGCAAGTTGGGTAAATCCACGCACCAAATCCGCTTGTTTTGCCTCAATAATCACGAGATTACGACTAGCAATGTAGTAGTCTAAAGTTCCCCGCAAATGCTCATTAACTGCGATTGAATATTCTACATTAATTCGTTGATTAGTTAATTCTGCAACTTCAAACAAAATCGGTGAAATCAATGCTTCCCGTCTAGCAGTTTCATTCAGCAATTCAATGCGGTTGCGGTTGCGGTTAAGTTCGCGTTCGAGGGGTTCTAAATTGAAAGACAAATTGCTCTGTGGGAGTTCGATTAATTGACGGGCGATCGCGCAATCAAATTCTGCTAGGATGTCTTCGATAGTGAAGGGCATATCGAAGTATTGGCTAAAGGTGCGAGGGGTTCCCGGTTGGAGAATACGCGATCGTGGCATGAGCATGACTCCGGTTATATAGCAGTTCTCAATTGAGTGGAATACAGATTAGACCTCTTGCAAAAGGGTAAGATAAAATTAGGTTATCTGAACTTCAACTTCTCTAATAGGTAACTTTAACCAAATACTTAGTTCAAAAGCCAACCACTCAGCTTCATCTAGAGATAAGCAAAATGCCTTATTTCCAACTATGAATTCTTCGGTAGAGTCATCAAATTGATTAATGCAGCTTAGTAGGATATAACACTTACCTTGACGATGTACTAACTTCAGTTCTTTTATACTTTTACGAGTTGCTTGTTTTAAACATCGCTCTTTCGGCAAGTCAGATTGCTCCCAGAGAGAAATAGTTTGCTGATCTATTCGCAGCACCACTTTACTAGGTTGACTCAATTTACTGAGATTTCGACTGCCCCACAAAATATCAACAATCATGCATATAAGTATTAGGACAAGTATTAGGACGGCGATTAATAGATAAATGAGCAAAAAAATAAACACTATAGACACTACAGGAATAATGCTAGGAGAAGTATTAGGACGAGGATTAATAGATAAATGAGAAACAAAATAGTCACCATAGACATTACAGGAATAAGCCAGAGAACAAAATGCTCTACTAAACGCTCTGCTAATGACACTGACTTAACTGGGCGGATGGTTCCCAAAGTTGGTAGTTGATTGTTTTGTAATGTCTCCATAGCTAATTGAGCGCTCTTCAAGCGTTGACTTAGATCCGGTTGAATTAGATATTTAAGCCAAGTTTGAAACTGCTCACTAGCGAGATGTTCAGCTTGAAACTGCACACAACCGTTGCGGCTGGGTAAATCAGCAGGATGAGTTTTGGTTAGCAAGTAGATTAAGGTAGCGGCCTAAGCTATACAAGTCTGAAGCAGGAATTGTTCTGCCTCCAAACTGCTCAGGTGGCATATAACCAAAAGTACCAACTACGGTAATTGTTCCACTTTGTGTTGCAGTTTGTACTGAGCCAAAATCGACTAGATAAACTTGACCTGGACTGTTGCCGGTGCGATCGCCTAATAAGATATTGCTAGGCTTAAGGTCTCGATGAATAACCGACGGCTGGCGGTTATGCAGGTAATCTAAAATTTCTAGTAGTGAGGAAGCGATCGCTTTTACCTCTGCCTCGCTAAAACTACGACCAGACTGTAGCCAATCCTGCAATGATTTCGCCTTAATATACGTTTGAACTAAAGCAAAACCTTTGCCTAGTTCAGTCTCAACCTCGAAATAATCAAGATATTTAGGAATAGTCGGATGGTCAAGAGATTTGAGAACTTCTGTTTCACGTTCAAAAAGTTTCAGATCATCCCAGTTGAAATCAGGATTAAATAATAGTAACTTGACTACCACAGATTGCTCAGTTTGTAAATCAGTTGCTAGAAAAGTTCTACGACCTATTTGGCGACCAAGTAAAGACTGAATCCGGTAGCGATTATGCAGAACTTGATTAATTAGTTGAGCCATTGCTTTTTACCTGGTAAGTGTCTAATGACGATTAACAATAAACTCACCGATCAGATCCCCGACTTCTTCAAGAAGTCGGGGATTTATCCTTCACGACTGATTTAAGTATGAGATTTCTAGGTAGGCGGAATCTGATTTTTCAGAGAAGGTAAATGCCCCATCCCTTGCCGATTACTGCTGTTATTTGCAACATTATTCACCAATTCCGCAACATCCACACCAGTAGTCTGACGCAACTGCTCGACAAAAGAAGCAATCTTAGTGACATTGCCACCGTTTTGAGCATCAATCACCGTCACATTTTGCACCTTCACATCTGGAACACTTGCCGCCATCATTTTCAACAGCACTTCCAGTTTTTGGAACAAGAAAATTTCTTTGGCACTTGTACCAGCAGCTTTCCAAGACTGAGCTAAACGCTTTGTCCCTTCCGCTTGTGCCTTGCCATCTTCGACAATGCGTGCGGCATCTCCCTTCGCCTTAAAAATTGCTTGTTTGCATTCTGCCTCAGCCGGCGCCACCACATCAGCTTGCAATTGCTGTTCCACCTGCTTAATGCGCTCAGTCTGCACCGCAACCTCAGCTTGAGTTTTGGCTACCTCTGCTCCAATCACAGACTCAACTTCAGCCACCATTGCCACCCGCTTAGTCAGTGCATCTCTAACTCGTTTGTCAGCCTCTGCCTTGGCAATTTCAATATCCCGCTCAATGCGTCTGAGAGCAGTGATTCGATCATTGGAAGATGCTTGAATTACCGACTCTGCCTTGGCTTGAGCTTCCACAACTCGAGCATCCCGCCAGAGTTCCGCCAGTTGTTTGCGTCCAATCGAATCTAGATAGCGAACTTCATCTGAGATATTCTGGATTTGCAGATTGTCCAACACCAGCCCAAGCTTTTCTAAATCTTCTTCAGCTTCCTCTAGCAAGCTTTTGGCAAAAGCAAGCTGATCATCATTTGCTTGTTCTGGTGTTAGGCTTGCCAAAACACCCCGCAAATTGCCTTCTAGTGTTTCTTTTGCTAACTGTTCAATTTCTTGGCGACTTTTTCCCAACAAACGCTCGATCGCATGATGAATTGTCGGTTCAGTTCCAGCAATTTTAATGTTTGCCACACCTTCCACTGTCAAAGGAATGCCGCCTTTGGAGTAGGCATTAACTACCCGCAAATCGATGATCATGTTGGTTAGATCCATGCGGAAAGTACGCTCTAGCAGTGGCATTTGCAAGCTGCTACCACCTTTAACTAAGCGATATCCGATCTCTTGCCCATCTTCAAGTTCGGTGCGACGACCGGCAAAAATCAGTACTTCACTGGGTTGGCAAATGTAATAAAAGTTTTTAATTACAAAGAGTCCCGCTCCTGTACCCAAGCCACAAATCCCTAACAAAAAGGCAATAATTTCCATTAGTTTTCTCCTCGGTGGTTTTTGCGATTGTTGAGAGTGCCGACAACATCTATGCCTAGGGTTTGATTGACACTATCTAGGAATTGACGAACTATTTGGGGATAGACTTTGACTAAACTAGCGATCGCTTGACCATCACCGTTGTCAATGACGTTTACCTTGTCAAGGTGCAGTCGTCCTGGAATTTGAACGGCTTCTTTTAAGACAGTTTCGATTTGTTGAATTAAGAACAACTCAGAAGCTTCACTACCAGTTTCTTGCCATACTTGGGAAAGCAGATCGTTTACCAAGGCGGCAGCTTGAGCATTTTCGACAAATACGGCAGCTTTGCCTCTGGCGTGTAACTCTTTTGCCTGTTGTTGAGCTGCGGCTGGTAATACTTGATCTGCTTCTAAACGTAGACGTTCTAATTGCACTCTTAATGCTTGTAGAACCTGTTCAACTTGCGCTTTTTTTTCGTTGGCGGCGGCGATGGTAATTTCTTCTTCAGAGCGAGCTTGTCGTTCTAGTTTGGCTTTGATTTTGCGTAGTTCGTTTTCTTTTTCTAAGATAACGATGCGGTCTTGGGTTTTGCGAACTTCCGATTGTTCTTGATATTGAGCCTCAATTCGTTCGGCAATACCTTTGGCATCAGATTCAGCAATTTCGGCATCTCGGAGCACTAAGGCAATTTGCTTGCGACCTAGGGATTTGAGATAGTCTACATCATCAGAAACGCTTTGGATTTTGAGAGTATCCAATTGTAATCCTAGTTTGACCAAATCACGGCTGACATCTGAGGCAATGCGTTCAGCAAATTGGAGACGATCTTCGTTAACTTGCTCTGGAGTTAGGGTGGCGACAACACCCCGTAAGTTGCCTTCTAGGGTTTCTTGGGCGACACGAACTACTTCCGAGCGGTCATGATCGAGAAAGCGTTCGATGGCATTGCCAACAACTGATGGATCACTGGAGATTTTGACATTAGCGATCGCTTGTATGTTTAGTGGTGTTCCTCCTTTGGAGTATGCTTTATGGACTTCTACTCGCACTGGCATAGTTGTCACGTTCATGCGTTTAACTGTTTCAACAATGGGGATGCGAATCGCTCTACCACCTGCAAACACCCGGTAGCCGACTTCTTGCCCATCTTTGGTACGCCGCTTGCGCCCTGATAAAATCACAATTTCGTTGGGTTTGCAAATACATAAGAAAGATTTGAGAAACCAAACTACTAGGACGATGGTAAATATGCCAAATGCGATCGGCAAGCTAGTTGTTAATAGCCCTTGAATGTTATCTTTCTCATTCCTGACCGGGGTATTAACTTGCGCTAGCTGCACCACTGCAACATCTTGCTCAAAAAATGAGGCAAATTGTGATTGAACTTTCATAAATTAGCCTTTGATTTCTAATTAATTGTTTTGTTTTGGAGCGTATCTTTTGCCACAACCCACACTTTATTACCTTTCAGTTCCACAATGAATACTCTGTCGCCTTTGTTGAACTGTTTAGATTCATCTGTAAAGGCAACAAATTCGATTAGAGAGCTGTTAATATTGACTCTTACTTTGCCCTTACTTTTGCTATCGAAAGGGATTTGAACGATGCCATCAAGTCCTCTTATTTGGCTTGAGTGCACTAAGCTATTGGCTACTTGGTTGCGCCGCCCGATATATAGCAATAAGACGATTGCCAGACCGCAAATTATGCCAATGGCAATTGCGATTCCGCCAATAATTAGCAATTGGTTATTCATACCAACTTCCTCGGCAATAAAACTTTCTCAGCTTGGGAGAAACTGCTCATAATCAGCCAGTGATTTTTCATAGTTCATGAGGTCTAATGAAAACTTTACAAAATAGTTTAGGAGTTTTACAAGCGACTACAGCAGTATTTCAAAGATAAAGAACCACAAGCTTGAAATTAACAATGATGAACAATTTGGTTATAGATTTTATTGGGTTCTCACTTATCTCATCATCTAATTTAGGATTGAGATAGAGTGAGAAAAATATGCAACTTATAGATCAAGTCGATTAAAACTAACATCTTGCAGCGTTGTCATCTATCGCTCAAATCCGCCAGGGAATAAATTCCCTGTCTCATAGCTAAAGTCCACTTTTAGTGGACTAAATACAGACGACAATGATTACAGTCGTCTTGAGACGACTTTTGCTATTAGCCAGTGGTTTGAACCACTGGCGGTTATTGCAACTGGTGCAATATCTCAATTAAAATGAACTGAAATTTATGTAAAAACTTATTAACAGCCACCACAGCCACCACAGCCACTACAGCCACCACAGCCACCACTACCACCACCACTACCACTACCACCACTACCACCAGAGTTACTACCAGTAAAAAGTGAAATAATCCAAAAAAAACCACCCAATATCAACCCTATAACCTGACTTCCAAAGGCTAGCCACACAAAAAACAGCATTGAGATAGAGATAGGGATAGCAAGCAAGTTTTTAAAACGATCAGAACAGTCTTCTGTGAATCTGCTATGCAACAGAGAAAGTAGCTGTATCCCGACAACAAGGCACAACCAGACAAGGTAACCAAAAGGTTTCTCGCGCTCAATTCCTAAGAATATCCTGCTAACTCCAAGAAAGTACAAAAGATAGATAGAGAGAAAAGTTAACCACTTGATAGTTATCCCAAAGTGCGGCAATTGTATTCTCTGTTGTAGAAATTCTTCCCAGGAAGGGGTATAGTTTACCCACCAACGGCGGGAAGGTATAGGTTCTGCCCATAAACGTGCAAAAAAGTCTAAGGAAAGACCAGTTACCATTGCTAAGGAATAGAAACCAAGAAACTCCATTCCTTTCAAAGTATAGAGTCCCGTGGCAATTTTGGTAATGCATAGCATCAACAAAGAAAAATTAAAAACTAAAAGGAATCTCCGCTTAATTTTAGAAGGTTTACTTTGTCGTCGAAACAACCAGAGCAAATTGATATAGCGCTACGCGCATACATTAGGACAATTTAGGAAAGCTGCGTCTACACATTCTCGTACAGTTTCAAATTCTTTCAGCCTTTGTTTCATCCATGTTTTTAAAACAGCCCACCAGTTCTCTATTTTATTTAAATCGGGAGAGTATGGTGGTAAATACCAGATTTCCACTTCGGCTTCTTCGGCAATTTTTCTAAGATTTCCCCCTTTATGAAAACTGGCATTATCAATAATAATAACGTCTCCTGGTTCTAATTTAGGGATTAAACAATCTCTTAACCAAGTCTCAAATAAATCTCGATTACATGAACCATTAAAAGTTAAAGGAGCTAATAATTTTCCTGACTTTAATGCTGATAGCCAACTCACTCTTTCTGTTCTTCGACCAGATTTAAGCTCATAACATCTTGACCCTTTTAAGCTATACGCATAGGGATAATCTTCTCTGTTATCAAATCCAGCTTCATCTACATAAACTCTCTTTTTCGGGTCTATTTCTGCTAATTTTTCGGTAAACTCTCTTCTTTTTTCGACCGAGCGTTCTTGATAACCATAGGTTTTTTTTTACGAGTAATGCCCAATTTTTTACAAGCATAACTAATATTTTGTTGACTGACATTATTTCCCCATAATCGAGCCATTTCTTTTTGGGTTTTCCCCCGGTTTTTGTCCACAAATTGGCCAAATTGCTCTAAATCTTCGATTTTTGGTCGAGTTCCTTTGACGATGGGTTTCTTTGGTTTATAGTCTCCCGTTTCTTTTTCTTGTTTGAGCCATAAGTCTAAAGTATTTCGACTTATGTTAAAAAAACGACTCACTTCTATTTTCTTTTTTCCTCTTTTAACTGCTTCAATCACAAATGACACGCAAGTCGTAACTATAAGGTTTAGCCATACTATTTGAAATTATTGATTTATTTCTCTATTATTACATAATTGTCCTAACTATAGCGCGTAGCGCTATAACAGCCAAGCCGAGACAAGCTGCTGATAAATAAAAAACGCTGAATTGGGAAAGTGAAAAATTGAGTATATTTGGCAGATTGGCTATATCTGATAAAGCACAACCTGTAACACCCAAAGCTAAGACAAAAGATAAGACGAAGATAAGACTTTGATTGAGACGAAATTCAGACAAAAAAGGTAACTGAGGCTTTGGTAAAATCCAGTTTTTTTGAGTGTTGACTCGAACAAAGTGAATATCCCGTCCGAAACGAATATGAGATGGAGGCCAGATATCTAAAGGTGGTGATTCTTGAAAAATTACCTCATAGCTTGCTAAAGTTTTGTTGTACCAGTCATCGAACTTAGATCGCTCTTTTGTTCCTCCTTGAGTAGGACTATGATGAAGTTGAGTTGGTGGTAACACATTGAGGCAAAAATCTTCCCAGTAGGAGCGAGTATAAAGCAAGTGTAAATGCCATACCTGATCGACCTGATCGGAAGGAGTAACAGGATGTCCAGCTACTATTGCTAAAAATACGAATTTTTTGTACTCATCAATAACTCGCTGAGAATATTCAATTGTCCAGCCGTTATCTCTTGCAAGTCGTTTACTAAGGGGAAGATGTGCATCAGCAGCATCCAGGGAAAATGCTTGAATACGTTGATAAATTTCGCTTTGCTGACTATTAATAAACTGTTGGGGGACATTAGTAAGTTGCTTCATTTTGCCCTCACTTCTAAGGCATTTATAGCAGTTCTCATTTGTATGGAATACACCCACTGTAGGGGTTCATGTCAGTGACACCCTACGACTGTGAATACCTACGGACGTGATACCCTACGGCTATACCTCGCTCAATTGAGAATCGCTGTAATTTAGAATTGTGATAGAGTGAGAAAAATATGCAGCCCTGCTACATCTAGCTATTCAATTTTTACAAATTGACCGTTTTTAACTTGAATTAATGCATCAGTACGCCCTTGCTGAAACAGAAATTCCCGTTCTCCTTTATCAGCGCTGAACTTAAATTCTCCAGTGACACCCTTAACCTTAAAATTCGGATCTCTCAGTATTTTGTCTAATTCCTGACGGTTTGGTTGGGGTTGTTTCAGGAGTTTATCTAAACCCGTTGCGATCGCTCTTGTTGTATCCTTAGCCAAGGGCGATCGCCAAGTATTTAGTTCTGTCTTCCAGAGTTTCCGAAACGATTTTTTTTCTTGATCATCGGGGTAGTAGGGAACTGATAATATCAAACCTTCTACTGCTTTACCGCCTAACTTAATGGTTTGCTCAGTATACAAAGTTGGACTGCCAAACAGCTTAATCTGTAACTGATTTTCTTTAACCACCTTGAATAACTCAATCGCCTTTGGCAAGTTATTTACATAAGGTGCCACCAACAAGCTATTAGCCTTGTTCTTGCTAATTTCCTCAACCACATTAATCAAGTTAAAACTTTGGTCTGCCATATTACAGCGTAGTTCGCTATGCTGTCCTTTATAGGCTGAAACAACATACTTAAATTCGTTTCTAAACGATTCCTGATCTGGGGATACATTATCTACACAAATGGCAACTTTAGGCTGAGGAATTGCTTTGCCTAGACCTTTAGATAATTGCGCAGAAAAAAAAGTAATCTGGGGAACCATGCGAAAAACATAGGACGATTCTTTCAATTGGTTAGCAAAGCTGGTTGGGGAAATCATGACTAATTTCCCTTCCTTATAAATAGGTGCTGCGGCAACAGAAGCATTACTTGCATTATGTCCGACAACTGCAAAAATAGCCGGATCTTTGACAAACTTACCAGCAAGTTCTTGAGCGAGCTTACTGTCGTTATTGTCATTGGCAATGACTACTTGTAAAGGCAAGCCATTAATCCCGAAGTCGCGATTAATCTCCTCTTGAACTTCCGCAACACCTCGTAAAATTTCTTCTGCTATCGATTGATTTCCGCCAAAAGGTACACTCACGGCAATTTTAATAGTTTGTTTACTATTAGCTGCTTTAGCATTACTTAAATAAATTTTTGCCTCCGGATCGTTGGGATTTTTTTGCAGCGATGCTGTCAAATTGGCCACTGCTTTTGAGTAGTTTTTCTCCTTAAAGGCTTTCACTCCTGCTTGTTTTTCAGGAGTAGTATTTTTGCTCAGAATTTCTTCCCCTAAGCTAATTCCTTCTACTCCTGTAGAATCGTTACGCAGCTCGATGATTTTATAGATTCCCAAACTAAGGGTAGCTAGTGTGATCGCACCCATTCCCCACCAGACAAATTTCTGGATTTTCTGTCTCGTTGCTGAATTTTTCGGTAGTTCTACTGTTGGTGAAGGTTTTTCTTGCGGATAAAAAAGCGGTGGTTCTTCGGGATTTTGAAAAATCACAGGTAACCAAGAAGCATTGGGAGAGTCATTTTCTATTAACCTTAACTGGTCGCGTGCTTCCCGCACTGCTTCATGTAAAGAAGCACCTTTAGCAAAGCTGGTTAGAAAAGCGTTGAGAAATTTTTGTGCAACTTTATCATGAATTGGTTCCCGCATGACGATAACATGAGGAATTTGCAAAGTTTCTAATTGTCGTGCTAACCCCAATCCATCACATGAGTTAAAAATCGCTAGTTTCAACCCATTTATGACTGCTTTTTCTAGAGAATTCCTTAGCTGTTGAGGCGATAAATATTCTTGCTCGTTTATCCAAATTTGTCCATCATTTTCCTCTGGTTGAGTTGAACTGTGTCCTGCAAAAAAGATAATATCCCAAGGCTCATTTCTTAGGGTTTTTCTAAGTTCATCTGAGCTTGGTTTTTCCAGCAAAACTAATTGGTTGTTTGGCAAGTTTTCTCTAAAGATACTCCAGTCAGTTTGAATATCAATTTTTTCGTCGCTACCCAGAATTACTAAAATTTTAACTGAACTGCTCAAATCTCCTTTTTTAGGTGAGCTTCTGCTACTCAAAGCCACTTCAGGCCTGATGATAACGATTCTTGAGTAAACGCCATAGTTCCCAGGGTAGCTTTTGTAATTCTTTGTTGTCAGTTTGTACAATGAAGCTTACAGAATCGTTTCTGTTAACTGTATGTAGCAATTCCTCTCTTAGCTCCCCTAAGTCAGAACGATCTAACCACTCATTTAGAGCCGCTTCAAACTGACGAGCATAATTGTTAGTTTTTTTCTCGCTGTCAACACTCGAATAATTTGTATTTATTTGCTCTGGAACATCGAGTCTCCGTCTCCACCAACGGTGGCTTTGTCCCCAAGAATAGTAAGCTTGTTGCCAGATATTATAAATGTCGAGAATTTCTGGTGCTGGCGCAAGTTTACCCCTAACTTCTGGAGCGCAAACTTCCCCTTTATCCTTAATAGTTAAGGTTACAGAAAAACCTTGCTCGAAATCCCCTTGCTCAATTCTAAAGATGACTCGTTTACTCATATTGAGCTTCTTTTCGATAGATTAATTATGCTTTATAATAAACCAAGAACTCCTAAATATAAGTTATTTGTTTGATTTTTTTTAAAAGTTAACAAAATTAATTTTACATAGTAAGTGAGGTTGTGTGCGATCAACACAACCTACATTTGTTTACCGTTAAACTACGAATTGTTCTGTGACACTGGCATTTTCTAAACTAAGCTGAACGCTGAAATACTCGCCCACATCAGCACTAAAATATAGAGAAATGTAATCATCTTGTGGTGCGCTTCTGGATACAGCTTCCAAACGCGGAATGGGGGCGCCATTTTCATCCAGTCCAATCAATCGTAAACCAGGGGGTAATTGAGTGTGTGAAACGAATTTATACCCTAGGGAATCGCAGATTGGATAAGCTCGCAGCAACACAGCAACTTTAGCATCAGATTTACGTAAAACTGCTACCATCAAACCGATAGGATGTCCCATGAGTTGAACACCTAAATCCTTCACCCTTCTGATAGCGCTTCCTTGATAATTTGGCTCAATTGTCCATAAATACTCAGCAGCTTTCCAGCGAAGAGTTTCATCTGAAGTATTCTGCAACAGATAAACTAAAGCATCTATATCTTCGAGATCGCAAGGGAAAAGCACCTCGTTTTGAATGTTGTACAATTGCCTCACTGCTCGTTTAATTTCTTCGGGTGTTTCTAGTTCAATTCCTCTCACTCGTTTCCCTCGAAATGCTGGCGCTAAAGTTTTGCTATTAAATAACTCTTCAAAAGTTTGCCAACCCACCTCAACAACACCATCTAACCACTGATTGAGAGTCCATATTGCAGGTGAAAGTGATGATAACCTGCGTTCATATAATTTCTGCAACCAATGGCTCTCATTTAATAATGCGCCCCACTTTTCAAATTTTGCCTTCAGACGGGGAGAATAGGGACAAGGTATGCTCAGTTCCTGAATCAAATCTTCTGCTTCAGTCTCTGAGAGTTTCGGCAAAACCGCTACTTTCCCTTTTTCATCAGGACAAAGATTAGATGCAGTTATCAGTATTTCTAAGTTGGGAATTAGCCAAGCTTGTTCAATATAATAGAGCCGATAAATTGGGTCATAATCAGCCTTTTTGAGCAAAGATTGTCGTGAGATGAAACCCCAAAAATGTAGATATTGTTCTTCTAGGTTAACTTGTACAGGTAGATAATAATCTGCCGCCAAATTTGGAAGATCAACCCATTCTTGAGGGACACAAAAATCTGCCATATCAATAGCATCACTAGGAATTAGGACTAGCCTTATACCACCAAAATTAATTTCACTTCCATTGATGAATTCCCAAATTTTGGGTGATATTTTTTCAGTGGAAAATACACTCAAGGCAGTTTCAGATATTTTTTTTCTAAAAGCCTGGTTTTGTCCGCCTATATTTTTCTGTAGCCATTTCAAAAACATATTCAAACATAGGCAATTGTAGTAAGCATAGTTACGACCAGTTTCATTAGAGTAATCTTCAGAGACTGGTTTAGCTTGCTCTAAGTCGTTGTCCGAAACTTCTAACCAAAGATGCTCGGAGTAAATGTTGCTTAAGGTTTGGATAGTTAACTTCATGGCTTTGTTTACTGTAAATAAAGTTGCAGAATGGTTTCTAGTCGGGTTTCGGTGAGCTTACTAATTTGCTGTTGAGCTGCACCTGTAGGTTGAAACTTCAATTCAATTTCATTCTGAATTAGATCGGTTACACTGCTGTCTAACCATTGCTTCATCACCCCTAACAACTCCTTAACTTCCGCCTCGGATTTAGAAACTTCATTGGCAATTTCTGGATTTGACAATTTAACGATGTAAAACAGTTTTAATACTTCCAAACTCCGCATTCCAAAAAACTGAATTCCTCTGGTAAAAAATCGATCAATTTGCTGCGAATAATATTGGCATAACACGGCTTCAATTTCATTCAATCCTTCAGAACTTGGTTCAATCTTCAGATGCTGTCTAACCCATTCCTGAATTTGTAAGAAAATACGAATCTGTAATTTTTGCAGATGTCGGCTGACTGTGGATTGCGTTTGACCACCCAATTCCTTAGCAATTTGAGCTTGTTTCAGTTCTAAACCATACCTGAGAAACAACATTTGCTTTTCTTCATTTTCATTCAATCCCTCTATTAGATTGGAGATAAAATTCCTTAATACAGCTAATTCTTGATTCATCTCCTCATCTACTCTAGGTTGGTAGGTGAGGTTTTCTATTAAAGTTGTGTCTTCAGCAGATTGTGAGGACAAAGGTGTATCCAGAGAAGCAATAGGTGGGTCTAAAAATTGTCTAATTGCTATTCCAATCTTTGACAAACATATTTGAATTTCTTCTCCCGTAAGATCTTGATTCCTAATTTCAGTCCCAGCTAATTCTTCCCGAAATTCACGATAAAGCTCAGAAATTTTCTGAAAATGCTCTAGTTTGAAATTATTAATTCCCCGATTGATTGAATTTCTAACTTCCTGAAAACATTGCCAAATCAGCAGATATTGAGATAATTCTGCTTCTCTATAACCTGAGTGTTGTAGTGCTTCTTTGACTCGTGTTCTGCTAGAGCGTGCGACTAGACCTAAGTCGGTTATTCCCAGCGTCTGTAATCCTGTAATAATTCTAAAATTGGGAATTATAATATGCTTAATTTTAGTATCAGAAAACTTCTTTAAGGTGGGATACCAATATTCAATTCGGGAACGCTGACTGTCAAAATTATCAAAAAAATTCACTGGATGAATCGTTACCTGAATTCCCATTAGAACTAAATCTCGGAAGTAACTAGGACTTAAATGAGCGAGTTGAATAGCGACTATTTCACAACGTCTTGTCAGAAAAGCACGCCAATGAATTTGTAGTTGTTTATCCTCTTGTTGCTGCTGTAACTTCTCAAATAAATAGCGAGCTATTTTGGCTTCTAGTATTTCTTCGTTTAATTCTACTGAGGGATCTATTTTTTGACGCAAGCAGTTAACGTGTTCGCACAACTTTGGCTCAATTCGCCAGGTAATGCGATGTTCTTCTATTCTTTCAGGTAAGGTATAAAAACATTCCAATGACATAACTGTATCCGGAGCAACTAGATTAGACTTCTTACAACGTAGCAGTAGTACATATCTCTGTTAGCTGCACCACTTATGCAAGAAATCTATTGAACGCTCTAGACTAAGTACAAAGGGTGATTCCTTGTAATTTGGTCTACTGTTTTATGATTGAGACAAGACCAAAAATTTATGCAGTTGGAGAGGAGTCTGCAAGGATTTCCCTTATCCAAAAGATAGAAATATTGCTATGACTTGCTTAACTAATTCCAGTAAAGCGCTCTCAATCTCTGCAATTTATTCACAGAAAAGAGATTGGTGAGAGGCGATCGCCTATCGGGATTGCTTCGGATTGCCCTATGGGGATTGCTTCACGCTTGCATGTGCTTGGGTGTCGTTACCTCAACCCAATCTACGGAATCTAATGCTTGTCATACTTGATAAGTTGAAGGCTGTTTGCATAATTCACAGGCTGCAAAACTTCCATAAAATTTTTCAGGAAAGTTCCTGATATAGCTTGTTGTAATGATCAGCACGCACTACTTCATAAACATACATCTAGCAAATCAACAAACAAATAAATTGCTCAGGAACCAAAAGATGAGTTTTAAATCAAACTTGAGTTATGCCAGTCTGCTGTTAGTTCTAACAGGAATTGTTACACCAAACCTAATTTTATCCACAGCTTCTCACGTTACCGCTCAATCGGTTTGGCGTCCATTTTCACCTCCTGGAAGTGGGTTTTCTATTTTAATGCCAGGAACACCCAAGGAAGAAGTCAAGACTGCGCAAATGTTCATCAATGGGAAAATTGTGAACATAAAAACACACACGTTTTTCAGTGAACGCGAGCAAGATGGAACAATTTACATGGTGAGCTACAGTGATAATCCAGCCGATGATAGTACTCTATTTGGCTCTACACCAGAAGAAAAAGTTAAAAATTCACTTGCATTGATAACTTCTCTGATCGAAAGTGGGAATCCAGGAATTATTCAGCGAAAACAAATACTGCGCTTGAACGGTCATCTCGGCATAGAGATGAAGTTAGCTGTTCCAGATAAAAAATCAGGTCAAGCAGGAACTTTGTGGCTAAGAGGCTTCTCCGTCCCGCGCCCAAACAATCAGATTCGCACGTATCAAATTTTAGCAATAAGCGCAAAAGAACAGTCATTACAACGCACACTAGATGGCTTTTTTAAGTCCTTCAAACTGATAAAGATTTAGCCAACAAAGAAAGCAAAATGTCATCATTGAATAGTCCTCTGAAACAATTGTTCTAATTTCAGTGGGTAAGGGCGTTGTCTTGCCATGCCCTTACAAAATTTATACTTTTAATCAGCATGAAACATTAGCACTTGTCAAGTAGTAATCCTTGAAATATTGGCACGTACAAGTCTGAAAAAGTGTTTGAGGGCGATAAACCTATCAAGATTTATTCAGATGATATTTTACAAATTTATGGATAGTCTTTCTGCGAGAGCAGACAAATTTAAGCTGTTGGAGTGAGTTACCTTAATGCCTAATGTTGCTCAATTAGAGAGCCTGTATCGCATCAGCTATCAGTTGACTTACATGATGCTTCAGCCCATACATCTGGTCTGCATTGATGCTTGAACTGGCAATGTTTACATATTAGCTGGCTATAACGAAGAGCTTGAGTTTCAAATTTTACCTAATGGGGATTTTGCTGATGAGCAAAGTTAACTATAACGCAATGTCTGACTCCCAATTGAAACAGTATTTTCTGAAAAATCGTGGAGATAAAGCTGCTTTTCAAGCATATTTAGACAGAATCAATCAGCGTCCACTCAGGATTATTGCAAGTCCCAGTGATCCTGATTTTGATGAGAAAGTTCAAACAGCAATTCGCCAAAAGTTAGAAGCAACGAGAAATAACAGCCCTCAGCAGTCTAACACTGGGTTGGAGCCGACTGACCAAGAGTAATCAACAGAAACTAGGGGTGATATTCTGTGGTAGTGGTTTGAGATTGAAAGTCAAATTAGTCTTTTAGTTGCATCAATTAAACCTTCAAAATTTAAGGCAATGGTAGATGCACAATTCGGTCTTGATATTCGTTTTCTTCTGATGCTAGAGCTATCAAAATCAACTCTTCTAAATTTTCACCAATACTCCAACCAGGATTGAGAATAAAAATACCTGGTACATGACGACCTTGAGTAATATGGTCAGTCAAATGTGGCGGCATAGAAATACGATTATTTGTTACAAGCACAAAATCATACACTTCACACCAAATTAGAATTTCTGGATCAAGTGTACTTTTGGGAGGACAACCAGAGTCACCCACGGCACGAATAACTAAATCAGGTTCGCGTCTTCGTAGTTGAGTTTGATAGACAGGATCGACGTTTTCATCCAGCAGATATTTAAGACTCATTTGCTTTCTTCATTGCTTCCCTTTGTGCCCTCATTTTGCGAAGCTTTTCTGAAACTGGTGGGGGATTGCGTTTTTGTTCTTCCCGCGCTTTATGACCGTGCTCTAGCCAATCAGCAATATAAGTGCTAACAGCTTCTTTGTTGTGCAGATAATAGAGAATCGTAGCGTAGACTTGCTCTAAAGTAATCGTATAAAAATGGGTGACGATTTCCTCTGGAGTGCGAGGCGCGATAGATGTACTCGTACAGGATGTTCTCAATCCCAACTCGCGTACCTTTAAGTCGAATATCATCAGGACGCTGAAAGTCAAAATAGTCTTCTAGTTGCATTACTCAAACCTCCAAAACAAAAAAGGGCATCTTCAGTAGATACCCTTTCATTGTAATGATGATTAATCGCTCTCAGAGTGTTTGTAAAAGGCTCTAGCGAAGCGTTAGCTACGAAGGAGCGTCAGCATTCGGACAGTCAATTTTCCCTAGATCCGAGAGGTTATTCCCCGAATGCTTCGCCCCTACATTTAATTATGCGCCGACAGCTTCCTTAGCTGCATACATCACTTCAAGGGTGATTACACTCAAGCCACGTTCACGAGCAAATTTTTCAGTGTTGCGCTTCACTTTACCCCGAACAAATCCAGGAACTTTGTTCAATTCTGCTTGCGCTTCCTTATTCCAACCAAGGTCAGAATCCGCAGACATTCCTTTAGTAATCACTTCCTTGGTATCATGTCCGCCGAAGATTTCTAACAGGTGATCTTCCATTCCCAAAGTAAAGGAATTGTAGACCAAATCTGCCATTTGATTTGTCCCTTCGTAACCCAAGAATGGCTTATAACCGATGGGGAAATCTTGTACATGAATCGGTGCGGCGATCACACCACAAGGGATGTTTAAACGCTTACCAACATGGCGTTCCATTTGGGTTCCAAAAATTGCGGAAGGTTCAATGCGAGCGATCGCGTCTGCAATCGCACCATTATCATCACTAATCAACACTTCATCGCAATATTCGCTTACTTGTTCCCGGAACCATTCTTCATCGTACTTACAGTAAGTACCAGCCAAGACGACGTGAATTCCCATTTCCCGTGAGAGAATTTTTGTCATCGCTGCAGCATGGGTATTGTCGCCAAATACTACTGCTTTTTTCCCTGTCAAATTTTGACAGTCAATTGAGCGAGAGAACCAAGCTGCTTGGGAAACATAGAGAGTTTGGTTGTTGATGTATTCTTCATAGTTAACATCTGCACCCTGAGCATTCAAAACCTGCTGAATTTTGCGGATACAACGTGCTGTTTCTACCACACCCATTGGGGTAATATCAACATAGGGCGTCCCGAAGTCTTCTTGTAAGTAACGCGCTGTCATTAAGCCGACTTCGCGATATGGAACTAGGTTAAACCAAGCGCGAGGTAAATTCTTCAGGTTGTGAACAGAAGCACCTTCCGGAATTACTTCATTTACCTCAATTCCTAAATCAACCATTAACCGCTTTAATTCGGTACAGTCATGATGATTGTGGAAGCCAAGGGAGGTAATTCCGATAATGTTAACTGAGGGTTTTTCTGTCTTACATTCTGGTAGATTGCCTTGCTTGCGAGCTTTGGCTATGTAAAATTGGACGATTTGTTGTAAAGTTCGGTCTGCAGCTTGCAATTCGTTGACGCGGTAATGGTTCACATCCGCTAGCATTACGTCACCTTTCGCATCCAACTGAGCCCGTTGGACAAAGTTTTCCAGGTCTTCTTGCAGGATACTGGAAGTGCACGTGGGGGTGAGTACAATCAGGTCAGGGTTTTCCTCAGCATCCTTACGGGTGATGTTGTTCACCACTTTTTCCTGAGAGCCCCGTGCTAACACATTACGGTCAACGGAACTGATTGTAACTGGGGTAAAATTACGATCGCGCTCTAGCATGGAACGCATGACGTTGAAGTAGTCGTCTCCAATTGGTGCATGCATTATGGCGTGAACATTTTTGAAGGAACTAGAGACGCGCAGAGTACCAATATGAGCGGGGCCTGCGTACATCCAGTAAGCCAATTTCATAGGTTGTTTTTCCTTTTAGTGATTGCTATTGGTTGATTTTCGTGGACTAGAGCGATGATTTTAATAGTTCAATATTTTGCTGATTTTCGCAAATCTGAATTGGTTAAGAATAGGTAAGGGCGAAGCATTCGGAGAGTAATTCTTGGGTTTAACCGATAAATTGCTGTCCGAATGCTTCGCCCCTACAGGTGTTTGCTGACACATCCTAGAATACAGCTTTACGCAAAAGTATCTTGTACTTTAGCAATAAGTCATTAATCTTAATGTTTTGCTAAGTTACTGTTGTTTCTGATACTCAAATTGGCTTGCTTCACATTTTTGCAAAAAAGTCAATCAAAATTATCCTAAGAAAATGAGCGATAAGCAAGGAAATAGCAATACCAACACAAGAAGATGGGGATTAGTTAGCAGCAAGCGCTAATTCTACCAATTCCCAATTTCCAATTAAAGTAAAGCTTCTCGTTGCGCTGCTAGTAACCGCTTAATACCTATTTCTGCTAAGTCTACAAGTTGATTTAATTGCTGACGATTATAAGTACCTGATTCTGCTGTACCCTGGGCTTCAATGATTCCCAATTTGTCGTTCATCACAACATTAAAATCAACTTCAGCAGCGACATCTTCCGGGTAATTGAGGTCTAAAAATGGCTCACCATGCAATAATCCGACTGAGACAGCAGCGACTTGGTGACTGATAGGCGATCGCTCTAAATCTCCTTTTTTTACCAACTTGTCTAAAGCATCTGCAAGAGCAACATATCCACCAGTAATGGAGGATGTGCGCGTACCAGCATCAGCCTGCAAAACATCAGCATCGACAATAATTGTACGTTCTCCCAAGGCTTTCAAATCTAGAGAAGTCCTTAAGCTGCGTCCAATCAGTCGCTGAATTTCCTGAGTACGTCCCGAAAGTTTGAGAAATTCTCGTTCTTGGCGTTTGTGTGTCGCTCCTGGTAACATTCTGTACTCAGCAGTTAGCCAACCGCTACCACTACCTTCCAGAAACTTTGGCACTCCTGGCTGAATTGTCACATTACACAAAACTTGGGTATCACCACATTTGGTTAAAACCGAACCAAGAGCAAATCTTGTGAAATCTCGCTCAAAACTAATGGGACGTAATTCGTCAGGATGTCGATGATCGGGACGTTTCCAAGACATATATTTGTGTTGGGTAATGGGTAATGGGTAATGGGTAATTGGTAATGGGTAATTGGTAATGGGTAATTGGTAATGGGTAATTGGTAATGGGTAATGGGTAATGGGTAATGGGTAATGGGTAATGGGTAATGGGTAATGGGTAATGGGTAATGGGTAATGGGTAATGGGTAATGGGTAATGGGTAATGGGTAATGGGTAATGGGTAATGGGTAATGGGTAATGGGTAATTGGTAATTGGTAATTGGTAATTGGCCAGTGGACAAACAACAAACAACAAACAACAAACAACAAACAACAAACAACAAACAACAAACAACAAACAACAAACAACAAACAACAAACAACAAACAACAAACAACAAACAACAAACAACAAACAACAAACAACAAACAACAAACAACAAACAACAAGTCTTACTAATTCTTGAGAGAGTTCAAAATTTCCTGGTGTACTTGTTCTGGGGATTGTTGACCGTTAATAGTCAATAGTCGATGGTGATAACTGTAATATTCTAGGAGTAGAGGGAGGCGCTCGTTAAAGAGATTAATACGGCGTCTAAGGATTTCTGGTTGATCGTCGGGACGCGAATCTTTTGCTGCGATACCCTGTGAGTTATGGGAACGTCCAAGAGAGCGACTGATCATCACAGATTCCGGAACTTGTAAATAAATTGCCCAGTGTAACTGTTGTCCCAATTCGTCTAGTAAAAAATCCAATTCTTCCGCTTGGAAAGCTGTACGGGGATATCCTTCTAGCAACCAACAACCAGCAATTTCAGGTTGTAAAAGATAGTCTCGCATGAAGGAAATCAACAGGGGGTCAGGTACTAAATCTCCCTTTTCTACATAAACTTGCGCTTGACGGCCTAATTCCGTCTGGGAGGCGATCGCCTGTCGCAACATATCCCCGGTGGAAACTAGAGAGATATTCCGTTTTTGGCACAATAGTTGAGCCTGCGTTCCCTTTCCTGCACCTGGGCCTCCCAGAATCACCAGTCTCACAATAAAAAATCTCCTACTTCCGTGCTTTTATGGGCGTTAGCGACTTTCTTGAGCGTCAGCACTTGTGTAGTTACCTGATGGGTAATCGCCCAATATTTAGGCACAAGTACAAAAGCCTCTACTTTAGAATATTTTGCCCAAATTTCCACATCTAGGCATTTTCCCACTAATTCAGTTAATTGGAACTCTGCCATTTGACTCTTGACTAACCTGCATATGTAGTGTTTGTTTAGGGAGGCTATCGCAAAATTGCGCTATCTCTTGTTCACTTTGGCTTAATCTCACAAACAGAAGTACTAGAGTTTCTCAAAACACGCCCAAGTCATGTAGATCTGATTATGACAGGGCCACAAATACCCCAAGTCATTCTGGATGTCGCCGACCAAATTACAGAAATTTGCCGCTCTCACCAACCTAAAAAAGTAAACCATAGATCACCGACTTCTTGGAGAAGTCGGGTATCTGGTTAGCCATTAATTGTCCATCTCAAGGTATTCTATAATTCCGATTGGAATTACTTGGAAACCTGTGATTAAAAACGATATCTGGATTGCTGAAATGGCCGACAAAGGGATGATTTCTCCCTTTGAGCCGAAATTAGTGCGTCGTATCGACAATTTACCCGTTATTTCCTACGGTCTGAGTAGCTTTGGTTACGATATCAAACTCTCACCTTTGGATTTTCGTATTTTTAGACATATTCCAGGAACAGTAGTCGATCCGAAAAACTTTAATCCTGAGAATTTAGAACCAGCAAAACTCCACACCGATGTTAATGGGAGCTACTTTATTTTGCCAGCACATTCCTATGGATTGGGAGTATCCTTAGAACACTTAGAAGTCCCAGACAATATCACAGTTTTATGCGTGGGAAAAAGCACCTATGCTCGTGTTGGTTTAATTGCTAATCTAACTCCTGCTGAAGCCGGTTGGCGAGGACATTTGACCTTAGAATTCTCTAATTCTTCGAGTGCAGACTGTAGAATCTATGCTAATGAAGGTGTAGTTCAGTTGTTGTTTTTATCAGGAGAACCTTGCTCTGTTAGTTATGAACAGCGACAAGGTAAATATCAAGACCAGCCAGAAAGAATAGTTTTTTCAATGGGTTAAATCCTATTGTTTCTAGAGGTAAATGATACCAAGAATTTGTAGGTGCGGGTTTAGGGACAAATATTTAAAGCTAACAGCTAACATCACATTCAAAATCCGCCCTAAAGAAGGTGTATCACTCTTGTAGAAGTATCTATATAAAATAAGGACAACATGGACAAATTTTGTGTTGATGTAATTGCTGCTACACCGAATCCTCAACAAGTTGTTTGGGCCGCAATGCATCAAGATTATTCCGAAAATTATGTTTTGGATACGCGGGAAAAATGGCCTGATGAGCAGCGAGCTGGTGAATTGATTGTCAAGCATCTGCTAGCTGGTGATAGGGGGCACTACGGATGCTACGACGCAGAAACAGAAGTTCTTACATCTGGAGGTTGGGTATATTGGCCTGATGTACAGAACTGGCATAATTTAGCTGCGATTGACATTCAAACTCAAGAAGTTAAGTTTGAAGTGCCGATCGCACTTCAAAAGTATAAGCACGTAGGTCAAATTTACAAACTTCAAGGACAACAACTAGATACAGCCGTCACACTAGATCACAGAATGGTAGTTAAGCGACGACGCAAAGATAACTCATGGACAAGCCCATATTTTGAGCAAGCTGCTGATGTATTGGGTAAGCCTAGACGATATTTGAAATCTGGCTTTCTGCTCAACTCAGATCGTACTAGCTGGAAAAATCCCTGGGGTATTCCCCCGGTCGAGTTTGCTAAGCTAGTTGGCTTTTTTGTGGGTGATGGTATGAAGCCCTAGACCTGCGGATCAAATTAGGTTCAGACTAATAATTTCTAGGAAAATTGACTTTCTCTATTCACTTGGTATTCCTGTTGAGAAGAAGGCTGGAGACAGGTACACAATTAATTTTTCTGGAATTGGTCAATGGTTTCTTGATAAGTGTTACTCCGTTAATGGAGAAAAATGTTTACCCGAAGGCTACTTAACGCTTTCACCGGAAGAAGTTGAAGGTCTATTAGAGGGGCTGAAAAATAGTGATGGTAATATTAAGCGAACTAACTGGCGCTATGCTAGTACTTCTATTTACCTGTTAGACCAATTACAAGCTCTATTGCATTTAAATAATCTGTCTGGTAACTGGTCACTAAGCCACGAAGAAAACGAGCAACATAAGGCCGGCTACTACATACATATTTCGGACAGAAATAGTCCTAGGGTTGAGATTAGCCAAGCTACTCGTTCTCGGACTTACTCTGAATCCCTGGAATTATATGATGGCTTTGTCTATTGTGCGACTGTTTCAACAGGGGCTTTGATTATTCGTCGTAATCGAAAAGTTATGGTTTCTGGTAACTGCTTAGAACATCCCCAAATTACATTTAATGTTGGCTACTTTCCCCACTCAATGATGCAGCAAATTCGCACTCATCGCGTTGGGGTGAGTTTTGATGTTCAATGTCTTGCAGCGGATACTGAAGTTACTTTTGTCAAGGCTTCAGGTACTTTGAGAAAGATTAAAATTGCCGAACTTTATGACTTGTGGGCTCATGGAGAAAAGGCAATTCGTGAAAGAAAAATTAAGGGACGTAATGGAGAAGCACCTGGAAACTATAGGAGAGATTGTAAATCCCGCTTACAGAAAATGAATCTTAGGGTTCTCAATGAAGATACCGGGATATTTGAAATTGGTCATATTCAGGAAGTTTTTGAGCAGGGTATACAGCCTGTTTATCGTTTAACACTTGAAGATGGCAGAACATTAGACTGTACTGAAAATCATCGTCTTCTCACCAATAAAGGTTGGCAAACGATGGGAGAGGCTTTAGAGATCATAACTGATGCTAAAAGAGAAGTGCTTTCTTACAAGTATGATTGCCATTTAATGACTAATGGAGTCATTGTTGAGGAGAAACTAGAACTAGAGTTTGCTCAAAACTTTGTTCCTGTCGAAAAGCTTGCCCAAAAGCCTAAACCGAAAGGTCGAAAACTATCAAGCCACCCCATGAAAGTTGTTCGGGTGCAATACCTTGGATTACAAAGAACCTATGACTTAGAAGTGGCTGGAAAATGGCACAACTTTGTCGCTAACGGTGTAGTAGTTCACAACTCTTTCCGCTATACAGGCCAAAGAATTATTAATGTAGCAGAAGGACAACAAGATGTAGAAGACGTTTTCTACCTTCGTCCTGTAGGAAAATACACAAACCGTCAAGGTAAACGTTATTTCTACTCAGAAGAACAACGCGCTGAAGACCTAAAATGGTGTATGGATGCTTGCCAACACTACAAGAAACGAATTGAAGAAGGATTATCAGAAGAACACGCTAGAGGCTTGATTCCTTTCGACGCTAGACAGCATTTTGTACTCAGTTGTAATCTACGCTCGCTGATGCATTTATTAGACTTGAGATGGAAAAAAGATGCTCAACTAGAAGCGCAAAAATTCTGCGAACTTCTCTATGTTCATCTCGAAAATTGGTGTCCATCTGTGGCACATTGGTATCTGGAAAACCGTGCTAAAAAAGCAAAATTATCGCCTTAGTAGATATTTTCTTAAGAGGTTGTTTGTCAAGTAATGTTAGAGTTATAGTTATAGTAGGGGCGAAGCATTCGGAGAATAACCTCTCGGATCTAGCAAAAATTGACTGTCCGAATGCTTCGCCCCTACAGATTTTGGGTTGAGATCAAATTTTACAAACACCATCTAAGACGACCATTTGCGCAGCAAGTTAAACAAGCCTTCCAGGAAATTTTGTAAGCTATGATTGTGCTTGAAACGTTGCTGTTGCCACTCAATAGCAGTATGTTGAATGATTTCTGAAAAAGTTGGGGAGACGTGGGGTAAATGGGCGATCCTGCTGATTTTGATCTTCTGCTGTATGCAAAGCGCGATCGCCCCAATTAACTCACTCGCTTGGGGGCCAACTATTGTCGCTCCTAAAATCTCCCCATTCTGACGCCCAACTATTTTACAAAAACCTGTAGTTTCCCCCAACAATTGAGCTTTGTCCAAAGTTTTAAAATATTGTCGCGCCACGAAAACATCTTTACCATAGCGATGTCTGGCGATCGCTTCTGTCAGTCCTACTCTTGCTAGTTGCGGTTCCGAGAAAATTGCCGAAGGAATACCCTGATAATTTACCTTGAAAATGGGCGCAAACAAAGCATTTTTCAGGGCAATACTTGCTTGATACTGGGCGATATGTGTAGAATCTCCACAAGCATAAATTCGGGGATTAGTAGTTTGTAGTTTCTCGTTTAGTTCAATACCCTGACTATTAAACTTAACCCCAACACCTTCTAAATTTAAAGATTCTATATTTAATTCCTGACCAACAGCCAGCAAAATTTCATCAGCTTCAATTGCCCGATTTCCTGCTTGAACCCACTTTTTATCGTCAATTATCCTTACTTGAGTAACTGGACTTTCGGTGAGAATGCGTATACCTTCAGCTTCCAATTGTGCTTGTATTAAGCTAGAAGCTTCTGGGTCTTCTTGTGATAAAATATGCGATTCTGCTACAACTAAAGTGACATTACAACTCAGCCGCGACAGGGTTTGAGCTAGTTCTATGCTAGTAGAAGTATTCCCAATAATTACCCAATTATTTGAAGGTTGAAGTAGAGAAACTTTCTCTTTTTTAGCAACGTTTATTTGTTCTGACCCGGCATTTTCTTCTACTGGAAACTTTTCTTTCAATCCTTTGTTCCAGATATCTGCTGGCGTTACATAGCCAACAGTTTTTAATCCTTCAATATCAGGAATAATTGGACGATAATTTGTAGCAATCAGATAAGCACGTGCTCGGATACGTCGGTTGTTGACGACAACCCCAAGGTGAGGGAGTCGGCAAAATTCACCTACACCTTTGATAACATCCACTCCCAAAGATGCCAAAACAGCGGGAGAATTTTGTTCTGAACAATTAGAGATTACTAATGAAGCCCACTCCATTGCTTCAGTTAACTCAATTGACGGTAGTTGTGGCTGTTGTGTTGAGTCATTTACTTGAAAGTGGATACCAAATTGAGAAGCGTCATGCAGTTGTTTTACGACACAGCCAACTTGTGTCAATGCTTGAGTATACAGAGTTTCATGACACGTCTTTTCACAATCATTTTCTACTAAAGCAACACGAGCTTTCAACTTGGCTGCGGTAAGGGCTGCATAAATACCTGCTCTGCTGCTTCCAATTACAAGAAGGTCGTATTCAACGGTCATTTTTCATTGGTTATTTGTTGTACAGCCCTTTGGGCATGAAAACGGTTATTTGTTATTTTGCATTGCTTATTTGTCCTGTAGGGGCGTAGCATTTGCACCCAAATATTTGCGTATAACCGACAAGTTAACAACGCCAATGCTACGCCCTTCTTGTCAATTACCCATTACCCATTACCCATTACCTATTACCCATTACCCATTACCTATTACCTAATGACAGATTTTAAACCTTCTAACAAGCGTTGGTTATCTGTCTCTGTGCGTACAGCAACTCGGAAGTAGCGATCGCCTAATTCCGGAAAGCTCAGACAGTCTCGGATTAAAATTTGGCTATGCTTGAGCAGCTTTTCCTGCAATTGTGAACTTGGTTGTTCTGAGTGCACCAGTACAAAGTTAGCTGCACTTTGGTAGGGCTGCAACCCTGGTAACGACGCCAAACCCTCAAACAACTGCGATCGCGCTTGGAAAAGCCAATTCCAAGTTTTTTCTTGAAATTCTGTATCCTCAACTACAGCAATTGCGGCCGCAGCAGCTAACGTATTCACGGGCCAAGGGTCGCGCCACTGTTGCCAGCGGCGCAGTCGGTCGGGGTGAGAGATACAATAACCCAGCCGCAGTCCGGGGAGACTGTAAAACTTGGTGAGCGATCGCAAAATCACCAAGTTAGGATATTCCTGCACTACTGGTATCAGACTTTGCTGCTGATCGGGAGGTAGAAAGTCCATAAAGGCTTCATCTACGATAACCAGAGCAAATTGCTCCAAATAAGGCAGAATCGTCTGGAGGTCAAATAACTGACCAGTGGGATTGTGAGGATTATTCAGCAGCAACCCCTGGGGATTTTGGCTTTTTTCTCCCCCCCTCTTTGTCTTAGTCCCCCCTTGGTAAGGGGGGATTAGGGGGGTGGGGGTCTGATTTTGGATTAGTAAGCCCAAATCAGATATCCCCCGAAGATCGGGGGGAAAACCCAATCCAAAATTCCCCAGGGGGTACTCCTTAACCTCGACATTAAAAGCCTTGAGTGCACGTTTGTAGTCGCTAAAGGCTGGGGTCAGTAGGCAAGTTTCCTCTAGTTCTGATAGTTCCCTAGCAGCCCAGGTTAAGAGCTCAGCGGAGCCATTACCGGGGAGAATCCAGTCGGGCGTCAGATTCGGGTGCAGCCGACTTAGAGACGCCCTCAACTGGTGGTAATTCGGGTCGGGATAGGCTACTAGGTCTTTTAGCTGAGACTCAATGGCGGCGATCGCGCTTTTTGGCGGTCCCAGCGGGTTGATGCTAGCCGAAAAATCAAGAATTAAGGAAGGGGAACAGCCTGCCAGTGAAGCTGCCCCAAGCTAAGTTTCCCCCGTGAGTTGGTCGATTCAAGGATAAGTGTCCGATTAAATCAGCCGTTATTTGTCTGGAGGTGCAACTTTCTCCTTGAACAGTTTTCCAGCAGAAAAGGCAGGAACCTTAGTTGCTGGGATTTCCATCTTGTCACCGGTTTTCGGGTTGCGGCCTTCACGGGCTTTGCGCTCCCGCGATTCAAAAGAGCCGAAGCCCACCAAGGTGACCTTATCACCTTCGGAAACGGCTTCCATAATCGCTTCCAAAGCGGCAGATAAGACTGCATCTGCCTGCTTTTTGGTAACTGTGGCTTTTTCTGCCACTTTATCCACTAATTCGCCTTTGTTCATTGAGAATCTTCCTTTTTATTGGCATCACAGGTCAACTATTTTTCTAATTTCTCGCTTTCGAGATTTAGATAGATGACCCTTATTGCGGGTCTTGCAATTCCAAATCGCTGTAACACCCGCAGGTTCGATGTTTCACTGCATTATTCTAAGGTCTGTTTCCCTGATATGGATCGGTGAAACCTTTAAGTTATGTGGATTTGAATGTTTTTGTATCAAAAGATACCATTTTTGAGGGTAATTCTGGGCAGATGAGGAGTAATGTAGGGGCGGGTTTAGAAGATCACCTGACACTACCTACCCCCAACCTCTCAACAAAACCCGCCCTCTCTTCAGTAATGTAGGGGCGGGTGCGTGAAGATCACCTAACACTACCTACCCCCAACCTCTCAACAAAACCCGCCCTCTTCAGTAATGTAGGGGCGGGTTCAGAAGATCACCTAACACTACATACCCTCAACCTCTCAACAAAACCCGCCCTCTCTTCTGAGAATGGTGCAAGATTTCCCCATTAAGGATTAACACCTTGCCGTTGCAACATTTGACGTGTCTCCTGTCCTGGGGTGTAGTTGTAGCCAAAGGAAGAACCCGCCGCATCTTGGATAATCTGAGGCGTCAGCAGCACAATGATCTCATTTCGCTGATTTGACCGCTCTGTACTCCTAAACAAAGCACCTAGAATCGGAATATCGCCCAAAATTGGGACTTTCTTAACCGTGGTTCGGTCTGATTCCTGAATGATGCCCTGAAAGAATTAGGGTTTGACTGTCTCGGAGGCGAATTAATCCAGACGTAAGCTGGCGCACATTCAGTAAAGCGATGCGGTTAGTATCATTGTCAACGCTCAGATCTTGATTCCCCCCAATGGAAGTCACCCTAGGATTGACAGTTAAACTAATGAAACCATTGTCGTCAATTCTGTCAACAGCAACTTCCAGGATTAAACCAGCCTCTCGAATCTCTGCTGTTACTGTTCTCGTAGTTACAGTATTGGAAGATTGAGTCTCACTTTTAATATTTCCAACTACCTCTTGAGTCAGGTTGATTTTAGCTACCTGACCTTCTTGTACTACCAGGGTTGGGTCAGTGAGAATCTTGGCGTTGTTACTTTGAATCTGAGCCTGCAAAGCCGTTAAAAGCTTTTTGGGAAATTGGTATAAACTCGGAAGAGCAGCAGTAGATGTTGGGTCAGTTCCCGCTGCAAAGGAGCCGGTTTGCCTACGAGTAGTAGGATCAATAGTGAAGGTGGTGACGTCAGGCGTTCCCCTTGTGAAGTCTGTAAGACGTGCTTGCAATGGGTCTCCTGAAATCCCAGCAACACGGTTAAAAAACGTTAGATCCCTTACTACTTGACCCGTAATCACACCGTCTGTAATTGTTCTTTGTGAGAGTCGCCCTCCAGGAACAATTGTCGTGTTGTTCAAGTCCAGGAAAGTATTTGCACCACTATAAGGATTAGGGATGACCGTTGGGCTAACTAAGCTACTCCTCACGTCTGCCGCTTTAGGTGGATTAACCCCACCGTAATTGAAGGAGGCTGCTCCGCCATCGCTGCTAAAAAAGGCGTTACCAATCCCGAAAGAAAAGCTAGTGTTGAAGGCATCGACTCCCTGAAGGTTAACATCAACAACCTTGACATTCACCGCCACTTGACGACGCCGCAGATCCAACTGACTCAATAAAGCTGTAGCGATTTCAATTTTACGCGGTTCACCAACCACAGTTACAGCGTTAAGACGAATATCGGGAGTCACCGACAATCCCCTCAGTACCTGGGGACCAGCCTGGGGTGGAGTTGCACCCGGACCTCCTGCTGCTTGGGCCTCCACTGGCGGGGTGACTCTTTGCACAGAGGTTGTCGTGTTGGTAATTCTTTGGGCTGCAGCTCCTTCACCAACTACCGTTAGTGTTGTCTGGGTAACAACCTGCTGTTGCTCCGCTCCCTGAGAAATCAGGAAATTAGTTGCCTGCAAGGCTGAAACTTGATTAAGCCTCAAGCTGCGAGAGATGATATTGCGGGCAGTATCGGGCAGTTGAGAACCCACAAGAATCGTGTTCCCGACGCGGTTAGCCTGCAGTCCTGAGACTTGCAGCACGTAGTTGAAGGCGTTTTGAACTGATTCGTTTTCCAAATCCAGGGAAATCGTCTTCTGCGCCCCTGCGGTCGGCGCTCCGGGAGCTCCGGCTCCTCCTTCTCCGGTAAAGGCAACGTTAAGCCCAGCAGCGCGAGCAAGTAGGGACAAAACTTCTCGAACAGGCGCTTCTCGCAAAACCAAGCGAGGGACACGCGCTGCTGTCCCTAGGTCGATATAGCTAGCTGAAGCATTGATATTGGAAACTGCCACATCTCCCAGTGGTGGCGCAACTGCTCTTGGTAAGAAGGGAGGCGCTGGTGCGATCGGTTGCGCTGCACCTGCAGCCTGTGCTGGAAGCCCCTCAATCGTGATTCTTGGGTTGGGAATCAGAACGTCTGGTCTTGGAGAAGGTATGACTTGTCCAGGTAAGGGAGCTTGGGGTCCCGGTGGCGTAACCTGTCCAGGTGCTGGCGTGTTTGGCGGTACCAGGGGCACCGGTTGAGGTGTCTGTGTCTGAACTGTGGGTCGTTTCGGAACGCCTTGTACTTGAGCTAGTTGTGTTTCTTTCTCGACTTTCTGTGTCTGTTTCGCTGAGGAGGAAGTTTCAGGAGATGGCGCGATCAGCTTTGCTGGTGCGCTTTGCGCAATCGCCTCTTTCGCTGTACTTGGCGCGATCGCCTCTTTCGCTGTGCTTAGCGCGATCGCCTCTTTTGGTGTGCTTAGAGCAATCGCCTCTTTCGCTGTGCTTGGTGCGATCGCCTCTTGCTCGTTCTTCGGTAGTGAGGCTAAAGCAGCGGAAGATTGATGAGTTTGGCTTTCCGCCTTATTTTCCGGTACCGCGCTCAAATTTAAGCTAATTCTTGCAGTGTCCTGGTGCCCAATCTCCCCTGTAGGAGGGCTGAAGACGCCAGAGACTATCACCTGTACTCTATTGTCATCCGACTGACTGACCAAAATCTTACTAATGCCAGGTAGGGGGTTTTCCTGACGGAAGCTTTCCCCCTCCTGCAAATTCAGCCGAGCATTAGTAATATCTGCCACTAAATCATTGCCACGTTTTACTGTGGAAATCTTGGAATTTTCATCACCAGATTTTGTTTCCAGGATGAGTTCTAGTTGCTGATCGCCTGGTTTTAGCTGTACACCAGTTACTTGGGTAGATGCTGCCCATACTGGCTGTGTCGCTAATAGCGATACTGCTCCTCCCACCACGATTCCGCTTAATGCTTGAGCCTGTTTCACTGTTCGCTCCTCACCTATAAATGCCATACTTTTGTTATTAGTTATTGGTTGCTTTTTATTGGTTATTAGTCAAACAACAAACCATAGCAAATAACAAACAACAAACAACAAACTACTTATTTTTTTGGAGTTGAGGCGGTCGAAGGTAGCGGCGTCGCTGTCGCTGCTTCCTGAGTTGCTTCCTCAGTCACTGGTGTAATAGCCTCCACCTTAAAGTTTGCTTTGATAGTGGGTTTAGCACCACGAAGCACCCTTTTATTTTTGTCAACAATCACCGGCACTGCTATGCCTCCGTCAATATAGAATACTTGAGGTGTACTCACATCTGCTTTAAAGTCTCTAATAATCAATAGGGATTGCAACAGCTCAAAACTCCGCAGGATTGATTGTACTTGATCGAAGCTACCCTCAAGCTCTAAAACGACAGTTTTGCGTTTCAGTTTGCCACTCGCCTCAGCGGCCAACAAAGGTTCCTTAGCGTCTGCTTCCGTCGCTGGCTTAGGTTGATAACTGGTCAAAGTGGCATTTCTTTTTTTAACAAAGTCGTTGAGATCCAACAACAAAGTATCCAAAGTTTTTTCATTGGCAAATAAACTGAGAACCTGTTTATTTTGCTGTTTTGCCTTATCTAGTTTTACCTGTGCCTCCGCAATTCTTTTCTTAATTTCTTTCTGTGCTTTAATTTGATTATTTTTCTCGGCAACTTCTGCTTCTAACTTCTGATAGTCTTCCCAAGCCGGCTGCACTACATTTACAGCCAAGTAAGCAGCTCCCAATAGACCTAAAACTGCAAAGATTATTCCCCCAACTTTGGGAGTGAAAGTAATACCAAATGCCGTAGGATAACTAGGAGCTTCCTCCTGGTCATCCATAAAATCGTCAGGAACATATGTCATGGTTGACTGTCTCCTTTCTCCTGAATCTGCTGAATTGTTTTAATCCTATTGACTAATCCCAAAGCACCCTTCCGCTCTAATTCTGCAAGCAACTTCGAGGCTGGCTCTTGATTAAAGATTGTTTGAATTTTGTATTGCACTACTTTTGGCAGTTCATACTTATCTTGAGGCCCCGACCCAGTTCTGTTTTGAGGAACTTCTATTCTAGTGGGGTTGTTGACTAATTGAGCGCTGATTAATTGAGTATCTTCCTTCTTGAAAAAGGATGACTGCTGAAGGCCCAACATAAAGTAATTCACTTCATCAAAAGAGCGAGCCGTACCAGAAATGTCCAGCTTCGTTATCGGCTGGGGAGGGCTAGGAGCAGTAGCAGCAGTTTTGTCCTTGGGTGAAGCTTGGGGACTTGGTGAACCTGGTGAAGCTTCAGGATTTGGTGGAGTTACAGCTCTAGAGACTGGTGAACGCTTAGCGGCTGCGGGAGCGGCTGCGGCTGTGGTAGCAACTTGTGTTTGCTGAATGCTGCTAATTTGTAAGCCAGGAGTAACGCGCGAACGAATGTCCTGTAAGACGGCCGACCAAGGCTTAATTTGATCGAACACAGTTATTAGTGCGTTTGTATCCTCTTGAATTTTGTTGGTTTGTGCTTTGAGATCGTCAATTTGTTTCTGTCCTATTTTCAAGCGATCCAACTCACCGTTCAAAGCAGTTAGTTCTTGTTGTTTTTGGGCGGTTTGATGTTGTGTAAAAAGGAACAAACCACCCACCAATCCTAGGGGTAAAATACCCACTGCTATCCCTAAAAATAGTGGTGTCAGTGACCCTGCCGGTGCTTTTGTACCGGAACCCTTATTCGCCGACAATCGCTCTTCAGGGCGGCGGTTAGGGTCTTTGAGAAAATTAATATCCAGGCTATACATTGCTTTAAACCTCCCGCAATCCTAAACCTAATACAGTTCCCAAGCCGGGTCGTTGTACAGAGGGAATTTCCTTATCCACTTCTAGAGAAAGAGCCGCTACCGGGTCTACTTGAGTAGTGGGCAAACTCAACCGTTGAGTGAAAAATTCATCAAGTTGTCCAATTCCCCCTCCCGGACCTGCTAATAGTAGCTGTGCTACTTCTAAATTGTCGCTTTGATTCAGATAAAAATCGATAGAACGGCGCAGTTCATCTGCTAGTTCTCCCAATACTCTAAGTAAGGCCGCCATACCGGGATTAATACCTGTGGCTCCTGTACGTATACCATCAGGAGGTGTAGGAGGAATCGTCATTCCTTGTAACAATTCGGTGTTTCTGGAAGTCGGTAAATTCATGGCTCGTGAGAGAGCGCTTTGCAGTTGGTAGGTTCCAATGGGAACAGTCCGAGAAAATTGGGGAACACCATCAACGATGATTGCTATCTCGGTGCTGTCAAATTCAATATCCACCAGCACTGCGGCTTCTTGGGGTGTAAATTGTCGCAGTTGTTCTCTAATCGTTCTGATCAAAGCGAAGCTATTAATTTCTAGGACGTCTACTTGTAACCCAGCCTGCCGAAATGTATCAAGATAGGTATCTGTGACTTCCTTGCGGGTGGCTACCAGCAAAACTTGCACCTTGCTAATGCCATCTTCATCAGTGAAGAAGCCTAGCTTCTGATAATCCAAATCTACTTCTTCGCGGGGATAGGGCAAATACAAACCGGCTTCATGGTTAAGAACCATATCTCTGAGTTCTTGATCATCAAGCTCTTGCGGAACCGGTATGATCCGAATAATTGCTTCCCGCATCGGTACTGCGGTGGCTACTTGCTCGACTTTCAGTTTGCTTGCTGCTACTGCGTCCTTAATCAGTTCCGCTAAAGCGGGTGAGTCTGCAATAGTTCCTCCTTGGAAGATGCCTTCTGGTACTTCGTGAGAGTACAATGCACCGAGTTTGTAGCCCTGGCCCTGCTTGCGCAATTGAGCAATATTAATTCGTTCCGGAGCCAATTCTATCCCGATGCCTTTCCTACCCTTTGATAACAGTCCCTTAAAACGGTTAAACATATTTTGATTAAGCGGGTGCGAGAATTCAAATCGAAGAGTGAAGATTTTGGAGAATAAATCTAACAAGATTAATTCTGATGCCTGGTACCCAATCTAGCTCAGAATCACCACGGTTAAGGGATATATTGTATCAGTTACCTCAATCTTACAACTGCGTGCTTGCCCTAGAATTGCTCTGACGCCACACCAAAAAGTTGGAAACCAATCATATTACACCTCACAAGCACACTTGCCATCTACCTACAGTAGAATAATTGACTGCTAGCGCTAGGCGGTTAATTATGACCAGAAATCAGAACTTGGAGACGTTTAGGCATTTTTGCCTTGTTGGGTTTACTCTTAAGCTGGCTGATCAGTTGTCGGCCAGCACCAAACCCCAACCAGACGCCAGAAATCGAGTTCTGGACGATGCAGCTACAACCAAAGTTTACTGACTATTTCAATAAGCTGATCGCTACCTTTGAAGCAGAAAATAAGGGACTAAAGGTGCGCTGGGTGGATGTTCCTTGGTCGGCGATGGAAAACAAAATCCTCACAGCCGTTTCAGCAAAAACTGCCCCAGATGTGGTAAACCTCAATCCTGGCTTTGCTTCTCAATTGGCGTCACGCAATGCTTGGTTGGATCTGGATGCTAAAGTTCCTGAAGCGGTACGCAAACAATATTTACCTAATATCTGGAAGGACAGCAGTCTTAACAACAAAAGTTTTGGCCTTCCTTGGTATCTCACCAGTAGAGTAACGATTTATAACAAAGACTTGCTAAAAAAGGCAGGTGTTAGTAAGCCACCAGCCACTTATGCAGAACTTGCACAAATTGCACAGCAAATTAAAGACAAAACAGGCAAATATGCTTTTTTTGCTACGGTGGTTCCTGGCGATTCTGGTGAAGTGCTGGAATCGTTTGTACAGATGGGAGTAGATTTAGTAGACGCTGAAGGTAAGGCCGCTTTTAACACTCCCAAGGGCAAAGCAGCGTTTCAATATTGGGTAGACTTCTACAAAAAAGGACTGATGTCCAAAGAAGCTCTCACTCAAGGACATCGCCACGCGATCGAATTATATCAGTCTGGTGAAACAGCTCTGTTGGCTACCGGTGCTGAGTTTATGGAGACGATCGCCAAAAATGCGCCAACTATTGCTCAAGTTTCAGCAGCATCACCCCAGATTACTGGTGAAACAGGTAAGAAAAATGTAGCGGTGATGAATTTGGTTATCCCTCGCGACACTAAATCTCCGGATGCTGCTTTAAAGTTTGCTTTGTTTGTCACGAATACACAAAATCAGCTAGCTTTTGCTAAAGCTGCCAATGTTTTACCTTCTACTATTGAGGCTTTGCAAGAGTATAGGCGATCGCTCTCCACTGATGGTAAAACTCCAGTGGAACAAGCACGAGATATTAGCGCTAGTCAAATGCAAGATGCACAGGTTTTGATTCCGACAATGAAGGATAGCAATAAGCTACAAAAGGCGATTTACGAAAATTTGCAAGCAGCAATGTTGGGACAAAAAACGGTAGATAAAGCAGTTGCTGATGCTGCTACTGAGTGGAATCAAAGATGATTTTGAATTAATTCTGGTAAGCTGCAAGGTGGGAAACATTTCATAGGTCAATAGACCTCTTGTAAAAGTCGAAATGTATATATAGGATCATATATAGGATCATATGTAGGGTCATATGTAGGGGCGAAGCATTTGGGGGACTATGTAGTGGGTAAACCCAGGTGTTTATTCCCAAATGCTTCGCCCTTCACTTGGCTACCTTAAGGCAGGGAGAAGCAAACGGAATACAAAAATTTTGGTTAAATGCAGATATTATCCCCCGAATGCTTTGCCCCTACAAACTAATTTTATGGGTGGGGAAGGGCGAAGCATTCGGATAGCAAAACTTTGGTTGAATGCGGATATTATCCCCCGAATGCTTTGCCCCTACAAACTAATTTTATGGGTGGTGTATAGCCCCTTTCAAAAAAGATCCAACTAGATACAGCGAACCACACAAAATAACTAAATATTCGGGAGAAACAATCGCTTGATTAAGTGCGCTGTCGAGTTCTGGATAAGTGCGACAATCTGCTAGTTCTGGACAAATATTTTTAGCTAAAGTTGCTAGGAAATTCGGGTCAGCGGAACTATGGTCAGGTACTGGAACGAGGTACAATTGGTCAGCAGGACGCAGTAGAGCCTCGAAAATTTCAGCATGATCTTTAGTAGAAAGCATACCCATCACCCAAGTTACGGGAGTGTTGAGAGTATCGACATACTGACGAAGGGCGATCGCTGCTGCAGGATTATGAGCACCATCTATTAGTAAACGGTGATTTTGCCAATTAGTCCACTGCAGGCGTCCAAGCCATCTGGTTTTTGACATACCGTTCGTGATAGCTTCTGGGGGAATTTTCCATCCTTGTTGTTGGAGGATTTGCAAACAGGCGATCGCCAATGCTGAATTACTTAGCTGCATTTCTCCTAATAATGGCAATGGATACTTAATACCCTCATATTCTGCCCAAATCTTGGGGAACCCCCCCTTTGTCCCCCCCTTATCAAGGGAGGGAATATTAACTTGCTCCCCCCCTTGATAAGGGGGGGTTGGGGGGGGTAATTCCACTGCTGGTTTCACCCAAACATTC
>JAYFMV010000098.1:0-37297 GCA_042408245.1 Potamolinea sp.
ATCTTCTGTAATACTTCCCGAATTACATCCCCAGGTACTTGATCAGTAATAGTTACTTCACCAATTTGAGTAGGAAGAACAAACCGCACTTTACCATCTTTGACTTTCTTATCGGTTTGTAGGGTATCAAGAATTGCTTCAATATCCAGTGAATTTGGTAATTGAGTGGGTAATCCTGTTTTCTGAATTAGCGCATCTTGACGTTGGGCTTCCTCTGGTTTCCACATCTGGAGTTTAACAGCAATTTGACCGGCTGCAACCATACCAATTGCTACAGCTTCGCCATGATTTACTAACTTATAGCCAGTCAAACTTTCGACAGCATGACCTATCGTGTGACCATAGTTTAAAATTGCTCTGAGTCCAGATTCTTTTTCGTCTTGACTGACAACATCTGCTTTCGCCTGACAGGAACAAGAAAGGATATTTTGCAGTAAATCTTCGTTCACATAACGCAGTTGATCCAGGCGTTTAGACTGCTCTAGTTTTGCGAATAATTCAGCATCCCAAATAATCCCATACTTAATTACTTCTGCCATCCCCGCTCGAAATTCTCGTGTGGGTAATGTCTTTAATACCAAGGGATCAATTAACACAAATTGTGGCTGATGAAAAGCACCGATTAAATTTTTGCCGTGGGGATGATTGACGCCAGTTTTACCACCAACTGAGGAATCCACCATTGCTAAAAGTGATGTCGGTATTTGTACGACATTAATCCCTCGCAGCCAGGAAGCAGCCGCAAAGCCTGTCATATCCCCAATCACTCCACCCCCCAAGGCCACCATTGTTGAGGAGCGCTCTAGGCGGTTTTCCAAGCTAATATCGTAGATTTTTTGGATGGACTTGAGGGTTTTGTAGCGCTCACCTGCTGGCAAGATGCAGTAGGATACCTCATATCCCACTAACTTTAAAGCAGTGATCGCCCTTTCCCCATATTTTTTGAAAATTACTGGATTTGACACCAGTAAAACTTTCTTCCCCAGTTTCAGCCGGCTCATCCACACTCCCACATCATCTAAGCCACCGGCCGCGATCGCAATCTCATAAGACTGCTGCGGTAAATCAACACGAATCACAGATTTCATCATCAAAACCCTTTTTCCCAAGCACCTGTGGGCTGTATTCTATCCCAGTTGATGATTCAATGGACTGATGTAAGTTTTTGTGGAGAAAGGTTAATGTCTGGAGTAATCGCTTACTTTTTAATGCTCGGTGGTGCTACTGGTGTCGCTTTGGCGCTGTTTTTTGGCCTGAAAGCTGTCAAGTTGATCTAAGCTGACATATGTAGGGTGGGCAGTGATTGCCCACCTCGGTCATGACCCATTACCTATTACCTATTACCCATTACATTTTTTTGCTCAATTGGCAGCAAAATTAAAAACTCTGTTCCTTGACCTGGCGTTGAAATACAATCCAATGTACCACAGTGTTTTTCCACCACAATCTGATAGCTAATAGCTAGACCTAAACCTGTGCCCTTGCCAACTATTTTAGTAGTAAAAAAGGGATTAAAAATTTTTGCTTGTACCTCAGCATTCATACCCGGTCCGTTATCAGCAATCCGAATCATCACGCTGTTATTATCATTAACTTCAGTGGAAATTATAATTTGTCCTTTGTCCTGGGCTGATGACAAATTGCCACTGGAAAATGACTCATTGATTGCATCAATTCCATTGGACAATATATTCATAAATACCTGATTGAGCTGACTTGGGTAACACTCTATTTTTGGAAGTTCACCATACTCTTGAATGACTTGAATTTCAGGTCTTGAAGGTTGTTCTTTCAAGCGGTGCTTCAAGATGAGCAAAGTGCTATCAATGCCTTCATGAATATCCACCTGTTTGCACTCTTTTACATCCAAGCGCGAGAAGTTCCGTAAAGACAGCACAATTTTGCTAATCCGCTCGGCACCTTCTTTCATCGATAAGAGTAATTTGGGGAAATCTTCTGCGATAAAATTTACTTCTCTCGCCTCTAGTTGTTCAGCAATTTTTTCATCAGGTTCAGGGTAGTGCTCTCGATATAACTTAATAAGCTGTAGTAAGTCTTTGGTATAGTCTATTGCTGGTTGAATATTGCCGTAAATGAAGCTCGTAGGATTGTTAATTTCGTGAGCAATTCCTGCAAGCATTTGTCCCAAAGAAGACATTTTTTCAGCTTGAATTAGTTGTGCTTGGGTATTCTGTAATTCCCGATAAGCTCGTTCTAACTCTTCGGCTTTGGCTCGATATTTTGCTTCTGATTTTTGGAGAGCAATTTCATATTGTTTGCGTTCGGTAATATCACGAGACACGCCTACTGTTTGGATAACCTGTCCAGAAGCACCTCTAATTGCAGTTTTAACTGTGTTGAACAAGCGTTCACTTCCATCGTAGCGAACGACGGGTTCTTCTATACTCAAACTTTGGCCAGTGTTAAATACATAGGCATCATCTTGCACATACTGTTGTGTATAGTCAGGATTAACTATGGGTGAATCGATGATGCCTTGCAATTGTTCCATTGTCATCCCGTAGTATTCACGAAATGCTTTGTTGGCATAAATAATACAGGATTGTGAACCTTTACATAAAATAAAGTCGGGAATTGCATCGAGAATTTGCTGATAAAGAAAGGTCGTCTCCTGTAATTTTTCCTCGGCAAGTTTTCGCTCGCTAATGTCTCGCGAAATTCCAACTACGCCCATAATATTTCCTTTTAGATCGCGCCAAGGACATTTCATACTCAACAAAGTCCGCATTATCCCTTTGTGAGATACAAGGAACTCGTAAGTTACAGATTCACCCGTTGTGATAAGTTTCTGGTCTGCTTCCATAATTTGCTGGGCTATTTTTGGCTCAAATAATGCAGTGTCATCACGGCCTATAACCTCTTCCATCTTTTTAGAAAGCGAGTGAGCTGCCATATTATTAGCTACTACATAACGCCCAAAATTATCTTTAACAAATACCGCATCAGGTATGCTGTCAATTATAGACCGCAAGATAATATTGCTTTTTTGTAGTTCCTCTTCTGTTTGTTTAAGTGCAGTAATGTTACGAGCTACCTTTAAGACAGTCCCAATTGTTCCATCTGGGTTAAACTCAGGAACAATTCGAGATTGATAATATTCAATACCTTTAGGTGTGGGAAAGTTAAACTCAATCAGTCGTTCTTTTCCAGTATTAAATACAGATTGCAAGGCTTCTTGGAAACAGGTTACAATCTCTTCTGGTATTCCCAAATCTCGATGGGTTTTACCAAGGAAGGTGTTCCGAGTGTAATTCCTGTTGCTAATATCCGCTGCTGGATTAACGTACACATGACGGAGTTGCTTGTCGAATCTACCAATAACGTCAGGGGAATTTTCTACTAAAGCTCTAACTGCTTGTTCGCGACGATGTAGCTCGATATCTGCTTGTTTCCGTTCGCTGATATCTTGATGGGAGCCAACCAGGCGCACTGCTTTCCCCTCTTCATCCCATTGTGCCTGTCCCCGTGCCAAAATCCATTTGTAGGACTGCCGTCTTTGCAGCGCAGGCGATACTCGACAAGGTACTGCTCTAGTTTCTTATCCAGGTAAGCTTGTAGAGATGTCCGTCACCCGCTCCAATATCGTCGGGATGCAAAAGATTGCGCCATTCCTCAAACTGGTGTCTTATTTCGTGGTTTTCATAGCCCAGCATTTGGGTTAAGCGAGTAGAAAGAAAGGCGTAACCGGTGCTAATATTCCAGTCGTAAATGCCATCATGATTGCCCGCAACTGCTAATTGCCAGCGTTCTTCGCTAAGACGCAAAGCTTCTTCCATTTGCTTGCGCTGTGTGATGTCAGTTGCTGAACCTAAAATCTGCTTAGGCTTACCTTCTTCTGTTCTGGTGAAACACAGTATCCTGGCTGTAAAACCAACGATCTTCACCATTTTTGTGTTTCATCCGGTACTCAAATTCCAAGACTTCGCCATCCGTTGCTGTCTCAAATTGTTGGAGATATTGGGGGAATTTTGCGAAATCATCAGGGTGCATGAGTTTGGGCACCGTTGCTGCTCCCATCTGAATCGCTTCTTCTGGTGTGTAGCCAATACTCGTGTAAAGTTCGCGGTTGTAGTGGAAACTTCGTTGTTCTATCAGGTCATAAACATACAAAACATTGGGATGTGTCTCAACGATTGCCGTGAGCAAACGTTGGCTTTCTCGTAGTTCTTGTTCTACCCGTTTACGCTCTTCTAGTTCTTGAGTAAGTAATGCATTTTGAGCTAGAAGTTGCTTAGAAAGTTTAAATGAGCGCAATTTGATTTTCGACACCAGCCAAAACCTCTTGTGCTTGAAACGGTTTGCTTGTTTAGTCAACCCCGCCAGCCTTTAAGGCTTTCACTTTCTCGAATAATTCACCCCTTGTGTTGTAAAAATTCAAGAGTGCTTGTAACAAAAATTGTTACTAAAGCCTTCCTTTTTTTGGGTTAAAAGTTTACACAGTTGGCTAAGGTTAGCGGAAGTTGAAAATTATTTAAATATAGCATTTTACACTTCCGCTCACACCTATTGACTGGGAGATAGCTAAACTTTAAGTTCTTGTGATTTTTGTAGTGTACTGTTTGACTGAGATTTCAGAGATGGACGCACCATACCTACAGTTGTTGACAAAACTCCTACTAATTGGGCGATAATTTCATCAGGTAATTTATCAATGATTTGCGGCTCAAAGTATTTATAAAGCAATGTCAAAATTTTGTGGGCACGCTCCAACGGTACGTAACTATTCATCGCTTGTTTAGTGAAACCTAGCCATCTCTGACGCACAGCATAGGCTTGCTGTCGCTCTATACGCGATTCTGGATAAACTAGAGATATTTTGCCGAGAGGAATAACTCGTTTGCAATCGAAATCGAAAGCACCACCGATAGCAGCACCAGGCCCTGCTATTTCTGCATGATAGCGATGGCAAATAATAATAGCATTGCCACGACCACCACTAATCCTGAGAAGTTGCCCACTTTGCAACTGATTCAAGATTTCAGTGGGTTTAGTTATTAGTCTGCGGATAAGAGCTTTGTCTGTCATGAGCAATCCTCTAACCAGTCCACTATTTTCAATTTTTATTTATCTCTCGCTGAGAAATATTAGTTAAATGTTCCAGATTTTAAATCGTCTCAAAAGTTTTGTCTAATCCATTGGGTCCACCATAATGAGAACAACTCAGATGTGTGGTAGGAAAAACACCTGTTAACTTGATATAGTAATCTCTTGGCAATGCCAATGTTTTTTTATCTAACAAGAGAGAATTGCACAATACTTTGTTTCTTGGCAATGCGAAGAGTTGTATTTCATTTTAGCCTATACCTCCTGATTAATCAGGAGATTTTTGGGATTTTTACGTAAAGATTCAACTAATAAATAAACAGAGCAATTTCAATAGACCTCGCTGTTTGCAATCTTGTCTATTAGAACCGCAAGCTGGCCAAAACTATACTTTTTTTCCGTATGTGAGATGTCAACAAGTTAAGATACCCGACTTCTTAACGAAGTCGGGTATCTTACCTACACGAATTGTTGATTACAAGGCTGTGCTTACATTTGGATTCAGTAGCAGTTTACCATCTGCATCCACACTCAAATCTTTTCCTGGGATAAATCCTTTACCAACCAAATGTTTATAGACAGAAAATGATGTTATTCTGTTAATCTCCTGCATCAGATCCGCAGGGATAATATGTTGGATCGTCCAGATAATTGAGTCATTGTCAAGCCAGAGCAAACGATGCATACTTACCAACAATACACCGGCTACAGATTCAAACGGTAGTTGAGTTCTCAGATTGGCGATCAGGGCTGTCCCGATTTGGGTGTTGCGAGTCATCATCGCCATTGCGATTTTACCGGTCTGTTGGTCTAGTTCTAATGAGTTCATACTTGGCTATTGCGTTTTCTGCTAAGGTGCGCTGGCCTACGGTCTCAGAGTTTTGCCAAGTATAACCTAAGATAGTTGAAAATATCTCTCAGGGAGGATGCCAAATATTTGTAATCGGTGACATCTTGCTGCTGAACAGCAGCCGTAGCTTGACCTGAGAAAGGCTGAAAATCTACCCCCTAAGTCAAACAACTTTCAATCGTCGCGACAACTGATTGAGCGAGTGCTGTGAGATGATAACCTCCTTCTAAACCGAAAACAATACGACGAGTCAGTTGTAGACAGTATTTAGTGAAGAGTCCATAATCTGCCGGCTGTAGAGAAATGGCGGCCAAGGGGTCAGCATCATTAGCATCGTAACCGGCGCTGACTATTAGTAAATCTGGCTGAAAGTCTTGTAAGAACGGCATGACTTTCTGCTCAAATAGTGGTTGGTAATCAGCAATTGTGCTACCTGGTGACATGGGCAAATTTAGCACGTTGTTATGGAAGCCTCGCTCGCTAGCTGAGCCTGTACCAGGATAACAGGGAGATTGATGTAGGGAACAGTAGATGATGCGATGGTCACTCTCAACAATGTCTTGGGTTCCGTTACCGTGATGGACATCCCAATCTAGGATAGCAACGCGGTTGATTCCTGGTTTTTCTAGGGCTGCGTTTGCGGCGATCGCTGCATTGGAAAATAGACAAAATCCCATTCCCCTATTACGCTCGGCATGGTGTCCGGGGGGACGCGCTAAGATAAAGGCTGGGTTGTTGTTGGACAGTGCGTAATTAACGCCATCCAGCCAAGCATTCACAGCTAGTAAGGCGATGTCATAGCTTTGCGGGGAAACTGGGGTATCTGCATCTAAAAGTCCACCTCCCAGTTCCGCTGCCAGTTTTACTGTGTCAATATGTTTCTGAGAGTGGACTTGTTGTAGTATGGGTAAAACAGATCGCTCCTTTACTGGTGTCGGTAGTCGCCAGTCAATTTGAGAGGCCCAAGGAGCGGCTTTTAAGCTGTTGACGCATGCTGTCAAACGTGCTGGTTGTTCTGGGTGGAACCGACCGTTATCATGCTTGAGAAATTCATCGGAGTAAATAACTGGCAACATAGTCCTAAAAGCGAGACATTTTAAAACTACCGATGCATGAAAGTTTAGCATCAAGTGGGTCGGATTTTTTTTAGTGCGTTAAGACGCCTCGCTCTTGAAGTATATCTGCTCAAAGCAGAGATTTGGACGTTGAGCTGAATTTCCAAGGCGGGGAGGGAAAGTTTCTTACTCCCCATACTTGGAACTCTTCACTCAGTTTATTTTTTAAGCAGAGGAGGAATCACAAGAGTAAACAGCATCCCAAATGCGAACAAAGCTAGGGTTAATTCTCTCGAAAAAGTCCTAGGCATCAAAATAGCAAGAGTGCCTAAAATTATCAAAGCCAGGGTTACCTCCCTGGTTATAAGATTAGGCATCACAAGAGTTGCAATCAGTCCAAATATGATAAAAGCAATTACGGCTTCCATTTTACTGTTTCCTCCTAGGGTAAAAGCACTAGCTCTTCCAGAATAAATTTGCGACAAAAGTAAATTTTGTTGATACCGAACCCGACTCTGTAAACTTGATCGCCAGTGTAATACTAATTTTTCTTATAACTTAAAATATCTCAAAAAATTACAGAAGTCAGTATTCAGAAATTTTGAATTGTGAACTAAATCCTCGTCAAGGAATTAAACAGCTTTCTGTTTCGATCATAAACCATTTGTATTTCGCGTTGCAGTTCCCTCCAGTACACGCAGCCAAAGCATATCCTCTGGTAGCCGTGCGAGACCAGCCCAGAGCATAGTAATTGTGTTAAAATTTTAAAAGAAAGTAGGATTATTTGGCAAATATCTGCGTAAAAAGCGGCATTTTTTGCAACTTTTTAGCTTTTTGCTGCCAAATACTTAAAGTTTAATGGAGTTTTTGCTTCTATGAGTACATCCCAGGAGCGGATTGTCCCGACGAATTTGCGGAACGAGATGCAGCAGTCTTACCTGGAATACGCAATGAGCGTAATTGTGGGTCGGGCTCTACCAGATGCTAGGGATGGCCTCAAGCCGGTACATCGGCGGATTCTCTATGCAATGCATGAGTTAGGTCTTACTCCAGATCGCCCGTTCCGGAAATGCGCTCGTGTGGTTGGGGAAGTGCTGGGTAAGTATCATCCTCACGGAGATACTGCAGTATACGACGCTTTGGTGCGCATGGCCCAGGATTTCTCGATGCGATCGCCCTTAATCAACGGACATGGTAACTTTGGTTCGGTTGACAACGACCCACCAGCGGCGATGCGTTATACTGAGTGTCGCTTGCAGACCTTAGCAACAGATTCTCTGCTGCGGGATATTGAGTCAGATACTGTTGATTTCATCGACACTTTTGACGGTTCGCAGCAAGAACCCACGGTTTTGCCCTCTCGCCTTCCCCAGCTACTGCTTAATGGCTCTAGCGGTATTGCTGTGGGTATGGCTACTAATATACCACCTCACAATTTGGGTGAGTTGATTGATGGTTTGGTGGCACTGATCCACAATCCAGAACTTAGCGATCTTGACTTAATGCGCTATATCCCAGGGCCTGACTTTCCTACAGGTGGGCAAATTCTGGGAACTTCTGGTATCAAAGAAGCCTTTACTACCGGTCGTGGTTCAATTACCATGCGCGGTGTCGCCGAAATTGAAACAATTGAACATCGGGGACGTCCGGACAAAGAAGCAATTATTATCACTCAGCTACCTTATCAAACCAATAAGGCAGGGATGATTGAGAAAATTGCGGAAATGGTCAATGAGAAGCGCTTAGAGGGGATTTCGGATATTCGAGATGAAAGCGATCGCGATGGAATGCGCATCGTCATTGAACTCAAGCGCGATGCTTATCCCCGTGTGGTTCTCAACAACCTCTACAAGCAAACGCCCCTACAAATGAATTTTGGGGCGAATATGCTGGCTTTGGTGAGAAATGAACCGCAATTGCTCAGCCTTAAGCAGTTTTTAAGCGTATTCTTAGATTTCCGCATTGAGACGATTACCAGACGGACTCAATACGAACTGCGTAAAGCTGAGGAAAGAGACCATTTATTGCAGGGTTTATTAATCGCCCTCAGTAACCTAGATGGGATTATAATTCTTATCCGCGCCTCTGCTGATGCTCCTACAGCTAAGGGAGAATTGATTGAGGGTTTTGGTCTTTCCGAAGCGCAAGCAGACGCTATTCTGCAAATGCAACTGCGACGACTGACAGCACTGGAAGCTGAGAAGATTCAAGCAGAACACGAAGAATTACAAACTAGAATCGCCGACTTGCAGGATATCCTGGCAAATAAAAGCCGCATTCTGGAAATTATTGAAACCGAAGTCGCTCAGCTAAAAGCTACCCACGCTACACCGCGACGTACCGAGATTACGCAGCTTGAAGGTGAATTAGGTGACATTGACCTGATTGCCAACGAGAGAGCGGTAATTTTGCTAACTGAGCAAGGTTATATCAAGCGGATGCCTGTAAACGAGTTTAGCGCACAAGCGAGGGCAACTCGCGGCAAAGCAGCCGCCAAAATTAAGGAAGATGACGGAGTTGAGCATTTCCTGACTTGTTGCGACCACGACAGCATTTTATTCTTTAGCGATCGCGGTGTGACTTACTGTCTCAGAGCCTACCAAATTCCAGCCACTTCTCGCACAGCGCGGGGTGTCCCAATTGTCCAGATGCTACCGATTCCCCGCGATGAAAAAATCACCTCGATTGTACCGGTATCGGAGTTTACCGAAGATGATTATCTAGTGATGTTGACCCGCAAAGGTTACATCAAAAAGACTGCACTCGCTGCTTTCAGCAATATTCGTGCTAATGGATTAATTGCCATTTCCCTGGAAGAAGGCGACCAGTTGCGTTGGGTGCGTCGCGCTAAGGGAGAAGACAGCATCATCATTGGTTCCCGTCAGGGTATGGCGATTCACTTCAAAACGGACAGCGACCAATTGCGTCCCCTCGGCCGTGCGACAAGAGGTGTCAGGGCGATGAAATTGCGTGCTAAGGATGAATTGATTAGCATGGATATCCTGCCAAGTCAAGTAATTGCGAGTTTTGCAGCCGATGCGGATACGGAGTCTGAGGAGGAGACAGAGGAGGCCAACGGTTCCGAGTTGGTGGTTCCAGCAGGTCAAGGGCCTTGGGTGTTGGTGGTTACAATGGGTGGCTATGGAAAGCGGGTTCCAGTGTCTCAGTTCCGTCTGCAAAATCGTGCAGGTATGGGGATACTAGCTACGAAGTTCCGCAAGGCTAAGGATCAGCTAGCAGCGCTACGGGTGGTGAATGAAGGTGAGGAACTGATGATGGTAACCAGTCGCGGTATTATCATTCGTCAGGCGATCGATGCGATTTCTCCTCAATCCAGGATGGCTACAGGGGTGAGGGTACAGCGCTTGGATGAAGATGATGCGATCGCTGCTGTTGCGTTGGTTCCTCTAGCTGGCCAAGAGGAGGAAGAGATCGAGGAAGATTCGTGAGGTGAAAGTTATAGGAGTGAGAAACTCTCCTTAAGGATTAGGGATTGGGATTGAGAATAACTTCGACAATTGGGTTGGGTGGGGTTGGAATCTCCATCCATATCCGTAGAGATTCCCCAGTCCCCAGTCCCCAGTTTAAGCAGGCTTTTCTGCTGAGACAATGAACTCAAAAAGTTCTTTTTTGGATGTTCGTTTGCGGATTGTGCGGATGCTAACATTTACAAAACCTACAGACTCAAAAAGTCCTGCAAATATAGACTCGACCGGAAGCATAACATCATAAAACTTAGAGTTGCCAACAATATAGTGAATGACACCTCCAGGTTTGACTACATTAAAAAGCGCCTGAGAGTGTTGTAGCATATCATAGAAATACTTGTGAACATAGCGAGAAAGCAACTCACTTTTCTGTGCAATTTTGTCAATAATGTCAGAAAAATCATTATAGGGAATTTTTACATCAGACGCTGGTTTCCACTTTCCTACATTACTTGTCGCACAACCCCAAGTTCCACCGATTGCTTGCCAATCTAATTCTCCCGCTTCCCGTGCGTTCTGCAAATAGCCAAGCCAATACATATAAGGACGTAGTTCGCGAATATAACTCATACGGTTAGGATAAGGGGGAGAAGTGATGACACAGGTGTAGCGATTAGGCTCTAATTTTGTACAGAGTTCCCTAGCATCACAAAGAAGAATTTGCGGCTGTGAGATTATATTCGAGTAGGCTGCTTTACTAATTGTAGAAACTGCTTGTTTCCAAGTTAACACAGTCTCATCTTCAAGGAGTTGTAATAATGGCAGGTTGTTGTTATCTTTTTGTTTAAATGACATTGATTGATGTGCAAAGCTTACATTAGCTCGCGCAATCATCATGCGGCAAAATGTGATTTTAAGTAGATCTGCTACATTGTCTGATCTTGACTTTTCTATACTGTTAATTGCACGTATAGCACGGCTGAGGACTCCTATCGTCTGTTCATCCCACCACTTCTCAATTTGATGTAACGGTGGAACCCACCCCACTTTTTCTTCCACAGCAAGCATCTTTTCTACAACCAAATTGCCAAGCTTTTCAAAAGTAACTAATTCTTCAGTTTTATAAGAGCGCGTCTTGGTGCGTGTCAGCCATATCAGGAATGGATTAATATCTGTTGTAGCGCTTTCAATTCCTCGTTGGGCACACACAAGTACTGTAGTCCCCGTACCGCAAAACGGATCTAGAACGACTGGATGTTTTTCTTGGTTTGTATCTAGCAAACCCGCAACAAGATGAACCGAATGCGCAGGGGTAAGCCTTAACCATCCATAGCGAGTGTGCTTGAGATTGCCTTGATGTGTAAGGTGGTTAAAAAGACCAAGATTTTGTGGAGCTTCCATATAATTATGCACTAATTAGAGCAGTTAAAATAGCTTCTGTTTCATTTTTTATGCGCTCAGAATTTCTTTCAAAGAAAGCAGCGATATCATAACCAATAACATCTCGAAAAAAGACGTATGTGCTGTCGGTGGTAGAACCATATTTTGTGCCTCTTAAAAGTAACCACTGCGCTTGAGTATAGCGGTGAGCGACATCTTCATCTATTTGCATCGAAAAAAGAATTAAAACAGGGATATAAAGGTTTGCATAGGCGTTGGCTGCATTAGCAATGTCGGCATTTTGCCTCTTTGAATCTTTACTTTTATATCCTTGCCGTGCTTCAATTACTATTCCCTTAATACTGGCGAGCGTCTGTTGAGGTAAGAGCAGTTTATCAGCTGCATTGGTGAGCCAATGTTGTAGACGATTCTTGGTTTCAGCATCACGCAAATATTCGATATCGATACGTCCATCTAAAGAAAGACGACGCGGTTTTGCTGTTGATGAAGGTACTAAATAACTCCAATTAGCTTCTTCTTTGGACAAACCAAGATAGTCTTGTAAAACTTGGTTAAGAATCCATTGACTACCAATACCTAACTGTCGATAAATAGAAGTCATTCCACCTGCTGCTTTGTGAGCAGCATACATCAGATGAGAATCAAGACCTATCCAGCTATAAAATGGGTCAGAACCATACATTTGTTGGAACTGTTCAAGTGTTAATCCAGCTTTTCCTCCCTGACCAAATTTCGGTTTATATTGTGCGCATAAACGTAACGGAGTTGTTAGTAAAAGGAAATAGCGTTCATCTTCCGGTAGGCTTTCTGGAAGGTTAGGAGGTGGTACTGAAATCTTCTCCGTTGCGTCTAGAGACGCTAAAACTTCTGATTCATCATTAGTCATGCTTGTACATCCTACCTAATGTTTTGTATCTCTGAATCCTTAACTCCCGCTGAACATGAAAACTCCAAAGCTACTTTTGCCTTCCCCCCTTTTACTTTTGCCCTTGAGTGGCGGTATCCTGATGGGACTGACACCAGCACCTGTAGAAGCTTGGTTCTTAGCTTGGATTGCGATCGCTCCCTTATGGTGGTTAATTGCTAATGGTCGCAGCGTCCGCCAGTGTGCATTGTATGGCTTAGTCTGGGGTATTGGCTATCATGGCTTAGCGCTTTCTTGGATTACCGGGATTCACCCCATGACTTGGATGGGAGTACCTTGGTTAGCTAGTATTGCGATCGCCCTTTTTTGCTGGACTTTCATCACCCTCTGGGGAGCGGCCTTAGTCGCCATATGGGCATCATCTCTATTGTGGCTTAACCGCAATCATAATTCTCCCTGGATTCGCATTCTTATGGGAACAGCTTTATGGTGTGGTTTGGAAACTTTTTGGAGCAATAGTTCCTTGTGGTGGTCTTCCTTATCCTATACTCAAAGTCCACATAATTTACCAATTTTACACCTCGGTCAAATATCTGGACCTTCCACAGTTACAGCCGCAATTGTTGCAGTAAATGGTTTAATTGCGGAAGCTTTGATTAGTTATCGAGGATTGCAAGTTGGAAGTTCTAGAGAGCAACCTTCAACCCAAACTAACCTCAAATCTGTAACATTTATAGGTAGCGCCGTTGGATTATTCATCAGCTTACACCTGATCGGCTTTGGGCTGTATAGCCGACCATTGATTCAGCCACAAGAAACAGCACTGAAGGTGGGAATTATTCAGGGAAATATCGGCAACAGCATTAAACTTTTTACAGAAGGAAAGCGTCGTGCTCTGGAAAATTACACCAAAGGTTATCTAACTTTAGCTAATCAGAAAGTTGATGCTATTTTAACGCCAGAAGGCGCTTTACCATTTTATTTAAACGACCCCAGACTTCAGCCGTTCTACTCAGCAATTTTGTCTAAGGGTGTTGTTGCTTGGGTAGGAGCATTTGGACAAAAAGGACGGGGATATACTAATAGCTTATTTACTGTTACTGGTACCGGTGAAACATTTAGCCGATACGACAAAGTAAAGTTAGTCCCCTTGGGAGAATATGTTCCCTTTGAAGAAGTTTTAGGCGGATTAGTTGACCGACTTTCTCCTTTAAAAGAACACCAAGTTCATGGTTCACCAAATCAGCTAATTGATACACCTTTTGGACGCGCAATTGTTGGTATCTGTTACGATTCGGCTTTTTCTGAACACTTCCGTCGCCAAGCAGCAGCAAAAGCAAATAATCGTCCTATTTCTTCCCCCCTAAAAGGGGGGACTGAGGGGGGTGGTCAATTTATCCTGACAGCCTCTAACAATGCTCACTATAACCCAGCTATGCCTGCCCAACATCATGCTCAAGATGTAATGCGCTCAATTGAAACAGATAGGTGGGCTGTTCGTGCAACTAATACTGGCTATTCTGGTATCGTCAATCCCCACGGACAAACAATTTGGTTGTCTAAAATTAATACTTATGAAACTCATGCGGATACGATTTATCGACGACAAACCCAGACTTTTTATGTGCGTTGGGGTGATTGGTTAACACCAGTTTTATTGGGATGCGCTGGCTTATTTCGGTTGGTTTTCAAGCGTAGATAAATGGGTAATGGGTAATGGGTAATTGGTAATGTCGGCATTTTCCCCTCAAGAGGGCGGGTTTTGTTGAAAGGTTGTCTATTTTTCCATCAGCTTATCTTCTAAACCCGCCCCTACATTACTCCTCCAATCCCCAATCCCCAATCCCCTAAAACGAGATAGGATAAGATTAGCAGTTAGAGGGAAAATCGCCATGTTAAAGTACAATTCGCTGCACTGTTTGCCTTCCGCTGAAGACTTACCCGATTCGGATGATACCCCTGTGGATAATGAACTACAAGATTTAATTCCCGGCTTGCTCAAAGCAATATTAGCTATTATCTGGGCAAACCGTCAGGATTGGTATTTTGGGGTAGATATGGGGGTTTATTATGACCCTAACCAACCTGCAATTGTCCCCGATGGTTTTCTCAGTTTGGGGGTAGAAAGATTTATTGATGAAGACTTGCGCTTAAGTTACGTACTTTGGGAAGAGAATGTTGTCCCAATCATGGTGCTAGAAGTTGTTTCTCACAAACGTCGTGGGGAATACAGCACCAAGAAACAAATGTATGCAGAACTAGAGGTTTTGTACTATGTTGTTTATAATCCCCGTCGCCGCAAAAAACCACCATTGGAAGTTTATCGTTTAGTGAATGGGGAGTATGTGTTGCTATCAGGAAATCCTGTTTGGTTACCAGAAATTAATTTAGGAATTGGTAGGGAAAGAGGAACTTATCAAGGAATCACACGGGAATGGCTTTACTGGTATGATCAGCAAGGGCAAAGATTGCTGACTCCAGAAGAACGCATCTTACAAGCAGAACAACGTGCCCAAAGACTTGCGGAACAATTGCGCTTGCTTGGTATAGATCCAGAGTCTATTACTTGAAGGGCTATCTTAGTCAGCCAATCATTACCACTTCAAAAACGCTGCATCAAGTCCTTGTTCTCTGCGAATCTTTCCATCTTTCTCAAACCAGTCAATCACCTGCTGATGTGTCAAGTCTTCAATAGCAACTTCTGTATCTTTGGCGATTTGTTTCAACAGTCGTAGGGAGGAAATTGTTAAGCGGGTTAAGAACTTTTCCGGAGAGGATAGCAAGGCTTTATCTACATCTGCTGATTCTTCTTCGGTTAAGAATTGGGTTGTGGGTTGCTGTGAGTTCACGATGATTTTTTAGAGATTTTTCAGAGTTACGGGTGACGGCTAAGATTTAGGTTTTTTAACGCAGAGGACGCCAGAGTTTTTCGCAGAGGGACGCAGAGTTTTTAGATAGGTTTTTGCTGTGCTTTAATTAGGTAGCCGCACTGATGCTCTCCGTTGTTAAGCCAGTGGGTACGTTCTACGGTACAATCTGGTAGAACGGCGGCAAACATTTCTAGTTCATGTCCGCAGACGGTAGGGAAAGATTCGGCAACGTTGTGAATGGCGCAGTTGTGATCTGTCAACATGAATTGATGACTGTATCTATTGTCTAAATCTTTTGGTTCTAGTGCATGCCACTCGGTCATGTAACCCTCAGATTTACGGATTTCTACTAATCTGGTAACGCGCTCTTTGAGAGATCCTTTACCAAGGCGATCGCGATATTCTAGGGCTTTGCGTTCCCACTGCTTGCGCAATATTGAGCTAAGCTGGTCATGACCTACTGTTGCAGCTAGGGTATCCAGCAGGGAAACAGCAAAGTCTTGATAGCGAGTCGGGAAAGCGATCGCGCCCTTGCTTGCTCAACTGATAAATATGCTGCGGGCGTCCCATACCGGCGTATACTGGCGGGAGTTGCTCAATTAGCCTTTCCCCCTCTAAGTCTTTGAGATGACGCCGAATGGCTTGCGGGCTAATCTTCAGGGCGTCGGCTAGTTCCTGCGCCGTCGCTTGGCCGCGTTTCATCAGAAGTTGCAGGATGTCTTGCTTCGTGGAAGGTTGCTGGGTAGTCGTCATCGTCTTTCGGTGAATACTACGTTGAAAGGCGAGTGGAAAAAAAAATCCAATCGGACTTTGACAACATCTTAGTTGTTAATGTAACTTATAATATACTTAAACAACAAATCTGTTGTTTAACTCAGCCGACCTGAGAGAGACCTCTAGAACACGAGAGAACACTTAAATCTAATGACTGCCACCGTCAAGACATTAGTCAACCAGCCTTACAAGTACGGTTTCGTCACCGATATCGAGACAGACACAATTCCTCGCGGACTCAGTGAGGATGTGGTTCGTCTGATCTCAGCCAAGAAGAACGAACCAGAGTTCATGCTGGAATTTCGCCTTAAGGCATATCGGCAATGGCTAAAGATGACGGAACCAACTTGGCCTCACGTCGAGTATCCACCGATTAACTATCAGGATATCATCTATTATTCTGCACCCAAACAGAAAAAAGAAAAACTCAATAGTCTCGACGAAGTTGATCCAGCACTTTTGGAAACCTTCGAGAAACTAGGTATTTCTCTTTCTGAACAGAAACGGTTGTCTAATGTCGCGGTGGACGCCATTTTTGATAGTGTCTCCGTCGCTACTACTTTCAAAGAAAAGTTATGGAAAGAAGGCGTCATTTTCTGTTCAATTTCCGAAGCCTTACAAGAACACCCGGAGTTAGTACAGAAATATCTAGGAAGCGTCGTACCAATCGCCGATAACTACTTCGCCGCGCTTAATGCCGCAGTCTTTAGTGATGGTTCCTTCGTCTTCATTCCCAAAGGCGTGAAATGTCCGATGGAACTGTCTACATATTTCCGAATTAATAACGGAGACACAGGACAATTTGAGCGTACTCTAATTATCGCAGAAGAAGGCAGCTCTGTCAGCTACCTAGAAGGTTGTACAGCACCGATGTACGACACCAATCAGCTACACGCTGCTGTAGTAGAATTAGTCGCTTTAGACAACGCCGACATTAAATATTCCACCGTCCAAAACTGGTACGCTGGAGATGTAAATGGTAAAGGTGGAATCTACAATTTCGTGACCAAACGTGGCTTGTGTCAAGGAGTCAACTCCAAGATTTCTTGGACACAAGTAGAAACAGGTTCCGCAATTACTTGGAAATACCCAAGTTGCGTACTTGTAGGCGACAATTCTGTAGGTGAATTTTACTCCGTAGCGCTGACAAATAACCTTCAGCAAGCAGACACCGGAACCAAAATGGTACATATCGGGAAAAACACCCGAAGCACCATTATTTCCAAAGGAATTTCCGCCGGTCGTTCTAAAAATAGCTACCGAGGACTTGTGAAAATTGGCCCGAAAGCAGAAGGTGCACGGAACTATTCCCAGTGTGACTCAATGCTAATTGGTGACACCGCACAAGCCAACACCTTCCCCTACATTCAAGTACAAAACAACACTGGAAAAGTAGAACACGAAGCCTCAATTTCCAAAATTGGAGAAGACCAATTATTCTACTTCTCACAACGGGGAATTTCCCCAGAAGATGCAATCTCCATGATGGTAAGTGGCTTCTGTAAAGATGTCTTCAACGAACTACCAATGGAATTTGCCGCAGAAGCAGATAAACTATTAAGTCTGAAACTAGAAGGCACAGTCGGTTAATACAAAAAAAACTCTGCGTACTCTTCTCTAGCTCAGCGTACTCTGCGTTAAAAAATTAACTTTTTTTTCAACGCAGAGGGACGCAGAGAACTCGCAGAGGTACGCAGAGGAATTGTGAGGTGAGGCATGATTAAGGAAAATAGCGAAGTAATACTATCTGTCAGAAATTTGACAGCAAATGTCGATGGTAATCAGATTCTCAAGGGATTGAATCTGGAGGTTAAAGCGGGAGAAATTCACGCTATTATGGGGCCGAATGGTTCTGGAAAGAGTACGTTTTCTAAGGTTTTAGCCGGTCATCCCGCTTATGAAGTGACGGGAGGTGAGGTGACTTTCCTGGGACAAAATATCCTGGAAATGGCACCGGAAGAAAGAGCGCTTGCTGGTGTTTTTCTAGCTTTCCAGTATCCCTTGGAAATTCCAGGTGTGAGTAATTTGGATTTCTTGCGAGTGGCTTACAATTCCCGCCGTAAGCATCTAGGATTGGAGGAAATTGATGCTTTCGACTTTGAAGATTTAATCACTGAAAAGCTGGAAATTGTCAAGATGAATCCCAGCTTTTTAGAACGTAGTCTCAATGAAGGCTTCTCAGGGGGTGAGAAGAAGCGGAATGAGATTCTGCAAATGGCTTTGTTAGAGCCGAAGCTGGCAATTTTAGATGAGACAGATTCGGGTTTGGATATTGACGCTTTGAAAATTGTTTCTAATGGCGTTAATCAGTTGGCAAACCAGGATAATGCCATCATTATGATTACTCACTACCAACGTCTACTCAATTACATTCAGCCGGATTTTGTTCATGTAATGGAAGCTGGACGTATCTTGACGACTGGTGGTAAGGAACTGGCTTTAGAATTAGAAGACCGTGGCTATGATTGGGTGCGGGAAGAAGAAACAACCGAGGTGGGAGCTAGATGAATATTCAAGTTTCTTCCAGCATAGTTGAAGATTTGGGTTTAAGCTCTGCTTCTGAAAGTCGAGATGCTTATCTAACTAAGTTGTTAAGTCAGTGTCAAGCGCTGGATTTACAAGTAGTTGAACCTGCAGACGCTAGCTTTGCTAAAAGAGTTACGCGATCACGCTACTCTTTCCGTGACTAAACTCCCTACCAAGCGTGATGAGGAGTGGCGTTTTACTGATATTTCGCCGCTTTTACAAATCGATTTTCAATCGGCTAAGAATTTCGATTTGGCAGATTCTGTTAGTGCTGCATTTACCTTAGCAGAAACGCCAATTCGCTTAGTATTTGTCAATGGAGTTTACGCTCCCAAACTTTCAGGAACGACTGATTTACCAGCAGGATTATTTGTCGGTAATTTAGCGGGTTTACCCGAAACTCATCGCGCTAAAGTTGCTAAGTATCTCGCAAAGCTTCCAGGTGCGACAGAAGTATTTACAGCGCTCAATACGGCTGGTTTAACAGATGCTGCGGTAGTTTGGGTATCTAAGAACACGGTAGTAGAAACTCCCATTCAACTGTTATTTGTATCTACAACTAACGACACGGCTACAGTTTCCCAAACCCGTTGTTTAGTAGTGGCTGAAGTTGGTAGCGTCGTAACCCTAATTGAGGATTATCGATCAGCAAGTGAAGGAATTTACTTTACCAATGCAGTTACGGAAATCTTCTTAGAGGAAAATTCACAAGTCAATCACAATCGCCTTGAGCGAGAAAGTAAGGCTGCTTTTCATATAGGAAAAACTGTCGTTTCTCAAGCGCGTGACAGTCGTTATATCTGTAATGCAATCAGCGTCGGTTCTAAATTATCACGTCACAATTTAGAAGTAGTTCAAACTGGTGAGCAAACGGAAACAACTTTTAACGGTTTGACAATGATTGCTGGGGAACAGTTGGCGGATACTCATAGTATCATGGCTTACACTAAGCCCTACGGTACTAGCAATCAACTGCATAAATGTATTGTTGCTGATAAAGCTCATGCTGTTTTTAACGGCAAAGTATTCGTTCCTCAAGCTGCACAATTAACTAATGCTGCTCAGTTAAACCGTAACTTGTTACTGTCTCCAAAAGCGAGAGTTGATACTAAGCCACAATTGGAAATTACAGCAGATAATGTTAAATGCTCTCACGGCGCTACAGTTGGACAATTGGAAGCTGATGAACTCTTCTACCTACAAAGCCGTGGACTTAAGCAAGCTGATGCTCGTAATCTCTTAATTAACGCTTTTGCTGCTGAAATTATCAGTCAATTGCCAATAGCTTCACTACGAGAACAACTATCCCAATTAGTACGAGAAATTTCTCAGTGAGTGGGTAATTGGTAATTGGTAATTGGTAATGAATAAACTAATACTTCACCAATCCCCAATCCCTAATCCCAATCCCTAATCCTCAATCCCCAATCCCTAATCCCCTAATCCCTAATCCCCAAAATGACTTTTACAAAAGAAAGAACCATCGCTGATAAAGTACGCGCTGACTTCCCAATTTTGCACCAGGAAGTCAACGGTAAACCATTGGTATATTTAGACAATGCTGCTACTTCCCAAAAGCCACTAGCGGTGTTAGAAGCACTACACCATTACTACGAGCATGATAATGCCAATGTTCACCGTGGCGCTCATACCCTCAGCGCGAGAGCTACAGATGCTTATGAAGGAGCTAGAGATAAGGTAGCAAACTTTATCAATGCTGCATCGCGACAGGAGATTGTCTTTACCCGCAATGCTAGTGAAGCTATTAATTTAGTTGCTTATAGTTGGGGTTTGAATACATTGCAACCAGGAGATGAAATTATCCTGTCTGTGATGGAACACCACAGTAATATAGTTCCCTGGCAAATTATTGCTAAAAAGACTGGTGCGGTGATTAAGTATGTGGGACTGACTGAAACTGAGGAGTTTGATTTAAAGCAGTTACATCAGCTAATTTCTGATAAAACAAAACTGGTAAGTGTGGTTCATGTTTCTAATACTTTGGGTTGTATAAATCCGGTAGAAGAAATTATTTTGATCGCCCACCGTTACGGAGCAAAGGTACTAATCGACGCCTGTCAAAGTGCGCCTCATATGCGACTTGATGTACAGGAAATGGATTGTGATTGGCTAGTAGCATCCGGACACAAAATGTGCGCTCCCACAGGCGTCGGTTTCCTGTATGGAAAGCTAGAATTACTATTATCAATGCCTCCCTTTATGGGTGGTGGTGAGATGATTTCTGAAGTCTACCTCGACCATTTTACCTATGCAGATTTACCCCATAAATTTGAAGCAGGAACTCCAGCAATTGCCGAAGCGATCGCTCTAGGTGCCGCAGTCGATTATCTGACAAAAATTGGCATGGACAACATCCACGCTTACGAAGAAGAATTAACAGCTTATCTCTTCGCTCTACTGCAACAAATTCCTAACCTAAAAATTCATGGCCCGCAACCAACAATAGAAGGAAAAGGTAGAGCCGCTCTTGCTTCTTTTACAGTTCAAGAACTCGACTCTAGCGATATTTCTACCATGCTAGATCAAGAAGGTGTTGCTATCCGTTCGGGAAATCACTGTACCCAACCTTTGCACCGAATTTTAGGCGTACCAGGTACAGCACGGGCAAGTTTGTATTTCTACAATACCAAAGAAGAAATTGACACTTTCATTGTCGCTCTAAAAGAAACCATCGACTTCTTCAGAAGCGTCATGGAATAAAATCCTATCCCAAAAAATCCTGTCAAGTACGACAAAAACATCAGTACACATCTGCGTGTATCTGCGGTTCCTTTTCTTATCTCTACTTTTCCCAGAGGTTATAATTACTAATGGATCAACAACGTGAGTTTCCTGACTGGAAACAGATATATCAGGAGAGAAACGTCGAATCAATGCCTTGGTTCAATCCAGATCTCGATGCAGATCTCAAACAAGCATTAACCAAACTAAACCTTCAGCAAGGAACTGCATTAGACTTAGGTACGGGTCCCGGTACGCAAGCTATGGACTTAGCTGAACGTGGCTTTCAAGTTACTGCGACTGATATTTCAGACGCAGCAGTAACTCGTGCTGAAGCTATAGCCAAAGAAAAGAATTTGGAGATAACCTGGAAACAGGATGATATCCTCAACAGTAATCTTAACCAACAATTTGACTTTGTATTTGATCGTGGCTGTTTCCATGTATTCCATCCCGAACAAAGACAAGATTACCTTCGGATTGTCAGTGGTTTGATTAAGCCAAAAGGTTACCTTTTCCTTAAATGTTTCAGCCACTTAGAAATACGGGAATCCGGCCCTTATCGATTTACACCTGAAGAAATTAGCGAGATTTTTAGCAGTCAATTCAATGTTCGTTCCGTTGAAGAAACAGTATATCAAGGAACTTTAGACCCACTTCCTAAAGCACTATTCTGTATTCTAGAAAAAACTTGAATGAGATGATAAATCGAGTAGATTTTGTTTTAGGGTAGGCAAGTCCTACCCTACTTACTGAAATCCATCTCTTCCTTGAAAGCTAGAACATCTCTACAACTTGAATTATTAGCTTATTAGCAAAAAGAGTGGAGTGATCGGCGAACAACGGCTAATCCTTTATACTGAGGAGAACCAGATTAACTAACAGCAGTGAAATGCTGTTTCCTATCGTGTTGCCGAAAGCATCTATCCTCAAACTAAATCACTCACAACTACAGCTAATATTAATTATCAGCTTTCTCATCGCAGGCAGTTGTCTCAGATTGCTGTGGCCCGATGATATGGAGTGGAAGAGTGAAGAAAAATGGATGTTTGAACAAGCTCAGGGTATAGCCAATGGGACTCTACCTTTTCCACTACTAGGAATGCTGAGCGGAGTTCGCATCCCCAATCCAGGAATGAGCGTTTGGTGCTTTGCTTTAATCGCACATTTCGCTCACGATCCAATTGCTATGGTGCGCTGCATACAATCCTTGAATATTCTCGCACTTTGGCTGTTCTTTGGATTTGTAATCTTGCAAATTCCAACCAATCAGAAAAATACCTGGTTGTGGGGATTAGCGATCGCCAGTGTTAACCCCTTAGCTGTCCTTTTCTCCCGGAAAATTTGGACACCAGATATAATTTCTCCCTTTTGCTTTCTAGTATTTCTAGGTCACTGGTTCAGGAAAAAATTTTGGGGAAGTTTCCTCTGGGGAATCTTCGGTGCTTTAATGGGACAAGTTCAGATGGGAGGCTTCTTTTTAGCCTTCGGATTGTTAATCTGGACAATTTGGTACGACTTTCAACGCAAAACCCTGAAAGAAACAGCTTGGGTTGGCTGGTTTTTCGGCAGCATTTTAGGTGCAATTCCGCTTATACCCTGGATTTTGGCAATCATACCTCAAATGGGAGGCTATACCCGTTCAATTGTTGCTCTATTAGTACCAAAATTCTACAGCCAATGGGTGACTACAGCCTTGGGAGTTAATCTCAGTTACTCCTTGGAAAAAGCTTTCTGGAAAGACTTTCTGCGTGAACCTTTAATTTTTGGTATCCCAACCTTTCTGATGATACCAGCGCACATATTTTTGTTAGGGGTTGGCCTTTACCCACTCTACAAATGGTTCAAGAAGAAAAGAAATTTTCAGAATAATGCTTCTACTGTCAAAGTCGAGCCAGAGTTACAATTTTACCTTAATGCATTAGCCTGGGGCGTAGGCGGTGCCTTTACCCTCTCAGCAGTCAACGTGCGTCCTTACTACATCGCCGTGGTATTTCCCTTTATCTACATTTGGCTAGCTTTGCTTTACAAGAATAAGCTGAGAATGCTGAGTGCGATCGCCCTAGTACAGCTATTCATTACCTTCAGCTTCCTCGTCTTCATTCACCGCACTGGCGGACTTCCCGATACTGACTATGGCATTGTTTATCGGCTTCAAATTGAGCAGCAGCAGACCAATAAGTAAATGATATCAGTCCGTTGGCTCATTCTTGAAATTTACCAAATCTTGACGTTTTTTTACATAGATTTTATATAAATATAAGTCTCTACAGATTAATTTAAATAAACCTGAATTCAAAAAACTTGATATAATCATGCCTAAAATGGCTACTAAAATAATAACCTTCCGACTACCAGAAGCTCTCATACAAGCAATTACATCTCACGCCCAGACAACAGGCAGATGCAAAACTGCCGTAGTAGTTGATGCCCTCAATCATTTTTTTTGCTTATCGTCGAACACAATACCACCAGCTTTCCTGACAGGATTGCAACAAAAACAAGATGCACTGACGAAAAAATTTGCTTACTTGAACCAGCAAGTAGCTCAGTTTACACAAGAAGAATCCTCAGAAAAGAATTCTCAAAATTTAGAAGATGTCAATCAATCTCTAGCGGCTAGTCAAGCATTTCTTAATGAAATTTCCCTATCATCACCCAGCACTTCTCAAATTCAGAATATCGGTGTAACTGAAGATTCAGTAGTCAATCAAGATTCAAAATCCATTAATAATAGCTGCGAAGAATTTGAAGAAAATCTTCAACAATTGACGACGAAAGTTGAGGAGCGAGCCAAGATTCTTGAACAAGTTCTTTCCGCATCTGTAGACCATATTTGTATGTATGACCGGTTGGGAAGATATACTTATGCCAACCGTGCCTTTATCGACTCATTTGGACTGAAACTAACTGCAATATACGGAAAAACCTCGCAGCAGATGGGCTTTCCAACAGAGACAATCAAGCATTTCGAGGCAAAACTCCAAATTGCCTTAGCAACAGGCCAATCTATCGCTGAAGAAATCAGCCTGACTACTGTCAATGGACATAGAGAATACGAATATATCCTCAGCCCTATTCATAGCACTGATGGCAGTATAAAAGCAGTCGTTTACACCGCTAGAGATATTACTGAGCGCAAACAAGCAGAAGCATTAGTGAGGGAATCTGAAAAAAATTATCGCAATTTATTTGAGTGTGCTAACGATTCAATCTTTATCACCGACTCTTCAAATAATACCCTATTAAATGTCAATGAACATGGCGCCAGGCGATTAGGATATACCCGAAAACAACTTCTCAAGTTGCCAACTGAGGAATTTAGTCCACCACTGAATCCTCAAAAACAAGAAGCATTGCTTCGTCAATTGTGGAAAACTGGCAGTGTCATCTTTGAACACATTCACCAGTGTAGAGATGGTTCACAAATTCCAGTTGAAATTAATAGCCGTGTGGTGGAATATAAGGGTCAGTTAGCAATTCAAAGCTTTGTCCGAGATATCACAGCACGCACGCAAGCACAAACAGCATTACAAGCAAGCCAACATTTCATTGATCGGCTAACAGAAAGCAATCCGTGTTTGATTTACATCCAAGACTTAATTCAAGAGTTCCCTGTCTATTTGAATAGTAAGGTTCACGAGTTTTTTGGCTTGACACCGGAAGCTCTCAAAGAGATGGGAAAAGCATTTTTTACAGAGTTTTTACACCCTGAAGATGTGCCAAAACTAACTGAAATCAAAAAACGCTTGGCTACAGCGCGGGATGGTGAGGTTATTGAAAATGAGTTCCGTATGAAAAACGCCAACGGAGAATGGCGCTGGCTTCACACTTGGGAGGTTGTGTTTAGCAGAACCAGCGCAGGTTTCCCTGATCAAATACTCAGCACCGCTCTGGATATTACTATTTGCAATATAGGTAATAGGTAATGGGTAATGGGTAATGGGTAATAGGTAATAGGTAATGGGTAATGGGTAATAGGTAATAGGTAATGGGTAATAGGTAATGGGTAATGGGTAATAGGTAATAGGTAATGGGTAAAATGACAATCACACATAAGTAGAGAATTTATGTTGATTGCGTCCACTTTTCTTGGCACGATACATCGCCATATCTGCCTTCTTAATCAAAGTTTCCTCTACTTCACCATCTAAGGGGTAGATACTAATTCCAATACTCACCGTTACACAAATATTATGACCATTCAATAAGAAAACATTAGACAGAGTTTCTAAAATTTTGTCGGCAACTATAGCCGCATATTCTGCTTGAAGAATTCCCGGAAGAATCACTGTAAATTCATCACCACCTAGCCGCGAAACCATATCGCTGCTGCGTAAGCAACCTACAAGTCGCTGTGCAACTACTTTCAGTAACTGATCACCAACATCATGGCCCAGCGTATCATTCACCTGCTTAAAGCCATCCAAATCAAGAAACATTAACGCCACCATTTCATTATTGTTACGCGCCCATTCCAGCGATTGATTTAGGCGTTCGTGGAACTGTTTACGATTAGCAAGACCTGTGAGAGGGTCATGATAAGCCAGATATCGCAAGCGGTCTTCTGAAACTTTTAGTTCGTTGTTATAACGGCTCAATTCGTCCGCCGATTGTCTCAGTTCTTGTTCAGCCAACTTACGTTTTGTAATGTCTCGGAGAATGCCAACTAAAAAGAGATTTCCTGCAGCATCTTTGTAGAGAGATTTTTTTGTAGAAATCCAGTGAGTTGTGCCAAAAATATCAGTTAATTCCTCTTCTTTTTCCTTAGTTTCACCAGTTTGGAAAATTAGTTCATCTTGAGTCCAAAAAGATTCAGCTTCGTGTTGCGGAAAAATGTCATAGTCTGACTTTTCCATTAAAGTCTCAAGGGGATAGCCGATGAAATTACAAAAAGCTTGATTCAAAATAATCCAACGATGTTCTTTATCTTTAACAAAAACTGGATCGGGAATGGTATCAATGACTGTCTGCAAAAATTCTTTGGAGCGTTTTAATTCTTCCTTGATATGAGCCAGATGACTGGTGATCACACCCGCAGATGCCAATATTCCTAAAAGTGACGGTACAAAAGGTAGCCACCAACCAGCCAAAAAAGCTAGGTAACAACTACCACTTAAGGAAGCAGAAACAAACAGCAGAATTACCGCACGACTGCTATAGCTTAACGGTGCTTTCTTGGTAATTGGCGAGCGCAATCTCCAAATGAGACTAGCACTAACACTAGACCAAGCAAAAATCCATAACCATTCTATAAGCTCCGGCCAAACTTTAATTACAGGTCTTTCTGACAGAACACTACTGAGGATTTGACTGATAAAATTAGCATGAATTTCAACACCAGATATGGGTTGGGCTGAACCCATGAGATTGTTGCTGTAAGGAGTGTAGAAAAAATCTTGGAGACTGGGTGCTGTTGAACCAATTAAAACGAGGCGCGATCGCAGCCAACTAGGGTTGACTCGACCGGCTAAAACATCTGTCATGGAAACAGTACGAAAGCTACCAGGGCGTCGAAAGTTGGCTAAAATTTGATAGCCTTTAGTATCAGCTTGCACATAGCCACCGTCATTTGGGCCGAAAGAGGGAAAGACTTCTTTACCTAGTTTTAAATAATTAGGATTAACCTCTGCCTTTTTGGGAGTAATTTCTTGGTCTTTGAGATAAATTAAAGCCAGTTTAAGCGCCAAACTTTGATGTTCTTTTTTGTCTACATGCCAATAGAGTAAACTACGTCGCACTTTGCCATCACCGTCAACAACAACATTATTGAAACCAATTTGTTGACGCTGACTTAAAACTGCTAGAGGTGCAACACCTAAACTTGTTTTATCCTGAAGTTTTTCAATGCCAATTAAATTGGGGATAATTTGAGCAGCTTTGACAAATTCCTCCTTACCTGGCTCAGTTGGTAAATCGCGATAGATGTCTAGACCAATAGCTTGTGGCTGATAGGAATTTAATTGCCAAAGCAGCTTGGCCATCACATTATCAGGAATTGGCCATTTTCCTGTCTTTTGTAAATCATTTTCGTTAATCTCAACAATGACAATGCGATTATCAGCAGGTTCTGGTGGACGCAAGTGAAACAGTTGGTCTAAGGATGCAAGCTCCGCTGATTGTAGTATCCCCATGAGACGCAGAATAATCACGACTGCTGTGACACTAGCAGAGGTCATTAATACCCGATTCTTTTGCTTCGTCCAGTGTTTTAGTTGGCGAGCTATCCTTCCTTTTAGCATCTGTTTGACTGCGCTATTTTTCAAGAAATGCAGTTATATACGTCATCCTGGGCCAGGTTTAATTAGTGTTTTTTCTGCAGCGGTTAAAAGTTAAATTCAGTTGGTAGATAACACTATCCGGATGAATCTTTTTATTCAATTGTGGTAGTAATAAATAGCATCCTTGTTTCAGATAAAACAGATTTATCCGTGAACTCAATCTCCAATCTAAAATGAATGAATGACACGGACATTTTATTTTCTTTAAATCAAAATCAAGCACCCGCTCTTTGTTCAGAGTTTTTCTTTCAAAAACTCGCTACTTGCTCTCAAAATCCCTAATAAGACCGCCAGGACGAATAGATGACCCTGACTTTAGTCTGTAATTTTGAGAACTCAGCTTACAGAAGTTATCTCAAATTATACCTGTATCACATCCCATTAATTGCTCATCATTAACTTTAACTACAGCTAAATATTCAACGGGGTCTTATCGCTCTTCCCTTAAAAATAATCCCACGGGAGTAATTGTTACCGTGGGAGTGTCAAAAGTATTCTTGGTGCTATCCACAAAACGCTAAGGCTCTGGAAATTTATACTTAAAAGTGCGTGGTCCTTGATAGTCTGTGAGATTAGCGAGTTCGTCCAGGGTCTTAATTCCAGAAGTTAATTTCCCCTTAATTTCCCAGCTAGGAAAAGCTTTAACTCCAGCATCAATACAGGCTTGTGGCTGGGCATTTTTGCCATCCGCCGCACACTCAATTGCTTGCAGTTCGCTGACTGCTTCTTTGCCAAACAACTGTTTTTGTTCGTAGCAGTGGGGACACCAGTAGGCAAAGTACATCTTAACGCCGGCTTGTTTGAGATGACGCGCCAGAGCAATTTCAGCTTCGCCAGAAGTGGTGGTAATTTCCCACCCGACTCCTGGTTTTGGCGTGACCAGCAGCCAAGGGTAATCGGAGTGCGATTTGTCGGCCCGCCCACTTGCGAATAAACCCCTAATGTGCTAACCAGGGTCACCATCACTACCACAATCCCGACGAAGAAGATTTGACCCAGATCCTCCCAGCTACGACCAATCAAAGATAAGGTTAACAGGCTCAGGGAGAACAAGGCAGAGCCGATGCAGTACAGACAGACGGATTTGAGCTTAAAAGCCAGCACGTACATCAAGTAGCCGCTAAAAGTCGCCATCGCCGTTGCACCAGCCAACAGCAGCAGCCAAGTCCAATCTTCGAGCTTTGAGCGGAGTTCTTTTTTCTCCTCCTGGTTAACTGCTAGGGGAGCTAGGGCAAAGGTTGCCATACTGGTATAAGCAAGGCAGCCAAACAAAGTTAAAGGCAGTCCTAAAACGGTGGCATAGGGGCTTGAAAGCACATCGTTACAGCTAGCAGCGCTCGCAGCGGCGGCACCAGCAGTACAAGCAACGCTGTTGCCCGTGAGTTTAACCACTGTCAGATAAGCGGTTAAAATGGCACCTAAGATAGCGATCGCGCCTATAATCTGGCGAGACCAGCGATGAATCCAGGGAACAGAACGTCGGCGACTCATGATCGGTTGTTGGTTGTTGGTTGTTTTTGCTAGGACAGGCGTCTCGCCTGTCACTGTTTTGTTGCTCGCTCTACTTACAAATGTACTTTGACAGAGTTCACTTGTTGTGATACCACTTTAGCGGCAGTACTCCGCCGTACCGCTTCCACAAACTGACTGACGCGAATCGGGTCAATTGGTTGCTCGATTTTCCCACGCCGCTTCAGAGAACTGGAAACAATTACACCATCTGCTGACTGCATCAAGGTAGAAATGTTTTCCCAATTGGCACCACTACCAATAAAGACTGGCGTCCCATTGGCGGCCCCATAGGCCAGTTCTAAATCTTCCACAGGGGGAGGGCTACCAGTAGCCCAACCTGAGAGAATGACGCCATCGGCTAAACCCCGTTCGATGGTTTCCTGCACTGCAGTTGTCAGATTCGGAGAACCCAAAGGTCGGGCGTGTTTTACCAAAACATCGGCCAAAATTTTGACATCGCTGCCTAGTTCCCGCCGATAGCGGAGTAATTGATGGGCCTGTCCTTCGATCAAGCCTTGGTCCGTGGCCATGACTCCGGTGAGGACATTGACACGGATAAACTGGGCACGGACGCAGGTGGCGATCGCCAGAGCACTATGAGCATCATTACGTAAAACATTGATCCCCACTGGTAGAGTCACCAGATTCATCAACCGCTGGACAATCAGCGTCATCGCACTGACCACAGCAGGATCTACCTGATTTTTTGTAAACGGGGCGTCAAAGAAATTTTCCACGATTACGCCATCTACTCCCCCAGCAAGCTAGGGCCGTCACCTCCTGTTCCGCTCTGTCGATTACCGCCTTCAGGCTTCCTCCCCAGCGAGGAGATGTTGGGAGCGGGAGCAGATGAACCACGCCAATAATGGGATTCGGTGTCTTGAAAAATTGATGTAACTTCACTTATTTACCTGAGAACACCGGCTATTTTATAGCCTACCTGTAGATCTTCGCGCCTGAACTGCCCCAAAAAGCAACAGTTAAGTTGGTGATTCCGACTCTCTTGCGGTACGGCGATGGCTGGGCTTACATTGACAAATGCCATAACGGTTACCCTGATTGCGTTCGGAGTTGGCCCGACAGTTTTTTTAAACCTGGATTGTGTATGATTTGTTTCAAATTAGCTTTTCTATTAACAAAATTTCATATACAATGTGTAGTGGGGTTTTTAAAAGGAAACAGGAACATCCGGACTGGTGGAGTGTGGGTGAACCAAAAGGCTCTTTCTGAGGTAAACTTTTCCTCTATTCGAGCTATCCCCACTCTATTGAGTCACCATTAAAGACGACCGCATGGGCAACAAGCCAACTATTGCAATTTCTCACTTGGGCTGCGAAAAAAATCGCATTGATACCGAACATATGCTAGGCCTGCTGGTCCAAGCAGGCTATAATGTAGATACAAACGAAGAACTAGCTGATTACGTTATTGTAAATACCTGTAGTTTCATCGAAGCGGCTCGTGCCGAATCTGTTCGCACGCTGGTAGAACTGGCGGAAGCTGATAAAAAGATTGTCATAACAGGCTGTATGGCTCAGCATTTCCAAGAACAACTTTTGGAAGAGTTGCCAGAAGCCGTGGCGGTGGTAGGAACCGGCGATTATAACAAAATCGTTGACGTGATTCAACGGGTAGAAACTGGTGCTCGTGTAAAGCAAGTTTCAGCCGAACCGACATATATTGCAGATGAGACAACACCACGCTACAGGACTACCTGTGAAGGCGTTGCCTACCTGCGTGTGGCGGAAGGGTGTGATTATCGGTGTGCTTTTTGTATCATTCCCCATCTCCGGGGAAATCAGAGCTCGCGTACAATTGAGTCCATTGTCGCGGAAGCCCAACAGCTCGCTTCTGAAGGCGTTCAGGAATTAATCTTAATTTCTCAAATCACCACTAACTACGGTTTAGACCTATACGGTCAACCGAAGTTGGCGGAACTTTTGCACGCTTTAGGCAAAGTGGACATACCCTGGATTCGTATGCACTATGCCTATCCGACTGGTTTAACACCAGCGGTAATTGAAGCGATTCAGGAAACGCCTAATGTTCTTCCTTACCTGGATTTGCCCCTACAACACTCTCATCCAGAAATTCTACGCGCCATGAACCGGCCCTGGCAAGGACAGGTAAATGACGCAATCATTGAGCGCATTAAAACAGCGCTACCGGATGCGGTGTTGCGGACAACCTTTATCGTCGGGTTTCCTGGCGAAACGGACGAACACTTTGAACACCTGTTGCAATTTGTTAAACGTCATGAATTTGACCATGCAGGCGTCTTCACCTTTTCTGCGGAAGAGGGAACACCAGCATACAAATTGCCAAATCAGTTACCCCAAGAAGTAATGGATCAGCGGCGAGATGCCCTGATGGCAATTCAACAGCCGATTTCATTGCAAAAAAATCAAGCTTGTGTAGGCAAAGTGGTGGATGTCCTGATTGAGCAAGAACACCCCGCAACAGGTGAATTGATTGGTCGCTCTTCTCGGTTTGCCCCAGAGGTAGATGGATTAGTCTACATCCAAGGCAAAGCTCCTCTGGGAACAATCGTACCAGTGGAAATTACCGAAGCCGATATCTACGACCTTTATGGCTCTGTAGTCCAAACTCCCTAGTCAGTTGTCAATAAAATTTAACCCCTTGTTTCTTGTCCCTAGTCAGTTAGTCGTTATTAACGGACACTGACAACTGGCAACTGAAAACTCAACCCGAAACAACTAACAACAACAATAAATTATGACCCTTTCATTCCAAAGCCTGGGCCTGTCCGAAGCTGTCGTTCTTCAACTGGAAAAATTAGGCTTCACGGAACCCACAACTATTCAAACCCAAGCAATTCCCGAACTGCTCTCAGGGCGAGATGTAGTTGGTCAATCTCAAACAGGAACAGGCAAAACTGCAGCGTTTTCCCTGCCGATGTTGGAGCGCATCGACACCGACAACCGTGCAGTACAAGCTTTAGTGCTGACCCCAACACGGGAACTAGCATCTCAAGTCACTGAAGCAATTCGTAGCTTCTCAAGTAACCGCCGCTTGGGCGTCCTGACAGTTTGCGGCGGTCAGTCAATGGAACGGCAACTGCGCGAACTTAAGCGAGGCGTCCAAGTTGTCGTCGGTACACCAGGACGAGTCATCGATTTACTCGACCGACGCGACCTCAAGCTAGATCAAGTTAGCTGGGTGGTGCTGGATGAAGCCGACGAAATGCTCAGCATGGGCTTTATCGATGATGTTAACAAAATCCTCGAACAAGCACCCCGCTGAGCGCCAGACCGCTTGCTTCTCCGCTACCATGCCACGACAAATTCGGGATTTAATCAACAACTTCCTGAAAGCCCCAGTCACAGTCACAGTTGAACAACCCAAAGCGACACCATCGCGGATTGAACAACGAGTTTACATGGTTCCCCGTGGCTGGACAAAGGCAAAATCTCTGCAGCCAATTCTGGCCCTAGAAGACCCGGAAGCAGCCTTAATCTTCGTGCGGACACGCAAAGCAGCCGCTGAACTGACTAGCCAATTGCAAGGCGCTGGCCACAGTGTCGATGAGTACCACGGCGACCTGAGCCAGTCCCAACGGGAACGCTTGTTAGCCCGGTTCCGTGCCGGTCAGGTGCGCTGGGTTGTGGCGACAGATATTGCTGCACGTGGTCTGGATGTTGATCACCTGACTCACGTTATTAACTATGACTTGCCGGATCAGGTGGAAAGCTACATTCACCGTATCGGCCGTACAGGTCGCGCAGGTAAGACAGGTACAGCAATTACTCTGATTCAAAACTTTGAGCGGCGTAAGCTGTTGCTGATTGAACGCAAAGTTCGCCAAACTCTACAAGTTGCTCAGATTCCTACTCGCTCTCAAATTGAAGCGCGGCGTCTGTTGAAACTGCAAGACCAGTTACGCGAAGCACTAGCAGGTGAGCGCATGGCTTCCTTCCTCCCAGTGGTACGCGATCTCAGTGAGGAATATGACCCACTGGCGATCGCCGCTGCAGCCCTGCAAATGGTCTACGACCAAACTCAACCAGCTTTCACAGCTCCAGAGTTTGAACAGCCGAACGTAGACCGTCCTAAGAAGATCATCAAGCGTCAGAGTCAGAGTCAGAGCGACAAGCCAGAAAAGCCGGTACTCCCGAACCGCTCGCGGTAAACTAATGGTTGATTGTTGTTAGTTGTTAGTTGTTAGTTGTTTGTTGTTTGTTGTTTGAGAGCCAGCCTACAATAAATAACCAATAACCAATAACTAACAACCAATAACTAACAACCAATCACCAACAACCCATAATCAACAACCAATTGTGGCTTCTACTCTGCCTGCTATTCATTCTTCTGCTTCTGGTGATAATTCCCCCATGCGTCTCAACTGGCCCGGCTTAATTGAGGCTTACCGCCCTTATTTGCCGGTCACCGATTCAACCCCAGTTGTCACGCTTTTGGAGGGCAATACTCCCCTGATACCCGCTCCTGCGATCGCCAAGCTGATTGGCAAAGATGTGCGGGTTCTGGTGAAATACGACGGTCTTAATCCCACCGGTAGTTTTAAAGACCGGGGGATGACGATGGCGATTTCTAAGGCAAAGGAAGAAGGCGCAAAGGCAGTAATTTGTGCTAGTACTGGCAATACTTCGGCTGCTGCTGCAGCCTACCGCTCGTCGCGCCAGAATGAAGGCTTTTGTCCTAATTCCTGATGGTTATGTGGCGCTAGGTAAGTTGGCGCAGGCTTTGCTTTACGGTGCTCAGGTACTGGCAATTAAAGGCAATTTTGACCAAGCACTGGAAATGGTTCGGGAAATGTCGCTACATTATCCCGTCACCCTCGTAAATTCGGTTAATCCCTATCGCTTGGAAGGTCAGAAGACGGCAGCCTTTGAGGTGGTGGATAATCCTGGGCGATGCTCCCGATTGGCTTTGTATTCCGGTAGGTAATGCGGGGAATATTGCCGCATATTGGATGGGCTTTTGTCAATACCATCAGCAGGGGAAATGTCAGCGCTTACCCAAAATGATGGGTTTTCAAGCAGCAGGAGCCTCTCCTTTAGTTACTGGCAAGGTTTTCCCTCATCCTGAAACTCTGGCTACTGCTATTAGAATTGGCAATCCTGCTAGTTGGCAAAAGGCGATCGCCGCACAACAAGCTAGCCAGGGGCAATTTAATAGTGTTACTGATGCGGAAATTCTCGATGCTTATCGCTTGCTGGCGTCGGAAGAAGGTATTTTCTGCGAACCTGCTAGTGCTGCTTCTGTTGCTGGTTTATTGAAGGTAAAAGACCAAGTTCCCGCAGGTTCAACTGTGGTCTGTGTTCTGACTGGCAATGGTTTGAAAGACCCCGATACTGCCATCAATCACAGTAATAACCAATTGAAGCCGGGAATTGAGCCGACCATCGCTGCTGTGGCTGAGGTTATGGGGCTAAAATAATAATTTAATTAATTGGTTTTTCGCCCGCTTCATTGATGACTCATGAAGCGGGAAATTTGCTCGTTGTACAAAAAACCTTTTTTTTGTATCAGGGGCTACGATTTTGATTTTGTTTGGAAGGTATAATTTTATAATGGAAATATCAGCACTTTTTTTATTAGTAGACAGATTCCCATTATCTAAAAAACCATATAATTAGAATAACATTTTTGGCGCAGTATTCAAAAAAAATTTTCCTCCCAATGTAACGAACTGCGGTCAGAGTTGATGGTTAGCTTTAGGCTGTTGATTAGCTCTTTCTTTGTTAAGCTGCTCCATAGTATCTCCAATAACAGCAGTTAAACTTTTGCGGGTTTGAGCATGACTAGCTTGCTCGGTTTTTAAAGCATCGAGTAGGCGATCGCGTTCTAGGATAATTTCTTTGAGCTTAGCCTTCAAATCCTCAAAAGTTTCCAGTTGTGCTAACTCTTGATCAATCGCTGACTCAGCTTGGGAAGCATCGGATTTTGGCGCCAGAACCTCACCTTGGAGTTCCTGGAGTTGGGATTTCAGGGTTTCGAGCTGTTGTTGAACAAGACGTGCTTCAGTTCTGCGTTGCTGTGCTTCATTATTGTAGAGCTGACGCCACTTATCTGCACTTTCATGAGCCGCATCGCGATCGCTAGCGCTATCTGCTAACTGTTGTCTTAGCGCCTTAATTTCAGTTAACCACTGCGTAAGTTCATTGCTCATCGATAACTGCTTCCCTGTTCTTGCTCTTAATTAATGCTGACACAGGATTGGGGATTGTGGATTGGTGATGGGGAGACTCTGAGATGGGGAGAGTACTATTACCAATTAGCCATTACCAATTACCCAAATTAAAATTTATGCTGTCAGGCCGTTTTTTCCGTTTCTTTCGCTACCTTAATCTAAAAATCATCAAGAAAACCTTCGCTCGTGCTTTCAAACGTCGGTTAATGGGCTTGTCGGCGGAAATGGCCTACAACGCAATATTAGCTTTATTCCCAGCAATTTTAGCGATTCTAACAGCAATTGGATTGTTTGAGGAATCCTTACACAGCAGCGTTTCGTTACTTAGCAAGTCAGCTTAGCGAAGTAGCACCTGAACAAGCAATGCAATTGATTCGTGATTTTGCAAGGGAAATTAGACAAAGCAAAAGTAGTGGTTTATTTTCTATTAGTTTCTTTTTCGCAATTTGGGTATCTTCGGGAGCGCTAAGCGCTGCGATGAACGCTCTGGATCAAATTCATAACAGTCCGCGAAAAAAAGCGCGAACCTTTTTGGAAAGCAAAATTAATTTCTATTGGCTTAACAATTGGCAGTATAGTACTTCTAGTACTGGCATCTTTCTTGGTATTTATCAGTGACATGATTCTGAAACTGGTAGTTCCCGAAGTAAGAATGATAGCTCAAGAAGGTGGAGTATCGCTGTTATTAACAGCTTGGCGGTTGGCAGTTGGTCATTAGCATTGGGTATAGTTAGCTAGTGCTTTTGGCTTGATTTATCGCTTTGGCCCAAGTTGCTGGAATCCTGGAACACCGATAATGCCAGGAGCCTTTTTAGCGGCAATTTCTTGGGCAATTGCGTCAGGAATGTTTCGGCTTTATGTGGGAAATTTTGCCAATTACAACAAAGTTTATGGAGCAGTTGGTGCTGCAATTGTTTTATTACTTTGGCTTTATATGACTTCTTTAGTGCTGTTATTGGGCGAACAACTGAATGTTACGGTGGGAGAGGAAATGCAAAAGCCTAAAAACAAGGATGAAATATAAAAATGAAAGACTTAAATATTTTCACCCTCAACACTTCCTACTTAATCTCATTTCCCTATCGAAATCATTGAAAAACCTCTGCGTTTCTCTGCGTCCCCTCTCCGCGTTCTCTGCGTTAAAAAAAACATAATATTCCAATCATTCTGATTCGAGATCACACTCCACACCTCAGACAAAATACGTCTCAAGGGCGAAGACTAAAGAGAGAGAGATTGTCATACAGTAGTCAATAAACAGATTTTCTACAATGTCCCAACCTCATCGCCAGCATTCCCACCAGCCAAATGCTACCCATACCTCTACTCTCAAGCGTTTACGCAGATTGAGCAACTTGCTTGATAACGCGATTCCCATTCCAGGGACATCGTATCGTATTGGCATCGATCCCATACTAGATCTGTTGCCAATAGGTGGTGATTTTATAGGAACAGTCTTCTCGGTCTATATAGTGCTAGAAGCCGTAAAATTGGGTTTACCACGCGCAGCTTTGGTGCAAATGGTCTGGAATATTGTCTTGGATACAGTAATTGGTGCGGTACCAGCATTAGGGACTGTGGTTGATGCAGTTTGGAAGGCTAATGTTAAAAATATCTTGCTACTGGAAGAGCACCTAAATGTTCCCCATCCTCAACCGGGAAAAAAGGTAGATTGGTTGTTCCTGGCTATGCTTTTAGGGGGTTTGCTTTTGGTGGTGTTTATTATCGCTGTGTTCAGTGCTATGTTCGTGAAATGG
>JAYFMV010000099.1:0-109633 GCA_042408245.1 Potamolinea sp.
GAGAGTTTGGGAGAATAAACTCCATTGACAAATACTAAGCGAAATTGGCGCTTCTGCTAAGCTAAATGCAGCACTAACAGAATCTGCCAAATCGAAATTCTTAGCCGCTTGAAAATCGTACCTGTAAAAGCGGCGAAATATCAGTAAAACGCCACTCCTCATCACGCTTGGTAGGGAGTTTAGTCACAGAAAGAGTAGCGAGATCGCGTAACTCTTTTAGTAAAGCTACCATCTGCGGTTCAACTACTTGTAAATCCAGCGCTTGACACTGACTTAACAACTTAGTTAGATAAGCATCTCTACCTTCAGTAGCAGAGCTTAAACCCAAATCTTCAACTATGCTGGAAGAAACTTGAATATTCATCTAGCTCCCACCTCAGTTGCTTCTTCTTCCCGCACCCAATCATAGCCACGGTCTTCTAATTCTAAAGCCAGTTCCTTACCACCAGTCGTCAGGATACGTCCAGCTTCCATTACATGGACAAAATCCGGCTGAATGTAATTCAGTAAACGCTGGTAGTGAGTAATCATAATGATGGAATTATCCGGATTTGCCAACTGATTAACACCCTGAGAAACAATCTTCAAAGCGTCAATATCCAATCCCGAATCAGTCTCATCCAAAATTGCCAACTTCGGCTCTAACAAAGCCATTTGCAGAATCTCATTCCGCTTCTTCTCACCCCCAGAGAAGCCTTCATTGAGACTACGTTCTAAAAAGCTGGGATTCATCTTAACAACTTCCAGCTTTTCAGTGATTAAATCTTCAAAGTCGAAAGCATCAATTTCCTCCAATCCCAGATGCTTACGACGGGAATTGTAAGCCACTCGCAAGAAATCCAAATTACTCACACCTGGAATTTCTAAGGGATACTGGAAAGCCAGAAAAACACCAGCCAGCGCTCTTTCTTCCGGTGCCATTTCCAGGATATTTTGTCCCAGGAAAGTCACCTCACCTCCCGTCACTTCATAAGCGGGATGACCGGCTAAAACCTTAGAAAACGTACTCTTACCAGAACCATTCGGCCCCATAATAGCGTGAATTTCTCCCGCTTTAACCTCCAGATTCAATCCCTTGAGAATCTGATTACCATCGACATTTGCTGTCAAATTTCTGACAGATAGTATTACTTCGCTATTTTCCTTAATCATGCCTCACCTCACAATTCCTCTGCGTACCTCTGCGAGTTCTCTGCGTCCCTCTGCGTTGAAAAAAAAGTTAATTTTTTAACGCAGAGTACGCTGAGCTAGAGAAAGAGTACGCAGAGTTTTTTTTGTATTAACCGACGGTGCCTTCTAGTTTCAGGCTTAATAGTTTATCTGCTTCTGCGGCAAATTCCATTGGTAGTTCGTTGAAGACATCTTTACAGAAGCCACTTACCATCATGGAGATTGCATCTTCTGGGGAAATTCCCCGTTGTGAGAAGTAGAATAATTGGTCTTCTCCAATTTTGGAAATTGAGGCTTCGTGTTCTACTTTTCCAGTGTTGTTTTGTACTTGAATGTAGGGGAAGGTGTTGGCTTGTGCGGTGTCACCAATTAGCATTGAGTCACACTGGGAATAGTTCCGTGCACCTTCTGCTTTCGGGCCAATTTTCACAAGTCCTCGGTAGCTATTTTTAGAACGACCGGCGGAAATTCCTTTGGAAATAATGGTGCTTCGGGTGTTTTTCCCGATGTGTACCATTTTGGTTCCGGTGTCTGCTTGCTGAAGGTTATTTGTCAGCGCTACGGAGTAAAATTCACCTACAGAATTGTCGCCTACAAGTACGCAACTGGGGTATTTCCAAGTAATCGCGGAACCTGTTTCTACTTGTGTCCAAGAAATCTTGGAGTTGACTCCTTGACACAAGCCACGTTTGGTCACGAAATTGTAGATTCCACCTTTACCATTTACATCTCCAGCGTACCAGTTTTGGACGGTGGAATATTTAATGTCGGCGTTGTCTAAAGCGACTAATTCTACTACAGCAGCGTGTAGCTGATTGGTGTCGTACATCGGTGCTGTACAACCTTCTAGGTAGCTGACAGAGCTGCCTTCTTCTGCGATAATTAGAGTACGCTCAAATTGTCCTGTGTCTCCGTTATTAATTCGGAAATATGTAGACAGTTCCATCGGACATTTCACGCCTTTGGGAATGAAGACGAAGGAACCATCACTAAAGACTGCGGCATTAAGCGCGGCAAAGTAGTTATCGGCGATTGGTACGACGCTTCCTAGATATTTCTGTACTAACTCCGGGTGCTCTTGTAACGCTTCGGAAATTGAACAGAAAATGACGCCTTCTTTCCATAACTTTTCTTTGAAAGTAGTAGCGACGGAGACACTATCAAAAATGGCGTCCACCGCGACATTAGACAACCGTTTCTGTTCAGAAAGAGAAATACCTAGTTTCTCGAAGGTTTCCAAAAGTGCTGGATCAACTTCGTCGAGACTATTGAGTTTTTCTTTTTTCTGTTTGGGTGCAGAATAATAGATGATATCCTGATAGTTAATCGGTGGATACTCGACGTGAGGCCAAGTTGGTTCCGTCATCTTTAGCCATTGCCGATATGCCTTAAGGCGAAATTCCAGCATGAACTCTGGTTCGTTCTTCTTGGCTGAGATCAGACGAACCACATCCTCACTGAGTCCGCGAGGAATTGTGTCTGTCTCGATATCGGTGACGAAACCGTACTTGTAAGGCTGGTTGACTAATGTCTTGACGGTGGCAGTCATTAGATTTAGTGTTCTCTCGTGTTCTAGAGGTCTCTCTCAGGTCTACTGAGTTAAACAACAGATTTGTTGTTTAAGTATATTATAAGTTACATTAACAACTAAGATGTTGTCAAAGTCCGATTGGATTTTTTTTCCACTCGCCTTTCAACGTAGTATTCACCGAAAGACGATGACGACTACCCAGCAACCTTCCACAAAGCAAGACATCCTGCAACTTCTGATGAAACGCGGCCAAGCGACGGCGCAGGAACTAGCCGACGCCCTGAAGATTAGCCCGCAAGCCATTCGGCGTCATCTCAAAGACTTAGAGGGGGAAAGGCTAATTGAGCAACTCCCGCCAGTATATGCCGGTATGGGACGCCCGCAGCATATTTATCAGTTGAGCAAGCAAGGACGCGATCGCTTCCCGACTCGCTATCAAGATTTTGCAGTTTCCCTGCTAGATACCCTAGCTGAAACAGTAGGTCATGACCAGCTTAGCTCAATATTGCGCAAGCAGTGGGAACGCAAAGCCCTAGAATATCGCGATCGCCTTGGTAAAGGATCTCTCAAAGAGCGCGTTACCAGATTAGTAGAAATCCGTAAATCTGAGGGTTACATGACCGAGTGGTATGCACTAGAACCAAAAGATTTAGACAATAGATACAGTCATCAATTCATGTTGACAGATCACAACTGCGCCATTCACAACGTTGCCGAATCTTTCCCTACCGTCTGCGGACATGAACTAGAAATGTTTGCCGCCGTTCTACCAGATTGTACCGTAGAACGTACCCACTGGATTAACAACGGAGAACATCAGTGCGGCTACCTAATTAAAGCACAGCAAAAACCTATCTAAAAACTCTGCGTCCCTCTGCGTAGAACTCTGCGACCTCTGCGTTAAAAAACCTAAATCTTAAGCGTACCTGTAACCCTCAAAAAATCATCGTGAACTCACAGCAACCCACAACCCAATTCTTAACCGAAGAAGAATCAGCAGATGTAGATAAAGCCTTGCTATCCTCTCCGGAAAAGTTCTTAACCCGCTTAACAATTTCCTCCCTACGACTGTTGAAACAAATCGCCAAAGATACAGAAGTTGCTATTGAAGACTTGACACATCAGCAGGTGATTGACTGGTTTGAGAAAGATGGAAAGATTCGCAGAGAACAAGGACTTGATGCAGCGTTTTTGAAGTGGTAATGATTGGCTGACTAAGATAGCCCTTCAAGTAATAGACTCTGGATCTATACCAAGCAAGCGCAATTGTTCCGCAAGTCTTTGGGCACGTTGTTCTGCTTGTAAGATGCGTTCTTCTGGAGTCAGCAATCTTTGCCCTTGCTGATCATACCAGTAAAGCCATTCCCGTGTGATTCCTTGATAAGTTCCTCTTTCCCTACCAATTCCTAAATTAATTTCTGGTAACCAAACAGGATTTCCTGATAGCAACACATACTCCCCATTCACTAAACGATAAACTTCCAATGGTGGTTTTTTGCGGCGACGGGGATTATAAACAACATAGTACAAAACCTCTAGTTCTGCATACATTTGTTTCTTGGTGCTGTATTCCCCACGACGTTTGTGAGAAACAACTTCTAGCACCATAATTGGGACAACATTCTCTTCCCAAAGTACGTAACTTAAGCGCAAGTCTTCATCAATAAATCTTTCTACCCCCAAACTGAGAAAACCATCGGGGACAATTGCAGGTTGGTTAGGGTCATAATAAACCCCCATATCTACCCCAAAATACCAATCCTGACGGTTTGCCCAGATAATAGCTAATATTGCTTTGAGCAAGCCGGGAATTAAATCTTGTAGTTCATTATCCACAGGGGTATCATCCGAATCGGGTAAGTCTTCAGCGGAAGGCAAACAGTGCAGCGAATTGTACTTTAACATGGCGATTTTCCCTCTAACTGCTAATCTTATCCTATCTCGTTTTAGGGGATTGGGGATTGGGGATTGGAGGAGTAATGTAGGGGCGGGTTTAGAAGATAAGCTGATGGAAAAATAGACAACCTTTCAACAAAACCCGCCCTCTTGAGGGGAAAATGCCGACATTACCAATTACCCATTACCCATTACCCATTTATCTACGCTTGAAAACCAACCGAAATAAGCCAGCGCATCCCAATAAAACTGGTGTTAACCAATCACCCCAACGCACATAAAAAGTCTGGGTTTGTCGTCGATAAATCGTATCCGCATGAGTTTCATAAGTATTAATTTTAGACAACCAAATTGTTTGTCCGTGGGGATTGACGATACCAGAATAGCCAGTATTAGTTGCACGAACAGCCCACCTATCTGTTTCAATTGAGCGCATTACATCTTGAGCATGATGTTGGGCAGGCATAGCTGGGTTATAGTGAGCATTGTTAGAGGCTGTCAGGATAAATTGACCACCCCCCTCAGTCCCCCCTTTTAGGGGGGAAGAAATAGGACGATTATTTGCTTTTGCTGCTGCTTGGCGACGGAAGTGTTCAGAAAAAGCCGAATCGTAACAGATACCAACAATTGCGCGTCCAAAAGGTGTATCAATTAGCTGATTTGGTGAACCATGAACTTGGTGTTCTTTTAAAGGAGAAAGTCGGTCAACTAATCCGCCTAAAACTTCTTCAAAGGGAACATATTCTCCCAAGGGGACTAACTTTACTTTGTCGTATCGGCTAAATGTTTCACCGGTACCAGTAACAGTAAATAAGCTATTAGTATATCCCCGTCCTTTTTGTCCAAATGCTCCTACCCAAGCAACAACACCCTTAGACAAAATTGCTGAGTAGAACGGCTGAAGTCTGGGGTCGTTTAAATAAAATGGTAAAGCGCCTTCTGGCGTTAAAATAGCATCAACTTTCTGATTAGCTAAAGTTAGATAACCTTTGGTGTAATTTTCCAGAGCACGACGCTTTCCTTCTGTAAAAAGTTTAATGCTGTTGCCGATATTTCCCTGAATAATTCCCACCTTCAGTGCTGTTTCTTGTGGCTGAATCAATGGTCGGCTATACAGCCCAAAGCCGATCAGGTGTAAGCTGATGAATAATCCAACGGCGCTACCTATAAATGTTACAGATTTGAGGTTAGTTTGGGTTGAAGGTTGCTCTCTAGAACTTCCAACTTGCAATCCTCGATAACTAATCAAAGCTTCCGCAATTAAACCATTTACTGCAACAATTGCGGCTGTAACTGTGGAAGGTCCAGATATTTGACCGAGGTGTAAAATTGGTAAATTATGTGGACTTTGAGTATAGGATAAGGAAGACCACCACAAGGAACTATTGCTCCAAAAAGTTTCCAAACCACACCATAAAGCTGTTCCCATAAGAATGCGAATCCAGGGAGAATTATGATTGCGGTTAAGCCACAATAGAGATGATGCCCATATGGCGACTAAGGCCGCTCCCCAGAGGGTGATGAAAGTCCAGCAAAAAAGGGCGATCGCAATACTAGCTAACCAAGGTACTCCCATCCAAGTCATGGGGTGAATCCCGGTAATCCAAGAAAGCGCTAAGCCATGATAGCCAATACCCCAGACTAAGCCATACAATGCACACTGGCGGACGCTGCGACCATTAGCAATTAACCACCATAAGGGAGCGATCGCAATCCAAGCTAAGAACCAAGCTTCTACAGGTGCTGGTGTCAGTCCCATCAGGATACCGCCACTCAAGGGCAAAAGTAAAAGGGGGGAAGGCAAAAGTAGCTTTGGAGTTTTCATGTTCAGCGGGAGTTAAGGATTCAGAGATACAAAACATTAGGTAGGATGTACAAGCATGACTAATGATGAATCAGAAGTTTTAGCGTCTCTAGACGCAACGGAGAAGATTTCAGTACCACCTCCTAACCTTCCAGAAAGCCTACCGGAAGATGAACGCTATTTCCTTTTACTAACAACTCCGTTACGTTTATGCGCACAATATAAACCGAAATTTGGTCAGGGAGGAAAAGCTGGATTAACACTTGAACAGTTCCAACAAATGTATGGTTCTGACCCATTTTATAGCTGGATAGGTCTTGATTCTCATCTGATGTATGCTGCTCACAAAGCAGCAGGTGGAATGACTTCTATTTATCGACAGTTAGGTATTGGTAGTCAATGGATTCTTAACCAAGTTTTACAAGACTATCTTGGTTTGTCCAAAGAAGAAGCTAATTGGAGTTATTTAGTACCTTCATCAACAGCAAAACCGCGTCGTCTTTCTTTAGATGGACGTATCGATATCGAATATTTGCGTGATGCTGAAACCAAGAATCGTCTACAACATTGGCTCACCAATGCAGCTGATAAACTGCTCTTACCTCAACAGACGCTCGCCAGTATTAAGGGAATAGTAATTGAAGCACGGCAAGGATATAAAAGTAAAGATTCAAAGAGGCAAAATGCCGACATTGCTAATGCAGCCAACGCCTATGCAAACCTTTATATCCCTGTTTTAATTCTTTTTTCGATGCAAATAGATGAAGATGTCGCTCACCGCTATACTCAAGCGCAGTGGTTACTTTTAAGAGGCACAAAATATGGTTCTACCACCGACAGCACATACGTCTTTTTTCGAGATGTTATTGGTTATGATATCGCTGCTTTCTTTGAAAGAAATTCTGAGCGCATAAAAAATGAAACAGAAGCTATTTTAACTGCTCTAATTAGTGCATAATTATATGGAAGCTCCACAAAATCTTGGTCTTTTTAACCACCTTACACATCAAGGCAATCTCAAGCACACTCGCTATGGATGGTTAAGGCTTACCCCTGCGCATTCGGTTCATCTTGTTGCGGGTTTGCTAGATACAAACCAAGAAAAACATCCAGTCGTTCTAGATCCGTTTTGCGGTACGGGGACTACAGTACTTGTGTGTGCCCAACGAGGAATTGAAAGCGCTACAACAGATATTAATCCATTCCTGATATGGCTGACACGCACCAAGACGCGCTCTTATAAAACTGAAGAATTAGTTACTTTTGAAAAGCTTGGCAATTTGGTTGTAGAAAAGATGCTTGCTGTGGAAGAAAAAGTGGGGTGGGTTCCACCGTTACATCAAATTGAGAAGTGGTGGGATGAACAGACGATAGGAGTCCTCAGCCGTGCTATACGTGCAATTAACAGTATAGAAAAGTCAAGATCAGACAATGTAGCAGATCTACTTAAAATCACATTTTGCCGCATGATGATTGCGCGAGCTAATGTAAGCTTTGCACATCAATCAATGTCATTTAAACAAAAAGATAACAACAACCTGCCATTATTACAACTCCTTGAAGATGAGACTGTGTTAACTTGGAAACAAGCAGTTTCTACAATTAGTAAAGCAGCCTACTCGAATATAATCTCACAGCCGCAAATTCTTCTTTGTGATGCTAGGGAACTCTGTACAAAATTAGAGCCTAATCGCTACACCTGTGTCATCACTTCTCCCCCTTATCCTAACCGTATGAGTTATATTCGCGAACTACGTCCTTATATGTATTGGCTTGGCTATTTGCAGAACGCACGGGAAGCGGGAGAATTAGATTGGCAAGCAATCGGTGGAACTTGGGGTTGTGCGACAAGTAATGTAGGAAAGTGGAAACCAGCGTCTGATGTAAAAATTCCCTATAATGATTTTTCTGACATTATTGACAAAATTGCACAGAAAAGTGAGTTGCTTTCTCGCTATGTTCACAAGTATTTCTATGATATGCTACAACACTCTCAGGCGCTTTTTAATGTAGTCAAACCTGGAGGTGTCATTCACTATATTGTTGGCAACTCTAAGTTTTATGATGTTATGCTTCCGGTCGAGTCTATATTTGCAGGACTTTTTGAGTCTGTAGGTTTTGTAAATGTTAGCATCCGCACAATCCGCAAACGAACATCCAAAAAAGAACTTTTTGAGTTCATTGTCTCAGCAGAAAAGCCTGCTTAAACTGGGGACTGGGGACTGGGGAATCTCTACGGATATGGATGGAGATTCCAACCCCACCCAACCCAATTGTCGAAGTTATTCTCAATCCCAATCCCTAATCCTTAAGGAGAGTTTCTCACTCCTATAACTTTCACCTCACGAATCTTCCTCGATCTCTTCCTCCTCTTGGCCAGCTAGAGGAACCAACGCAACAGCAGCGATCGCATCATCTTCATCCAAGCGCTGTACCCTCACCCCTGTAGCCATCCTGGATTGAGGAGAAATCGCATCGATCGCCTGACGAATGATAATACCGCGACTGGTTACCATCATCAGTTCCTCACCTTCATTCACCACCCGTAGCGCTGCTAGCTGATCCTTAGCCTTGCGGAACTTCGTAGCTAGTATCCCCATACCTGCACGATTTTGCAGACGGAACTGAGACACTGGAACCCGCTTTCCATAGCCACCCATTGTAACCACCAACACCCAAGGCCCTTGACCTGCTGGAACCACCAACTCGGAACCGTTGGCCTCCTCTGTCTCCTCCTCAGACTCCGTATCCGCATCGGCTGCAAAACTCGCAATTACTTGACTTGGCAGGATATCCATGCTAATCAATTCATCCTTAGCACGCAATTTCATCGCCCTGACACCTCTTGTCGCACGGCCGAGGGGACGCAATTGGTCGCTGTCCGTTTTGAAGTGAATCGCCATACCCTGACGGGAACCAATGATGATGCTGTCTTCTCCCTTAGCGCGACGCACCCAACGCAACTGGTCGCCTTCTTCCAGGGAAATGGCAATTAATCCATTAGCACGAATATTGCTGAAAGCAGCGAGTGCAGTCTTTTTGATGTAACCTTTGCGGGTCAACATCACTAGATAATCATCTTCGGTAAACTCCGATACCGGTACAATCGAGGTGATTTTTTCATCGCGGGGAATCGGTAGCATCTGGACAATTGGGACACCCCGCGCTGTGCGAGAAGTGGCTGGAATTTGGTAGGCTCTGAGACAGTAAGTCACACCGCGATCGCTAAAGAATAAAATGCTGTCGTGGTCGCAACAAGTCAGGAAATGCTCAACTCCGTCATCTTCCTTAATTTTGGCGGCTGCTTTGCCGCGAGTTGCCCTCGCTTGTGCGCTAAACTCGTTTACAGGCATCCGCTTGATATAACCTTGCTCAGTTAGCAAAATTACCGCTCTCTCGTTGGCAATCAGGTCAATGTCACCTAATTCACCTTCAAGCTGCGTAATCTCGGTACGTCGCGGTGTAGCGTGGGTAGCTTTTAGCTGAGCGACTTCGGTTTCAATAATTTCCAGAATGCGGCTTTTATTTGCCAGGATATCCTGCAAGTCGGCGATTCTAGTTTGTAATTCTTCGTGTTCTGCTTGAATCTTCTCAGCTTCCAGTGCTGTCAGTCGTCGCAGTTGCATTTGCAGAATAGCGTCTGCTTGCGCTTCGGAAAGACCAAAACCCTCAATCAATTCTCCCTTAGCTGTAGGAGCATCAGCAGAGGCGCGGATAAGAATTATAATCCCATCTAGGTTACTGAGGGCGATTAATAAACCCTGCAATAAATGGTCTCTTTCCTCAGCTTTACGCAGTTCGTATTGAGTCCGTCTGGTAATCGTCTCAATGCGGAAATCTAAGAATACGCTTAAAAACTGCTTAAGGCTGAGCAATTGCGGTTCATTTCTCACCAAAGCCAGCATATTCGCCCCAAAATTCATTTGTAGGGGCGTTTGCTTGTAGAGGTTGTTGAGAACCACACGGGGATAAGCATCGCGCTTGAGTTCAATGACGATGCGCATTCCATCGCGATCGCTTTCATCTCGAATATCCGAAATCCCCTCTAAGCGCTTCTCATTGACCATTTCCGCAATTTTCTCAATCATCCCTGCCTTATTGGTTTGATAAGGTAGCTGAGTGATAATAATTGCTTCTTTGTCCGGACGTCCCCGATGTTCAATTGTTTCAATTTCGGCGACACCGCGCATGGTAATTGAACCACGACCGGTAGTAAAGGCTTCTTTGATACCAGAAGTTCCCAGAATTTGCCCACCTGTAGGAAAGTCAGGCCCTGGGATATAGCGCATTAAGTCAAGATCGCTAAGTTCTGGATTGTGGATCAGTGCCACCAAACCATCAATCAACTCACCCAAATTGTGAGGTGGTATATTAGTAGCCATACCCACAGCAATACCGCTAGAGCCATTAAGCAGTAGCTGGGGAAGGCGAGAGGGCAAAACCGTGGGTTCTTGCTGCGAACCGTCAAAAGTGTCGATGAAATCAACAGTATCTGACTCAATATCCCGCAGCAGAGAATCTGTTGCTAAGGTCTGCAAGCGACACTCAGTATAACGCATCGCCGCTGGTGGGTCGTTGTCAACCGAACCAAAGTTACCATGTCCGTTGATTAAGGGCGATCGCATCGAGAAATCCTGGGCCATGCGCACCAAAGCGTCGTATACTGCAGTATCTCCGTGAGGATGATACTTACCCAGCACTTCCCCAACCACACGAGCGCATTTCCGGAACGGGCGATCTGGAGTAAGACCTAACTCATGCATTGCATAGAGAATCCGCCGATGTACCGGCTTGAGGCCATCCCTAGCATCTGGTAGAGCCCGACCCACAATTACGCTCATTGCGTATTCCAGGTAAGACTGCTGCATCTCGTTCCGCAAATTCGTCGGGACAATCCGCTCCTGGGATGTACTCATAGAAGCAAAAACTCCATTAAACTTTAAGTATTTGGCAGCAAAAAGCTAAAAAGTTGCAAAAAATGCCGCTTTTTACGCAGATATTTGCCAAATAATCCTACTTTCTTTTAAAATTTTAACACAATTACTATGCTCTGGGCTGGTCTCGCACGGCTACCAGAGGATATGCTTTGGCTGCGTGTACTGGAGGGAACTGCAACGCGAAATACAAATGGTTTATGATCGAAACAGAAAGCTGTTTAATTCCTTGACGAGGATTTAGTTCACAATTCAAAATTTCTGAATACTGACTTCTGTAATTTTTTGAGATATTTTAAGTTATAAGAAAAATTAGTATTACACTGGCGATCAAGTTTACAGAGTCGGGTTCGGTATCAACAAAATTTACTTTTGTCGCAAATTTATTCTGGAAGAGCTAGTGCTTTTACCCTAGGAGGAAACAGTAAAATGGAAGCCGTAATTGCTTTTATCATATTTGGACTGATTGCAACTCTTGTGATGCCTAATCTTATAACCAGGGAGGTAACCCTGGCTTTGATAATTTTAGGCACTCTTGCTATTTTGATGCCTAGGACTTTTTCGAGAGAATTAACCCTAGCTTTGTTCGCATTTGGGATGCTGTTTACTCTTGTGATTCCTCCTCTGCTTAAAAAATAAACTGAGTGAAGAGTTCCAAGTATGGGGAGTAAGAAACTTTCCCTCCCCGCCTTGGAAATTCAGCTCAACGTCCAAATCTCTGCTTTGAGCAGATATACTTCAAGAGCGAGGCGTCTTAACGCACTAAAAAAAATCCGACCCACTTGATGCTAAACTTTCATGCATCGGTAGTTTTAAAATGTCTCGCTTTTAGGACTATGTTGCCAGTTATTTACTCCGATGAATTTCTCAAGCATGATAACGGTCGGTTCCACCCAGAACAACCAGCACGTTTGACAGCATGCGTCAACAGCTTAAAAGCCGCTCCTTGGGCCTCTCAAATTGACTGGCGACTACCGACACCAGTAAAGGAGCGATCTGTTTTACCCATACTACAACAAGTCCACTCTCAGAAACATATTGACACAGTAAAACTGGCAGCGGAACTGGGAGGTGGACTTTTAGATGCAGATACCCCAGTTTCCCCGCAAAGCTATGACATCGCCTTACTAGCTGTGAATGCTTGGCTGGATGGCGTTAATTACGCACTGTCCAACAACAACCCAGCCTTTATCTTAGCGCGTCCCCCCGGACACCATGCCGAGCGTAATAGGGGAATGGGATTTTGTCTATTTTCCAATGCAGCGATCGCCGCAAACGCAGCCCTAGAAAAACCAGGAATCAACCGCGTTGCTATCCTAGATTGGGATGTCCATCACGGTAACGGAACCCAAGACATTGTTGAGAGTGACCATCGCATCATCTACTGTTCCCTACATCAATCTCCCTGTTATCCTGGTACAGGCTCAGCTAGCGAGCGAGGCTTCCATAACAACGTGCTAAATTTGCCCATGTCACCAGGTAGCACAATTGCTGATTACCAACCACTATTTGAGCAGAAAGTCATGCCGTTCTTACAAGACTTTCAGCCAGATTTACTAATAGTCAGCGCCGGTTACGATGCTAATGATGCTGACCCCTTGGCCGCCATTTCTCTACAGCCGGCAGATTATGGACTCTTCACTAAATACTGTCTACAACTGACTCGTCGTATTGTTTTCGGTTTAGAAGGAGGTTATCATCTCACAGCACTCGCTCAATCAGTTGTCGCGACGATTGAAAGTTGTTTGACTTAGGGGGTAGATTTTCAGCCTTTCTCAGGTCAAGCTACGGCTGCTGTTCAGCAGCAAGATGTCACCGATTACAAATATTTGGCATCCTCCCTGAGAGATATTTTCAACTATCTTAGGTTATACTTGGCAAAACTCTGAGACCGTAGGCCAGCGCACCTTAGCAGAAAACGCAATAGCCAAGTATGAACTCATTAGAACTAGACCAACAGACCGGTAAAATCGCAATGGCGATGATGACTCGCAACACCCAAATCGGGACAGCCCTGATCGCCAATCTGAGAACTCAACTACCGTTTGAATCTGTAGCCGGTGTATTGTTGGTAAGTATGCATCGTTTGCTCTGGCTTGACAATGACTCAATTATCTGGACGATCCAACATATTATCCCTGCGGATCTGATGCAGGAGATTAACAGAATAACATCATTTTCTGTCTATAAACATTTGGTTGGTAAAGGATTTATCCCAGGAAAAGATTTGAGTGTGGATGCAGATGGTAAACTGCTACTGAATCCAAATGTAAGCACAGCCTTGTAATCAACAATTCGTGTAGGTAAGATACCCGACTTCGTTAAGAAGTCGGGTATCTTAACTTTTGACAAATATTGAAAAAAAGTATAGTTTTTGCAGCTTGAGGTTCTAATAGACAAGATTGCAAAAGAGAGGTCTAAGAAATTGCTCTGTTTATTTATTAGTTGAATCTTTATATCAATCTTCAAAAATATCCTGACTAATCAGTATTACTCGTGTAAAATAAAACAAAAATATTCCCATTGCAAAGAGACAAAGCATTGTGGAATTCTCTCTTGTTAGATAAAAATATCATTGGCATTACCAAGAAATTAGTAGATCAAGTTAATGGGTGTTTTTCCTACCACAGATCTGAGTTGTTCTGATTATGGTGGGCCCGATGGATTAGAAAAAACTTTTGAGACGATTTAAAATCTGGAACATTTAACTAATATCTCTCACTGAGAGATAAATAATAATTGAAAATAGTGGACTGGTTAGAGGATTGCTCATGACAGACAAAGCTCTTATCCGCAGACCAATAACTCAACCCACTGAAATCTTGAATCAGTTGCAAAGTGGACAACTTCTCAAGATTACTGGTGGTCGTGGCAACGCTATGATTATTTGCCATCGCTATCATACAGAAATAGCAGGCCCTGGTGCTGCTATTGGTGGTGCTTTCGATTTCGATTGCAAGCGAGTTATTCCTCTCGGTAAAATATCTCTAGTGTATCCAGAATCGCGTCTAGAGCGACAGCAAGCCTATGCCGTGCGTCAGAGATGGCTAGGTTTCACAAAACAAGCGATGAATAGTTACGTACCGTTGGAGCGTGCCCACAAAATTTTGACATTGCTTTATAAATACTTTGAGCCACAAATCATTGATAAATTACCTGATGAAATAATTGCCCAATTAGTAGGAGTTTTGGCAAAAACTGTAAGTATAGCGCGTCCATCTCTCAAGTCTCAGCTAAAAAGTACGCTGCAAAAATCACAAGAAGTGAGAGTCTAGCTATCTCCCAGTGGATAGGTGTGAGCGGAAGTGTTAAATGCTATATTTAAAGAATTTTAAATTTCCGGTAACTTTGCCCAACTTTGAGAAAGTTTAACCCAAAAAAACGAAGGCTTTAGTAACAATTTTCGTTACAAGCTGTGTTAATTGTTCACAAAACAAGGGGTGAAATATTCGATAAGGTGAAAGCCTTTGAGGCTAGCGGGGTGGACTAAATCAGCAAACCGTTTCAAGCAGAAGAGGTTTTGGGTTGTGTCTAAAATCAAATTGCGCTCATCTCATCTTTCTAAGCAACTAAGCGAGCAAAATTCACTACTTACTAAAGAACTCGAAGAGCGTAAGCTGGTAGAAGAAGAATTACGAGAAAGCCAACGTTTGCTCACCGCAATCATTGAGATACATCCCAATGTTTTGTATGTTTATGACCTGATAGAAAAACGAAGTTTCCACTATAATCGCGAACTATACACGAGTATTGGCTACACACCAGAAGAAGCGATTCAGATGGGAGCAGCAATGGTACCCAAACTCATGCATCCTGATGATTTTGCAAAATTCCCTCAATATCTCAAACAATTTGAGACAGCAACTGATGGCGAAGTCTTGGAATTTGAGTACCGGATGAAACACAAAAATGGTGAATATTATTGGTTTTATAGCCAGGATACTGTGTTCACCAGAACAGAAGAAGGTAAGGCCTAAACAGATTTTAGGTTCAGCCACTGACATTACACAGCGCAAGCAAATAGAAGAAGCTTTGCGTCTTAGCGAAGAACGCTGGCAATTAGCAGTTGCTGGCAATCATGATGGCATTTACGACTGGAATATAAACACCGGTTACGCCTTTCTATCTACTCGCTTAACCCAAATGTTGGGCTATGAAAACCACGAAATAAGACACCAGTTTGAGGAATGGCGCAATCTTTTACATCCCGACGATATTGAGCGGGTGATGGACATCTTACAAGCTTACCTGGATAAGAAACTAGAGCAGTACATTGTTGAGTATCGTCTGCGCTGCAAAGACGGCAGTTACAAATGGATTTTGGCACGGGGACAGGCACAATGGGATGAAGAGGGGAAAGCATTACGCCTAGTTGGCTCCCATCAAGATATCAGCGAACGGAAACAAGCAGATATCGAGTTACATCGTCGCGAACAAGAAGTTAGAGCTTTAGTAGAAAATTCCCCTGACATTATTGGTAGATTCGACAAGCAACTACGACATGTGTACGTTAATCCAGCAGCGATATTAGCAACAGGAATTACACCAGAAACCTTCATTGGTAAAACTCATCGAGATTTGGGAATACCAGAAGATATTGTTACCTTTTTCCAAGAAGCTTTGCGCTCTGTATTTAATACTGGAAAAGAACGACTGATTGAATTTAACTTTCCCACGCCAAATGGTATTCAATATTATCAATCTCGTATTGTTCCTGAGTTTAAACCAGATGGAACAATTGAGACTGTCTTAAAGGTAGCTCGTAACATCACGGAACTCAAGCAAGCAGAAGAGGAACTACAAAAAAGCAATAATATCTTGCGTTCCCTGATTGACAGCACTCCTGATGTGGTATTTGTCAAAAATCATTTGGGGCGTTACGTAGTAGCTAACTCGACTGTACTTCGCTGGCTTTCTAAACCGATGGAGGAGGTTATCGGCTTTGATGACACTGCGTTATTTGAGCCAAAAATTGCCCGTAAAATTATGGAAGCAGACCAGAAAATTATAACAACGGGCGAATCTGTAACTTACGAGGAAATGGTACCCGAAAAAGGGATAATGCGGACATTGCTAAGCACGAAATGCCCTTGGCGCAATGCAGAAGGAAACATTCTGGGTGTAGTTGGCATCTCGCGAGACATTAGCGAGCGAAAACTTACAGAGGAAAAAATACAGGAGACTACCTTTCTTTATCAGCAAATTCTCGACGCCATACCTGACTTTATTTTATGCAAAGGTTCACAATCTTGCATTATTTATGCCAACAAAGCATTTCGTGAATACTACGGGATGACAATGGAACAATTGCAAGGTATCATCGATTCACCCATAGTTAATCCTGACTATACGCAACAGTATGTGAAAGACGATGCCTATGTCTTTAACACTGGGCAAACTCTGAGTATAGAAGAACCCGTCATTCGTTATGATGGAATTGAACGCTTGTTCAGCACAGTTAAGACTGCAATCAGAGATGCTTCGGGACAGGTTATCCAAACAGTAGGGCGTATCTCGTGATATTACCGAGCGAAAAATTGTTGAAGTTGCACTGCAAAAATCAGAAGCAAAATATCGAGCCAAAGCTGAAGAATTAGAGCTAGCTTATCGGGAATTACAGAATACCCAAGCACAACTAATTCAAGCCGAAAAAATGTCTTCTTTGGGGCAAATGCTTGCAGGAATTGCTCACGAAATCAATAATCCAACAAGCTTCATTTACGGCAATATCCAACCAGCGATAGACTATTCCCAAGACTTGCTACAGCTTATTGAGTTATATCGAGATTACTACCCTGAACCTGTCGAAGAAATTTCTGAACAACTAGAGGCGAAAGACGCAGATTTCATCGCCGAAGATTTCCCAAAACTACTCTTGTCGATGAAAGAAGGTGCCGAACGAATTAGCAAAATTGTGCTGTCTTTAAGGAACTTCTCGCGTGTGGATGAAAAAGAATGCAAACAGGTGGATATTCATGAAGGTATTGATAGCACTTTGCTCATTTTGAAGCACCGCTTGAAAGAACAACCTTCAAGACCTGAAATTCAAGTCATTCAAGAGTATGGTGAACTGCCAAAAGTAGAGTGTTATCCAAGTCAGCTCAATCAGGTATTTATGAATATATTGTCTAATGGTATTGATGCAATCAATGAGTCATTTGTTAGTGGCAAATTGTCATTAGCCCAGGATAAAGGACAAATCCGAATTTGTACTGAAGTTAAGGAAAATAACAGCGTGATGATTCGGATTGCTGACAATGGACCTGGTATAAAGGCTGAGGTACAAGAAAAGATTTTTAATCCCTTTTTTACTACTAAGCCAGTTGGTAAGGGAACAGGCTTAGGTCTCGCCATTAGCTATCAGATTGTAGTTGAAAAACACTCTGGAAGAGTGGAGTGTATTTCAACACCAGGACAAGGTACAGAGTTTTTAATTTTTCTGCCAATTAAGCAACAAAAAGATAATTGGTAAGGGGTAATTGGTAATTGGTAATTGGTAATTGGTAATTGGTAATTGGTAATTGGTAATTGGTAATTGGTAATTGGTAATTGGTAATTGGTAATTGGTAATTGGTAATTGGTAATTGGTAATTGGGCAACTAACAACTAACAAATGACCAATGACTAATGACTAATAGAGCCCTTGCAAAAGTAAAAATGTATCTGTAGGGGCGTAGCATTTGCGCCCGTATTTATCGGTGAAATCAGGGTGTTTATCCGCAAATGCTACGCCCTTCTTGGATTTATGCAAGAGGTCTAATGACCAATGACTAATGACCAATGACTAATGACCAATGACTAATGACCAAGGTGGGCAATTACTACCCACCCTACACCTGTCAGCTTAGATCAACTTGACAGCCTTCAGACCAAAAAACAGCGCCAAAGCGACACCCGTAGCACCACCGAGCATTAAAAAGTAAGCGATGACTCCAGACATTTACCTTTCTCCACAAAAACTTACATCAGTCCATTCAATCATCAACTGAGATAAAATACAGCCCACAGGTGCTTGGAAAAAAGAGTTTTGGCAATGAAATCTGTAATTCGTGTTGATGTACCGCAGCAGTCTTATGAAATCGCGATCGCGACGGGTGGCCTTAGATGATGTAGGGGTTTGGATGAGCCGGCTGAAACTGGGGAAGAAAGTTTTGCTGGTGTCCAATCCAGTAATTTTCAAAAAATATGGAGAAAGAGTGATCGCTGCTTTAAAGTTAGTGGGATATGAGGTATCCTGCTGCATCCTGCCAGCGGGTGAGCGTCACAAAACCCTCAATTCCATCCAAAAAATCTACGATATTGCCCTAGAAAACCGCCTAGAGCGCTCCTCAACAATGGTTGCTTTAGGAGGTGGAGTGATTGGAGATATGACAGGCTTTGCGGCTGCTAGCTGGCTGCGAGGGATTAACGTAGTGCAGATCCCGACATCGCTTTTAGCAATGGTGGATTCCTCAGTTGGTGGCAAAACTGGAGTCAATCATCCCCAAGGCAAAAACTTGATCGGAGCCTTTCATCAGCCACGATTTGTGTTAATTGATCCTTTGGTATTAAAAACATTACCCAAAAGAGAATTTCGTGCGGGAATGGCAGAAGTAATCAAGTATGGGGTTATTTGGGATGCTGAATTATTCGCCAAATTGGAGAATGCTAAACGTCTCGATCAACTGTCAGCCGTGAATGAAGATTTATTGCAAAATATCCTTACTTCTTCCTGTCAGGCCAAAGCCGATGTTGTCAGTCAAGATGAAAAAGAAGCTGGGTTAAGAGCAATTTTAAACTACGGTCATACGATAGGTCATGCCATCGAAAGTTCAACTCGCTACAAAATATTAAATCATGGAGAAGCTGTGGCAATTGGTATGGTTGCAGCGGGTAAAATTGCAGTTAAACTTCAGATCTGGAAACCCGAGGAAGCCCAACGTCAAGACACGCTAATTCAAAAAGCAGGATTACCCACTCAATTACCAATTGCACTGGATGTTGAACCAATTCTTGAGGCCTTACAAACCGATAAGAAAGTCAAAGACGGTAAAGTGCGTTTTGTTCTTCCTACTCAAATTGCTAAAGTAACCATTACTGATCAAGTACCTATGGATGTGATTCTACAAGTATTGCAGAGGATGTAGGTAGCATGAAAAAAAAAGTTAACACACTAAGAGCTAAGAAAATGTCTTGAAGAGGATTTGATTAAAACCTAATTTTTGAGCAGCAACTTGGAGAAATTATACTTATTAATTTTCTCTTATAATTCCCTGAAGCGTTGTCAATAACTCCTTAGCAGTGTAGGGCTTCGCCAAAAATGTTTTGACGCCAATCTTAGCAACTTCTGTAAGCTTATCGCTGGATGCAAGTCCACTGACTGCAATAATCTTAACCTGCGGGTTAATTTTTTGCAGCGTGCGCATAGTAGTTAGACCATCCATAGTTGGCATCATCATATCAGTCAACACAACACTAATTTCTTGTTGATGCTCCGCGTATATTGTGATTGCCTCAATACCATCACTAGCGGTCAAAGCCTTGTAATTGTAAGTTTGTAGCGAGGTTTTAGTAATATCGCGAATTGCAGGTTCATCATCAACAACGAGAATTAATTCTCCATGTCCTCTAGGCAATTCAAATTCTTCTATTTGCGGAGTAGGGATTGCCTCTGCTGCTGGCAAATAAACCTTAAATTCAGTTCCTTTTTCCACCTCGCTGTAAACCTTCACAAAACCGCCATGACTTTTGATAATACCGATTACTGTTGAAAGCCCTAGTCCCGTACCTTTACCAATGTCTTTGGTCGTGAAAAATGGCTCAAAAATTCTATCCAATATTTCAGGAGGAATGCCCGTTCCCGTATCGGCAACCCTAACAACAATGTAATGACCAACTTGGGCATCAAGATTCATTTTGGCATAGTTTTTATCAATGAAAAAATTCTCAGCAGAGATACTTAAAAGTCCGCCATGTGGCATAGCATCGCGAGCATTAACACAGAGATTAATCAGCAGTTGATGCAGTTGTGTAGCATCTCCAAAGACAGTTCCCAAATCTTGCGGTATATCTGTAGAGATCTGGATAGATTTGGGGAAAGTTTCTAGAGCAATTTGCCTAATTTCTGTTATCAAATGCTTGATTTGAAGAATCGTAAACTTACCTTCAATACCTCGTGCAAATGACAGAACTTGCTTGACCAAAGCAGCGCCGCGTTTAGCACTTGTTACCATGATTGGCAGCAACCGCTTACTGTATTCATCGTGAAGTTGTGTTTCCAGCAGTTGAGCTGTCATCATAATCGGTGTCAGCACATTGTTTAAGTCATGGGCGATACCACTAGCGAGAGTACCAATACTCTCCATACGCTGAGCACGGAGAAACTGAGATTCAAGTTGTTTGGTCTGGGTAATGTCGGTATTAACGACCAAAATTGATTTGGGTTTATTCTCAGTATCGCGTACCAGCGTCCAGCGGCTGGCAACGATGATTTCTTTACCACATTTAGTGACTTGATGCAACTCCCCTTGCCAGGAGCCAGTTTCCTCAAGAATTTGTTGAATTTGTGTGAGTTGAGCTGGAATTTCTCTGTACAAGAGTTCCGACGCATTCTGGCCAATTGCCTCAGAAGCAATCCAGCCGTATACTCGCTCGGCACCTTTGTTCCAGAAGAGAATTTTGCTCTCTAGACTTCTAACGATAATTGCATCTGTAGCAATATCAAGCAGGGCTGCTTGTTCACGAATTTTCTGTTCAGATTGCTTGCGCTCGATCGCGTAGCGAATGGAACGTTCTAACAAAGGCGCTACGATCTGGCTTTTGTCCAAATAATCCGCCGCTCCAGCCTTCATCGCTTCCAGGTCTACTTCGCGATCGCCTTGACCGGTCAGTAAAATAATGGGAGCAGAACAGCCCTTGTCCACCGTCTCACGCAAAAGTTCCAGTCCATTGCGCTCACCAAGACGGTAATCAAAAAGATAGACATCGTGCTGCTTAAGCAATATTGCATCCATTGCAGCATCGTAAGAAGACAGCCATTCCAGCTCGAATCTGTCTCCATTCATTTCTGAGAACAAATCACGAGTCAAGACATAATCATCTTCGTCATCATCAACCAAAAGTACTTTGACTCTCGCGTTGTCCATATTCCTCTCCAGCTTCTTCTAGCGGCAATTCCACAATTTCAAACCAGTACCTTCCTATCGTCTTTATAACGTCAACTAAGGAGTCAAAGGTAACTGGTTTAGCGATAAACGAGTTCGCTCCCAAGTCATAAGTCCGATAGATATCCTCCTCAGCCATTGAGGTTGTCAGTACCACCACGGGGATTTGCCGCAAATTCGGGTCAGCTTTAATCTCTTCTAGAGCTTCGCGACCGTCTTTTTTCGGCATATTCAGATCCAGCAGAATCAAACCCGGACGTGGCGAATCGCTCTCAAGAACATACTTACCACGTCGATACAGATAATCCATCAACTCCTCGCCATCTCGAACAAAGTACAGAGCATTGGCTAATCGGCTCTCTGCTAAAGCCTCACCAGCTAAGAGACGGTCATCCTCATCATCATCAGCCATCAGGATTGTGATGCTTGTGCGGCGTTGTTTCACTCTTAAGTTTCTCCTTGGTGCTGTTTAATGGGAAGCGTCACGATAAAAGTTGCCCCTCCTCCGGGCGAGCTTTTGGCGGTGATGCTTCCATTGTGACGTTCAGCTATCTTGCGACAAATTGCCAAACCCATGCCGGTTCCTTCATATTCGCTACGACCTTGCAAGCGTTGAAAAACGTTGAAGATGCGGTCTATATACTTTTCGTCGAAACCAATGCCATTGTCTCGTACCATGAGCTGACAATGGGTGAGCTTACAGAGAATTGGGAATTGTTCATTGCTCATTCCTACTTCATACTCCATACTTTTTTCGTCAGTCAGTATTCCCCAAACCCTAACCCTTGGTGGTTCGTTCTTTGGGTGGAATTTCAGCGCATTGCCGATCAGGTTTTGTAGCAGTTGACGCATTTGTAGGCGATCGGCTTCAATCGTTGGCAGCGAGCCTAATTCTACCTCTGCCTTGGAGGAGTCGATGCGCACTTCCAAATCTAACAAAACTTCTTTAACTACCTGATCGAGATTTACGGGAACGAAGGGTTGAGCTCTAGTCGTAATTCGCGAAAGCAGCAGTAGAGCGTCGATTAGGTTCTGCATTCTTAGAGCAGCATTCTGCATCCGTTCTAGATAGTCGCGCCCTTGTTCAGTAAGTACCTCGCTATATTTTGTCTTAAGCCTGTCACCAAATGCCTGTATCTTGCGTAGTGGTTCCTGCAAATCGTGTGAGGCGATCGAGGCAAACTGTTGGAGTTCGGCATTGGAACGGGCAAGTTCCTGGGAGTAGCGGGTTTCTTGTTCTAAGAGTTGAGCTTGAGCTAAGGCAATACCAATTTGATTCGCCAGTTGTCCCAGGAGTTCGGTTTCAAAGCTAGACCAAAAACGAGGGCGATCGCACTGATGAGCAATTAACAGACCCCAGAATTTTTCCTTTAAGAAAATAGGCACAGCAAGCTTTGCTTTGACATTGAACTCTTGCATAAATTCAACCAGGCACTCTGGAACTTTGGCTTTTTCTATATCATCAATTGCATAAATTCGACCATGACGATACTTATGTAAGTACTCTAATTCAAAACAGTCTTCAGTGATATTTCTGCCTAAAACCGAGGGATAGTTGGGATTCACTGCTTCTGTAACTACTTTGCCTAATCCATTCGACAAAAATTGAAAGAGCAAAACGCGATCGCTGCTGAAAATTCTTTGCACCTCGGTGACACTGATGTTGAGAATTTCCTCTATTTTCAAAGACTGGCGAATCTTCAGCGTAACTTCGGCAAATAGTTGCGTCCGCAAGTTCTGTCGCTGTAATTCTTCTTCTGCTCGCTTGCGATCAGTGATATCAGTATGGGAACCAGTCATCCGCGCTGGCTTTCCCTCTTCATCCCAAATCACCTGACCGCGAGCCAGAATCCATTTATATGTACCGTCTTTGCACAAAATGCGGTGTTCAGTACTGTAAAACGGTGTTTTCTTAGCAAAATGGTCTTGGATTTTTTGTGTCACCCAGCCAATATCATCTGGATGGACTCGGATCGCCCATTCATCTAAATGGTTGGAAATCTCATGATCTTCGTAACCTAGCATTTCCTTCCAGCGAACTGAGAAGAAGACTTCATTTGTTTTTACGTTCCAGTCCCAAATGCCATCATTATTGCCACGCCATGCCAATTGCCAGCGTTCTTCACTTACTCTGAGGGCTTCTTCTACCCGCTTGCGTTCGGTGATGTCCATGTTGATTCCGGTCATCCGCAGAGGTTTACCGCTGTTGTCGTAGTAGACTTGACCTTTGCTTGCCACCCAATGAACACTTCCGTCAGGCCAAATCACGCGGAACTCAATGTTGTATTCCGCGCCCTCCTCCAAGGTACGGCGTAAGGCTTCGGTGACGAATTCCCGATCTTCTGGGTGAAGACTGTTGAAGAAGCCGTTAACAGTGCCGTCGAAAGAGCCTGGGTCAGCACCGTGGAGCGCTTCCGTAGTAACCGAGTGCGTGACTTTGCCGATTTCGATATCCCAATCCCAGGTACCCATGCGAGCAGCTTCTAGGGCTAATCTCAATCGTTCTTCCGAGAGGATCGCCCGTTCCGTCTGCTGTCGTAATTCCTCCGTTGCTCGCGTAGCCAGAAGGAGACGATGCACCCGTTGACGCAATACTGCCCATTGAATAGGCTTGGTAATGTAATCGCTTGCACCCACCACAAATGCCTGATCTACAGACTTTCGAGCCTCAATAGCGGTGATAATTAATACAGGGGTGTACTCACCTCCAGGCAGTTTACGCAATCGATTGCAGCAAGTAAAGCCATCCATCACTGGCATTAGGGCATCCAGCAACACAACATCTGGGTTGTAGTGTGTGTAAGCAGCTAAGGCTTCCTCTCCATTACTCGCCTCTACTACTTGATAACCTACTTGTTCCATCGCGTGGCGTAGCTGAATTCGCATGAACTCGTCGTCGTCTACGACCAGGATCAGGGGGAACTCTCTCTGATTTACGGAAATGTTCATGTTTGTTATTAGTTGTTTGTTGTTTGTTATTTGTTATTTTTTATTATTAGTTGTTTGTAGGACAGGGATATTTTGATAGGGTTGTCATCTCTAGGTTCCCATAGCTTGACTTAAACGTATGTGATGTTAGTCGCATCTCCTTGGGCAACTGCTTGTGCGATTAGGACAACATCAGCCTTTTTACGCACAAACTCCATATATGGTGGTTCATTCCTAAAATTTGCGTAAGTACTGCTGCCATTTCCCGGAGTGATTGCAGTACCTTGGTATCAATTGTCAGTGGTCAGTGGTCAGTGGTCAGTGGTCAGTGGTCAGTTGTTAGTTGTGTAGGGGCTCCCGCATTTGCTCCCAAATATATGGATATAACAGACAATTTAAAAACGCAAATGCTACGCCCTTCCTGTCAGTTATCAGTGGTGTAGGGGCTCCCGCATTTGCTCCCAAATATATGGGTATAACAGACAATTTAAAAACGCCAATACTACATCCTTCCTGTCAGTTGTCCAATGAACAATGACTTAATATTTAATTTGTACCCAGAACTTTCCTAATAGTTTTCAATAATTCTGCGGCGGTATATGGCTTGTTTAAAAAAGCTTTAATCCCAGCAGATGTCGCCACATTCACTTTATTACTAGATACGAGTCCACTGACGCCAATAATCTTGACATCTGGGTTAATTCTTTGCAACATCCTGATAGTTGTTGGCCCGTCCATAGACGGCATCATCATATCGACTATCACAGTACTAATTTCTTCGCGATGCTGTGCATATAAGGCGATCGCTTCTATTCCATCACAGGCAGTTAACACTCTGTAGGCGTGGGTTTCCAGTGAGTGAGTGGTAATATTACGAATTGGCTCTTCGTCATCAACAACGAGAATTAGTTCTCCTTCTCCTATCATCAATTCGCTGTCTTCGACTGACTGCGTTACTGTTTCCGCCAGGGCTGGCAAATACACCTTAAATTCTGTACCTTGTCCCAACTCGCTATATACATTAACAAAGCCACAGTGACTTCTGATTATACCAATTACTGTAGAAAGACCAAGCCCAGTACCCTTACCAACTTCTTTGGTGGTGAAAAAAGGATCGAAAATTCGATTTAATATTTCCGCAGAAATTCCGGTTCCAGTATCAGATACAGTAAGCGCAATATAATGACCAACTTTGGCATCAATATTTATTTGGGCATAATGTTCGTCAATGAAAATATTTTTTCCAGATATCTTAAAAGTACCGCCTTGTGGCATAGCATCGCGAGCATTGACGCACAGATTCATCAGCACCTGATGCAGTTGAGTTGCATCTCCACAAACAGTCCATAAATCTTCTGAGACATCTATATCAATCGCTATTGATTTGGGAAAAGTCTCAATAGCAATCTGCTGGATTTCTTTAATCAGATGTCTGACTTGAATAAGGGTACGCTCACCTTCCACTCCTCGTGCAAATGACACCACTTGCTTTACCAAGTCAGCCCCACGCTGAGCGCTCGTTTCCAAAATTGCCAACCACTTCTCACATTGGGGATCAGTGAGTTTGAGTTGCAAAAGCTGAATCGCCATCAAAATTGGGGCGAAAACGTTGTTCAAATCATGGGCAATACCACCAGCTAATGTGCCGATACTCTCCATGCGCTGTGTTCTGAGAAACTGCGCTTCAAGTTGTTTCTTTTGTGTAATATCGGTATTGACAACAAGAATTGATTTGGGTTTAAGATGAATATCCCGCACCAACGTCCAGCGGCTTTCAACAATGATTTGTTTGCCTTCTTTAGTAACTTTATCTAACTCTCCTTGCCAAGAGCCTTCTTCAGCAAGGGATGTTTCAATTTCCGGAGGTGGAAGTACAGTTTTACTGTATAAAATATCTAAGGCATTTTTCCCCAAGACTTCTTCTGCTTTCCAGCCATACAGACGCTCAGCACCTTTGTTCCAAAATAAGATTTTTTGATCCAAATCTCGAACGCAAATCGCGTCTGTTGTGATTTCTAGCAAAGCAGCTTGTTCGCGAATTTTTTCTTCTATATGTTTGCGATCACTGATATCTTTCATAAAGCAGTGATTCCCAATAAATTGCTTCTGCACGTCATAAGCAGAAATCATCACTACTCGCTTATAAAACATCGAACCGTCTTTACGGATTCCTCTAGTTTCAACTTCTACTTTGCCCTCAGCCAGCATTTGTTGATAGGCAAAATTCATCATTTCTAAATCTTCTGGATGTACGGTCGCCTGCCATTCTATACCTATCATTTCTTCAGGTTGGTAACCGTTTGTACTGGCGTAAGCTTTATTAACAGCAATGTAGCGACCGTTTGTGTCAAGTCTGGAGATTCCCTCAACAGCATTTTCAAGAGCAGCACTTAGTTCCCGTAGCTCTGCTTCGGCTTGCTTGCGCTTAGTAATGTCACGGCTAAAGCAGCGTGTATGGATAAATTTGTCATTATCCCAGTGCACATTTGAGTTGATCAGGACATCCCGAATCGATCCATCTTTGCACAAAATTTTCGCTTCGTAATTTAAGAGCGTTTCTTTCCCACTCAACCTCTGGAGGATATCTTCAATTACTGCTTTATCGCAGTGGAATTTAGCGATGTGCTGTCCAATATATTCTTCTGGAGTGTAGCCGAGAAGATCTAGTTCTGCTTGATTTGCCCAGATGATGATCCCGTTCCCATCGACACAATGTAAACCAATAGTGCCATTTTCAAAAAAATCGAGGAGTTCTTGCTCCCTACGCTGTAGCTTTGCTTCTAGTTCCTTGCGCTCTAGCCAACGCTGCGTTGCTAAATCTGCTAATTTCTGTTGTAGTTCAAGTTGCGCGATCGCCTGACGACTTAATGCTTTTAAGCCTTCTAACTGCGATGCTTTGGGCGATCTTGGCACATAGTCGATTACCCAGAGTGTTCCCAGTATATCTCCACTTGATGTGATTAGAGGTACGCTTGCAAAAAACCGAATGTAGGGATCATTTGTTACTAAAGGATTGGTGGCAAATCTTTCGTCAGCTAAAGTTTCTTCTACAACTACTACTTCAGTTAGCAGGTGAACCTGGGTACAAATGGCGATCGCCTGTTCAGCTTCTATTGCTGTTAAACCAACTTTTGACTTCACACATTGCCGATTGCCATCAATCAGCGTCAACAGGGCAATAGGCGTTTCACAAATTTGTGCTGCTAAACGTGTTAAATCATCGAACGCTTCTTCAGGAGCGGTGTCGAGCATCCTGTACTTTCCCGATGCCTCAAGCCTTCCTGTTTCTTGATCAGGCTGTGCAGCTTTCATTATAAAAAAATATAGTTTCTTAAGATAATAGCATTAAATACGGTTTTTTAGGGAATTTAAATGTATGATTGTAAGTTTTTAGTAAAGATTTCCCGCCCAGGGACTAAACTGTAGTGCTGCTAGATCGAACAAAATAGATTGACACTCCTCGGACTGAAGGCACGAGGATTCTTGGTTCATCAAGTCCACTTACCATAATCTAGTTACCCAAACTATGCCAGAGATGGTTCTCACGCCCTTGCTTTCATCCCATAACAGATCTCTGTTTCGGTATGCCCTACCGTACAGTTTTTACCTTGAAATTTTGGTTTTCTGGTATTGCATAAACATTTTACCTGTTGGTGCTTTTCCCAACAGAACAGCCTATGTTTAGTTTTCAAGGTGCGATACTCTTAGGAGTACTGGGTTTTTAACGTGGTTGATTACCCTGACCACAAAAGCATCTTACCACAGTATCAAAGCCGTCCTAGAAGGACGGGGCGCTACTCCCAAATTTTTGGTAAACTTTATCAAATTCGGAAACTGCGATGAATTCAGGGTTAACAACTTCTCCAGACAAACAACAAGGTGAAGATAGCTTGGCGATTACTTTTGCACCGTTATCACTGTTGGATGTTTATGAGTTAGCTGAAGATTCAGCAAACGGCGCTGTAGTCGTAATGAGTGGGATGGTACGCAATCAAACTGATGGCAAGCTTGTAGTGGCGCTTGAGTATCAGGCTTATGAACCGATGGCGTTGCAAGTGTTCGCCTCAATTGCTGCTGATATCCGCAAGACTTGGCAAGATGTAAATCGGGTAGTAATCCATCATCGCACAGGTCGCCTAGAAATTGGGGAAATTAGTGTGTTGATAGCCATTGGCTGTCCCCATCGTTCCGAAGCGTTTGCAGCTTGTCAATATGCGATCGATACATTGAAGCACAATGCACCAATTTGGAAAAAGGAACATTGGGCCGATAATTCTAGTAGTTGGGTGAGTATTGCTAGTTGCGAAGAAGGTCATTAGTCATTAGTCATTGGGAATTGGGGATTGGGGAAGAGGTAATTGGGGAAGAGGTGATTGGTAATTGACAGCAAGGACGTAGCAAAAGCGATTGTTAAATTATTGGTTATATGCAAATATTTTGGAGCAAATGCTACGCCCCTACACACACAAATGACAAATGATATCATTTCCCTACCGGAATTATTCAAAAACCTCTGCGTTTCTCTGCGTTCCCTCTCTCTGCGCTCTCTGCGTTAAAAAACATATTATTCCAATTATTCGGACTCGATATGACAACTGACACCTCAACGCTTTAAAGCTTGGGCGATCGCCTCTTCTAATTCCTCCTTACCCAGGGTCGTCAGAATAAATACTTCTTGAAAGGTTTTCCCACACCTAGCAATTAACTTAAAGCCTCCCCGAATCGCCACAGAGACTTTTAATTGCATATGAGGACTATGACTTTTAGCGCGTCCAATTACTGCCGGTGTAATAGTTTGAATACCAGTATAATTAGTAAGTCGTTCCAGTACTGGAATCAGTCCAGGAATGTGGGTTGAGTGATTCCAAACCAATCTACCAACTTTAGGATTAGTCATGATTTTAAGCAGCCTCTAGGGGAGCCATTGTTAAACCAGCACGACTAAGCTGTTGGTGGTATAGTTCCGCTTGTTCTTCCGGGCCGACCCAAACAATTGCTTGACCTTCGTGGTGTATTTGATTGGTGAGTTCCCAAGCTCGCTCGCTGGTCATTCCTGGAATATACTTGATCAAGCATTCATGAACGTGTTGAAACGTATTGAAGTCATCGTTGAGAACGATCACCTTGTAATTGGGATAAGGCTTGCGAGTAACTTGGCTGGCTCGTTCAGGAGCTTTAACAGGCGTTGCCGATGTTGTGGGAAAAGCTACTGACATTACCATAATCCTAGGATAGTTACCTTAATACTTTATACAAAATTAAGCAATTTGTCTTCCCCTTTCAGTAGACCTCTTGCATAAATCCGAGAAACCCCTCCCCAACCCTCCCCGAAACGGAGAGGGAGCAAGATTTCTTCCCCCCGCATCGGGGGGATTGAGGGGGGTTAATTTAACTTTTGCAAGAGGTCTAGTGTACCGAGAAAAGATGTAGGGTGCGTTAAATAACGCACCCTACTACTACTAGCGCCAGCTATCCCAAGATTCATTGAAAATTGAAGTATTGGGAAAAGCCGTAGGATTGCCATTCTTTTCCAACCGTTGCTGTAGAACTTGCAATTGCGGCTCTTTTTCTGGTATTTCATCTACTAGCTGATAAGGAGCGATTTGCTTTTCCAAAGCAAACGCAGCCGTAGTACCAACAGCAGCACCAGAAGACCATTCAAAAGAGTGTACTCGATAAGCCGCAGCAGCAATATGACTTGTAGCAATACTTTTCCCAGCAACTAACATATTGTCAATTTCTTGGGGAATCATCGATTGTAGCGGAATTTGGAAAGGATAAGACTGTCCTGCTCCCTGTCGCTCACCCTCACGCTCAGTATTACCCGGTTTTTCTGCTGGGCTTTGAGTCATACAAGGGTGAAAATCGATCGCATAATGTCCAATACCCAGAGAATCAGGATAGATAGAAGAACGAGTGCGTCTCATTACATCTTCCGGTAATTTCTTGCGAGTAATAACATCAAATGTTTCCCGTCCAGCAAGAGCGGTTTTTAAATCGCGATAAGTTTCTAAGGATAGCACCTTGCGATAATAATCCTCCTTATAATCGCGACGAGAAATGTCAATTTCCCAAATACTAAAACCACCGGGATAGCCAAAACTAGGGCGTCCAATAATGCGTCTTCCTTCACGAATATAGGGATACTTAGACAAGCCATGTACAGTCCCCATCGGAGAATCTAAGCCCGATAAAAAGCGATTATTTGGTTGAGGTTTCTTCACACCATCACCTAACTGTGAATCAGTAGTTCCTGCTACCAACCAATAGAAGAAACCAAAGGCATTTTCTTCACCTTTGCGCAAAGTTTCTGTACGCAAACCACCCATCCAGCCACCTGGTTGTAGTTGTCCAGAACCTTGTAATTGTTCGCGAGTATAAACAAAATTATCTTGTGAAGTACCAGGACGATAATCATTGCCCCAAGTCCAATTTTGCATGGAAATATCGCCTGGTGAGGGAGCCTCAAAATTGATACCTCCAAACTTTGTCGGTTCACCCTTTTTCGGACTATAAATGCGTCGATAACTGAACACTAAGCCAAAGTCTGCCAATCGTTTTAACTCATAGCTGTAATAGGGTGCATATTGAGGATAAAACGAAGGTATTTGATGAATTTGAGGTTCCTTCGTAGCTTCCATTGCAAAGGTATAGGTAAAGCCTTGGGTGCAATAAGAATCACCAGTTGCGCTAGAAGAAGAAGGCTCAAGATGAGAACGTGGATCGATACCAAGGCGATAAGGAACGTCAGCGAGAGCGATAATTTCACCAGTTTCGCTGGCGTCAACTACGTACCAATTAGGTGAATTTCCCTGCTGTTTTCCTTGAGGAGAGAAACGAATAATAGTCTTATCAAAACGACGAGAATTTTCGTACTTATACGAATCTTCAATAGCTTGTGATAAAGGTTCAGTGTTGAGGGGAGGAGTACCAGCAGCAGGTTTATGTTGAATAGCGATTGCTTCTGTAATCTGCTTACCTTTCCCAACAGTAGTTGCAGGCGTAATTTTTAGTTCCTTAACTACAGTAGAGGGGAACCACTTAAGTTTAGCTTTGCCTCGTTTTGCCGCATCTTTGAGAGTATCAAACAAAATTTTGTGAGCATCGCGAGGGAGAAAACATGACTCACTCACCCAGCAATCTCCAGGATTAAGTTTGCCATATTTATCTTGAATTCGTTCTCGCAATTCAAGATAGCCGCGAGAGTAGAATAAACGAGAGCGCTGTGTTGGTCGTTCATCTAACGCTGACGTACCTTGTGCAGAAATTTGTCCACCTACCCAATCGGTAATTTCAGTTAGGCAAACCGTTCGTCCAGCCAGCAAAGCTTCATATGCAGTAGCAGCACCAGCCAAGCCACCTCCTACTACTAAAATTTCGCAGGATTCTTCTTTGTCTGGTGTTCTTGGTGGTGCGCTAAAAGAAGGCGGAACGAGAGATGTCAGAGATATTAAGCTTAGAGTAAGCGTCACTAGAGATCGCTGCATATTTTCCTGGTGATAAATTCAGCTAACTCAAGAGACGCTGCCATTGCCAAAATGTTCAACACTGGTGTTTTGTTGTACAGCCCTACGGGCATGAAAACAGTTGTTTGTTATTGGTTGTTTGTTCTTTGTTGTAATTTTACAATGAGCAATGACCAAATAAACAGGTAATATCAAGGCAATGATTTACGCTTGTTAGAGATTAGGAACTTATTTTTTAAAGTTCCGAGTACCCTGATAACCTGATAAATTAGCAAGCTCATTCAAAGAACGCATACCAGGGTACATTTTACCATTAATTTCCCAAGTAGGAAAGCCCGTTATGTTAGCGCGACGACAGAGATTAACTTGCGGATTTTTCCCTTTAGCATCGCACTCAATGTAGTTGATTTTGCTAAAAGCTTGTTCACCAAACAATTGCTTCTGCTTTTTACAGTAGCCACACCAAAAAGCACCATACATTTTAGCTCCTTTATTACTCAAGTGTTGAGCCAAAGCCATTTCTGCTGAAACCGCTTTATCCTCCTTCAGATCATCTGCTTGGTTAGAGTTGCTCTCTGTTTGCTCATTGTTTGTAGTTGTTGAGTTTTGCTGTAGTGATTGTAATGAATCTGATGGTAAAGAAGTTGCTTGAGGCTTCGTCTTAGTGAAACCACTATCTGTTAGTGTCAGCATAGCGATGATTGCTGCTGGTACGAGAAGCAATTTCGGGGAAAGTTTAGAGAGTTGCATAGTAGCCAGTGAGATTAAGGTTTACAGACACCAATATACACACAGCGCTGAGGTTAATTAGCAGAAAAAAAGCCTGAAAATTAAACTAGGTTTGAGTTTGACGCTTTTGTGAATTTTCTGAAATATTTTCCCCCTTTTCGGTAACCTTAAACTGAGATAGTTACTATAGGAATTACTGTGAGTCTCAAGCTTTATTTACTGCGACACGGACAGACAGATTGTAGTCGGGCTAATTCTTTCTGTGGTTCCTTAGATCCAGAACTCACCCCCGATGGCTTGGAAATGGCACAGGCTTTTGCGAGTGCGTATCACTCCTTACCTTGGTCAGCGATTTTTTGCAGTCCAATGGGACGAACCATAGCCACAGCAAAACCTCTGTGTGATGCCATTAATATTAAGCCAGAACTGCGGGAGGGGTTAAAGGAAATTAATTATGGCAAGTGGGAAGGAAAGAGTCCAGAAACGGTAATGCGCGAGTACCATGATGACTATATCCGTTGGCAAGCCGATCCAGCATGGTATCCCCCGACTGAGGGAGAATTAGCAGTGGCGATCGCCTCTCGTGCTTTGCAGGTAATTGAGGAAATTAAGCAACGTTTCCCAACAGGAAATGTGTTAATTGTTTCCCACAAAGCTACTATCAGAATTATCGTTTGCAGCCTGCTAGGAATTGATGTTGGACGCTTCCGTTATCGCATCGCTTGTCCGGTTGGTTCAGTGAGTGTTGTTGAATTTACTTCCCATGGTCCGTTGATTCAGGTATTAGCAGATCGCACTCATTTGAATCAGCGTTTGCGTACCTTACCTGGGACTTAGAGAGTGTTTCTAAAATTTCGTTTCATAGGGAATCAGTTGGTATTGGAGTAATATGTTTTTTAACGCAGAGAGCGCAGAGTTTTACGCAGAGGGACGCAGAGGTTTTTGATTAATTCCGATTATTCGGAAATGATATCAATCCGCAATTTGTAGGGGAGTATCATTCGAGTCATAACTTCTGCAATATAGCTCTTTTCAGATGAGTGAGGTACAGAGAGCCCCGACTTCTTCAATAAGTCGGGGCTCTAAAGACATAGGATGTACTTCATTCGACTGCAAACCGCTACAAACCCATTAATGCATTTAACCAATTTGCCGCATCCCATTAATAAACTCAGTCCTTGCTGTCAAAATATCAGACATTTGTACGCAGCGCACTAGCAAAGTAATATTTAAATCAGGCAAAAATTCACTACTAGAAATCTGCTCATAGCTATTTTCACGCAGTCGATAAAGCAGAAGCTGATTATTTTCCCAAAACCAGACTTCAGCAATTTTCAAACGTTTGTACTTTTCTAGTTTATCTATACCACCGCTGGTAATAGTGACTTCAATTGCCAAATCTGGATGCTCTTTTTTCTCCCCTAAATAGTAAGATTCATCCGGCTCAAATGAGACATCTTTACTCTTGTCACTACGAGTCGCATTGCCAACGGCAATAAACTTAATACCATTTTCAAAGAAATAAGCTTCTAGCAACATAGCTAGCATTTTTTTGAAAATTTCATGCGGTTCACCAGTTGTCATAAACTCCACACACCCATCTAAATAAGTAATTCGCAAACCAGGTGCATCTTTCATCAATGAATCTAGCAACTCAAATTGCTCCCAAGTATAATAACCGGGCAAAGTAAAGCGCTGTTCTTTAACAGTTGTTATTGGTTCTGAAACTTGTAATGTCATGGTGATAATGCTCCACTAAATATGAGTAGCATTTTTCTAGTATAACGATAGGCAGGAACTACCGATTAAAGTTAATTTGACGAGTTAGTATTGCTGGAATAATTATTGGCGATTATAGCTATTCTCGGTTGGTTGCGGTACACTTTAACCTCTCTCCAAACCTCTCTCCTATGAGGAGAGAGGCTTTGATTATTGCTCCCCTTCCAGCTAAAAATATATTCCTTTTCCCTGTCCACCCCCCTCTATCCCCCCACCCCTCTCGTTCTCCCGTAAATAACGGCTTCGTCCTTTTTCCTCCCCCCTTGTAGGGGGGAAAGAGGGGGGTGGGGAGAGGACTAATGACTAAGACATTTATTTACGGGGGAGGAGTAAGGAAGATATTTTATTCATGGAGAGGGCTAGGGAGAGGTAGGAAGGGGTTGGGGGTTAGGTATTTCTGCTGTATTTCACACAACTAAGAACCGCTGTACATACTGTCTAAGTACAGGTTGCAAAGCGTAAAAAATTCCTTGTTGTTCTATCAAGCAACGCCGAGATAAAGATTGCAGTGCACTGACCAAATCTGATGCTGTCATTGTGCCATTTTCTATCAATTTTGCCAGATTAACTGCTTCTCTTTCTTTAGCCAACAACGACATAACTTGTTTTTCTATTTCAGATAAGCGATTCCACTGCTGCTGTAAAACATCTTTCAAATCTTCTGGCAACAATACCGTATCATTTGGTAATAACTCAGTCACGCATCCTCCCAATTCTTGAATCAGAGTCGCCACGCTTTTCAAGTATGAAGGATTGCCTTGGTAGCGGTGAATTAATGGTTCGTAGTTATCGATTTCTGCTAACCCATAATCACTGAGTATTTCCCGTCCCGCTGCGATATCTAAACCAGTGAGTTGTAAGGTACGAATGGGGGTATTTTGGCTTTTAACTTGAAGAACTTCTCTCGGTTGTTCCCAACCTATCAATAGAAAACAACTTTGATGGGATAGCTTTTCTATCTGTTTGAAAAAAGAGCGATATTCTTCGTATCCTGGTTTATACTTTCCTGCTAGTTCACCGCTACTGAAAATGTTGTGAACGTCATCTAAGACTATTAGACAGCGATGATTTTGTAGATATTTAATTAGGGGTAATGGTTTTTGGTTAGTTGCAGGTGAATCTAGCTTTTCTGACTGCGAGAAAAACTGTATCAGGTTATCTTGAAGTTCAGCAAATGTAGGGGATGATTCTAGACTGCACCAAATTACATACTCAAACTCGTCTTTTGTTTGATGTACGAGTTGTACTGCTAATGTTGTTTTACCGATACCGCTGATGCCAGTGAGTGCTATTAGGTGACAGCGTTGTTGTAAAATCCAGGTTGTGAGGGTTTCGAGTTCGGGAAGGCGATCGTAGAAAGCACCTAACTCTGGCATCTCGCTTAATTCTTGATGTCGTTTTGAGTTAGATGTTTCCTCATTATGTGAGTTTGGTATATCTGGCGGATTTCTACTTTCTCCACAGAAGTTAATGCTGTTAATTTGCACAGATTCTTCTTGTGCAACATTTGAATATATCGAAACTTGCAACCTTTCCATTGCTGCTCGAAAATTCAATTTACTTACCTCTTCGCCTAACTGTGCTGAAAGTATCTGCCATAACTTTGATCCTACATCTCTAACACGACTTTCAGAACAATCAAAATCCTTAGCTATGTGCTTATATGTATTACGTTGTAAAGTTCCTCGTAATACTGCTTCTTGTAAATTATCAAGGTGCTGACCCGTTTTTGTAAATACTATCTCATCAGCGAGTTTTAACACTTCATTAAGATTCATTAGGGCTTGGAAAGCTGAACATTGAGTGCATTATAGCTCGATTTCGCAACGCTTTAGGACATTTTGATATGTTTTAGTACAAATTTAGATTAATGAGATCGAGATTGCGGAAAAAATGGAGGCAAAGTTGAACATTTTTTTGCTTGACGAAACTTTTATTTCTTAAGGATGATGGATGAAGTATCAAGGTGCATCTAGTTATTTACTACATTTCCCAAGGAGCATAACTAGATAATGACTACAGCTATCACTCTTGACAAACAAGATTATCCACTGATGATGCATCTTAGTATTTTGCCTAAGTACGACATCTCAAATAATCTTCCAGACTACGATCCTACCACTCAAAGCTCTACTTTCAATAGCTCTATGGCAAGCTCTTGGTGTAGAGGCAATTGTTCAACTGGAAGTCTATTTAAAACTGATGAAGATCAGTTTGAAGACGATTAGTTATGTTCTCATAAATCCATAGCTTTAAAGACAGCTATAAAGCTCAAGCTATGCTGAGTCAGTTACTGACTTAGCAGAACTAAGATAGCTGAGATAATTGCTTCTCAGCTATTTTTCCAGATTAAAATTTTTTCTCATTTTGTGATGTCTATGCCACAGCTATTAATTGTAACCTCCGAGAGTGATATTCATACTGATGCAGTAATTAAAGAGCTTCAGGGCAATCGTATCGAACCTATTCGTATAAATAGTGAAAGTTTTATTCAGCAATCTCAGTATCATTTTGCTTGGGATGCAGACGGTAATCTTGCCGCTCGTGCTTTGTATTTTCATGATTCTTTGCGCCAAGCTCAAGATATTAAAGTAATTTGGTGGAGAAAGCCTCAAGATTATTTACCTCATCCTAACGTGATGGATTCTTGTGCAATTAAATATGCTCAGGAAGAAACTAAATATTTAATCACTTCTCTGCAAGGTCTATTTCCTGGCGCTAAATGGGTAAATAATTACAATAATTTGCGATTACCATCTAGCCGAATTAATCAAATTCCAGTTGCTGGAAAATTGGGTATTCTAATACCACCAACTCTAGTTACTAACTATTACGAGCCAGCATTATGTTTTCTGCAAGAACACAAAGATTGTATCGTTAAACCGATGAGCTACTCCGGTTTTTTGCATGAAGGTCAACAGTATGGTTGCTATACCAGACCAATCGATATTGAGACGCTAGAAACATTTCGTGAAAGTATTAACCTTGCCCCATTATTTATTCAAAAGCGAATCGCTAAAAAGGCTGAGTATCGGGTGACTCTAATTGGTCGTCAGCATTTCGTTTGTCGTTTAGAGGTTGATCATCTAAATGATCTTGATGTAAACATTGATTGGCGAGTGATTGACCCCGAACAAGTCACTCATGTGCCAGATGAATTACCAGAATCTTATATTTATAAGCTCCGTCAAATGCTTGATATTTTCGGACTTAACTTTGGTGCTTTTGATGTGATTCGTGATGACGATAACGAATTATATTTAATCGAACTCAATCCTAATGGTCAATGGTATTGGATTGAAATACTTACTAAAATGCCGATGGTAAAAGCAATGGTAGAGCTAATTACAGAGTTAGCTGGTAGATAATAATGCAGGGCGATCGCTCTTCCTTACCGCTTAGTTTAACTTCAAGAAACCCAACATCTTTTTCCACTCACAATCTGATCCATTTCCACCATTACAAAGCGATGATTGGACTCATAGCGATCAACATGAGAAGCTAGTAGGTTGGGTTGACGCAAGGAAACCCAACATCTTTTTCCACTGACAATCTTCTCTATTTCCACCATGACAATGCGATGATTGTACGAGTAGCGATCGCCCTATAAAATTTTATTGAAATTACTCTTGTCGGTTGCATTAATATCAATCCGTTTCTGACATTTCCCCATCAACAACTACCAACTCCATGCCGCAGCGAGTTGCCGCTTCTGCCAACCTTGTATCAAGTGTTGCAATCGGCAATTGCAATCGTAACGCTAACTCTAAATATGCTGCATCATAAGCAGCTAAACCTTCTTGTCGTCCTAGTATCAAGGTTGTCGAAAGTGCGTTGGTATGTGTAGCTTCATCAACGTGAATTAACAGTGACTCTAACAAAGCAATAGCTAATTCTGATTGTTCAGATGTCATACGGTTACGTCGTTCTGCAACCAGTAGAGTATTAGCAACTTCTAGTGACCAAATGAGCGGTACAAATGCTTCAGAATCCGGCATCATCGCGAGTATAGCATTGGCATAATCGTCATTTTCATCCACTAAGCACCAACTGATTGCAACAGAACAATCCAACACAAACTGCATTAAAACCTGCGCCCTTCTTCAATCATTTCGCGGATTAAATTTTTATCCAATGCCACTTCTTGCCGCAGTTGTCGCATTCTGGCAATAGCTTCAGTAATTGATTTTTTAGTAGTAAGCTTTCCCCAAGCGTTATACTGCGGTTTAGTTTCCTCAGATGATAACGGCTGTACAACTACCACCACTTCAACAGCAGTATCTTTAAACTCAGCAGGCATTTGGAGAAGCAATATCCCATCAGTCCCAATATGCGAGCGCAGCTTGATTGTTTCCATTTCTACTCACAATCTTATCCATTTCCACCATTCTAATGCCATGATTGCACGGATAGCGATCGCCCCACCAAAACCAAGAGCGATCGCACCTCCTACAATTACATGAATGAGAGATGCTTGTACGGGTGCGACTACTTAAGTCAAAAGAAAAAGCGATCGCATAGGGTAGTATGAAGTTAGTTTTCAAAAGGCTACAGCTATGACTTTAGCACCTGATGAACAAGCTGCCATCATTCGTACAGAGCGAGGACTAATGATCGCAGGAACGCGCATCACTTTGTATGACGTAATGGACTACGTAACAGAACAGTACCCGCCTAAGTTTATCCGAGGCTTGTTCGATCTGACAGAAGAACAAATTAATGCTGCTCTAGCTTACATTGAGGCAAATCGTGCCGATGTTGAAGCTGAGTATCAAATGGTTCTCAAGGAAGCTGAAGAACTTCAGCAGTACTATGAACAGAAAAATCGCGATCTCATTGCCCAGATTGCAGTAAAGCCTCCAAAGCCTGGAACTGAAGCTGCTTGGGAAAAACTCCAGGCAGCCAGGGCAAAGCGTAAATCTAAAGCATGATTTTTTTGATCGATCACAATCTCAAGGGACATGCTCTAGTTTTATTTGGTGCGATTGCTAGTCAAGGTTGGCTTGATACAGTCTCTATTCAATTTGTCACATTTGCTGAGATAGAGTTGCCAATCAATAGTGATGACAGGGTAGTTTGGCGACTAGCTCAGGAAAACCAAATGATTTTGCTCACAGCTAATCGCAGCATGAAAGGGAAGGACTCATTAGAGCAAGTCATGCGTGAAGAAAACACTGCGGTATCTTTGCCCGTGATTACGATTGGAAATGCCGATCGACTGCTGAATGACTCCGAATATCGTGAGCGGTGCGTCGAACGTTTGATTGAGATTGTGCTTAATATTGACGACTATAGAGGTTCGATGCGGATTTTTATTCCGTAAAGTATGATCGCCCTCCCTTTTAATTTAGTTTGAAACAAAGAAACCCAACATCTTTTTTCACTGACAATCTTATCTATTTCCATCATTCCAACGCGATGATTGGATGAATAGCGATCTGAAGAGCAGCAGCGCTTCGCTATCGCCTTACCAAAAGAAAAAGCGATCGCTTAAAATAAAAGCCTGATCGCCCATAGGATACAGCCATAAAACACCCTATGACCCTCAAAGAACAAATCCTCCAAGCAATCGAAGCCTTGCCTAGCGATCGCCTTGTCGAAGCCCTCACTTTCATACAATCTCTCTCTACCCAACCTTCTACCACATCTGCTAAATCTTTCCTCGCCCACCTCAAGACAATTGGCACTTGGTCAGGCGACGACCTCCAAGAATGTTTAGAAGCCGTCCAAAACTCGCAAGGGCAAGCACAATTTGACTACAGTCCCAATCCCTTCGAGTAATGATTCTCCTCGATACGAACCACTGTAGCTATGCCATTCTAGGCAACACTCAAGTTCTTGATCGCCTTACAAATCTTGGGGATGAGCCAATCGCAACCTGCACAATTGTTAAAGGCGAACTAATTGATATGGCAGTGCGATCGCAACAGCGACGGGCTAATCTTGCCCTAGTTCAACGCTTCCTGGTTGGGCTATACATCTACCCAATCGACGAAACCACCGCCGAAATTTACGGCAACCTCAAAGCCGCAGTCTTTGATCGCTACGCCCCAAAAGACAAAGCCCAACGCCGTAGAACCAACATCACTCAATTGGGCATCGGCGAAAATGACCTGTGGATTGCCGCCATTGCACTCCAGCATCAACTCACCTTAGTGACAACCGATCAAGACTTCCAGCGCATTCAAGCAGTTCAACCATTCGACTTGGAATCCTGGATCTGAACATCGCCTTGACACAAGTTAAGATCACCCATACTAGATCTTAGATACCTCGGTTTACCTGAGTCAGACTATGCTGTTACAAGAACTTAAGGATCAAGTTTACAAACTCTCTGTTAGCGATCGCCTTATATTAGTAAGTGTCATCATCGAATCCTTACAAGACATTCCTGGCATTCAAAGCGAACGATCAAGTGCAATCAAACGGATGCGAGGTTTGTTAAAAACAGATCAGCCAGTACCGACAGATGATGAAGTCGAGGCAATACTAGAAGCACGGCTGGTGGAGAAGTATCTTGCGTGAGAGTCTTAATTGATACTAATATTCTTCTGGATTTTCTCTTACAGAGAGAGCCATTTCGGCAAGATGCAGAAGAGTTATTCCAAGCAATTGATTCTGGTCAAATTATTGGGTATGTGACAGCCACTACACTTACAGACATCTTTTACATTGCCCGAAGGCACACTCGTAGTATTGAGCAAGCACGACAAGCAGTTTTAGAAACACTGATAGTCATGGTGGTTTGTCCCGTAAATCGAGCAATCTTGGAATCAGCACTTGCATCTAGTATTGCAGATGCGTGAAGATGCAGTCCAAATAGCTTGTGCAGTGTCTCAAGGGTTAGAAGCAATTTTGACACGGGACACGCAAGATTTTGCAAATTCAACTATACCTGTATTATCAGTTCGTCAGCTATTAGAGCAGTTGGAACAGACAGAAAGTTGAAGATATCAGTAGATGATCGTCCCTTCTACAAACGAGATCGCTTCTCTCCCGTAGGTTGGGTTAACAAATGTTTCCCAACATATTTTTCTACTCACAATTTTATAAGTTCATTTGTTCTCAACGAGTAAAAAATGCTCGCCATTCAATTGTCATTAAGCCATCATTAAATCACTATTAAATAAATTGTCATTGAATTATCATTAAATCGCCCGCAGCTCGCCCACAGGTTGAAATCTGGGGCTACATAAACTCTCGTCCCCCTGCGTGGACTAAAGGCGATATATGTTACATAAAGCGGTAAATTTAAGGAATAGAAATCTTGTAGATGCCAATAGTATGGAAGACACTGACCAAACAGAATTACCCTTAGATAGTGACCATGAAGACAGCCTAAACTGGTCAACTATTCCCGAAGCACCAGAGGGATTTAAATCCGGCTTTGTGGGTATCATTGGACGCCCCAATGTCGGCAAATCTACTCTGATGAATCAACTTGTTGGGCAAAAAATTGCCATCACTTCACCAGTCGCACAGACGACACGCAACCGTTTACAGGGTATCCTGACAACGCCAGAAGCACAGATAATTTTTGTGGATACTCCAGGGATTCACAAACCCCATCACCAATTGGGTAAAGTGTTGGTGCAAAATGCGCAAATTGCTATTGAATCGGTGGATGTACTGCTATTTGTGGTGGATGGATCGGTAGAAGCTGGAGGAGGCGATCGCTTTATTGTCGATCTCCTCAGTCAGACCCAAACCCCAGTTATCCTTGGTATCAATAAATCCGATCTACAAACCCCCCCACCTCCCCTTAACCAAGAGGTGATTAAAGAGCATTCCCAAAAATTCCCGATTCGCAAGAAAGAGAATAAGGAAGGAAGTAAAATACTGTCAGTTGATGACAGTTATGCACAACTTGCTAAACCCCATAACTGGCAAACTATCAAGTTTTCTGCCTTTACTGGCGATGGCTTGGAAGCGCTGCAAAAATTGTTAATTGAAAAGCTGGAAACTGGCCCCTATTACTATCCTCCAGATTTAGTAACTGACCAGCCGGAACGTTTCATTATGGGTGAATTAATTCGGGAACAAATTTTGTTGCTGACTCATGAAGAAATACCGCATTCAGTAGCAATTGTTATTGATTTGGTTGAGGAGGAACCGGAGATTACTCGCGTTCTGGCTACTATCAATGTTGAGCGCGATTCTCAAAAAGGAATTGTGATTGGTAAAGGTGGTAGTATGCTCAAACAAATTGGTAGTGCGGCTCGCCAACAAATCCAAAAGTTAATTGCTGGTAAAGTTTACCTGGAATTGTTTGTCAAAGTTCAGCCAAAATGGCGACAATCGAGGTTACGTTTGTCCGAGTTGGGTTATCGTGTTGAGCAGTAGGTAGGACTGAAGACTGGGGAATTGCACTAATGATAACTAACAAGAAGGGCGTAGCATTTGCGTTGTCAAATTGTCGGTAATAGCCAAATGTTTGGGCGCAAATGCTACGCCCCTACACAAATAACAACTGACAACTAACAACTGACAACTAACAACTAACAACTAACAACTAACGCCCTAATTTTTCCCTAGCTTGCTGACGTAAATTAAGGGCTTCTTTGTTATCAGGCTGAATTTGTAGCGCCTTGTCCATCGAGACGATCGCCAAATTAAAGCGTTTGAGATTCCAGAGGGCCGCACCTCGGTTAGCCCAAGCAGAGGCCAAATCTGGCTTGAAAAGAGTGGCTTTGTCAAAAGCAGAAATAGCCTCGCGGGAGCGACCCAGGGCTAAAAGAGCCACTCCTTGGTTATTCCAGGCTTCGGCAAAATCTGGCTTAAGGGTAGTCGCTTGTTCGTAGAGTTTCAGGGCCTCTTGGGGGCGTTGCTGCTGTTCAAGGATGCTCCCTTTACTCCACAGGGCTTCTGGATAATTGGGTTTGAGTTCCAGGGCTTTATTGCAGGAAGCGATCGCCTCATTGGACTGATTTAGGGCGTTCAAGCCGTAACAGCGACCCCAATGGGCTTGGGGATTATCTGGCGCCGAGGCGATCGCTTGGTCATAAGTGGCGATCGCCTTTTGGTACTGTCCTGCTTCTCGTAGGCGATCGGCTTGGGTCAGGAGTTCTGTAGCTTGCGGTTCTGGCCGAGGGGGAGAAGGTTTTGCCACCGGTGGTGGTGGGTTGCTGGGTATCATTTGGCTGGAAACAGGAGGCGCGATCGGCACAGGAGATGCTGGCTTGGCGACAATGCTAGCAGTAGGACTGGGGACGGGTGTACTAACAGGAGAAGCAGGTATCGGCTTTTCGGCAATGCTAGCGGTAGGACTGGGGACGTTTGAAGTGATAGGGGAAAGCAGCGTGGGCGTCTTGACAGGGGCTGCGGGGCTTGGCGTAGGACTTGGGGTGGTATTACTTGCAGTTGTGGGAATTGCGGCTACGGTCGAAGCTGGAGAAGGGGATGCAGGCTTCTGGGTTTGTCTGTCGGTGGAACTTTCGGCGGTTACAGCGCTACTGTTTGCGGTTTGAGTAGCAGATTGTGGCAAGATGAAGGGCTGAGCGAACCAAAAGCTAGCACCTCCAACTCCTAAGACAGCTAGAACAATCCAGGGGACAAAGGATTGTTTAGGGGTTCCTGGTGTCGAGACTAATGGTGTTGAATTTTCTAAGGGAGGTAGAGGGGGATGAGGGGTTTTTGCAGCCGTATTCCTGGCGGTGGGAGGTAGAGGCGATGCTGTTGGCACCCCAAGGTTCGTGGCTGGTTGCTCTTTTCTGACTCCTTTCTGTTCCTCTGTGGGTGGTAGAGTCGGTTCTGTTCGCACCCAAAGGTTTGTGGCTGATAGATCGGTTCCTGATGTTGTTGCTTCTGAGTTTGTACCTAGTCCTGGTAGTGTCGAGAGTGCTTCAAGAGCAGCAGTTGCATTGGGGTAGCGAGAGCGGAAGTCGTAACACACCATACAATCCAGAATTGCGGTTAATTCTAGGCTGGTTTGAGGAGCGCGTTCTCGCCAGGTAATTTCACCAGTTTGGGGGTCTTCAGGAAGCAGTCTGGGATGAACTCCGGTCAAAGCTTGAATAGCAATAATCCCAACCGCATAGACATCACTGCTATAACGAGGATTTCCACCCAACTGTTCCTTGGGAGTGTAACCCTGAGTACCAATAGAAATCGTCTTCGTGTCTCCTGAATCGGGAGTCAGAAACTGTGTGCTAACTTGTTTCACCGCCCCAAAGTCAATTAGCACAATTGCGTCATCCTCCCTACGACGTATCAAATTAGAGGGTTTGATGTCACGGTGGATAACATTTTGCTCATGGACAAACGCCAGTACTTTCAGAAGGTCTTGCAGCATGGCGATTACCTTAGCTTCCCGCCAAACCTTACCTCCCGAAAGTTCCTGAGTTAGCGGATCTCCTTCAATTAATTCTTGGGCGAGATAAAACTCCTGATCGTCCTCAAAGTGAGCCAAGAGTCGCGGTATCTGGTCATGGTCACCCAGTTGGTAGAGGACTCTCGCTTCCGTATCAAAGAGGCGTCTTGCCATTTCCAGACTTTTGGCATCGCTCACTTGGGGTTTAAGCTGTTTGATGACGCAGCGCGGGTGTCCAGGTAAGTGCAGGTCTTCGGCTAAAAAAGTTTGACCAAAGCCACCAGATCCCAACTGGCTAATAAGTTTGTAGCGTCCGCCTAGGGGTTTGTCTGGGTTGGTTGGTTTAAGTCGATTTAAAAAGTTTATTGCCATGCCATGCCCCTCGTTGAGAGAGCAGTTGCTAATGTGCTTGTCTACTTTATTTAACTAATATTCACCATATTTTTTCAAGATCCTGACGGATTGGAAAGCGTATAAAGAAAAATTGACTGCATTAAGGATACAGAAAACATTTCAGGATAACAGACGTGAGGCCAACAATTATAGTTTCAGTTAAAAATTAAAGCTGGAAGGTTTGCATTGATGGTTCGCCTATGTATGTTCAATTGATATGGGAAGACCCAGCGACTGGAGAATTAAAGCGACCGCTTTTGACCCCACCGATCGCTATTGGTAGAGACACAGACCAAATGCCAGAACAGTTGGGAGATGCGCCTGTCTCTCGTCTAGAGTTAACGGATAATCAAATCTCTCGCTATCACGCACTAATTACTGTAGCCAACAACCAACTGTATATCACCGACCAGAGCACCAACGGTACATTTCTCAATGGAAGACCGATTCGCTCAGGAATTCAGCCTCTTTCTAGCAAGGACACGCTGCGGATTGGCCCCTACAAAATTACTGCTACCTTGGTAGGGGAAAATGACCTAGACGCTACAGAACAAAACCGGGAGCAAATAAATACACCCCAACCAGCCAACTCTCTCCACAAAAATACCCTAGTAATTTGGTTGATTGGTGGTTGTGTTTTGCTGTTTATGGGACTTGGCGCTTGGCTATTGGTGAGTACACTGCTGGAAAAATCCCGTCCCCGTGTCCCTGTGACTCCAACCTCAACCAGTGACCTACCGTTATCTAATCAACCTCTTGCTTAAATCCCGGAGGGCTAAGCATTTGGACAGAAAACCTTGGGTTTAACCGATAATTTATTGCCCAAATGCTAAGCCCCTACAGCCAAATGCCGACTTTTGCAATCTTGTCTAATCGACAGCTAAAGCCTTAATTCCCTCCAAACAACACAATAATTATGCACAGGTCATTTACCGCCTTTGTACCAACTCATATAGCTACTCGCAGGTTGTCACATTGGCGAAGCTTATTGCGACGCCTAATTTTAGTGTTACTAGCTGTATTCACGCTACTGCTAACCCTGATGTTCGCTCCTTCTAGCGCACAAGCTACCCAAGCGAAAGGCCCTGCAAAAGCTCCCGTGGTACTAGATGGGAGAGTGTTGTTTCAGGTAGGAAATGCAGGTAACTCTACCGCTGCTGAAAGGGCCGAGAGTATTAATACTGCTCTCGAACAGGAACTACTAGCGTTGCAAGCAGTGGAAATAGAAGTTACTCAGGAAAACCAGCGAACTATCATTCGCTCTAAAACCAGTACTCGCAATCTCCTAAGCGTCACCGAAGAAGATGTAATTACAGGAACCAGCGCTGTAGATCAAGGAAACATCTGGCGACGCATCATTGCACAAGCAATACTAGAAGGCAAACAAGAGCGCACACCACGCTATTACACAACTGCGCTGGCTTTCAGTATCGGAGTACTGCTAGGGGCGATCGCCATTCACTTTGCTCTGATCTTTGTTTGGAGATTCGCCTCCCGTCAACTAACCCGCTGGCTTAGTTCCCCAACATGTGCTCTCCATCCTTGGGAGCAACCTGCAAAATTATTTCTACAACTAGCACTGCTAGGCTTAGAGGCTGGTTTGTGGAGTGCTGTCGGCTTCTATATTACCGACATCTTCCCCCAAGCCCGTAGCTTGCGCTATCAGCTAAAAAACTTCCTCACTTCCCCTGTTGTCACACTAGGCGAAAGCAACTATTCGGCCCTGCAACTGTTACTACTAATGGCTTTCACCGTTGGACTCTGGTTTGCTGTCAGCGCCGTCACCCAGCTATTTAAGTCCTACGTCCTCGGTAGAACCAGCGCTGAACCGAGGGCACAGGAAGTAATTGCTATCCTGACGCAGTACATCCTCACCTTCCTGGGATTGATTGTGTTGCTACAAATCTGGGGACTGGATGTGCGTTCCCTAGCAATTCTTGCCAGTGTTCTCGGTGTTGGGATTGGTTTCGGCGTGCAAAATATTACCAACAACCTGATCAGTGGCTTGATTATCACACTTGAGCGACCGATTCAGGTAGGGGATTTTATCAAAGTAGGCGACTTGATGGGGATTGTTGAGCGCGTTGGTTCCCGCAGTACCGAGATTCGTACCCTTGACCAAGTGACGATTATTGTGCCAAATTCCCGCTTTTTGGAGAAGGAAGTGATTAACTGGAGTCATGGCGACCCAGTTTCTCGGATGCGGCTTTCTGTAGGAGTTGCTTACGGTTCCGATGTGGACAAAGTACAAACAGCACTTTTGGAAGCCGCAAAAAGTCACCCAGAGGTGCTGCTTACACCACCACCCCAGGTTTGGTTTCAGCAATTTGGTGATAGTGCGATTCAGTTTGACCTCTTGGTTTGGACTGGAGAGCCAAAAAACCAGTTTCGCGTTAAAAGTGACCTGTACTACCGCATAGAGGCTAGTCTGCGACGATATAAACTGGAAGTACCATTTCCTCAGCGTGACCTAAATGTGCGATCGCCCCAGTTAGAGGAGTTGCTGACTGCTTGGCTCAAATTCCATACACCTAATACTCATCCTGAAAAGTCAGTTGACCCTTCTAATAATGAAAAATTAGGCGATGGTTCCCACTCAGGCGATCACAGTACTAACTAATCCTACGGACGACTAGCTGATTGCTTCCCAGCAACTGGTGGAGGACAGTCAAAAATCACATTAAAGGAACCATTAGGAATCTGTTGACGTAAAAACTGCAAGTGGCCATCTGCATCAGACCGACTGCGGAAGCGTCCGACGATCGTGTTTTGCATATCAGGTAGAAGTCGGACAATCGTCCAAGGCGTGATGCGTTCTTTGTATGTCATTAAAAGTTACTTGAGGTAGAACAAACTCTGATTAGACACTAAGAATGGGCAGACTTTACCAAGACACCAAGGAAGTGCGCTTCACAGGTGATCTGCCTATTGTTGTGTTATTTAAAAGACTACACTAATCGATTGTTGCAACTGATGTTGAAAATAGACTACAATATAATATTGCAAATCTAAAATTAAGTCAACAGCAACAGGAAAATAATTCTTCCGGTAGATGACTGTGCGACCAGGCTGTTTTGAATCAACTAATTGGGCAAAAATCGACATTAACGCCCAGACGTTAGAAAACGCAGATGTTGAAACGGCAATGAAGTTGGGGTTACCTTCCAAGAATTACCGAAAAAGTTAAATAGGCGATCGCCGTAAAATCAAAGTTAGTAAGCAACCGGCAAACCTTTTTAGCGTGAAAACCGACACAATCTTTTATCACCTATTCCAATCTTTGCCCAGCATCTTCTTTGAGCTGATCAATCTTCCCCCAGAATCAGCCAACATCTATCAATTCTCATCCTTTGAAGTCAAACAACTGGCCTTCCGTATTTATGGAGTAAGCAGTTAGGTGCAAAAAAAACCAGATAAATTTGTAGGGGCGGGTTTATGGATAAGCGTCGCTACTTTCCCAGTATCTTAGGTTCAAAACCCGCCCTGACCATATGGATAAGCGTCGCTACTTTCCCAGTATCTTAGGTTCAAAACCCGCCCTGACCATATGGATAAGCGTCGCTACTTTCCCAGTATCTTAGGTTCAAAACCCGCCCTGACCATGTTGTATTTATTTTCACCTACCTGCTTATTTCTCCCTACCAATGATACTCCTGAGCAACCCATTTACTTCCTTGAAGCCCAATTGCAAACAGAGAGAAAATTCTACTCTCGCTTCTTTACAGAAATATTTTTTTATCCCAAATCCCCAATCCCCAATCTAAAATTATGGAACTAATTGAACGTTACCGAGGCTGTATCTTAGGCTTAGCAACTGGAGATGCATTAGGAGCACCCATAGAATTTAAACGCCCAGGTTCATTTACACCAATTGACGATATGGTGGGAGGTGGATCTTTTGATGTCATGCCAGGGCAATGGACAGATGATACTTCAATGGCTTTGTGCTTAGCTGAAAGTCTAATTGAGCAACAAGGTTTCAATCCAGTAAATCAATTACAGAAATATGTGAGATGGCTGCGACAAGGTCACTTAAGCAGCATAGACCATTGTTTTGATATCGGTAACACTACCTTAAAAGCGCTGTTACATTTTGAGAAAACAGGGGAACCTTATTGTGGTTCCACACATCCCCGAAGCGCTGGAAATGGTTCGATTATGCGCTTAGCTCCGGTACCTTTATTTTATGCGAAAAAACCTCTTGAAGCTATCGAAAAGTCGGGAGAAAGTTCGCGAACTACTCATCAAGCAACAGCAGCTATTGAGGCTTGTCGTTACATGGGAGCGCTGATTGTTGGCGCTGTCAATGGAGTGAGTAAACAGGAACTGCTGTCAGCACATTACACCCCTATTCCTGGATATTGGGAAGAAAATCCCTTAGTTGAGGAAATCTACGAAATTGCTGCTGGGTCTTTCAAAGAACGCCAACCGCCAGAAATTCAAGGGACAGGTTACGTAGTCCAATCTTTAGAGGCAGCATTGTGGGCATTTTATCATAGTAATTCATTTCGAGAAGGGTGTTTGTTAGCAGTAAATTTGGGTATGGATGCTGATACAACTGCTGCTGTTTACGGACAGATAGCAGGTGCATTCTATGGTGAGTCGGAAATACCAGAATCCTGGCGTTCTCAGTTATTTCACCGCAATTTGCTGGAATCTTTTGCTGATAGACTTTTAGAGTTAAGTCTAAGATAGCAAATGAAAGTTCAGTCACGAGCATCTATTGAGATAAATGCCTTACCAGAAACCGTATTCGACTGCGCTACAGCACCTGATAATCTGCCAAAATTCTTTAAAGGCTATGGTGTAATTCCTGGAATTATGAATGTTGAGATTGTTGGAGGTGGCGAGACGAGAGAGGGAGTAATCCGTAGAGTTACAAACTTAGATAATTCCATCATTGATGAAGAAATTATTGAGCTGAAGCGACCCACAAAACAAACATACAAACTGATCAGTGGCTTCCAAGCACCATTTTCATACTTAGTTCGCTCTGGTGGTGGAGATTGGACTTTAACACCGTCCCATAATTCAACTATTCTTGTTTGGGAATTTTACTTTGAGTTGACATCAATCTTGGCTTACCCTCTGATGGCGTTTATTATGTCGGCATATTTTCAAAAAGCACAACAACTGTGTTTAATTGAAATCAAAAAATATGTCGAAAATGCCGCTTAATCAGATGCTTAGTATCAATTTCTTGGGTCAGTAAGCATTAGCGGTATTTGCTCATATTCATTGCTGGGAAGAGAGATGTCTTTCCCCAAAGATCGCCGTATAAATTCTCTTCTAATTTTGGCTGGGTTAGCATTAGGATATTGATGCTTAATTCCCGCAACAGATAATTCCCAAGTCCCTTTTGTCCAGTTGGTTAGTATCTCTACCTTCTTTAAAAAAGGACACGAGCGCCAAAGGTTGAATTGAAACTCCTCGGATTCAAGGGATGTATCTAAGGCTTGTGTTTTGTAGTTGGGTGATTTGATTCCCAAGTATTGAGGAATAGTGCGTGTATTCTTCATTTGGCTTTTCTTAAGCTTTACCACTACCCATCAAATACAACAACGCCATGCGTACAGCAACACCACTCGTCACTTGTTCCTGAATCAAGCTAAATTCCGGGTCATCCATTAAATCAGAACTAATTTCTACACCTCGGTTAACTGGCCCTGGATGTAACACTTTGACATCTGGTTTACATACTTTGATGCGCTCGCGTGTAAGTCCAAACTGCTGATGATATTCTCGCAAACTCGGTAACAAATGCGCGGCCATGCGTTCTTTTTGCAGTCGCAAAGTCATGACAAAATCCGCATCTTGTAAAGCTGGTTCAAGTGTCCAATGGAGAAATAATTTACCTGGTCTATTTGTGACAAAATCGGCAAATAATTTCGGTAGTAAAGTAGGTGGTGCGGCTAGATGTACTTCAGCACCACTGGCCGTGAGACTCCAAATATTGGAACGGGCTACTCGTGAGTGCAAAATATCTCCAACAATAGCAATCTTTTTGTTTTTTAAAAGTTTTAGTCGCGGGTAGTCTGACTCAAGGAGACTGGTGATTGTAAACAGATCCAATAGTCCTTGTGAAGGATGTTCGTGTTGTCCGTCACCAGCATTGAGGACACCAACTCTTACTCCTAAACGATCCATTTCCACAGCGATCGCCTGTGGTACTCCCGCTTCTCGATGGCGAATCACCATCATATCCATTCCCAGCGCCAGATAAGTTTTTGCCGTATCTAAAATCGTCTCCCCTTTGGTGAGGGAAGACGTTGACGCCGTAAAGTTAAGTGTATCGGCACTCAGCCGTTTCGCTGCTAGTTCAAAACTACTACGAGTGCGGGTAGAAGGTTCAAAAAACAAATTAGCAACTACCTGTCCTTGTAAGGTTGGCACCTTCTTAGTTCGTCGCGATAACACTTCCCGAAAGCTAGCAGCAGTTTGCAATACCGTGTCGTATTCAGCGGGTGTGAAATCATCAAGGGAAAGAACGTGGTGACGAGTCCAAGGTGCAGTAACCATAGAGCGATGTTAGATATTAGATGCAAGGATTTTGGATTACAAATAATCCAACAAATTGGGGATTTTGGATATTAAATTAATCTCCAATCTCAACTTTAAAATCCAAAATCCCTGATGGATTAGGGCTGTAAATGAAAAACATTCAAAGCCACAGAAATCAAGGATAGGAAAATCATAAAACCAATTGCATCTAACATTGTAGTCAGTAGCGGTCCACTGATTAGCGCTGGATCGAGCTTCAGGCGCTTCAAACCCATTGGTAACAAAGTTCCCAGTGTAACAGCTACTAACACATTAATTGCCATCACCATTCCTGCAACTAAAGCCACCCAACGCTCTTGAGGACGCGCCCAAATTAAAGACAGTAGAATCATCGTGCAACCTAATGCTATGGCTGTGCCTAAACCTGCCAAAACTTCCTTGCGGAGAATTTTCATAGTATCCAGGGGGGTTACCTCTCCGATACCGAGTCCTCGGATTGTCACAGTTAAGGCTTGAATACCTACAGTACCGCCAGTATTGGAGAATATTGGCATAATTACTGCTAGAACTGGCACCATTGAAATCACCGGCTGAAAAGGCGCGATCACGCTTGCAGCTCCAATGTACAATGCCATCACACCCAGCAACCAGGGGAGACGCTTGGTAATCGTCACCAAAGGAGGGGATAAAGCAGCTTCATCACCACCACTGACACCAGCCAGTTTTTGAATATCTTCAGTCGCTTCTTCTTCGAGGATATCGACTACATCATCAATGGTGACAATTCCTACTAATCGCTCTTCCCTGTCCACCACTGGTAGCGCAATCAAATCATAGCGTTTCATCAGTTGCGCGACTTCTTCTTGAGGCATTTCGGTACGGGCTTTCAAGACGCGACTACTAGCGATGTCACGGATGAAAACATCAGGAATTGAAAATAACAATTGCCTCAAAGATACAACGCTAACTAATTTGCGGTTGTCATCAGTAACGTAAGCATAGTAAATCGTTTCCTTATCTTCATCCTGAAGGCGAATTTTACTAAGAGCTTGCCCGACTGTCAATCCCTGGCGCAATCGCACGTATTCAGTGGTCATTACGCGCCCTGCTGTACCTTCTGGATAGCCTAAAATTGTCGCTGTTGCTTTGCGTTCTGATGGGCTAAGTTGCTGCAAAAGACGCTTAACAACTCCTGCTGGTAATTCATCAAATAATTCTGCCCGATCGTCAGGACTCATGGATTCAACTATCTGAAATACCTGTGCATCGTGGAGAGCACCAATCAGTTCTTCTTGTACTTCCTGGGGCAGATATTCAAAGACTGCACTTGCTTGATCTTTTTTCAGTACACGAAAGGCGATCGCTCTACGTTCTGGGGCTAGTTCTGTAATATATTCTCCCACATCTACTGCGGGTAAGCGATTTAGTTCTAACTTGAGCTGGTTTAAATCTGCAATATCAAAGAGTGAATCACGAGTATCTTCAGTAAGCATAAAACCTCCTAAGACTCCCTCACGCTGGGAGAGGAGGGCTTCAACCAGCGCTGAGGAGAAAACTACTACTACTACCGTCAGGGTCAGGTGATGGACTTTGGTCCATAAAATCTACAGAATTCAACACTGGTAATCTTTTTTGATACCAGCAAGCGATGCAACCAATCAAACGAACAATTGATATTTTTCTTGAGTCAGGCGATACAAAGGACGCCAGACTAAACGATTGATTAGTACTACCATCAGAAACATTACTGCAGTAGTACTGCCGAGTAATGAGTAATTTCCCGATGCTGTTGCTTGAGAAATCGTGACACCCAAACCGAGTGTCGTCACTACTCTACCTTGAAACTGGATATATTCGCTAACAATACTCTCATTATCCTCCCTCTTCCCGCAACAGTAATGATGTCAGTAATCATATCTGGAAAAATTCCCGACAAAATTACTATTTGCCATCGCTGCTCAAGTGATAGTTTATACACCATTCCTACTTCAAAGAGAGCCGAAAAAATCGATTGTGATTTGATTAGAACATTAAATAGCACATACCACATTGTTCCTAAGATAATTAAAGCAATAAATCAATGCTAAATAGAGAACCAGAACCGTAAGCATCCGAAAATCTGTCAATCTATTGGGAATTTTAGATTTGAGATTTAGGATTGAAGAAGGCCCACAAGGGGAAAGCGGCTCTGAGGATTGAAGAAAAGTCGCTGCCTGAGAAAATCTAACACAACCAGTTGGTGTGTATTTTGATCTTCTACTGTCTCAAATTTAAACTTTTCTGTCCAAGGGAGCAAGGGATGCTAGGCAAAAAAACAATGAGGACAATTACTCTAATTACCACTCTTCCCTCTCAGACGATCACGCCAAAATCTCTCTTGCAACCTATTTTTACTTGATGAAGATCCTAACCCTGGTAGGCTGAAAAACCTTTTTTTAGCTAAGCATTTTCTAACTTTCTTAATTCAATAAAAACGTTAGACATAAGTTTTTTTTGACTGCGATCTTGAGCTTTTGACTTGACTTCTAATGGCAGTCTTGTTGTGATTTATTTTGTGAATTAAAAATTGATCTCAGCTATATAATTATGATATGCATAAAAATTACTACAACTTTTATAGTTTTTTCGTTAGTCGTGATTAGTCAGTAGGAACTGACCGGTGAGACGCTTGTGCTACAAGTAGGAACTGACAAGCGGGACGCTTGTGTTACTTGTAAGAATAAAAAAAAATCTTCACTGATATCATCTGGAGACATCAGTAAAGGAATACTAGCCCTGACAGGGGCAATTCTCAATTACCGGGGAAGTGTTCAGTACAAATCTCTTTTTGTAAAAATTTCTAAAGTTATGAACCGCATCAAAACCTCTTTTACCGTCCTAATTGTAGGAGTAATCATCCTCAGTCTCAGCAGTTGCGCATCTTCTCCCAGCAACCGCAAGAGTAACAACCGAGACGCAATTGCTGCTGAAACTAGCAATACTTCTTTAGCAACTCAGCCCAAGGAAGCAGCTTCAAAAATAGATAAAAAAACGACAGTAGCGATGCAGCCTTTAAATACTTCTACTGGCAAATCTATTAATACAGTCACCGTCAAAATCTATCAATCTGATAGTCAGTGTCAGAAATTGGTATCAGAAAAGGTAGCTGTTCCAGCAGAAAGTTCGGTGAATGCTGCTGTGGGAAAAGTCCTCAAGCAAGCGGACTCAGGCGACTTTAATATAGCTGGATATCGTGTTCAAGTTAACCACCAAAATAGTGTAGCTACTGTCGATTTTCGCTTGTTACCTAATTCCAAAAGGCAATTTGCTTCTCTTTCCCCTTGCGAGCAATTTGCACTTTTCGGCAGCTTGCGCAAAACCCTGACTGATAACTCTCAATTGAAGATTAAAAATGTCCGTTTTACCGAGCAAGGTAAAGAAATCAAGCTTTAGGAAAGCTAGGTAAAATTAGTGTTCAGGTGGGCATTGCTCACTTTATTGCTTAGAAACTGCAGGACAATTATTCAAATACCAGCGCCAAGGTAAATCAGCCCCTTGTGATAATCCAATTCTTGTGGTTTGGATAAGGTCAGCTTGAAACTGAGGGAAACGATGCTCTAACCATAGTGCTTGGTCTGGTGCTAGAATTTGAGCATTCAAACTCCGGTCAATTTGTAAAGCGTTGCAGAGTTTACCTGGCCCTGCAGCAATCCGATAAATTTTTGATGGCTTCTGCTGATTAACCCAACTGGGTAAGGATTCTAACAACAAGGCGCGAATTAAAACAGCACTGGGAATTTCATCTAGGTCTGTAACAATGTTAAAGCAATGGTACATTCCATAAATAAAATATACATAAGCACGTCCCGCAGGGCCAAACATCACCTCGTTGCGTTGTGTCCGACGCCGATAAGCATGGCATGCTGGGTCTTGGGGACCGTAAGCTTCAGTTTCCACAATCATTCCCCGCAAGAGGTTTCCGTCGTTTAAGTGGCGTACTAATGTACAACCCACCAAGTCTGATGCTACCTCGGTAGATGGACGGGCAAGCCAGTTGGGTTCTACAATTTGAGCAGATAAGGGAAGATTCGTCATAAAATCCATTAAATTCACTGTTAAGGTGACTCAAAAGGAGATTTTTCGAGAAATGGATGTAAAGCTAGTTTTAGTCGGATTAACGATTGTTTTTGTGGTTTTATCCCTGTTTTTTGGCACTAAGAACGGATTTTACGACTCAGATAACTATCACGGTAACGGTTCAGCCCACTAATTTCGCTTATCTTAGTTGAGTAATCAGCCAATAGCTCTCAGCATTTGGCCAGTCTGTAATTTGTAGTTATTCGCTGCATAATAACGGAAGGCAAATCAGAAGCTGTTTGCTAATGGCTGATTATGGCTAACTGATCAACGATCGCTCATGAGCAATCAACGCCCACTCTCATCCTATTGTGCGGATGAGCAATTAACCTGTTTCGCCTATGGAGTTGGTCATGGAGCGGAAGGAGTTTGTTTGCTGGTGCAAATGGGACCGCACCGCATCCTGCTTGACTGTGGGTTAGGGGACATTGCACCTCTACAAGCCGAAGACCATCCCCCGGCTGATTTGGTGCTGATTAGCCACGCTCACACCGATCACGCTCAAGGGTTACTAGACCTCAACGAGGCTTTCCCGCAGTTGCCGATCTACGCCAGTGAGGTGACGACTCAATTATTGCCCCTAAACTGGTCACATTTGCCGCCAGAGGAGATTCCTATACTCTCTCAGGCTTTACCTTGGAGAACGCCTCTGGAATTGCGGGAGGGCTTGATTGCGGAATTGTTCCCTGCTGGTCATTTGCCTGGTGCATCAGCTTTTTTGCTCACTTACACCACGAATCAGAGAACTTACCGACTGCTTTATACAGGTGATTTTTTCCTGTCTAATTCGCGATTGGTGGAGGGTTTGTCGATTGAAGCTCTCAGGGGTACGCAGCCTGATGTGCTTATTTTAGAAGGTAGTTACGGTACGGCGAGACATCCTCACCGACGACAACAGGAAAATCAACTTGTGGAGCGGATCGATCGGGCGATCGCCAATCAATACTCGGTCTTGTTACCAGTACCTACTTTCGGCCTAGGTCAAGAAATCCTGATGCTGCTGCGCTCTCATCACCACTTCACTGGTCGTAACCTAGATATTTGGGTAGATAGCAGTGTCGCCGCAGGTTGTGATGCTTACTTAGAGCTGCTACCTTACTTTCCCACATCAGTACAAAACTTTGCCCGACATCAACCTTTGTTTTGGGATGAGCGGGTGCGGCCGCGTGTGCGTCGCTTGAGTAGTGCACCGCCACATTCTATCGGTCAGTCTCCCTGTATTATCCTGATTGACGAATCTACGGATTTGAGCGAATACTGGCATCCAGACGCCCTTTCTCCTGTCGTCCTGCAACCGGAAACACTAAAATATCCTCTCAGAACTGACAAATCTGGAGTAAGCGCAGTCGAAACTTATCTGCTTGCTCAACATGGCGATTGTCTGGGAACTACGCAGTTAATTCATAATCTCCGTCCTCAGCACATTGTCTTTTTCCACGGCTCTCCAACCTATCTGGCTGACCTGACAGGATTGGAGGAGTTGCAAAATCGTTACCAATTACATTCTCCCTCTGCGGGAACGTTGGTAGAACTGCCGATTGGCGAGACTTTTATGCAACCGGCACCGCCAACTGAAACCAACTACGAAGGCGAGTTAAATGAACTGGGAACTGTGGTCACGATTACTCTCCCAGAGGCGATCGCTGCTGACCCTCGTTGGCAAAATTTTGCTGATACTGGTTTGGTGGAAGCCCGTTGGCAAGGTGAAGAACTGGTGTTGCGAGCTTTGTCACAACGAGAACTGCTTCAGGAAGGTAGTAATCAGCGGATACCCATGAATATCGACTGCTGCGGCAAATGTCGCCACCAACGAGGCCAGCGCTGTTGGAATCCAGCTTCTCCTCTATATGGCTTTAAAGTAACGCCAGATGGGTACTGTCCGGTCTTTGAAGCAGCCGAACCGCCTTCTCCTCTGGAAAATTAAACTGATTTTTCAAACACTTCTATAAGAAGGGTAAAGGGGTGAGAAGGTGAATTACCCATTACCCATTACCCATTACCCATTACCTATTACCCCATCTCCAGCTAGTCTGGATTTAAGTCTTGGGATCGTGGGTGAATTTGCTCTGCTTCCGGGCAATCGTCAGAAACCAAGGGTTCAGCATTCCCTCTGGATACAGAAGCTAGTTTCTGAGTGACAGAACCAATGCTTTCTAAGCGAACCATTTCTTCCCAAGAGCTGAGTTCATCTTCCTCCTCCGTTTCGTAACGTATGGTTACTAAATCTCCTTCTATATCTACGATGCGAGCGCGTTCAATCCAACGCTGCTGGTCCCGCAAGAAAACACAGACCTCACGACCATCGCAACAAAGTTGATAAATCTTGCGGTGTAGCATATTTGGCTTCTCCTGAGCAAATAACTCTTCAATACGTGTGAAGCAAGCTGTTCCATGTTCAGACACACAGCTTCTTGGTGGACTTGACGTAGAGTTAACCTAGTGCAATTCTCCCTCGTCAAAGGTGAGATGCCTCCATCCTGTTCACCCTTTAATGCTAAAAGTTTAGCTGGCATTAAGTAGCCATCTTGAGAGTGACTTTACAGTATCTTCAATGGTTGAAAACAACTAATAATCAAACTTATTCAAGTTGATAAGCCCTCAAGAAACTTGGCTCAAGGCAATGGTGGAGAGTAATTTGCCCCATGAGCAGATTATGTACGGGCATATTATTAAAGATTGCGGGTAAATGGGCATCGGCAGGGAGCCGAGACTTTTCAAGGGTACAAATCAATTCTGCCATTGCGACTAGCGCACTACTTGCCAGGTAAAAATCCTGATTTGCTAAGGGTATAGGTTTGTCTGATCTCCCAGACATAAATATTGTTACATACTACTTGCTCTATCTGCCGATCGCTTGGGTACGGACTTCCGATTTATTTTTTTGGCGATCGCGTTAGCGAGTAAAGCGTTTGCGTAGCATGGTCTTAGACCATAGCGCAGATCGTTACTCAATAGCAATTATTCTAGGAAATACACTGCTTGTCTTTCCCAGTAATATCACTAATGAGCGCCTCAAAGCGGTCTCAACGACTTCTCTCTCTGGTGAAGCTAAGCCTTAACGGCATTATGCCTCAACATCATCGCACTATTTTCATCAGCCTCTCGTTGAATTTGACCGGAGTTCACTGCTTCATTGAGGGCGTTTATAGCATCTAAATCTGAAGCCTCGTAAACCTTCATGTCCAGTACCTGACGAATAAGACCCTCCGAAGCCACACTAAGACATCCTGTTGTTAAAACTGATTCTACAAGGGTACGAATCATGACGATATATCATTTTTGTAAGCTTTTGTAAAGATTATATTACACATTGAATGTCTATAAATTGATCTGAGTCTAAAACGTATTGTGATTTTCTACACCCTTAGAATGTGATGCTGGTCACCTATGGGGGAGGATAAGCAAGCAACTTGATGGCAAAAACATCAGGTGCTGTTAAGAATTGATGAACCTGGGAGGGATTTTCTGGAAAGAGTTGTTAAAGTTCGCTTAGGCTGACCAACAAACAGCAAATCTTAGAGGGGGAAAGACTCCTGTGTTCGCGATCTCAACCAAGCAGCAGCAATACGAAACCTACATTCTTACTGACCAAAACGCCCAATCTCAACTGGAAGTCGTTCCCGAACGCGGTGGAATCATCACCAGTTGGCGAATCCAAAATCATGACATTCTCTACTTTGACAGCGAACGTTTCACTGACCCCAGCTTGAGTGTGCGGGGTGGTATCCCCATCCTCTTCCCGATCTGCGGCAACTTACCAGATAACACCTACACTCACAACGGAGAAAGTTACACACTCAAACAGCACGGCTTTGGTCGTGACTTACCTTGGCAGGTTACGGACCTAGAAACAAATAACCTCGCGTCGCTTACCCTCGTCCTCAAAAGTAACGACCAGACTAGGGCTGTTTATCCCTTCGACTTCCAACTGACCTTCACCTACGTACTCAAAGGCAATATTTTAGAGATTCAGCAGCGCTATACGAATCATTCAAACAAAGCAATGCCGTTTTCCACAGGATTGCATCCCTACTTTTTTACCTCTGACAAGACCAAACTTGACTATGAGATTCCTGCGTCAGGGTACCAGGATCAGATTAAGAAAAAAGTCCATCCTTTCACAGGTAGCTTTGATTTGAGTAGCGACGAGATTGATGTGGCCTTTTGGCAACTGAGCGACAATTCTGCCAGCGTTACCGATACTGCAGGTAAATTAAAACTCACACTCACCTACAGCGACATTTATTCCACCCTAGTGTTCTGGACAGTTAAGGGCAAAGACTATTATTGCCTAGAACCCTGGAGCGCCCCTCGCAATGCCATCAACACGGGTGAACATCTAATCGAGTTGCCTCCAGGAGCCAGTTGTGAGGCGTCTTTCAAGATGAGGGCAACATTTTTCTGATTAGCTCTTTACTTTTTTATTTACCAGTGTTATTGTTGAAAACGGTGCGCCACACGCACTGAAACGACGGGTCGCTAGCTCAGTGGTAGAGCATTCGGCTTTTAACCGATTGGTCCCGGGTTCGAATCCCGGGCGACCCATTTCAAGAATAGTTAGGAATTATTGAGTCGATAAGCAAGGCTAATCTAAGAATCAATAGAGATAATTTCCTATAAGTCCATAAAATATCTTAAGATTATCCTAAGAATTAGGCTTGTCTAAAAATACTAGCGGACTACAACCCAAAATTTAGGAGGAATCTTTATGGCGCTCGTACCAATGCGGCTATTGTTGGATCACGCCGCTGAGAACGGCTACGGCATTCCAGCGTATAACGTCAACAACATGGAGCAGATCCAGTCAATCATGCAGGCTGCTCAAGAAGCCGATAGCCCAGTAATTTTGCAAGCTTCTCGCGGTGCCCGCATCTATGCAGGAGAGAATTTCCTTCGCCATCTAATTTTGGCAGCGGTGGAAACCTACCCCCATCTGCCAATTGCCATGCACCAAGACCACGGTAATAGCCCAGCCACCTGCTATTCTGCTATTCGCAATGGTTTCACCAGCGTCATGATGGACGGCTCTCTGGAAGCGGATGCTAAGACTCCCTCCAGCTATGAGTACAACGTTGAAGTCACTCGGAAAGTTGTTGAAGTTGCCCATGCAGTTGGCGCTAGTGTGGAAGGCGAACTAGGTTGCTTGGGTTCTCTGGAAACCGGCGCTGGTGAAGCAGAAGACGGTCATGGCTTTGAGGGAACTCTTTCCCACGACCAACTGTTGACCGACCCAGACGAAGCCGTTGACTTTGTTGAGCGAACTGGTGTAGATGCTCTAGCTGTTGCTATTGGTACCAGCCACGGTGCTTACAAATTCACCCGCAAGCCGACTGGTGAAGTTCTGGCCATCAGCCGCATTGAAGAAATTCACCGTCGCTTACCCAACACCCACTTGGTAATGCATGGTTCTTCCTCTGTACCGGAAGACCTGATTGCGATCATCAACAAGTACGGTGGTAACATTCCTGAAACCTACGGTGTACCTGTTGAAGAAATTCAAAAGGGTATTAAGAGTGGTGTTCGTAAGGTCAATATTGATACTGACAACCGCTTGGCAATCACTGCTGCAATTCGTGAAGCTGCAGCGCAAGACCCTTCTAACTTTGACCCCCGTCACTTCATGAAGCCTTCCATCAAGTACATGAAGAACGTTTGCTTAGAGCGTTATCAGCAGTTTGGTGCTGCAGGAAATGGTAGCAAAATCAAGCAAATGAGCTTGGATGACTTTGCTGCTAAGTATGCTAAAGGCGAATTGGGCGCTGTCTCTAAGAAGGCTGTGACTGCTTAATTCACACTTTATTTTGGGGCAAAATGATACATTTGCCCTGATAAGTTTTCTGGGTGGCTGCAACAGCTACCCAGTTTTTTTATAGATAACTATTTCCCAAAATAATACCTTTGGATAGAGGCTGCTCTCACCCTACGATAGTAGATTTAAAAGAAGGCAAGTCCAAAGTAATGAGGGCAATGCTAACGATAGGACAACAGGCTCCTAGTTCATGCGCTCTAGGAGCTTTTTTTTGCGGTTATTTTTTAAAGTACTGATATCAAATCCTGTAGCATTGGAATGCTATTTTTTTCAACGCAGAGAACACAGAGGTTCACTTCAGAACGCAGAGTTTTTGGAGTTTAATCTCGGTTAATTCCCATGCAGACGGAAATGATATGATTTCTCAGTTCTGAGTCTACTAATCCAAGACGTAAGTTTTAATTTCCTTTTGCCAGAGGTCTACTTATTACGAGTGAAACTAAGACTCAGGAGTCGGAAAATAGATAAAAATTTACCCCTGCAACATTGCAGGGGTAGAGCCAGCCGATAGGACAGCAAACTCATTTCTTAATAGTAGAAGAGTTCCTGGACTTTTCCCCTACTTTAAGGCCTATGTCTAATTACATAGTTTTCCCAAAGCTTACTTTTGGGTTGTTTTTGGTTTGTAAGTAGAAGCAACGTGTAATTCCTTCAACTGTTTCTCATCAACAGAAGCAGGTGCATCGGTTAACAAACAACGTGCTTGTTGCGTCTTCGGAAAAGCAATTACATCCCGTATTGACTCTTCCCCAGCAAGTAACATTACCAAACGATCTAACCCGTAAGCAAGTCCACCGTGAGGAGGTGTTCCATACTCAAAAGCCTCCAGAAGAAAGCCAAACTTCTTGTGTGCTTCCTCTAGAGATAAGCCAATGGTTTCAAACACCTGTTGTTGTAGTTCCGGTTTATAAATCCTCAGACTTCCGCTGACAATTTCAAAACCGTTGAACACCAAATCGTAAGCTTGTGCTCTTGCTGTTTTCAAATCATCCACATCATCAGGATGTGGTGCTGTAAATGGATGGTGTAGCGCATCTAAACGCTTTTCCTCAGCATTCCATTCAAACATCGGAAAATCAGTCACCCACAACAAGTTATTTTTATTTGGGTCAATCAACCCAAATTCGCGACCAATTACTTGACGTAATCGATCCAGGGTTTTGTTAACAATATCAGTTGGCCCAGCACCAAATAGCAAAAGATGACCAGCTTTGGCTCCCGTAAGCTTCAGTAATTCCTGTTTTTGTGCTTCCGTAAGGTTATCTTTAATCGCGCCGATAGTGTCAATTTCACCATCTTCACGCACTCGGATGAAAGCAACTCCCTTAGCACCGGCTTCACTAGCTTCTTTGAATAAATCACCACCTGGTTTAATCCGCACGTTGGAGATAAGTTCATTGCCGTTAGGGATAGGTAATACTTTAATCACACCTCCCTCAGCAACAGCGCTGGAAAAAACTTTGAAGCCACAATCTTTCAGTAAATTAGAGGCGTTGACCAGTTCTAAACCAAAGCGCGTGTCTGGTTTATCACTACCGTATCTTTCCAAGGCTTCAGCATAAGTTAGACGTGGGAAAGGAATTGGTAAATCTATCCCTTTAACAGTTTTGAAAACATGAGCGACTAACTTTTCATTGAGATCTAAGATTTCTTCTTGGGACATGAAACTCATTTCCATGTCAACTTGAGTGAAATCTGGTTGTCTGTCAGCGCGTAAGTCTTCATCACGGAAACAACGAGCAATTTGATAGTAGCGGTCAAATCCCGATACCATCAACAATTGCTTGAAAAGTTGCGGTGATTGTGGGAGTGCGTACCACTGACTAGGATTGACGCGGGAAGGGACTAGGTAGTCTCTGGCGCCTTCTGGGGTGGAACGAGTGAGAATTGGTGTTTCAACTTCAATGAAGTTTTCTTGGTCTTCTAGGTAGCGACGGATGGCTTTGACTACTTGGTGACGCAGTTGCATATTTTTGCTCATGCGATCGCGTCTCAAGTCCAAATAGCGATATCTCAGCCGCAATTCTTCTCGTACTGTTTCTGTATCAGAGGTGGAAACTTGGAAAGGTAACTGCTTGCGGACAGCATTTAGCAGTTCGATGTTGTCAGCGTAAATTTCTATTTCACCGGTAGGGATTTTGGCGTTGAGGGAGTCTTCGGGACGCGCTGTGACTCGACCAGTAATTTTAACGACGTATTCATTGCGTAAAGCATTAGCATCGTTATAAGAATCTGGGGTGCGCTGGGGGTCGCTGACAATTTGAACAATGCCAGTGCGATCGCGCAAATCTAAAAAGATTACTCCTCCGTGATCGCGGCGACGGTCTACCCATCCACACAGGGTAACTGTCTCTCCAATATGTTTCGTTCTAACTTCGCCGCAATAATAAGTTCGCATAGTTGCCAATCAGTAACGCAAGGCTTGAGGATTAGGGAATATTTCAGTATCAAGCCTGAAGTCTATGATAAGCGTCATCGGGTCTCTGCTACAGTACGCAACTCTACTGATTGCTGAAACCGACTAGCGCCAAAATCAGTCAAGCAAAGTTGATCATCTTAACAAATTCTGGGCCCACCATCCAAGTTTCCAACGTTGATCGACTGTACCAAGGCCTTGCCTACTATCAGCCTTCTCAAGATTCGTCTCCTTAGTCGGCTTCACACGGCTGTTTATGCGGAATTGCAGTCTTACAAGAGATGTCAAGAGGAAACTTTGTACACTGAGCTGCTAAATAATCTCTCTCAAAAGCAACGCCAATTGGATGTTAGTCAACCCAATAATTAGACAAGATTGCAACAGTCGAAATGTCCACTAGGGGTTGGGTATTTGCTGCGAAGCTTCAGTACCCATCGGGGCCTGCTTCTGAAACATTTCCACCGATGAGATCTACGCGATTTCGTACGTGACCCCAGTAGGCAAATGCCCAAAGGCTGAAGCCTTGGGCTATCCGAACCAAGCCCGCCTAGGCGAACGCCTCGCTTCGCTAACGCTAAATTTCAAGCCTGCGTCAGGCAGGCTTCCTTTGTGTAGCCCCACCCTTCAGGGTGCGGGCTATGTTTGTCACCCATTCACTCTCGGATTAACATCCCGCGCCATTTCCAAATAATCGGCGGGATTACCAGTAGTATCGGGCGAATCTCTCATATCGTCCGGTTCAGGAAGCTCCCGCGCTGCAGATGTAACTGCTTCGGCTGCGGCGGCACCTGCGCCTGTTTTGTCAATCTCACTGACACTATATTCTTTGGACGCTTCGTAGTCAGCTTCAACATCAACTGTTTGCGTTTTCTCTTCACCGCTAGCCATTCTCTCGGCTGCTAGCTGCGCTTCGTGGGTTTCGGCTTCTTCTGGGCTTAACTTTCAATTCTTCAGTAGACATAATCGACTCCTATTTTTGGCTTTTTATAACTGTCCCGCTAATCCTATCAATGCCGATCCCTATAGAGTTAGCCTCTTTAGATATATCTTTTATCTACCTACAAAGGAAGATTTATTCAGCAATTCTCGCTCCTTCAAGTTCTCTCTCTTGGAGGGCGATTTTATTAATTAAATTTGGCTAACTATAAGCTTGAATACCTTTACTTGCTCATGGTAAAAATTATGACATCCGCTCAAGAAACTGGTCGCTCCTCAAGCCGTTCCGAAGAGACAAAAAAAGTAGCAGAAGCCTTTGAAGCCCTAGGCACTGATGATAAACTCGCCTTGCTTTATTATGTGTATAAAAAAATGGGAGATTCCGTCACACCTGCTGCTCCCACTGCTGCTAACCCAGAAATGGCTCCCCGCTTGCTAGGGGAATTCTACGAACTATCACATGACGAACAGCTAGCGGTAATGCGCTCGATTGTCAACCGTGAAGATACTGAGCTATCTCGTGCCTATGGAGCGCTAACAGAGAATAATCAGCTAGTAGTCTGGTATGCCTGGGCTATTGGGATGGGCGATACTGTAGTAGATATGCCACAGGGATATCAAGCTAGCCAAGCGATCAACAATGCGCTCTCCCAAATTGAAGGTCTGGAATTTGAGGAGCAAATCTCGATGTTGCGGGACGTAGCTGGAAATATGGGCTATAGCGATGTTAAGCCAATTCCTACTCAGGCTGAAACTGGGAAAACTGCAAGTCTCTAGATGAGCAGTACCCAGTCCTGAGTTAAAAGACAGTTCATCAACCCCCATATTAGTGTGAGATAGAAGTGTGATGCCTGGTTTCTCAAAGAACCTGGTTGCACACTCTTTTTTCTATGGTCTATGGTAAGTTTACTCCTTAAGCGATGAATTCTACGTGCGATCTCTTGCCGTGGGAGTATCAACTCAGGAGGATATAACTTTGACAATTAATACAGCTAAACTTGAGAGCATTCTGCAAAATTTTGTCACTGGTGCAAGTGATGTTCAGGGAGCCGCACTCGTTTCTCCTGATGGACTCCCTTTAGCATCCAGCTTACCGGGTGAAATGGACGAAGAACGAGTATCAGCAATGTCAGCGGCTATGCTGTCTCTTGGTGAGCGTATTGGGAGTGAGTTGTCGAGAGGCTTTCTAGACCGCATCTATGTGGAAGGAGACCAGGGCTATGGCATTCTTACTAACTGTGGTGAGTATGCTGTTTTACTCGTCTTAGCTAGTAAGGCTGCTAAACAGGGGGTGCTAATGCTGGAAATTAAGCGCGTCATCCCAGAGTTAAAGGCGGCTTTGAGCTGAAGGAAAATCTTAGAGACAAATTCAGTCAAGCTGGTACGCTTTGTTAAATCCCTGGATATCCGGCAGAGCTCCCTAACATAAATTAGAGAGTATCAAAGCCAGGGGTTATCTTCACAATCTTTTTATAAATCCTTCACAATATATTCACACATTTTCTCTAATCTCATCTCAGATACAGGCTTTTTTGAAAGTTGTATCACTGGTATAAATAGCGACTCAGTACACTTTTTAATACAAGCATTATTTATATTTAGGTTGTGTTTGACGCCTATCAGTGCGTAAGCCTGTATAATATTTAACTTTTTCTAGCGATGGGTAGATGACAGCTCTCTAATTCAGAGGGAGTAATAGCTGTAAGACTTTCTTGAGATTAATTGCATGATTACAAAAAATTAAGTTAAATTAATGTAGAAAGGAAAATCTAAGTGTATATACTTAGCGGAACCAGACGGCTCTAGCTTGTCTAGTTGAGCGATAATCCAGACGCTAATTTTGGGGAAAATTTGACAAATGAGAGTTATTTTCAGGCTCCAAGCCTGCTAATTCTCTAAGCAAAAGAGTAAATGTCAATAAATTAATGGAGGTTGTTTAGGGGAAAAAGTCCCTATTTTAGCTTAATTAAAGCTGATGACACTTATTGGAAGCCCTGATTCTTACCTATAGCCACTCAAGAAGAGTGCCTAACTTCTGATTTTTAGCCTTTTGACGGGAACCGCCATTGAAAGTTTAATAAACGATCATAAACTTATATCTTCTTTAGAGAAGAAAAGTAACAATAAGTTGAGGATTCTTCACTGGCAGTTTGAAAATAAGTTAAGTGTTCGCCTATTGATGACAAACTTCTAGGAATTCAGAGAAAAAGCAATGGCAATAACAAGTTCTTTGGCAGAATTTTCGCTCCCGGAACTATTTCACTTTCTGGATCAAGGAAGTAAAACCGGATTGCTCACCCTGCGCTTTCAGATTGATAACAATAGTCAAGAGAAAAGGGTTCGTCATGTCCTGATTCACCAAGGCCGCATCGTCGCTGTTACCAATCGTCTGGATCACCAATGCTTGCTGGCAATGATTTGTCAGCGAGGCTGGATCAGCCCTGATGTTCTGCGGGAACAGGTTAATCGTTGTCCTGCAAATATACCTATTGGTCTTTACTTGAAGACTCAGGTACTTTTACAACCAGAACAATTGAGGCTGCTATTTCACGCCCAAGTCTTGCAACAAGTTTGTGCATTGTTTAGGCTAAAAGATGCTCGGTTTAAATTTGATGCCAAAGCAACTTTGCCAACAACAGAAATGACAGGCTTAAGTCTTTCAACTACAGAAGCAACACTGACGGGTTTGAGAGTTTTGCGAGACTGGAGATCATTAGCAGAAAAGCTACCAGATGCAACTTCATCGCTATCGAGGGTAGTTATCGGTAAGCGTCACTTGCGGCTCGATCCTGTGGAAGGACGAGTTTGGCAAATGGCTAATGGGTCGGTTTCCCTTGGGGCGATCGCCACCCAGTTGAAAAAACCAGCGGAAACTATTCAACAAACAGCATTTCGGCTAATCAGCGTAGGTTTAGTTGCAGAAGTACCCATGCTCCCACCCTCTCGCGCTAGATCTGCGCCAGAAGAGACACTAGAATCAGTGGCAGTTGGGACAAATCCCAACAATGAGAACAATGGGCAACCCATAAGCAATTCTTTTGTGCAAAACTTACTTGGTTTCCTTAGGAGCAAGTAAGAGTGGAAATTATGCGTCTAGTTGTCACCGGTACAGTAGGTGCCGGTAAGTCCACTTTCATTCGCTCGGTGAGTGAGATTGCTGTAGTAGACACCGATCGGATCACCACAGATGAAAGCGCTGCAATCAAGAAAAAGACGACAGTGGCAATGGACTTTGGACGCTTGCAATTTGCCCCAGACATGGCCATGCACCTCTATGGCACTCCGGGACAGTCTCGTTTCGATTTTATGTGGGATATACTGATTCGCAAGGCTCATGCCTATATCCTGTTGGTAGATGCTCATCGTCCCAGCGATTTTCGCTCAGCTCGTCTCATGCTCGCTTTTATGAAACAGCGGGTGAAAATTCCTATGCTGATTGGTTTGACCCATATGGATTGTCAGGGAGCCTGGTCTCAGGAAAATGTGGCGCTCGCTTTGGGCTTTGTTGATGAGAAAAACCGCCCTCCTTTTGTAATGCTCAATGCTAATCAAAAAGAATCTGTGATCAAAGCCTTAATTGTGCTGATCGAACACTACATACAAAGTTCTATTTCTTAATATTTGTATTCAGAGAAATTACAAACAATCTAGTTAAGATAGCAGTGGCTCGGATTTCGTCATCAAATCACTGCTACTTTTCGTCGGGTGTTGCATCACCTTAAATTCATCATGTCTAAATACAAACTTCCTCGAATTTTTACAAATCACGACGCTACATCTGGTAACACTAAAATAGAAAAGTTTAGGAAATTTATTCTAGCTCATCATTGTCAACATCTTCGGTTACAAACAACCAACAAAAAAACACCCGTTGGTCAACTTCCTTGAACTGCAAGACCAATGAAGATTTTACCTATTGTCAAAACAGGAGCTCACCTAGGTTTATCTTGGGATCGTTACCGATATCTATCTGTAGATTGATTGAGGGATCAAAAATGAAAAAATAATATATATTAAAGAATGTTAAGCAGATCGGGAAGCATCAGCTTGTAGAGCTTAAATCATAATTAACCTTCTAAATTAATCGTTTAGCATTATTAAATTAAAAGACTATGGCAATTACAGGTTCACTAGCAGACTTCTCTTTACCAGAAATTTTTCAGTTTATTGAGAAAGGACATAAAACTGGGTTGCTAACCCTTCGTGCTTTCCCAGGCTCCGAAGCAATTCAACCAGTTTATCACATCTGGGCTTACCAAGGTCGCGTCGTCGCCGCAGCTAATCGACTAGATCATCAAGGTTTAGTATCGCTGATCGATCAACGCCAGTGGGTTAGCGATCGCGTATTTGACAAACTGGTTCATTGGTGTTGCCCCATTACTGAACCCCTAGGATTGTACCTCAAAGGGCAAGGTGTTTTACAAAGTGAACATCTAAAACGGCTATTTCAGGTTCAGGTATTGCAGCAAGTCCGTGCGTTATTTCAACTTGAAGATGCTGAATGGAAATTTGAGGTAAATGTGCCAATCCCAGCTCGTGAAATGACAGGTGTGAGCGTACCCGCAACCACCGTAACATTGATGGGGTTACGAGTGCTGAAAAACTGGGATGCTTTAGCAGATAAATTGCCCGGCCCTAATAGTGGTTTGGTAAGTGTCATTTCTGGTAAACCAAACTATCAGCTAAACGCCGAAGAATGGCAGGTTTGGGAGTATACCAAAGGGACGGTTGCTCTTGAGGCGATCGCCCTGCAATTGAGACTACCAGTAGAAAAAGTGCAGCAGATTGCTTTTCGGATTACCACAATGGGTTTAGCAGAAGAAGTCCCCCTCCTGTCTGGCACCTTACCTACACAATCCGTGGAGCCTTTACCAGCACAATTACTTGAAGATTCACACCAACAAAAAATCAGTCAGTCATTTATGCAAAACTTAGTGGGTTTCTTGCGAAACAAAGTTGTTAGTTGTTAGTTGTCAGTTGTCAGTTGTCAGTTGTCAGTTGTTAGTTTTCCTTCTTTCTCTACAACAAATAACCAATTACAAACAACAAATAACCAATAACAAATAACCAATTATGATACAGCAACGTGCATCATTTCCTCTGGGGTCAGATGGGAATGTATCACTTGACCATCGCGGAACCAAACAATGCGTTTAGTCAAACGTGCTACTTCAGGTTCGTGGGTTACCATAACAACAGTAATACCACTAGCATTCAACTCAGTAAAAATATCCATAACTTCTTGAGTCGTCCGAGAATCTAAAGCACCAGTTGGCTCATCTGCTAATAATAAAACAGGTCGATTAACAATAGCGCGGGCGATCGCTACCCGTTGTTGCTGACCACCAGAAAGTTGATTTGGTCGATTATTCAAACGATTTTCTAACCCCACCCGCTTCAAAGCCTCCGTAGCGCGATCGCGTCGTTGGGCACCGGGGACACCAGCATAAACCATCGGTAACATAACATTTTCCAGCGCCGTTAATTGAGATAAAAGGTGAAATTGCTGGAAAACAAACCCAATTTTAAGATTACGAATTTTTGCTAAATCAGCATCAGCAAGACGCGACACATCAACATTATCTAAGTAATAGCTTCCCGATGTTGGTCGGTCAAGACAGCCAATAATATTCATCGCTGTAGACTTACCAGAACCAGAAGCACCCATAATCGAGCAATATTCTCCCTGTTCAATAATCAGACTGACACCATTAAGAGCACGAACTTCTGTGTTACCCATTCCGTAGACTTTGAAGACATCTTCAATGCGAATAACGACAGGTTTTTTAGGAGATTCAATGACGTTAGAGTTAGGACTTATTTTGTCTTGCATTTTAGGAATGGGGAATTGGGAATTGGGGATTGGTAATTGGGAATTGGGGATTGGTCATATCATTTCCGTTTGTATCGGAATTATTCAAAAACCTCTGCGTTTCTCTGCGTCTATCTCTGCGCTCTCTGCGTTAAAAAAACATATTATTCCAATTATTCGGATTCGATATAATTGGTAATGGGTCATTATTAGTTTTTAGCCACTCCCTTTAATTCTAAGAACTTCTCAGGGCAATAATTGGGTCGAGTTTCGCGGCACGTCGCGCTGGGACAACACCAAAGAACAAACCAATACCACCAGATACACCAACAGCAAGCATAATTGCCACAGGTGAAACACCAGCTTGCAAAGGTGTCAGCGCACCAACCAACATAATCCCACTGACACCAACAAGAGTACCGAACAAACCACCAGCCGCAGAGAGAATAACCGCCTCAATCATAAACTGAATCAAGATGTCTTGCTCTCTAGCACCAATTGCCTTACGCAGTCCGATTTCATGGGTACGCTCTGTAACAGAAACTAGCATAATATTCATCACACCAATTCCACCCACAAACAGAGAAATACCCGCAATTGCAGCTAGCATAACTGTCAGCGCACCTGTAATTTTGCCTACAGTTTCCATTGCATCTTTTTGAGTGCGGATAGTAAAATCATCCTCGTTAGTAATTTTATGTCGCAATCGCAATAGGTTAGTAATTTGAAACTCCGCTGCTTTGACACTATCAGCATCCTTAGCAGCAGCAGTCAGAAATGTTAACTCAATTCCATAGGGAGAAGTGCGTCCAGAAACGCGGTTGGCCATGGTGGTAATTGGTATCAGCACAGCATCATCATAATCAACCCCCAAGCTTGAGCCTTTGGCTTCTAGTAGTCCAATTACTTGAAAGGAGGCATTTTTAATCCTGATTTGCTGACCTAGAGGGTCAACATTACCAAAAATTCTGGTGGCGATTTTTGCACCAAGTATAGCAAATTGATTACTGCGTCGCAGGTCTAATTCTGTTAAAAATCTCCCTTTAGCGAGATTAAAATTCTTTACTACCAAAAATTCTGGAGTTGTACCAATAATATTAATACTGGTGTTTTTGTTGCGGTAAGTAACCAAATATCGACTGTTAAATTCAGCGGTTACAGATCGCACCGAAGGTACTTGAGATGCGACCGCTTTAGCATCTGCTAGTACCAACGTCTTTGGCAGATTTAAACTAACACGCTGGGTTTCAGGATTACCTGGAATCACGAAGAGTACATTTGGCCCTAGTGATTCCAGTTCTTTGGCAATATATTTTTGTGCGCCTTCTCCAATCCCAATCATGGCAATTACAGAGGCGTTGCCGATGATAATACCCAACATTGTTAGACTGCTCCGCAGTTTATTGGCTACCAATGTAGTGGCTGCCATTTTAATGCTTTCTATAATGTTCATTTCTTGTTTTGTTTTGAGAAAAAGGTAATTGGTAATTGGCAATTGACAGTGAGGGCGTAGCATTGGCGCTGTTAAATTGTCGGTAACATCCAAATATTTCGGAGCAAATGCTACGCCCCTACACAAAAAATTACCTATTACCTATTACCTATTACCCATTTATTTATCTTCCTTACCAGGTAACTTACTACCTTTAGGTAGATCAATAAATACCTTTTCGCCTGGTTTCACTCCCTCCAAAACTTGAGTTTGGTCTTTAATTGTTGTACCAATTGTTACTGGCTTAAACTTAGGTTTATTATTAGTATCGGGTATCATCACTCCTGTTTTGCCCTCTTGAGTAACAATCGATACGGTGGGAACAACCAAAGCATTATTCACCTTTTGTCCCAAAAATGTAAGTTCAGCATTCATACCTGAACTCAACTCTTTTTGACCAGTTAAGAGAGAAACTCGCACCTGAAAAGAAGTGACACTTTGATCAACAACTGCTTCTGGCGCTACTATACTCACGCTACCTTTGAATATTTTGTCAGGAAAAGCATCAGCGACAACTTCTACCTGCTGTCCCTGTTTAACTTGACCAACATCAACTTCAGGAACTTTGGCGAGAACTTCTAAACCTTTAGCGAGGGCAATAATTGAAGTTGAAGTAGCCGAAGCCGTACTAGAAGCAGAAGTTGATGGAGCAACAAAAGCCCCTTCCGTCGCATATTTTTGCGTTACAATTCCCGAAAAAGGTGCAGTAATTACAGAATCTTTTAACTGAACTTCCACCGATTGCACCTCAGCTTTAGCCGCTTCAACAGTAGCTTTAAACTGAGCAATTTCTTCGGGACGTTTACCGTTTTGTCGCTGCTGCAAATTGGCTTTGGTTTCTGCTAAAGCCGCTTCTAGTTCGTTAATTTGTGCAGGATTGCTGTTGTTTTGTTGAGCTAAGCGTCGTTGGGCTTCATCGAGGTTGGCTGTAGCATTGCGTTCCTCAGTTAAAGCTTCATCTAGGCGATCGCGCGAGGAAGCACCTTCAGCCTCCAATGTACGATAGCGATCTGCCCTAGCTTTTGCCAGATCCAACCGGGATTTTGCTGCTTCCACTTGAGCGCGACGTTGCTCAATTTCTTCTGGTTTCCCAGCACGAGCTTGATCCAGACGAGCTTGAGCTTGCAAAACACGCGCTTGGGCTTGGTTAATTTCTTCGGGACGACTTCCAGCCATTGCCTCTGCTAGACTAGCTTCAGCCTTGCTCAGATTAGCTTTAGTTTGAGCTAACCGCGCCTGTAAATCCGCATCCTCCATCAGAGCGATTGTTTGTCCTTGCTGTACCAAGTCTCCCTGTTGGACGAAGAGTTTTGCCAAACGACCAGAAGTTTTGGGGCTGAGGTTAACACTTTGAATCGGTACCACCGTACCATTGGCTGTGATGCGCACAGCGAGATCTTGTGCTTGCACAGGTACTGTAAGTTTGCTTAGATCGAGTTTAGGTGTGCTCGTCTGCATGACAAAGTAACTTGTGCCACCCACTCCCAAAATGCCAGCTACTATTAACCCCATTAGCCAGGGAAAAGGTTTTTTGACTTTACCAATTAGGGGAACTTCCATGAGTGAGGTTTTTAAGTCAAGCAATAAAGGGTCTCAGTCTGATGGAGCGAAGTTTTCTTGGCTTGACTATCTTCAGTAAAGCCCATCATTCCTGACGACGACATCGCCCTTCTAGGTGAATACAAATATATTTTCTTAATCTTTCTTTATGATAGCCGGATTGCTTGCACCGCTTATCTTGGCGACCCTACTGCTAGCTGTACGGACTTCCCCATCCCGGACAGTCCCCATGACCCTAATCCCCAGAGGGGGCCCCAAGTTCCCCAATCCCCATTCCCCGTGAAGATTTCTGCAACGAGCGAGGCGATTATGCGCTAACTTAGCTGAATATTCCTTTCTTGTTATCTTTTGAGGCTGCACTGTGCCCAAGCGTAATCATTTATTTCCCCTTCTTATTCTCCTGGGCCTACTGAGTGTACAAGCACCCATTTGGGCACAGGCACTCGTTCCCTATACTTTACAACTGGATGCCAAGGAACTAGAGCAGCAGGGCTTGAATCTAGCTCAAGAAGCGGTTCAATTGGTGCGTTTCCAACAATTTGAGCTAGCATTGCCAAGAGCAGAACTAGCGACTCAACTGGCTCCCAAAAGTTATCAATCCTGGTTTATCTTGGGGAGTTTGTATGTCCAGAACAAAAAATTTGATAAGGCTATTGAGGCTTTGACTCGCGCTAAATCTCTGGAACCTAAAGAAGCGGGAATTTTCTTCACTTTGGGTTCAGCGCGTTTTCAAAAAGCTGAATATTCAGCCGCGATCACTGAGTTAGAAACAGGATTGAAACTCAAACCTGGTGTTCCTGAAGCTTTGTTTGACTTAGGTAATTCCTACTATATGCTCAAGCAGTTTCCCCAGGCTATTACAGCTTACGAAAAAGCCGTTGCCAAAGAAAAAAAATTCTGGCCTGCAATCAACAATATTGGCTTGGTAAAGTATGAACAGGGCGATGTTGCCGGTGCAATTCAAAAATGGCAAGCCGCGATCGCTCTTGATGACCAAGCTGCCGAACCTATGTTAGCAACTGCTGTCGCTCTTTATGCCAAAGGTGAACAGGAAAAAGCGCTCAAAATGGGAGAAGCGGCGATCCGTATAGATCGCCGCTATGCTGATCTTAAGTTTCTCAAAGAAAATCTTTGGGGTGAGCGTTTGCTCTCTGAAACCAAAAAGTTTCTAGAAGTCCCCAGAATCAGATCCCTCATTGCCAAAACACAAGAAACTTCATCACCTGGAGTAGTAGCCCCTAAGTAGAGCCACCCATAAATTGTTGTATTTTGCTCGTTAGTCACTGTTTCTAAGTTATCACAAATGACAAATGACAAATGACTAATGACAAACTAATAACTCTTGCCTAATTTGCCGTTGAGTAGTACATATGTACGTAGATGAATCACCAAACTCATCGGCAAACTTAACTTAAGGCAGAGGATTGATGCCACCACAGAAATTATTGGAATTAGGGGGTAGTGGGACAAAGATTTTCTGTCCCTTTTGGTAAAAGTGCCATAATCTGATCTACAAAAAGTTGATGGTCAACAACTGGTTTAGAGATGTAGCCATCAGCACCACTCTGTTTGAGTAAGTTTTCGCGATCGCCCGACATAGCGTGAGCAGTGACTAAAATGATTGGCAGATTGGCAGTTTGAGCATCAGCTTTCAAAATCTGAGTAATCTTAATGCCATCCACTGACTTACCACGGTAAACACTGTGGGACAGGGAAACGTCCATCAAGATAATATCAGCAGCTCCAGCCTGGGCAATTTGCATGACCTCTTCTACATCTTCGGTATGCTTAACACCCAAGCCGCCGCGTTTGCTGAGAATCTTTGAAAAAACGCGAGCATTAATCGGATCGTCTTCTACAATCAGAACGGTTTTCATGATCTTTACATCCAGAAATTAGTTTTTTTTTCAAACAAAGTGAGCTTTGATAATAAGTCTGACAGGGATTTCGTAATCTTGCCATTTTAAAAGCATGTCGTCATCCCTTTGTGGTTAAAAAATAGGAAACAGAACTCATGGCAAAACAGCTTAACCTGCTTGCGAAGGACAGGGTAATCCCCACAGCACTACATGCAGAGATGCAACAGTCATATCTGGAATATGCCATGAGTGTGATCGTGGGCCGGGCCTTACCGGATGTCCGCGACGGACTAAAACCAGTTCATCGGCGTATCTTATATGCCATGCATGAACTAGGACTAACCCCAGACCGACCTTACCGCAAGTGCGCTCGTGTCGTTGGGGACGTTTTGGGAAAATATCACCCCCACGGCGACCAAGCGGTTTACGAGGCACTGGTGCGCCTTGTACAAGACTTTTCGACGCGCTATCCTCTACTAGCAGGTCACGGAAACTTTGGTTCGGTAGACAATGACCCAGCGGCCGCAATGCGTTATACCGAAACGCGACTGTCTCCCATCGGTTCAGAAGCGCTTCTCTCAGAAATTGGCGAAGCAACCGTTAATTTTATTGATAATTTTGATAGCTCCCAACAAGAACCGGTCGTACTACCCGCTCAGCTACCAGTATTATTGCTCAATGGTTGTTCTGGTATTGCTGTCGGTATGGCCACAAATATTCCACCCCACAACCTGGGAGAGTTGGTTGATGGCCTAATTGCTCTCATTGAACGTCCAGACTTAGCGGATGAAAAATTGTGGGAGTTAATTCCAGGGCCAGATTTTCCCACTGGGGGGGAAATTATCGAAACATCTGGAATTTTGGATGCTTATCGCACTGGTCGCGGCAGTATTGTTGTACGTGGTATCACTCAAGTCGAAGAAATTCAGGGCGCTCGTGGTCGTGTAAGGCGTCATTCACGTCAGGCAATTGTAGTCACAGAGCTACCTTACCAGGTGAATAAGGCTGGCTGGATTGAAAAGGTGGCTGAACTGGTAAATCAGGGAAAGATTGAAGGGATTGCGGACTTACGGGACGAAAGCGATCGCGAAGGAATGCGCGTCGTCATCGAGCTAAAGCGAGATTTCCAACCCCAAGATGTTCTTAATCAGCTTTACAAACAAACTGCTCTTTCTAGCAACTTTGGTACGATTATGCTGGCGTTGGTAGATGGACAACCGCGCCAACTTCCACTCAGACAATTGTTAGAAGAGTTTCTCCGCTTCAGAGAAGCAACCTTAACTAGGCAATATACTTATCAACTAGAACAGGATGAAGGACGCCCTTCACATTGTTGAGGGTTTATTAGCGTCTTTAAATCAGCTAGATGCGGTTATTAATATCCTCAGAAATGCTCCTGATGGGACAACGGCGAAGCTGTCTTTACAAAGTCAGTTAAATATTAGTGAGGTTCAGGCTGATGCTATTTTAGCAATGCCTCTGCGACGCCTCACGGGCTTGGAAAAGCAAAAGTTAGAGACAGAGTTTGAGGAGTTAAGGGCGAAAATTGAGCAGTTACGGCGTTTGCTAGGTGACAGAAATGAGTTGCTGAAATCCTTGAAGAAAGATTTGCGCTCGCTCAAGCGTAAATACGCTGACCCTCGTCGTACCAAAATTGCTTTAAAAAAAGCCACAATTAAGGAGACAGAACTCAAAAATAAAGACTCAGAACCCAAAAATAAAGACTCAAAACTCAAAACTCGGAACTCAGTACTCAGCACTCAGGAAGAGCTAATTCCCGCTACGACCAAAGAAATCAGGACGAAAGAAACAAGGCGGAGTAAGAAAAATTCTCAGCAATCTTTACCGCTCATTCCTGACCCTGCAATCTTGGAAGAAGAGACAGTTCTAGAATTTACTCACCAAGGATATGTACAGCGAAATCGTCCCACAAGTGAGCAAAAAGTAACGCAGACAATTAAGAAAGGAGAGGACTTTGTAGTTAAAAATAAAGTCACGACCACACAACAAGAATTTGTCGTGATTACCAATGCTGGAAAAGCCTATTCCATCAAAGTTCGGGATATTCCACCAGCAGCAGGGAGAAAGCAAGGAATTCCTTTAATAAGTTTGCTTCCAGAAGCAGCGCAAACGGAATCAGTTATTGCGCACTTGATGTTACCTGAAGCAACGGACACCCTCAGTCTCATTTTGCTGACTCAACAGGGAAGAATCAAACGGCTACCGCTTTTTGAATTGACAAATCTCACGAGTCGTGGTATATCAATCATCAAGCTCAAGGAAGATGACCAATTACAGTATGTCAGCTTGGGTCAAACAGGGGAACAACTACTCATAGCAACCAGCAATGGGCGGATTGTGCGCCTAGCAGTCAATGACCAAGAGTTACCGAATCAGGGACGTAGTGCTCAGGGGAATCAAGGCTTGCCGGTAGGGCGTCGGGAACATTTGATTGGTTGTGCGACAGTATCTACTGAGGACAATATCTTACTGGTGACAGAAGAAGGATACGGGAAGCGGCTACCAGTGATTGCGATCAGACGGGTAAGCAGAGGTGAAATTGGTACGACAGCACTGCAATTTAAGACTTCTACGGATAGCATGGTGGGAATGATCCCAGCATTACCAACGTCTGAAGTTATGCTTGTGACCAATGAAGAACGAGTGCTGCGTTTACAGTTAGAGTCAGTAAAATTGTGGGGGAAAGATGGCACAGGCGATCGCCTAGTGAAACTCAAGCCAGAGGAAAAAATCCTCAGCGTCACCGCACTGGTGACTGACTCTAATTAAAGAAAATACGTGCAGTTCGCTGGAACTGCATAGAGCGCAACTGAGTCGATAATTTCCTGTGAGGCGTTTAGTTCGGGGTTGCAGACCCAATTAAGAGGCGCACGCCTCTCTGACGCATCTGACGCAAGAGTAGGCTAATGCAAAAATGAGCCAATACTGTGATAAAACAAACTCTGAACCTCCCATAGGCGGACGCTACAAAATCATTAGCGAGCTAGGGACGGGTGGGTTTGGTCAAACTTTTCTAGCCTTGGACTTGCACTTACCGGGGAACCCGAAATGTGTGGTCAAACAACTCAAACCTCAGACGAAAGACCCCAACAGTCTAGCAATGGCAAGGCGTCTCTTTGACACGGAAGCTCAAGCACTCTACCAACTGGGAGACCACGACCAGATACCTCGCCTCTTAGCACACTTTGAGGACAATCAGGAGTTTTATCTCGTCCAGGAATTAGTAGAAGGAGAGCCACTGACTCAGGAACTGGCTTCCGGTAAGCCGTGGACACAAACTCAGGCGATCGCCCTTTTACAGGACATTTTAACTGCGCTAGCCTTTGTCCATCAGCAGAATGTAATTCACCGCGACCTCAAGCCACCCAACTTAATTCGTCGTCGCGCTGATGGTAAAGTTGTGCTGATAGACTTTGGCGCGGTGAAACAAGTCAGTACCCAAAGCGTAGATTCCGAAACAGGGAAGACAAATTTAACCATTTCCATCGGTACTCAGGGCTACATGCCAAATGAACAATTGGCTGGGACTCCCCGCTTTAGCAGCGATGTCTATGCTGTGGGGATGCTGGGGATTCAGGCTTTGACTGGGTTACATCCCAAACGTTTGGAGGAAGACCCCGACAGCGGTGAAGTTGAATGGCGGTCAAATGCCAAACACGTCTGTCCAGAATTAGCGGATATTCTAGACAAAATGGTGTGTTATGACTTTCGCGATCGCTACCCATCAGCAGTAGAAGCCTTGGAAGCCTTGGGTCATCTACCAGCATCACTTTTAGAGTCTATTCCACCTGCTCAATTTTTGCCTGAAGTTAGGGAAGCAACCAATAGCAATAGCAGTCAGCAACAGCCATCCCCAGCTTTGACGACAGAAACAAAAGAGTCTGAGATAGAGCAACAACCCACCAACATTTGGGCCTCAACACCATCCCTAGGGTCGACAACAGGCGCCAGTAGCACAGATTCAACAACACCCTGGCCTCAACCAGAACACTCGCAAAGCTCAATTCAGAGACAGTTGCTTCAATTCTGGACTGCGCTTGCTGTCTTAGCTGCTGTGGGTGTAACCTTGGTACTCTTCAAGAGTGTCCTATCTCCCCAACACCCTCCTCAAAGCGCCCCCTCTGCTACAATTCCCACTAAAAGACCGAGAGCTTTGCTCAACTCTCCTCTTCCTAAGCTGACAGCACTAGAACTGATTAAGCAAGCCAATCGCTCCAGGAAAGCAGGAGATTACCAGAACGCTTTGAGTCTGTATGACCAAGCGCTCGACCTCAGACCGCGTATTGCACAAGCCCATTGGGGACGATGTGAAAGCTTGAGCGAACTGAAAAAGCCTGCTGAGGCGATCGTCGCTTGTAATGACGCTCTCAGCCTTAAGCCTAACTACGCAGAAGCCTTTTGGAGTAAAGGAAAAGCCCTAGAACAGCAGAAGTTACCCCTAGAAGCCCTACAACTCTACGAACAAGCCACCGAAATCCAACCAGATTTTACCGAAGCTTGGGTAAGTTATGGCTTGGCCCTGCAAGGGTTTGGTCGCTCAGAAGAAGCGATAATCGCCCTAGATAAAGCAATTGCTCTCAATCGAGATTTGGCGATCGCTTGGAGGACTAAGGGGGCCGCACTCTGGAATCTGGGACGCTTGGATGAGGCGATCGCTTCCTTCGACAAAGCACTGCAAATTGAGCCTAACAACTCTGAAACCCTCAAGCTACGCAATAAAGCACGGAAAGAACTAGGGCGATAATTTATCTTGGGGATTGGTCAGTGGTCAGTGGTCAGTAGTCAGTAGTCAGTAGTCAGTGGACACTCTTACAAATGACAAATGACAAATGACAATTACCTCTATTATTAAAATTAGGAATTTCAGCAAATTATGACGACAAGCGCAAGCACAATTAAGCTTAACCAATTTTTAAAATGGGTTGGTGCAGCCCATACAGGTGGGGAAGCCAAACTAATGATTCAAGATGGCGAAGTAACAGTTAATGGCACAATCGAGACTCGACGAGGACGGCAATTGATTACAGGAGATTCTGTAATCGTACAAGGAAAAACCTACATGGTTGAACTGAACTAACACAATCTAAGTCTTTAGAAATGGAGCCAAATTAAGTAGCAATTGTTTTAATAAGCAGGTAGGCGTAAAAAACACAAAATAAATTTGTAGGGGCGGGTTTAGTGATAACGCCTGACAGTAACCAGTTTCTCATGTTCAAAACCCGCCCTCCTGATGTTGGGTTTATTTCCACTTAACACCCTTAGATTTTTGCTGAGCTTAAGACAATGAAAAACAAAACAAAATTCAACTATCGACTTGCCTTTAAACTAGCTCTACTAAGCAACGCCATTTTATTAGGAAGTGGCTTATTTTTCCTATTTCATTCCACAGTCCAAGCTACTGCACCCTCTCCACCTACACTGGAAACTGTTCCCATCGATAAATCATCCTCCCGCGTCAATTACAACCTGTACATGACTCGAACATCCGACAGTGTTTTTGTCTTTTGTTACCCTGGCTTCAGAGCAAAACTAAATACTGTAGGTGATAAACAAGCCATTCAGTGCAACCAACCAACCCAAAAGTAACTCATTCCAAGTCTTTTAAAGGTGGGATTTCTTGTCATTGGTCATTTGTTCAATTACCGATTACCAATTACCGATTACCGATTACCCATTAACTGTTGTTGGTTATTTGTTATTTGTCTTTTTTAACAAGCAACCCACAACAAATAACAAATAACGCCGACTTTCTGTGATAATATCAAGGTCGAATATCAAGGTAAATATCGGCAAGCTTTTCCTTAGTAACTGAGAGATATGAGGCATTTTCAACGACTCGCGGTAATTGTTTTAGCAATCATTGTTCTTTTCTTCCCCTTATCGGCACAAGCCGCAAGTTCTTCTTCCATTGGAAGAGCCAGTGCAAACTCGGAACTAAGTGACAATAATTTTTCTGGTCAAAGTTTGCTTGGGGCTGAGTTTTCCAATGCAAATCTGGAGATGAGCAACTTTAGCAATGCTGATTTACGCAGTGCTGTTTTTAGCGGTTCAGTAATGAATAAGGCGAATTTGCACGGAGCCGATTTTAGTAATGGAATTGCATATTTAGTTGATTTCAGAGGTGCTGATTTAAGTGATGCAGTTTTTGTAGAAGCAATTATGCTGCGTTCTCGCTTTGATGGTGCTGATGTCACAGGTGCTGATTTTAGTGATGCAGTTTTAGATGGTCTACAAGTGAAAAAACTCTGCGCTACAGCAACGGGTGTCAATTCCAAAACTAAAGTCGCCACTCGTGATTCTTTAGGATGTAGGTAATAGGTGTTGTTTGTTGTTTGTTGTTTGTTATTTTTTTTTAGAACACACAAGCTAGCTAATAGCCAGTCACTAAATACCCATTATCCAAACCCAACAACTGTTTTCCTGCACGCAGGGCTGTACAACAATTACCCCTTACCATTATTAATCCTTGGTTTATTCAACTCCTTACACTTAGCTTCTGCTTCTTTATAAGCGGCTAAATATTCAGCCCCACCCAACATTTTGTCACCGTAATATTCATAAGGTGTAGCACCATAAACAGGAAGCGGTTCATCCTCTGGATAATCTTCCTTTGCTTCTTCTATTAACTTTTTCAGTTTTTTCACACTCAAAGTTTGTGCTGGAAAATAGTAGATTTCTTCAGCCTTTTTATTGAGGTGTGGAAATGTTGGATCTATCAGACAATTCTCAAGTTCAAGCCAACAATGCTCAATTGGTTGGTAGGGAGATCCAGCAAAGGCTAAAAAGCCTTGGACATACAAGCAATTCTCAGTAACCAAGGCTGCATTGTATGCATTTTCCCAGAGTTTTTTGGCCTTGCTCTTGATGCGTTTAGCGGTTTCTCTGGAAAGATTCTCATCTAAGGGTTTACTCATAACTGTTGCCTGATCCTGTGCTGCACATTTTTGCATACTTGATGTCTAGCATACCGCTGTTAGGGATTGCTTTATCTATTGATAATATCACTTCCGTTTGCACCGGAATTATTCAAAAAACTCTGCTACCTGGAGCGTAAACCTCTGCGCTCTCTGCGTTAAAAAAGCATATTATTCCAATGCAAACGAATTAGATACAATATTTACCCTCAGTCTAGAAGACTAGGGGCCAGAAATACAAAGCCTGTCTGCACAGGCTTTTGAGTCTATCTTCTTTAGTTCTCCAAACGAACTGGCCAAAGACCTAAACCAAAGATTCTTGCTGGCAATTGTCTGAAAATCGGCAGACGCAAGAAAGCTGGCGGTGTAAACTTCTGAGTAGTATCAAGAGCGCCTTTAATAAGTTGCTGTTGTATAAGAGTTTGAAAGGCTTGGATAAAGCGTGTAGGTAATTCACGCTGACGCTGTACTTCTGCTAAATCCCACAAATGTAAGGACTTACTCTTGAAAGGATTACTCAAAACATTGGCCGCAACAACAGCATCTTGAATCGCATAATTAATACCCACTCCTCCAACAGGTGACATAACATGAGCAGCATCACCAATCAGTAACAAACCATCACTATACCAACGAGGTACGCGACTTGATTCAACCGCAAGAAAGGAAATTTGTGACCAATCTTTGAGGTTTTCTACACGAGAACTAAACTCTGGTGCTAACTGGGCGATCGACTTTCTTAAAGCCTCAAGTCCCGCTTCCCGAAGTTTCTGGTAACCTCCTTTAGAAATAAAATAGCCTAGTTGCCAATAATCCAGTCGGTTAATCATAGCTAAAAGGTGACCGTTTGCAGCACGTCCTGCCACACCTATATTATTTTTGCTGTCTTCTGAAGTGCGCGGTAAACGGAACCACAAAATATCCATTGGTGGGGAAGTTTTAATTGGCTCAAATCCAACTAATTGACGGACTTTTGAGAAGCGTCCATCTGCACCAACTGTCAAAGATGCACGAACTTCATGATATCCCCCATGTCCCCGATATCGCACACCCCGAATTCCCCCATTTTCTTCGACTAATTCTTGTACGTTCGCCCCCATTATTAACTGAAAGTTTGGGTAATGTTTCGCCTCAGTTGTAATAAAATCCAGGAACTTTACTTGGGGCAGTACAGTAATGTAAGGATACTTGGTTTTCAGACTTGTAAAGTCGGCAAGTGTAGCGCTATTTTCAGTATTTTGTATTGTCAGACGGTGCACCTTGGTATGTGGTATTTCCAGCAATTTTTCAGCTAAACCAAGTTGATCCATAATCTCCATGACCGATGGGTGAATCGTATCACCGCGAAACTCTCGGTCAAAATCCTTATGTGCCTCCAGCAACATTACCGCAATACCAGCGCGTGCTAGGAGAAGCGAGAGGACAGCACCTGCAGGCCCACCCCCAACAATACAACAGCTTGTGTGCTGAATATCGCTAACTAAGGGTGTTTGGGTCAATTTCTCATCTTGTACAGAGATAGCCATGACTGAGAACTCCTTGCTTTTGATTGATAATTCCCCGCGAGCGCATCTGTCAAAGTACGATGGAGTCAGGCAGATTGAAGACCATCCGATCTAACTACCGTGGCTCAGGTTATTCTCGAAAACATTTATAAAAGCTTTGCTGGTCGAAAGGGAGAGCGAACAGTCCCACCAGTAACTGCAGAATCGCTGCTGACAGCAGCAGATGAATCGCCAATACTGGCAACTGAAAAAAATTCACAAACCACCGCAATTGTCAATATATTGCGACGAATCAACCTGAATGTCAATGATGGCGAGTTTATGGTGCTTGTGGGGCCTTCTGGCTGCGGTAAAAGTACTCTGCTGCGATTGATAGCAGGACTGGAAACCCTCACAGGTGGCAAAATTTGGGTTGGGGAAGCCTTGGTGAATGATTTACCCCCCAAGGAACGTGACATCGCAATGGTGTTTCAAAATTATGCCCTGTATCCCCATCTGACGGTTTACGATAATATTGCCTTTGGACTACGACGCACCAACAAGGGTAAGGAACAACAGCCAACTAGGGAAGATGGAACACAAGACTCTTTACCAGTATGGGCTGAAGATTTGTTGGTGTCGATGACGCGATCGCTTCCGCGAGGAATGCGTTACCTTTCAGAGAAAGAGAAAGCTGTTGATAAACAAGTACGTAATGTTGCTGGGTTACTGCAAATTGAACAATTGTTGAATCGTTTACCGAAGCAGCTATCTGGGGGACAAAAGCAACGGGTAGCATTGGGACGTGCGATTTCCCGCAATCCTCAAGTATTTTTGATGGATGAACCGTTGTCTAATTTGGATGCCAAACTTAGAGCAGAAACTCGCTCCCAAATTGTCAAACTTCAGCGACAGTTGGGTACAACTACAATATACGTCACCCACGACCAAACGGAAGCGATGACGATGGGCGATCGCATTGCTGTGATGAATCATGGACAAATCCAGCAGATTGCACCTCCATTAGAACTCTACAATCATCCGGCAAATCAGTTTGTTGCTGAATTTATCGGTTCACCACCGATGAACTTTCTCCCGGTACACGTGAGAGCACCGCTTCAGATTCATCATCCCCAGTTTCGTCTGACTCTTCCAGATGTTTGGGAACCGATTTTACGCAAGTACAACGGACGTTCCCTAACTTTAGGTATTCGTCCAGAACATCTAAGTATTGGTGTTCCAGCACCTAAAAATTTGTTGGTGGAAATTGAACTTGTCGAAGCTTTGGGTAACGATACTTATTTATCTGTCAGTCTGACCGAGGAATCTACCTTACAGGTGAGAATTCCACCGGATCAGTTTGTCCAAGTTGGGGAACAACTTTGGCTGTCAATTGCAGCAGACAAGATTCATCTCTTTGACCCAGAAACCACTATAGCAATCCGTTCAGAGTCTTAAACACTTTAGATTCTTCTTCCCCCAGATTTATCTCTAGGGTGGAAAAATTGATCTATTGACTGATATGTAAAACTTTACTGACGCTGAAACTTCTCCATCTGCTTCAAAACTCGTTGCTTATTAAGCTGATCTCCTTTCTCTTCAAACAATTTTACAGCTTTCTGTAAGTCTTCAATAGCTTCCTGTTTTTTACCTAAGCTGTAGTAAGTAGTAGATCGGTTAGCATAAGCATAAGTATATTTTGGATTAATACTAATTGCCTGATCGTAATCTTTTATTGCTTGTTTAAAATCGCCTAATTGGTTATAGGTATTACCTCTGTTATAGTACGCTTCAGCAAGATTAGGGTTTAGACTGATTGCCTGGTTATAATCTTCAATTGCCTGTCTGATATTACCTAGTTCATCATATACAATTCCACGATTAACATGGGCTTCTGCATAGTTATGATTTACAGCTAGTGCTTGATTAAAATCATTAATTGCACCTTGATAATCTCTTTTTTGAAGTTTCTTTTTACCCTGTTGATAAAAACTCTGAGAATCTCTTGGATGTGTTTGAATAGTGCAAGCATAAGTTACTACACCAATTGTAGTGCTTACTCCTAATATTAAGAATACCCTGTAAATTCTTTTCATAGAGAGAGAAATGTTGTTGTTATTGCAGAAATTTAGTCTGGTAGTCTACATTTTTGTTCGATTGCTACTCATGTTCCAACACCAATGACTGCATAGAGAGAACACGTTGGTGATTCATCGAGTTCATCGTAAACAATTATGTAAGGCTGATGCCCTCGTCCCTGAGCATCTATAACCCAAGGTTCCCAAACTTCAGGATTTTCAGTGGCACGCATCTCCCAGTGACCACCTACTCTTTGCTGAAGAACTTCTCCAACATAGGCAACTAGAGGAGCAAAAATCTCTGGTTCCAGACATTTGCGTCGTCCTTTACGTCGTATTGCCCGATCAACAATTTCAAGACTTCTTCCACTTTTGTCCAATTGTTGTGGTACAATACCAAGCTTGGTGGCAAGCTCATGAACAAGCTCAGGAACTTGATTGATGAAATCTTGCCCTTGAGGCAAACGTTCATATAACACATGAGTCGGTTCTTGATGTCGCAGAGCTTCCACTGCTTCTAAGAGAGACAGCCAATCTGCGGTTGACTCATACAAGTTTCCGCTACCGTCACTCAAGACTTGCAGTATGTTGCCGTCTGAATTCTGGTAGATGGCACTTGTATAGATATTTTCAGGAATTTGAGCAGTCAGCTCTGAATCTAGCGTCCATTCAGAGCTTTTCAGGAGTGATTGAATTCTCTTGCTACTTACCCTTCGCGGGGACTTTTGACTCATTAGTAGCCTCCATAAGCATCTCTTTCCCAAGAGTCAACCCAAAATTATATAACTTTCTTCCCTTAGACGTATAGATCTAACTGCCAGTTGCGTTACATTAATTAACGTAAGCGTAAACGCAGCAAATTAAGTAGCTAAGCAAAAGATTAACCACCATGCAAAACGCACCTACACCTCCCATCACTGACCCAGCAGAGCGCAATGCTTGGAAAACCGGCTTCACTCCTCAAGCAGAAATCTGGAACGGTCGTCTGGCCATGATTGGCTTTGTCGCAGCACTGTTGACTGAAATATTAGCTAGCCAGGGTGTCTTACACTTCTGGGGCTTAATGTAACAACCAATCAGTAATTATTCAACACAAGGAAACACTGAAAATGACTAAGACACCAACTCCACCAATTACCAATCCTGCAGACCGTAACGCAGTTAAGTTCGGTTTCACTCCTCAAGCCGAGATTTGGAATGGACGACTAGCAATGCTTGGTTTTGTAATTGCGCTCGCTATTGAGATGTTCTCTAACCAAGGTGTTCTGCACTTCTGGGGACTAATCTAAGTTTAATGGGTCTTGCAATTAGCCCAATATAAAAAACCGAGGATATATCCTCGGTTTTTTAGTGTTCAGCTTAAGGTTTTAGTTGACCCCCAGCTTTCCAACTTTCCATCAATTCTTTGGAAGCTTCAAAGTGCATTGAGTCTTCCCTAGAACCCCCAAATCCAGCGCCCCAGTAAAACTTCTGAGCACGAAAATAAGGTTCCAATTCCTTAAGTCCTAGTTGAGTCTTTCCGTCACCTACATCATCAAGCTTACCGTTCATTTTCATATCGATGGCTGTTCCCCAAGAGTGATTTGAGAAATCCGATCCACCTCGAACTTTCCGCACACAAAGCATCCCTGCTGTTCCTAATTGGTTGTAAAGTTCCGGTTTATCTTGCTTAACTTTTGCAAAAATACCTTTGAGCGCATTAACCGCAGGTTTAAGACCAGTTACTTTAAACGGGCCAACATCAGAATCTTTATCTAGTACCATCAATTTCTTGAGGTTAGCATTCGTAACTGCAGAGCAATCAGTTGTCAGCGCTCCTGGTACACCGAGAACACTTTTCATATATGTAGCGGTAGTCGGTGTCATTCCTGAGTTGATTGGTGAAGGAATAGCAACAAGTTGGCTGTAATCAGTAGCCGCATTTGCTGGCGAAATCACTGTTACAAATAACAGTAGCGCCGCAGTCAGCAGCTTGACAAAAGTTTTTCCTGGAAAGGTTATAAATGTTTTTTGGCGAGAAAGCATATTAACCTGCTTTACTTGTGATCAGAATTATCTGAAATATAAATTCCTCAAAACCAAAAGCGTAGTACCCTCTAGGGTACTATTTCAGTTTTTGAAGTTTTTTTAACCCAAACATCGTTACTTGCTCTCACATTCTGACAGTATCAATGTAGAGCAGTCGGCGTTTTCGATAAAATAGAGCAGAATGTTGCAACAAAATAAATTTTCAGGACGCCTATGACTACGGCTACACCAGTTAAGACTCAGTATGAAGTAATCATTGGTTTAGAAACCCATTGTCAGCTTAGTACCGAAACCAAGATTTTCTCTAATTCCTCAACAAAATTTGGTGCTACCCCAAATACCAATATCGACCCAATTTGTCTGGGAATGCCAGGTGTATTACCCGTACTCAACCAAAAAGTACTGGAATACGCTGTTAAAGCAGGTTTGGCGCTCAATAGCCAGATTGCACCATATAGTAAATTTGACAGGAAACAGTATTTTTATCCTGACCTTCCCAAAAATTACCAGATTTCTCAGTTTGATCTGCCAATTGCTGAGCATGGCTGGCTGGAGATTGAATTACCTGATGCAGATGGTAACCCAATTCGTAAAAAAATTGGGATTACTCGTCTACATATGGAGGAAGATGCTGGGAAATTGGTTCACGCTGGAAGCGATCGCCTTTCCGGTTCCACTTACTCGCTTGTAGACTACAATCGCGCTGGAATACCATTGGTAGAAATTGTCTCAGAACCAGATCTACGTTCGGGACAAGAAGCTGCAGAATATGCTCAAGAATTGCGCCGAATTATGCGTTATATCGGTGTCAGTGACGGTAATATGCAGGAAGGATCTCTGCGCTGCGATGTCAATATTTCTGTGCGTCCTTTTGGACAAAAGGAGTTTGGTGTCAAAGTTGAAATCAAGAACATGAACTCGTTCAACGCTATCCAAAAGGCGATCGAATACGAGATTGAGCGACAAATCGCAGCAGTGGAAGCTGGAGAACGGATTATTCAGGAAACCCGACTTTGGGAAGAAGGTAGTCAACGCACTATCAGTATGCGCGTTAAGGAAGGTTCCAGCGACTATCGCTACTTCCCGGAACCAGATTTACCACCAATTGAGGTATCAAAGCAGCAGTTAGACCAATGGAGAAGCGAACTCCCAGAACTTCCAGCAGAAAAACGACATCGTTATGAAAGTGATTTAGGACTTTCTGCTTATGATGCCTCGTGTCTTGACGGATGACAGGCTTGTGGCGGAATATTTTGAAGCTGCTATTGCTGAATCTGCCAATCCCAAGCAAACTGCTAATTGGGTGATGGGAGATATCGCTGCTTATCTCAATACCGAGAAACTGGCGATTACGGAAATTGCGCTCAAACCAGCTAGTTTGGCGGAACTTGTCAACTTGATTGAAGATGGCACAATTAGTGGCAAAATTGCTAAGGATATTTTACCGGAACTTTTAACTAAGGGCGGTTCGGCTAAAGAAATCGTTGAAAGCAAGGGTTTAATTCAAATCTCCGATTCTTCTGAGCTAGAAGCGATCATTGATCAGATCATCGCTGCTAATCCCAAGGAACTAGAACAGTTTCGCAATGGTAAAACCAAGCTTCAAGGTTTCTTTGTGGGACAAGTGATGAAGAAAACCAACGGAAGAGCCGATCCCAAGCTGACAAACCAAATTCTCGGTAAGAAGCTGAACGGCTAAACTTAATCTTCATTTTGCTTTCACGGAAAAAACACAAAAAGGGGTAGCACCCCTCATACCCAAGGTGTTAGATTCTGATAAGTAGATGCACCCTGATGATTGGAGAGTCGCCCAAGTGACTCTCTTTTTTTGTCTTGATTTACCACTCCCCTAAAAAAAAGTTTGAGATAGGGGGTGACACCCCTCACCCCGGTCGCTTATACTTGTGAGAAGTAGATGCACCCTGATGATCGGGAGAGCCGCCTAAGTGGTTCTCTTTTTTTTTTGCCCTTATTTACACCACCAAAAAAAAGTTTGAGATAGGGGGTGACACCCCTCACCCCGTTCGCCTATACTTGTGAGAAGTAGATGCACCCTGATGATCGGGAGAGCCGCCTAAGTGGTTCTCTTTTTTTTTTGCCCTTATTTACACCACCAAAAAAAAGTTTGAGATAGGGGGTGACACCCCTCACCCCGTTCGCCTATACTTGTGAGAAGTAGATGCACCCTGATGATCGGGAGAGCCGCCTAAGTGGTTCTCTTTTTTTTTTGCCCTTATTTACACCACCAAAAAAAAGTTTGAGATAGGGGGTGACACCCCCCACCCCGTTCGCTTATACTTGTGAGAAGTAGATGCACCCTGATGATCGGGAGAGCCGCCTAAGTGGTTCTCTTTTTTTTTGCCCTTATTTACACCACCAAAAAAAAGTTTGAGATAGGGGGTGACAGCCCCCACCCCGTTCGCTTATACTTGTGAGAAGTAGATGCACCCTGATGATCGGGAGAGCCGCCTAAGTGGTTCTCTTTTTTTTTGCCCTTATTTACACCACCAAAAAAAAGTTTGAGATAGGGGGTGACACCCCTCACCCCGTTCGCTTATACTTGTGAGAAGTAGATGCACCCTGATGATCGGGAGAGCCGCCTAAGTGGTTCTCTTTTTTTTTGCCCTTATTTACACCACCAAAAAAAAGTTTGAGATAGGGGGTGACACCCCTCACCCCGTTCGCTTATACTTGTGAGAAGTAGATGCACCCTGATGATCGGGAGAGCCGCCTAAGTGGTTCTCTTTTTTTTTGCCCTTAAATGAATTAGCAAAAAGAATGCTACATATACATAAAGAGTCGTTGTTGAGCAAGAATCGATGATGTCGGGAGTGCTGAAGATAGAGATATCAGAATTAGAAGAAACCCTGAAAGAGCTTTTGACCCAGCAGAAAAAAGCTAAATGGCAATTTATTATTGACGGGCTATAGGAATCTAAATGATTCGCGAAGGGTAGATCCCCGACTTCTCCAAGAAGTCGGGGATCTGAGGTGCTAACATCTCACAACTCAATTAGGAGTGCTATATCTGTAGCAAACATTTAGCTAATTGATATTAAAGTTGCCACCACAGGAGTTGACTCGCTTGTTGCTTACCCTTTCCTGTGAGGAACTGTTGGAACGGTTTAGAAAATGAAATGCGATCGCCCAACTTCCAAATCACCAGACTTAGCCATATCAGTCAATCAGGTAATATTGAACACAATTTAAAACCCGACTATGGAATCTCGCTTTGGCAATTTTGACGATATTCAAAAATGGCTTCTTACACTTTTAAAGCAGGAACTTCCTGGGAAAGTACACATCAAACGTGCACAAGACATTACCATCCGTTGTCTAGTTCCTGAGCTTCCCAACACATTTATCGCTTATAACGGTGATGTTTCAAGTAATCTTTCAAGTACAGATTTCGTTAAGTTTAGTTGGAAAAATCCTGGTCAGGATACTAATAACGATATCCCAGAAGCCATAGAAGTTTACCGTGTAGAGGAGAATGAAACAACTAAACTCAAAGATGATATTCAAAAGCTTCTGATACCTGGTATACAGGAGCAATTCAAGAACAAACTAGATGAGATACATTTGATTGAGGAAGAAGCAATTCAGGTGGCAGAAGAATTAGTAAACTCTGCCAAAAAAGATAAAGAGGAAGTAATTAAGCGAGCGGAAGAATTAGCAAACTCTGCCAAAAAAGATAAAGAGGAAGCTGAGCGTCTCTGGGCACTTATAGAGCCATACGATCATGCTGTTTCACTTCTTAGCGAGGATAAGAGTACCACAACAAATAACCAATTAGGGAAAAATTGGAATCAGATGCTGAAATCAAGTGGGCTAGTGCTTCCTCAATGTATTGGAACGAGTTATTTGCTGGCGCTAGTAAGTGCATTCTATTCAGGTAGCTTAATACTCTTAAATGGTTCTGTGGGTGTCGGTAAAACCAGCTTAATTGAATACTCAGCCACCTTACTCGGAGGTAAACACACGGTTATTCCCGTCCGTCCAGCTTGGCTTGACCCCTCTGATTTACTGGGTTTTTTCGACCCGCTAAGTGTGACCTTTCGGCCAACTCCATTCATAACAGCTTTGAAAGATGCTAATAAACACCCAGACCAACTTTATTTAGTTGGTCTGGATGAACTAAATTTAGCCAAAATTGAGAATTATGGTGCTGATTTACTATCTTGTTTGGAGTATTCCCGTAAAGACAATTTCAGTGATAATAAACGTGGGATTCTCCTATATTCTGAAAGTATCTCAGAAGATTTAAAGTCAGAGTTAAATGTCCTCAAAGAAGAATCAAAATTAGATGTCAAACAAACGCTACGGATCAGAACTCTAGAGACAATTTTAAAAGACTATCCGGCAACTTTTGCTATTCCTAAAAACTTGGTATTAATAGCAACTCTGAATGCTGATGAGACTACTTATGATTTAAGCCCAAAAGTCATCGACCGTTCATTTGTCATTACCTATCCTCCGGCAGATTTCAGAAGCGATGGAGTTTCAAACCCCTTACCTCCAGAAGCGATAAAAACGGAAATGTGTGTAGTCTCTCTAAAAGATAAAATTACAGAACTATGTGGAAAGAATAGGGAGGGTTGGAAAAAAAATGTGGAGTGGAATAATTACCTTGAAAAACATAAGCTTGGAATACCTTTGGGATATCGAGCGAAAAGAGAATACCAAGTCTTTAGTGCTGTGGCAGATTATTTGGAAATGGGAGAAAAAGAATGTCTTGGTCATTTCCTGTTTACCAAAGTACTGCCCAGAATCTCATTTTATAAAGGTAGTAACTCCGATAATAATACTAGAGAGGATTTATGTAAGCAGTGGTTTGAAGAACTTGAGGTTTACCAGGAATTTGGTGCTAGGGAAGTTATTAATCAGATGCAAGAGCAACTGAACGATGAGAGACAACGCCATGTGCGTTACTGGGGATAAAACATGAATTATCCAAACATTTGCTTTGTAGATGATAATGGTGAACTACCCTGGCAAGATGGTATCCAGCATATTAGACAATTCGGTGGACGTTGGCGTGTTCGGTTAGAAGAAGAATGGCAGTGGGGAGTGGCAATTGATGAAAACTCTCCCTTGCCTCTAAAAGTATGGAACAAAAACGATTGGGTGCTTCCCAGAAATACAGCTCAACAGCAACAAGATCTTAAAAGATTAGCTGGAAGTGCTGGACAGATTACAGCAGTGCTTCTTGACTCTTTTGGAAAACCCATTAAGAATGGAACAAAAGCAACACTTGCAATAGCTCCTGCCAATATTACTGATGAGCAACTAGATCAAATTATCAGAGAAATTGGCTTGCTCGCACTTTCTACATCTAGTCACGTCGCGAAAGAAATGTCCGTCTCCTTTGGTGAAGAATCCGGAAATGAGACAAAAGGATTGCAATGGGTTGCTGGGCATGGTTCATTAGTTACTACAACTGCCTTACTTGGATTAGCATCAGTAGTCAAAGAGAACTGGGCAACAATTGAAAAACGGCCTCTAAAAAGCATTGTTACACAAGTAGCTCCAGTGAATGTTGGACGGGTAAATTCCTCTCCTCAATTGCTCATAAAAGCTAAGGTACAGCCTGCCAATCGCAGGGTGTTGGGTATCACCAGGGTAGAGTCAACAAAATGTTCAGAAAACGAATTCCTTTGTTATATATTAGATGTTTATCTAGGGGATGTAGCCAGAGGCTTAGCTGAAAATTTAGAGGGAATACTTAATACATACGAACAAGCGGACAATAATATCTACCGTCCCCAAAACCTATCAGGAAGTTCTAAAGATTTTCCTGATTTTATAAAAATGGTAGACCATCGGATATCGGAATTTAACAACAAAAAGGAAGAGCAAAGAGAGTATCTTAAAGAAAAAGTACAAGAACTTAAGTCTTATATAGAGTGGGCAAAACAAGTAAGAAAATCAGAATTTCTTAAAGAGGTAGATACTCCTAGCAAACCACCATTACCATCGCAACGTCTAATAAGTTCACCTTCATACGGTTTAATTTTTGAAAAATATTCAAATTCTCAGGGTGGTTTACTATCGAAAATTCAAAATGTTATGTACTTGTTGGAATGTACCTTTCATAGTAAAGTACGCTGCACCTGGGAAATTTATGAAATTTGGTGTTTCGTTAGGTTGTATAGTGCTTTTGTGCTATATGCAAATATGAAACCTCCTCGCCATGAGCGTTTAATGTTTGAATGTATCGAGATTAAAAACGGAATGCTCAAAATTCCAGATCGAGAATTCAAACTCGAAGGTTTTTTGAAAGGTGGTAAAAAAATTAGTGTTTCCTTCTGGTATGACACGTTATTCCAAGATAAAAGACCCGATATAAGAATCACAATATCAGTAGAAAATGAATCACCTAAGCAGTATTGCTTTGATGCCAAATATCATAATTATAAACAGCAAGGCTATGAATGGTTTGTTAGTAATGTACTCGGAGTGGCAAGAGATAAATATTTGAATTTTTTAGATTCAGACGCTAGTTTCATTCTCCATACGGATGATATTGATTATTGGGGTGAAGTTCCTTTCCGCCAGATCTTGCTAGATAAGGTTAAATATAGTTCTGATAGGTCAAGTGTGATTGGGAAAGTTGAGCGAAATGATAAATATTTCATCTTAAAATCTGATCTAGAAAAGAAGAATATAAATGGAGAAGTTGGTCATAAATATGGTGCAATTTCGTTAAAGCCTAATCAAAAAACTGAAATACAGCTAAAAAAGCTAATCAGGCTTTTACTGCAATATCACGGTTCACTGAATACAGCTTGTATTCCCTGTGGATATCAGTTACAACAAGCAGACTTTAGGGAAAGTTATTCTATAAATAAAAAGGGTGTAGGAACCTACTGCTCTTGTCCCAGGTGTGGTTATTTCTGGGTCGTATCGCACTGCTCAAACAGCGCTCATCCCCTCCTCAAATTCAAAGACAGCTTTCATAAGCGCTCTGAACGTGAAGAACATAAGGAAAAGTGGATTTATATCTGTCCAGAATGTTCTGACGATCCAGAGTTTTCGCAGTTTAACAGAAGAGGGTAAGAGCTAACTGCGGATAAACGCACAATCGCGATCGCAAGCTCTACATTGATATTATTTCCCACTCCCAAAATTTTTTTCAGATAGGGGGTGACACCCCTCACCCCGGTCGCTTATACTTGTGAGAAGTAGATGCACCCTGATGATCGGGAGAGCCGCCTAAGTGGTTCTCTTTTTTTTTGCCCTTATTTACACCACCAAAAAAAAGTTTGAGATAGGGGGTGACACCCCCCACCCCGGTCGCTTATACTTGTGAGAAGTAGATGCACCCTGATGATCGGGAGAGTCGCCTAAGTGGCTCTCTTTTTTTTGCCCTTTTTTACCAGGCAGGAGTTTGACACTCCAGACTTGATATAATCCCTTGTCAGTCAACAGTCAAGGTTTTCAGGAGTCGTCATGTCAGACTGGCAGGAAATTCCCGGTGGTGTTACAGCTCCCAAAGGATATCGAGCAGCAGGAATTACCGCTGGTTTGAAGCCTTCGGGTCTTCCAGATTTAGCATTGATTGTCTCAGATGTAGAGGCGATCACTGCAGGAGTCTTCACTACCAGTCAGGTTCGCGCAGCATGTGTAGACTATTGTCGTCAGCAACTGCAAAAAAAAGCCAGCGCTCGTGCTATCCTCTGCAATGCTGGTCAAGCCAATGCAGCAACAGGTGAACAAGGTTGGCAAGACGCCTTAGCCAGTGCTAAAGCTTTGGGAGAAGCGTTAAATATTCCCTCAGACTCGATTTTGCTTGCATCCACGGGGGTTATTGGTCAGCGAATCCGCATGGATGCGCTAATTTCGGGAATTCCTACACTTGTCGAATCGCTTTCGGATACAGGTTCGGATGCGGCCGCAAAAGCGATTGTAACCACAGATTTAGTCACAAAATCCATCGCCCTGGAAACAACAATTGATGACCGACCGGTGCGAGTGGGTGGCATTTGCAAAGGTTCCGGGATGATTCATCCTAATATGGCGACTCTGTTAGCCTTTGTTACCTGTGATGCGGCCGTCTCTACTTCCTTGTGGCAACAAATGTTGAGTCGTGCTGCTGACAAAAGTTTCAATCAAATTACTGTTGATGGTGATACCAGCACCAATGACAGTTTGATTGCTTTGGCTAACGGTCAATCTCGGACAGCAGCGATTACGGAGATGGGCCCGGAAGCTGAGAAGTTGGAAGCGATGTTGACAGCAGTTTGTCAGTATATGGCTAAGTCTATCGCTCGTGATGGGGAAGGCGCAACTTGTCTGATTGAAGTGGAAGTTACTGGAGCTCCGGATGACAAAGCAGCGCGTCAGGTTGCTAAAACTATTGTTGGCTCATCTTTGTTTAAATCTGCGGTGTTTGGTCGTGACCCAAATTGGGGGAGAATTGCAGCAGCAGCGGGACGTGCTGGTGTACCTTTTGATCAAGAAAATCTTCGTATTCAATTAGGGGATTTCTTGTTAATGGAAAATGGTCAACCTTTGGTTTTTGATCGTCCTGCAGCTAGTGCTTATTTGAAACAAGCAGCAGCAGGGGAATATTTGAAGAAAGATACTGTTGCAATTTCCGTTTGTATTGGTAATGGTGCTGGTACTGGTAAAGCTTGGGGTTGTGATTTGAGTTATGACTACGTGAAGATTAACGCTGAATATACAACTTAATTTTGTTGGTAGTTAGTTGTTAGTAGTTCGTTGTAATTGAGAGGTTGCATTAGTTGCAGAATCCGCCAGGGGTTTAAACCCCTGTCTCATAGCTAAAGTCCTCTAAAGAGGACTCAATATAGACGCTCATCAGGAAGGATTTTAGTCCACTTCAGTGGACTTAAGCTATTAGCCAGGGACTTGAGTCCCTGGCTGCTGACGCGACTGGTGCTAATCTAAGTTGTAACTGACAAGCGGGACGCCTATTCTACTAATTCTGAAAGAACAAGAAATATGCCTAAATCAGCCGATATTGGTAGTAAACGTTTAATCAGTTTAGCACCCGATGCTTGGGTAAAATGGGTAACACAACAACCAGATGTTGTAGCCAGAGAAATTCTCGCGTCTGAGTTTCAGTGGATTAGCCGCGATACTGATGTTTTGGTACTGGCAAATAATTCCCAACTAGGAGATTTTTTAGTACTCAACGAGTTACAATTGCGCTACACAAATCGTATGCCCCAGAGGATGCGATCTTATGCAGCATTGGCAGAAGAACGCTACAATTTGCCTGTATATCCAGTGCTGATTAATATTTTGCAACCAACCCCAGGAATTGTGATTTCTCCTAGCTATGAATCGGAAGTTTTGGGGTTACGGTCGCTTCAGGAATATCGCACCATCAATCTTTGGGAAATAGACGTTGAGATAGTCTTTCAACAACCTTTACACCGATTTTTTCCCAAACCATCGATTTCCCCTAAGACTTAAGTGATGTTTTTACTTTTATAATATAAATCATCTATCTAGAGATGGGTTTTGTATAATTTTGTTTATGGCGCTTTATCACCTGCATACTAAAGTCTGGGGCTACATAAACAAAGCCTGTCTACACAGGCTAAAGAAATCTTTTGAGTCTTTGTTTATGGCGTTTTGTCACCCGCAGACTGAAGTCTGGGGCTACATAAACAAAGCCTGTCTACGCAGGCTAAATAACTCTCTTGAGTCCAGGATATTACTGGAGCAGACTAACTAATGATTGAATCAACTTTTGATTCTGTTCCTCATTCCCAACTGTAATTCGCAGCTTGTCATTCAATCCTGGCTGGTTGAAATATCGCACAAGAATTCCTTGCTCTTTTAATCCTAAATAAAGATATTCTGCTTGACTCATGGGAGGAGTAACAAGGAGAAAATTTCCCTGGGAATCTCTCACAGCAAATCCCAATTTCTTTAAAGCTAAAGATAATTTTGCCCGTGATACTTTTACTTTATCAGCACAAGCATTTTTGTAAGCTTGATCACGCATTGCTGCTGCACCAGCTTGGATAGCGATCGCATCAATATTGTAGCTATCTTTTACCTTAAATAAGCCAGATAATAATTTGGGATTAGCAATACCAAAACCTAAGCGTAACCCCGCTAATGAATATCCTTTCGAGAGAGTTCGCAGCACAATTACATTCTCAAATTCCCGCACCAAAGGTAAAGCAGAAAATTCAGCAAAATCTACATAAGCCTCGTCAATTACTAACACCCCTGACACATTACTTGCTAATTGACGCAAATCCTCAAGCGGTACACAATGACCGGATGGACTATTAGGAGAAGCAATAAACGTAATCGCACCATTCGCAGCAATTAATTGCTCAATCGGTAGCTTAAAATCCACAGGATAGGGAATTTCTACCACCTTCGCAGGCTGCATTGCTGACAATGTACGATACAGCACATATGTTGGCATCGGATAAACTACCCGGCGATCGCCTCCCTCAGCGCAAGCTCGCACCAACAAATTGAGCATATCATCACTACCGTTACCCACAATTACCCAATCTGACAGTACTCCTAGGGCTTCACTCACCGCATGGCAAAATTCTCTCGCATAAGGATCTGGATAGCGTCGTAGCCACTCACTATCTAGATTGCGTAAAACTTCCATGACTTTGAGAGAAGGTGGATAAGGATTTTCGTTGGTATTGAGCTTGATAATTGGAGTCCCTGGTTTGGGTTGTTCACCGGGAACGTAACCTGTCATGTCATCAATAGCGGGACGGAAGTAGCTCATGGCAATTGCGCACTCATTAAGTCAAGTCAGCTTATTTTAAGCCAGACGTTTCTGCTAAGCTAGCCGTCTGTTATTTATAAGATAACTGATCAACCTTTAGAAAGATTTATTGGAATTTCTTTGCTTGGTTTAATTAAACAATTGGTAGCGCCTGATTTGAGCAATTTATTCTTTACTTTTATGCTCAAAAAAATTGGAATAATTTTCCTCACCATAATTTTGGTAATCGCCATCTTCTCAAGTCGTACACTGGCTCAATCATCAGCTTCCCTAGAATCTCGTCTCTCTCGATTAGAAGGCGAAAATTTTCAACTGCGATCGCAGTTGAATAATCTTGAGTCTCAGCTATCTGCTTTCAGGAGTCAATTAACTTCCCAAACCCCAAGTTCAAACAGACAAACAGCACCCTCAGTTCCCCCCAGAACAAATAGGCAAGTTTCCTCCTCAGACCCCATGTTTAAGCGACTAGCTACCCTGGTGATTGAACTTGGGGAGCGTGTCAAAGTGCTAGAAACACAAGTTGCAGAATTGAAGAAGCAACCTACTACCTGAAGCTTTGCCTATCCCTGACGCAAATTTCTTTTTGAACCACCATTCGTAGGGGCGCAAGGCCTTGCGTCCGCACCATATATCGCGCCAGTGCCATATATCGCGCCAGTACCATACATCGCGCCAGCACCATATGTAGAGCTAGCACCATATATCGCGCCAGTGCCATATATCGCGCCAGTACCATACATCGCGCCAGCAACATACATCGCGCCAGTACCATATGTAGAGTCCGTACATAAGTCCTAAGCTGTTCGTTATCTAGTTTTACGGGGCAATCTAAGGCAATAAATGGTTTCAGGCGCTCAATTATCAAATTTAGATGCGTTTCAGCTTATAGCGCTACGCGCATACATTAGGACAATTTAGGAAAGCTGCGTCTACACATTCTCGTACAGTTTCAAATTCTTTCAGCCTTTGTTTCATCCATGTTTTTAAAACAGCCCACCAGTTCTCTATTTTATTTAAATCGGGAGAGTATGGTGGTAAATACCAGATTTCCACTTCGGCTTCTTCGGCAATTTTTCTAAGATTTCCCCCTTTATGAAAACTGGCATTATCAATAATAATAACGTCTCCTGGTTCTAATTTAGGGATTAAACAATCTCTTAACCAAGTCTCAAATAAATCTCGATTACATGAACCATTAAAAGTTAAAGGAGCTAATAATTTTCCTGACTTTAATGCTGATAGCCAACTCACTCTTTCTGTTCTTCGACCAGATTTAAGCTCATAACATCTTGACCCTTTTAAGCTATACCCATAGGGATAATCTTCTCTGTTATCAAATCCAGCTTCATCTACATAAACTCTCTTTTTCGGGTCTATTTCTGCTAATTTTTCGGTAAACTATCTTCTTTTTTCGACCGAGCGTTCTTGATAACCATAGGTTTTTTTTTACGAGTAATGCCCAATTTTTTACAAGCATAACTAATATTTTGTTGACTGACATTATTTCCCCATAATCGAGCCATTTCTTTTTGGGTTTTCCCCCGGTTTTTGTCCACAAATTGGCCAAATTGCTCTAAATCTTCGATTTTTGGTCGAGTTCCTTTGACGATGGGTTTCTTTGGTTTATAGTCTCCCGTTTCTTTTTCTTGTTTGAGCCATAAGTCTAAAGTATTTCGACTTATGTTAAAAAAACGACTCACTTCTATTTTCTTTTTTCCTCTTTTAACTGCTTCAATCACAAATGACACGCAAGTCGTAACTATAAGGTTTAGCCATACTATTTGAAATTATTGATTTATTTCTCTATTATTACATTATTGTCCTAACTATAGCGCGTAGAGCTATATTTGTCAATGTGGTAGGCAACTCGTTAGCTTTTTTTATGTCATATTGATATCATTTCAATATCAATCATACTGGGAGAAGATTATGGAACGAATCCGAGAAGTCCCTGCATACAAAGTCAATGGTTTCGTAGCTCTGATCATCGTGCTAGCCTTAGCTAGTCTTGGCGGATGGCAAGGTTGGTCAGCTATACATGGGTTGGTCTTGACATTAGGGAGAAGCCTAAAATTAGGAGATTTAGGAGATTTAGTCGCAGAAGTAGGAGCGTGGTTAGGAGCAACACTAATAGCAGTAGTCATTCCATCAGTGTCAGGTTTCTTTACAATTGAGCCAAACCAGGCAGTGGTATTAGTTTTTTTAGGACGTTACATTGGCACTGTGCGTCAAGCAGGATTCTGGTGGAGCAACCCCTTTGCCAATAAAAGAAAACTTTCCTTGCGGGTACGCAACTTTAACAGCAAGCAACTCAAAGTCAATGATGCTCAGGGTAGTCCCATTGAGATTGGAGCTGTAGTAGTTTGGCAGGTAGTAGACTCAGCTAAATCTCTATTTGAAGTGGATGACTATGAACAATTCGTCGCTATCCAAAGCGAAACAGCAATTCGCGCTTTAGCCATTCGCTATCCCTATGATGCTCCTGATGAAGCTTCTATCCCATCACTGCGAGGGATTCCTGACGAAATCGCTAACGAACTTCAAAAAGAAGTGCAAGCTAGACTTCAAGTTGCTGGAGTAGAAGTATTGGAAGCTAGACTTTCTCATCTAGCATATGCTCCCGAAATTGCTCAAGCAATGTTGCGTCGTCAACAAGCTAAAGCGATTATTGACGCAAGACGACAAATTGTTGAAGGTGCTGTGGGGATGGTTGATGAAGCACTGAAGAATTTGAGTGAGCGACAAATTATTGAGTTAGATGATGAGCGTAAAGCTGCGATGATCAACAATCTACTGGTGGTTTTAACCTCAGAGCAAAATACCCAACCTGTGATTAACACAGGTAGCCTTTATACATGAGTCAGAAGAAACGATTTTTGCTGCGTCTAGATATCAAGCTTTATGAGGTACTTGAAAAATGGTCTGCAGACGAATTCAGGAGTGTTAACAGTCAGATTGAGTATCTTTTGAAAGAAGCAGCACGCAAAACAGGAAGGTGGAAAGAGAATAAACGCTCTCAAGATTCCGAACAGCCAACACCTGACACAGATCAGGAAGGAACTTAGGGCGATCGCCTATCCTCTTCCTCTAGGTTTTTTCCATTTTGCTCAGTTATGTCGAATCCATTTGTATTGGAATAATATGTTTTTTTAACGCAGAGAGCGCAGAGAGGGGACGCAGAGAAACGCAGAGGTGTTTGAATAATTTTGAGAGGGAAATGATCTTATTTTGTGGACTGAATCACCTGTAAACTTCCACCAGCATACAGACTACACTCGCACAACTCAAAACCAACTTCTTTGAGTAACCCAACTAAATCTGTCTCCAACAATTGCCAAGCAGTTTCTGTTTCAAACAACCACAAAAACACCGTTAATCCTGGCCAAAATAGAAAATTTGTTGGCTTATGAAAATCTACTAACGCAAAAACTCCACCCGGCTTTAGTACCCGGTAAACTTCCTTGAGAATTTGTCTTAATTGGGAAGGGGTCATCTCGTGCATTGCTACACTTGTATGCACTAAATCAAAATAATTATCCGTAAATGGCAGATCTTCCGCCAAAGCTTCCACATACTTAGCTTGGGGGACATTTCGTTTGGCACGTTCCAGGGATACTGGCGAGATATCTAATCCTGTGACATCCTGGGAATATTGCACCAAAAATTTTGTTGACTGACCGCAGCCGCAACACAGATCTAATACCTGAGATTCTGACGAAATCGCTAGACCTTGCCAAGGTAGCTGACGCAATCGCGTTTCTCCACCCACGCTCAGGGCAGCAATGCGAGAGATACCATCATACAGCCACTGATATTGATAACTCCAAGTCCTGAAAATTGATGACATTGCTGACTCCCTGGTAAAAATGTGTGTTTCTTAATGCGAATTCAAACCATTAAAAGGATATATTGTTAAAATCAGTAACAAATATAAAACTTTGGGGAAAGTGTGATTAATATGGGTCGTGTTGGGGTATTATTGCTTAATTTAGGCGGGCCAGATGAACTAGACGATGTTCGTCCTTTTTTATACAACTTGTTTTCTGACCCCGAAATCATTAGATTACCGTTTTCCTGGCTGCAAAGCCCTCTTGCTTGGTTGATTTCTACGTTACGTGCGAAAAAATCGCAAGAAAACTATCGGCAAATTGGGGGAGGTTCACCGCTGCGTCATGTTACGGAAGCGCAAGCTCAAGCTCTTCAGGAACAGTTGCAGCAACAAGGACATGATGCCAGAGTATACATAGGAATGCGTTACTGGCATCCTTTCACCGAAGAAGCGATCGCCCGCATTAAGCGCGATGGAATTGAGCGTCTGGTGATTCTCCCTTTGTATCCCCAATTTTCCATCAGCACCAGTGGCTCTAGCTTCCGTCTGCTGGAAAAAATTTGGGAAGAAGACCCAAGCCTCAACAAAATTGAATATACCGTCATTCCTTCATGGTACCAGCAACCAGGTTACCTGGAAGCAATGGCCCAGTTAATCGCTCAGGAACTGGAACAGTTTGCCAACCGCGACTCAGTTCACCTCTTCTTCAGTGCTCATGGCGTTCCTGTAAGCTACGTTACAGAAGCTGGAGACCCCTATCAGCAAGAGATTGAGGATTGTACATCCCTAATCATGCGTACTCTCAATCGCCCTAATCCTCACACCCTAGCTTATCAAAGTCGGGTAGGTCCGGTAGAATGGCTGCAGCCCTATACCGAAGATGCGCTGAAAAAACTAGCTGAGCAAGGCGTTGAAGATTTGCTGGTAGTACCGATTAGCTTTGTCTCCGAACACATCGAAACTCTCCAAGAAATTGATATTGAGTATCGGGAAATAGCAGAAGAAGCAGGTATTCACCACTTCCACCGTATACCCGCACTCAATACTCATCCTGTCTTTATCGATTCCCTCGCGACTTTGGTTGATGAAGCACTCCACGCTCCCAGTATTAAGCTGTCAGAGGTGATACATCCTTCCAAAAAAGTCAAGATGTATCCTCAAGAGCGCTGGGAGTGGGGAATGACAACAGCGGCCGAAGTTTGGAATGGCCGTGTCGCGATGATTGGCTTTCTGGCTTTGGTGTTGGAGTTAATCATCGGTCAAGGTCCATTGCACTTTGTTGGCTTATTGTAAATAGTGATTATTGCTTAAATCATTTAACCCTATAGAGGTTTCGATGATACCCCTAGCAAAACCTCATAGAAGCTGAGAGCCTCCGGACTGAGCGTCGGAGGGAGAAAGCAACCGAGAGGATTTATCTTCTCGTATCCTATAGGTTATGTAGGATATGCTAGAATTCCAGCATGGCAAATCTAACGTTGACACTCAAGCTACCTTTTTATCGACTCAATCAAGTTAAGGCATTAGAGTTTGAACGCCTAACAGCAGTCAATACTCAAGTAGCCAATAACTTGCTGCTCTTCGATAAAAAAGAGCGTATGAAGTTAACAAGCGCTGACTTTAAACACGTCGAAATTGGCTCAATGTGGATTAACCAAACCATCCGCAATTGCAATGCCAAAACCAAGGTAAAACACTTCAAAACTATGTGGCTTGAAGTGAATAATCAAGGATACGAAGTGAAGCGGTCAGGAGATTTGTACACTCTGTCTTTCAGTCTTTATCGAGGCATCAAAGGCAGAATTCCTCTTCAAGTCCATTGGGCCTCGCACAAAGATGTCTTAGATAAGCTAATTACAGGTGAAGTTAAACTTGGCTCACTTAAACTTTATAAGTCTAAAAAAGGCATCTGGTATGCACTCATCTCTGTGTCTATGGAAGTTCCGGATGCAGCAGGTGAGACAGGTTGGATAGGGGTTGATAGAGGACAAAACAATATTGCTGTCGCGGCACTTCCTAAAAGTTTTGGAAAGTTTTGGAAAGGTGGACGAGTAAAAGGATTGAGACGACAGTTTCAGCGAACTCGGAAGCAATTGCAAAAAGCCAAACAGCTTAAGGAAGTGAAGCGATTAGAGCAACGTGAAAGACGAATCATGACTCATATTAATCACGTCATCTCAAAAGAATTAGTGCAGTTGGCGTCAGATTTTGGGATGGGATTGCGCTTTGAGGACTTAAGTGGCTGTATGCATTCGATGAAGCAGCGCAAAAAGACCAAAAAGGACGCCGCAAATAATCGTGATAGTTGGGCATTTTATCAGCTTGAACTATTCACCAGGTACAAGGCGATTCGTGCAGGTGTGCCTGTAGAATTTGTAGCAGCACCTTATACCAGCAAGTCAGACCACCGTAATGGTGTAATTGGCAAGCGTAATGGTGACTGGTTCAGAGGATTTGATGGCTATCGTTGCCATGCTGATTGGAATGCCTCGCAAAATATTGGTCAATGGGTTGGTTTTTCATGCCCTCTGAATCTTAAGGAGGTTGTAGCTGCAATGGCTATGGCTGATACAGAGGGTAGGGTCAATGACAGTCCCCAAATAGTGTGAACTGTATAGTCGGGTGGATTTATCCCCCGACTATACAACCGCTAGAATCCTTTGTGCTTGAGCCAAAGGAGTGTCAAAGGGTTATTTGTTATCCTAGAAATTAACGGAATCGGCGCTTGCGTCTTCTAGCAACAGCTTTGCGCTTTTTCTTTTCAATAGGTGTTTCAAAGTGGCGCATACGTTTCATATCTGCAAATATTCCAGCCTTTGAGACTTGACGCTTAAAGCGTCGCAACGCGGACTCAATCCCTTCATTTTCGCCTACAACCACTTGGGTCATGCTATATCCTCCTGAGCGTGAACAAACAATTTAATTTCAATGATTTCTCTGAACCAATTGCATCTCTTGTGACATCGGTAGCACAACAATTCTGGATTTGCAGTTGCTAGAAACAAAAAACAGCGATGTTAGCTGTATGCTCACCTAACTCTGATCACGTCACACTGTACGAATTCTACCAAGAGCAAATTTGGCTTTTCCAGTTCAGTCTAATTGACTAAAGTTGAAGCTGGGAAATCAAAGCTTAGTAACTACGAGACTGGGGACTACGTTTTTTATCTTCACGAGGCTTAGCTTTATTAACTCTAAGGCTAAAATTCATCCACTCTGCACCGTCAAGAGCCTCAATAGCTGCATTTTCCTCAGCATCTGAAGACATCTCTACAAAACCAAAGCCACGAGGGCGACCAGTTTCACGGTCTATGGGATTTTGAAATCGCTTTACAGTTCCGTAATCTGCAAAAACGCTGCTGAGGTCTTCTTCGGTAACTTTGTAGGAGAGGTTGCCTACATAAACTGACATAGAAAGTTCTCCAGAATCGTAATGATGCAGAGATTAGATCCGGAGAGACGCCTGTAAATACCTAACAGAAACACTGCCACGGAACATAATACTCGCTAACTACCCTAACATATCAACTTGCAAGCTAGCTAGCCGTTCAAGATTATACCTAACTCCGGAGACTTGACAATCGAGAAGCTTACAAAATTTTATTGACGCCTGCGCGATAGCTTGGGTGCGAAAATATCCCAAATCTCTAACCTGTCTCAGTTCCAAGGGTTACATCATTCTTCACCGACTCCCTCCAAATTTCTCATCTAGCTAACTACTTTTGGAAAAGCCATGCTGATCTTTTAAGAAATTAATGATAGGAAAGAGACTAATATACCCAGAAAAAAACAACTAAAACTACTGAATTGCAAGAGATAAGCCACTTACTGGCGAGTCATTCTTAAGTCTCTCAATTGCTCTCTCAATTAACTCCAATCCCTGCTCAACAGTTTCAATCACAGCCAGTTGTCCACGCAAATCAGCAGCGCCAGCAAAATTTTTAGCATACCAAGTCATGTGCTTGCGGGACTGACGAATTCCGCGATCGCCTTTATATTCCCAGAGCGCTTGCAAATGTTCCTTAGCACATTCAAGTCGTTCTACTGTTGTCGGTGGCGTTAGTTCTTCTCCCGTTTTCAAGAAATAGTCAATTTCTCCCACCAAAAACGGATAACCTAGGGTTCCCCGCGAACACATCACCCCGTCAGCGCCGGTTTGTTCCAAACATTTCACCGCTGCTTCAACAGAAAAGATATCTCCATTAGCAATTACTGGGATCGAGAGAATTTCCTTAACTCGCCCAATCCATTCCCACCTAGCATTGCCATTGTAGCCTTGGGAGCGGGTGCGTCCGTGTACTGTAATCATCTGCGCTCCCGCATCTTCCATGCGCTTGGCAAAATCCAGAATATTGATTTCTTTATCTGTCCAACCGATACGAGTTTTTACTGTAACTGGTACATTAACAGCAGCAACAACTGCTCGCACGATCGCCTCAGCAATTTCTGGTTCACGTAATAGCGAAGAACCGCCACCATTTTTGGTGATTTTGTTGACAGGACAACCCATATTAATATCAACAGTATCGGCTCCTTCCTCTACGGCCATTACCGCTGCCTCTGCTAGGAAATCGGGGCGACAATCAAACAGTTGAATACTAATTGGTCTTTCGTTGGGGTCTACCTCCATAATTTTAGGAAGTTCTTTGACATAATGTAGCCCTGTGGCATTCACCATTTCGGTGTACATCATCGATTCTGGCGCATAGCGACGAACCAAGCGACGAAACACCATATCCGTGACGCCAGACAGGGGTGATTGTAAGACTCTGCTTTTGACTTCCAAAGAGCCTATGAAGAGTGGTGTTGAGAGTCTGGCTTGCAAGCTGGGAGATAGAGAAACCATAGATTAGAATTTGTGGCAATCTGGCTTTTCTATTTTAGCCATTAGGAAGCCGTAGTTTTCTTTTGGAGAATAGTCAGGTTCCCAACCCAAAGCAACAAGTTCTGGATATTTACCTTTTTCATAGGCTAATTTCAGCTCTTGGCTACTGTGGCTTTTTGGTTCACTTATTTAGTAAGTTTTGCCAAATATCTGGCTGCAAAAATTCTCACATATATTTCCTGATCATTTAATGATTCGACCAGAACAGGAAGAGGAATTGCAATTCCTGATTCCATAGATGACAAAGCTTTAGCAGCAAGAATCCGCACTTCTCCCTCTTCATCCTTCAAGGCTTCAATCAGAGCCTCTACAGCCAATTTAGCTTCAGATCCGATTCTCGATAAAGCCCAAGCCGCGTACCAACGAATCTCTCCTTCATCATCCTTTAAGGCTTCAATCAGAACAGGAATCGGTACATCTACTTTACGCTCAATACTCGACAATGCGCTACCATAAAGATGGTGACATTTTTCTCTAATTAAATTTAATGCAATGACAAATTTACCACTAATTCCTAGCTTCATTAACATAACTAAAAAGAGTTCTTGTGACTCCATACAGGGACAAAAAAGCACACACCGTTTTTTGCTCTTTTATCGCTAGCGTTTATCACTACTAGAAAAAAGTTTGAGCAGACTTCGATAGAGACTAGCTTCTGACGAGAAGCTGTATGGTTTCTCTATAATTAAATCCACTATTTTTTTAGACAATTATTCATGGCGGAAGCGCCGCCACTAAGAATAAAAGTTTAATTTTCTAGTAAGTATAATTACCGTGATAAGTGATGTTAAAACTTGGCTCTCGTGAGTAATCATTACAGAGCAAAGAAAATTTATGCGGTGTGGTTAATTACTATTATTTTCTGTCTAAAAGAGGATGGCAAGAATTTGTAGGTAATTTTGTACAAAATTTATACCAGCTTTACACCAACTTCACGCCAGATTGAAACGGTTTAAGGCTATCAGCCGTTAAAGCTTGTGTAGTCTGAAAAATGCTCAGAAAATTGCCTAGTGGCTTAGAATGATCAGCATTGACAAGTCGTAGGAGGCCTAGTAATTCAATTTGATGGGTAAGTGTGGCGATAGTACTGCTTGCAAGTTTCAGATCGCAAAACCTGTGCTTGGCGCCTACGACTTCTTACTCATCTGCAGAAGTTCTCTGTCCCTTTTAATGCTAAACCCCCCTCAAGACGGCAAACACAACTAATGTGTTACGGTTCGCACCAATATGTTAAGGCGATAACTTTTATACATTAGACACAGTGAAAGCAATTCAATTGTATTAGCTGCCAATTGCGCTTCCTAAAAGAAGGAGTGGCGAGAGCTCTCAATCGCCAACCGTCCTAACTCAGGTTCGGGAACCCCCCCTTCATCAGACAGCGTAACAATGTTCAGTATATAGGTTGGTAGCTTTCGCAAATAATATTGAAGATCACAAAAGCTGCTGATTGAACTTCTAGATAGTTCAATCAGCAGCCTCCCCTGCCCGATCAGTATTGTAGTTAAACGAACCCGGAACACTCTTATGGCAAAAGTTGTTGGAATTGACCTAGGTACAACTAACTCCTGCGTCGCTGTAATGGAAGGTGGTAAACCTACCGTCATTGCCAACGCAGAAGGTTTTCGGACTACACCTTCAGTTGTAGCCTATGCGAAAAATGGCGATCGCTTAGTCGGTCAAATCGCTAAGCGTCAAGCGGTGATGAACGCTGAAAACACTTTCTATTCTGTCAAGCGCTTTATTGGACGTAGATTTGACGAAGTTACTCACGAAGCTACTGAAGTTTCTTACAAAGTCCTTAATGTTGGCGGTAACGTTAAGATAGACTGCTCAGCTCAAAAGAAGCAATTTGCGCCAGAAGAGATTGCAGCTCAGGTGCTACGCAAGCTGGTAGAAGATGCTAGCAAGTACCTCAATGAAACTGTTACTCAAGCGGTGATTACTGTTCCTGCTTACTTCAACGACTCTCAGCGTCAAGCCACCAAGGATGCTGGTAAGATTGCTGGTATTGAAGTGTTGCGGATTATTAATGAACCAACCGCTGCTTCTCTGGCTTACGGTTTAGACAAGAA
>JAYFMV010000100.1:0-33925 GCA_042408245.1 Potamolinea sp.
GTTCCAGTACCTGCAATTGGTCGCGTCTGGCATCCATGTCAATAAAGTCAACAATAATCACACCAGCCAGGTTCCGCAAGCGCAGTTGACGGGCGATTTCTGTTGCAGCTTCGCAGTTTGTCCAGAGAACGGTTTCTCGTGCTGTTGCCGATCGCGTGAAGGAACCTGAGTTAACGTCAATTACTGTTAGGGCTTCTGTTGGCTCAATGATGATATATCCGCCAGAAGGTAGGTCTACTCTCGGCTTGAGGGCTTCTCTGATTGCGGCATTGACACGGAAGTAATCGAGAATTGCGATGCGATCGCGGTGATGGTCGATCAATACACCCTCTGGCGACTTACCCCCACTCCAGCTCACCAAATGCTGCTTGACGCGCTTTACCCCGGTGTGGGAATCTACCACAATCCGATTCACATCTCCGGTGTACATATCTCGGAGGACGCGCTGAATAAAATCATCATCCCGATTGAGTAGTGCTGGTGCCCTGGTGGAATTTGCCTCCTGCTGGATGGCTTCCCACTGTTTTTGCAGCATTTCCAAATCTTCGATAATCGCTTCTTCTGCTCTCCCCTCTGCTTCTGTGCGCACCAGCAATCCCATTCCTGCTGGTTTAACTAGGATAGCTAGTGCTCTGAGGCGGTTGCGTTCGTTGTCGCTCTTTATCCTTCTCGACAAATTGACGCCTCTTCCGTAAGGCATCAACACCAAATAGCGACCAGGTAAGCTAATATTACCAGTGAGTCTTGGCCCTTTATTGCCTGTGGGCTCTTTCATCACCTGCACCAAAACTTTTTGCTGCGGTGTCAGCAGTTCGGTAATCGCACCTGCACTGCGTTTTAGACGCAAGGGACCGAGGTCTGTAACATGAATAAAACCATTCCGCTCTGAGTCACCAATATTGACAAAAGCAGCATCTATCCCAGGTAAGACATTTTCTACAACACCGAGATAAATATCACCTACTTGGTGGCTACCGGTGGCCACCACGAGTTCTTGAATTTGATCTTCCCAAAAAACTGCGGCTAGTCTATGTTGCTCCGCAATAATAATTTGCTTTGGCATTCAATTTCCTCAAAAATTTGCAGCATACTTAGGCACCAAGGCTTTTTGTACTTCTAGCTTTGGTTACCCTAGATAACTGTTTCTACAAAAACCCTAGTTCCACTAGAAAAAAAAACACAGCTTCATAAGACCTCGGAGTGGCTGAATGCAACTAGACACTCTGAAAGGCCAAGTCTTCACCAATTTAATTGGTAGCCAATGCTATACCTGAATCTCACTCGCGTTAAGGCGATTGCCTTTGGCACTGCGCCTTGCGCAATCGCCCCGTTCGTAGTGGCTGTTCTAAAAACCAAAAGCACAGAATGTGCTTACTACAAACCCCGCCCAGTTTGTAATAAGTACAGAGTGTGCTTATTACAAACTCAAGTTAGCTTAGTGCCATTCTGTTTTCCCCTTCCGCAAAGGGTAAACATTGGATTTCGTAACAGTTTGAGCAGAAGTCTGGAAGAGCGATTCAGTTGCGTGCAGCATCAATTGCTAGTTTCCAAGGGTGCAATCCCCTGAAACCTCGATTCACAACTGTCCCTATTATGGTGTATTATACCGCGCTGTTCTTCAGATGCCACTCTAATTATAGTAAGTAATTGCCCTGCCCTCGCTCTAGCGATAACTGGCTTGCCTTGATTTTACTGCATTTGAGCGGTTTTAGAAATAACTGCTTGAGTTTGGCGGAGAGATTTTATGGTGGCGATCGCCTGTTTTCCTACCACCTCGATTTCCTCTACTGTATTACAGCGCCCAATGCCAAACCTCACTGAGGCATATGCTAGTTTGTCAGAATGCCCCAGTGCCATTAATACATGAGAGGGAGCGGTTTTTACTGATGAACAAGCAGCACCAGAAGAAATTGCGACCACAGGCTGCAATCCCAGCAACAGCGCTGAACCATCCAGCCCCTCTACACTAATATTAAGATTTCCTGGAAGTCTTTGAGTGGGATGACCGTTGAGATGAATTCCTCCCAGTTGACTCAATCGCTTCCACAGGCGATCTCGTAACTGAATAAGGCGTGCTGACTCACTTGGCTGTTCTTCGATCCCCAATTCTACGGCTTTAGCAAAGCCCACAATTTGAGGTGTATAAAGTGTACCAGACCGCATCCCCCTTTCGTGACCGCCTCCGTGTAACTGGGCTGATATTTTAACCCTGGGATTACGGCGTCTGACGTATAATGCTCCAATTCCCTTTGGCCCGTATACTTTATGAGCGGTTAAGGACATCAGATCGATGTTCATTGCTTGAACATCAAGGGGAATTTTGGCGATCGCCTGTGCTGCGTCTGTATGAAAAAATACCTGCTGTTGGTGGCAAATATTCCCAATTTCTGACAATGGCTGTATTACACCTATTTCGTTATTCGCTGCCATCACTGATACTAATATCGTATCGGGACGGATAGCTTGCTCTAACTGGGATAAATTAATTAACCCGTCACTCTGTACAGGTAGGTACGTTACTTCAAATCCTAATGTCTCCAAATACCCACAAGGATCTAACACTGCATTGTGTTCTGTCTGTACTGTAATAATGTGACGCCCTTTGCTGAAATAAGCTTCAGCTACACCTTTAATTGCTAAATTATTCGCTTCAGTTGCGCCACTGGTGAAGACAATTTCTTCTGGTGTAGAGTTGATAGCATCGGCTAATATTTGCCGTGATTTTTTAACAGCAGATTCTGCTTCCCAACCGTAAGCGTGACTGTTGCTGGCTGGATTACCAAAGTGTTCGGTAAAGTAAGGCAACATCGCCTCTAATACTCGTTGATCGACGGGTGTTGTCGCGTGGCAATCTAGATAGATGGGGCGATGAGACATTGTTATTTACTGATGATTTTTCCTAGTTTTTTTTACTATACTCAAAACCTGCTTTAGTTGAGAGTTGATTTCTCAAGTGCATCTTAAGTAGTGGAGTTTTAAGGCTGTGTAATATCGAATCGCTTGATATGAGGATTATATATTGTTTTAACGCAGAGGACGCCCAGAGAATACGCGGAGTGACGCCGAGTTTTCTTGGGGCAGTTTTCTGGTAATTTTGAGTCTGGTGTAACGGAGAGCGGGTAATCTTTTATGGTGTGTATTTCTTGGTTGTTTGGGAGGGGTTCTCAACAAAAATTTTGCTGTTTTGATGCTTGACTTTTCGGGAGGTTTTGTCTAGTATGATAAGTGTGGAAAAGTGTCCGCCCTAAAAAGCAGCTTTTCAAAAGACTTTTGAGTTAGTTTCCCTCATCAAGCAACAGAGAACAGGGGAGAAATATCAAGGCGTTTTGCCTCTGTAAGAACAAGGCAGACTGTACCTCTACATTCCAGTCTTCCTGGCAACTACAAATCTTGAAATACCAAACAGAAATTTTTCTCAAAAATTAGGGTTTGAGGCTTGATTTTTCTGGGCGCTTGTTCTAGTATGATAAGTGTGGAAAAGTGTGCGCACTAAAAAGCAATTTTTACCAAGACTTTCAAGCGAGTTTCCCTCATCAAGCAACAGAGAATAGGGGAGACATATCAAGGCGTTTTGCCTCTGTGAACACAAGGCAGATTTTCCCTGTACATTTAATGATTTCTGGCAACTACAAATCTAGAAATACCAGACAGAAATTTTTCCCAAAAATTGTGAATTGATACTTGATTCTTCTGGGCGCTTGTTCTAGTATGATAAGTGTAGAAAAGTGTGCGTCCTAAAAGTCACTTTTCCCAAGACTTTTAAGTTAGTTTCCCTGATCAGACAACACAGAACAGGGGACACATATACAGACGTTTGACATCTATCTGTCAGAATAAAGCAGACTGTACCTCTACATTCCAGTCTTGCTGACGACTACTTTTCTAGAAATAACAGACAGAAACTTTTCCCCAAAATTAAGGTTCGATGCTTGATTTTCCTGAGCGTTTGTTCTACTATGATAAGGATAAGCCTGGAAAAGTGTGCGTCATAAAAGCAGCGTTTTAAAAGAATTTCGAGCGAGTTTCCCCGATCAAACGATACAGAAGAGGGAATACACATATAAAGAAGTTTGACATCTGTCAGAATAAGGTAGACTCTACCTCTACAGTTCAGTCTTGCTGACGACTACTTTTCTAGAAATAACAGACAGAAACTTTTCCCAAAAATTAGGGTTAGATGCTTGATTTCTCTGGGCGTTTGTTATACTATGATAAGTGTGGAAAAGTGTGCGTCCTAAAATCCGCTTTTCCAAAGAATTTTGAGCGAGTTTCCCTCATCAGACGACAGAGAACAGGGGAGACATATAAAAACGTTTTTCACCTGTAAAAAAAAGTCAGACTGTACCTCTACATTCCAGTCTTCTTGGTCATGAGAAATCTTGGCATAACAGACAGAAACTTTTCCCCAAAATTAGGGTTAGATGCTTGATTTCTCTGAGCGTTTGTTATACTATGATAAGTGTAGGAAAGTGTGCGTCCTAAAAGCCGCTTTTCCAAAGAATTTCGAGTGAGTTTCCTTCATCAGACGACAGAGAACAGGGAAGACATATCAAGGTTTTTTACCTCTGTGAATACAAGGCAAATTTTCCCTTTACATTTCAGGAATCCTGGCGACTATAAACCTTGAAATAACAGACAGAAAATTTTCCCAAAAATAGAGTTAGATGCTTGATTTTTCTGGGCGCTTGTTCTAATATGATAAGTGTGGAAAAGTGTGCGTCCTAAAAATCGCTTTTCCCAAGACTTTCGAGCGAGTTTCCCTGATCAGACAGCAAAGAACAGGGGAGACATATAAAGGCATTTTCCATCTGTAAGAACAAGGCAGACTGTACCTCTGCATTCCAGTCTTCCTGGCGACTATAAATCTAGAAATAACAGACAGCAATTTTTCCCAAAAATTAGAGTTCGATACTTGATTTTTCTGAACGCTTGTTCTACTATGATAAGTGTGGAAAAGTGTGCGTCCTAAAAATCGCTTTTCCCAAGAATTTCGAGCGAGTTTCCCTCATACAGCAACAGAGAAGAGGGAAGACAAATACAAGGGGAAAAAATTAACCCCTAAATACAGGCAATACGAAAACCGATGTTGTCGCTATCATCGTTTGGAGAATAGTAACCGCGATAAGCACAACGACAGTTTGCTGGAGTACTGAAGTGGGAACCACCCCGCAATACTTTATCATCGTCATCATCGTTATCATCGTCATCATCGTCATCATCATTTTCCCAGACACTGCCATCTAAGGGTGCTAAATTGTAGTTTTTATGCCAATCGTCATCACACCATTCCCAGACATTACCGTGCATATCATATAACCCAAAGGCATTAGTTGGAAAACTCCCTACAGCGGTTGTTTGCTGACGATATATTCCCTGTGAAGCAGAACCGTAAGTAAAGTTACCATCGTAGTTAGCCAAATCAGTGCTAATTGTTAGTCCAAAGTGAAATAGTGTAGTAGTTCCAGCACGACAAGCATATTCCCATTCTGCTTCACTGGGTAGCCCATATTTGCGTCGAGATTTATTGGATAATCTGTCACAAAATTCGACTGCTTCAAACCAGGATATGCTTTCTACAGGGAAATAATCGCCTTTGAAGTAGGATGGATCGGGATTCAGATACATCTCGACTTGGGGTAAATTTGCTACTCTTCTCCACTGTTCCTGAGTTACAGTAAACTTGCCCATATAGAAAGGTTTCACCCTTACCCAGTGTTGTGGACTTTCGTTGTCACATCCCACTTCCTCAGTATGCGGTGAACCCATGAGGAAAGTTCCATCAGGAATCGCTAACATTTCTAAAAACACTCCATTACCTAAGTCTTCGGTAAAAGATTGTGCTTGAGTGTGGTAACTATTTGTAGGAAGTTTACTCCATCCTGCGGCTAATAATTGTGCTTGGCTGTAGTAACTATTATTTGTAGGAAATGTGGACGATACTTGTGGAGGGTAAATAGACTCTTCAAGTTCTTCCAATCGTTGTAAAATCGCCTGAGTGTTTTTAGGACGCTTACTTGCTGAACGTGCCATAAGGACATCGATAAAATCTGCAAACTGAGGCAAAATATTAGAACTATACTTGCGCAAAAGTAACTCATCATGGAGAGGGTCATACATTTCTGGGTCAGTAGGTTCTTTCCCAGTCAACAGATAGACAAAAGTACGTCCCAAAGAAAAGAAATCTGACTGAGGGACAGCTTGAGAATAAATTTGTTCTGGGGGACTATAACCACCGGAAATAATACTTGTCACACCACCGGTGACTTGTTTAGCTATATAAGTAGACGTAACTTCCCTGACTGCGCCAAAATCAATTAACACCAATTGTCCATCTGGACGAAGCATAATATTTGTAGGCTTGATATCCCGGTGAAAAAAGTTTTGCTTGTGTACCTCATCCAGGATTTTCGTGACATCAACGAGCCATTCCAACGCTAACTTTTGGTCGATGGGTCGATACTGTCGCTGTTTTATATACTCCTCCAAATCTAAACCATCGATTTTTTCCATCACCAAACAGTGAATCGGTATTTGATTGTCTCTGGGGAAGTAGGTAAAGCATTCTTCCCCCTGGGGAATTCCTGGATGATTTAGTTGAGTGAGAACTCGTGCTTCTTGTTGGAACAGATCGACTGCTTTGGGTAGATCGTTAATCAGGACTTTGAGAACTTTGGGAGTACCTTTATCTGTCGCTTCGTAGGTTTTACCAAAGCCTCCTTTATCACTGAGTAAAGAAGTAACTCGATAGCGTCCGACTAACAGTAGTTCGGAACCACAGGTTGGGCAAAATAATAAGTTATCAGGATTTTCTGGTTTGGGGCAATTGGGATTAAGACAAAGGCTCATTTATTGGGCTGATAAGGATGCTGTAGGATATTCTATCTTGATTTATCTGTATTTATCTGCGTTCATCTGCGTACCGCTAACGCGGAAGCAAGCTACATCTGCGGTTCCTTTTCTTAATTGGTGTTTTTGGCAAGGTGTCTATTCTATATTCTTAGGAATATTGGGTTTTGTCCCTCAACCAAACTACAGTTATGTCTTAGAAATGTTGGTTTTTGTCCCTCAATCAAACCTACAGTTATGTCTCTACAGGAACCTTTAGTCCCTGACGGACGATGGGGTGGCTGATGCTAATCTCATTTAAAATGAAATAAAATCTTTGTCTGATAAATATTTAGTTCTCTTAAGAGGACTTTCTTTATTAGCCAGGGGTTTAAACCATGACGAATAATACAACTGATGTTAATCTCGGTTAATAACGCAACCTATAACTTAAAAAGCCTAATTGCATCAATTCGACAACCACTAGCTATAAGGTGTCCATTCGGACTAATTGCTACCGCTAAAACAGCTTCTAAATGTCCAGTGAAGGTACGAATTTGCTTACCAGTTTTTAAATCCCACGCTTTCAGCAACTTATCATTTCCACCACTAACTATTGTTGTTCCATTAGGTGTAATCGCGACACAAGTTACACCACCTAAATGACCCTTAAGCCTGCGAACTTCCTTAAGAGTAGTTAAGTCCCATACTTTGATAGATTCATCGATGCTTCCACTAACTATTGTCTTCCCATCTGGACTAATCGCAACAGAAGTAACACTAGCTGAATGTCCCCTAAGCTTAGTGAGTTTTCCGACTTGAATAGTTCCGTCAGCGCATCCACTAACTATAGTTTGTCCATCGGGAGTAATCGCAACAGAATAAACCCAATCTGAGTTATCAGTGAGTGTGTCAATTTCCTTGCCAGTTTTCAAATCCCATACTTTAATAGTCGTATCTTTGCTACCGCTAACTATTTTTTGTCCATCAGGAGTGATAGCGACCGAACAGACAGTATCTAAATGTCCGACTAAAGTAAGAATTTCTTTCCTAGCTTCCAGATTCCATACCTTAATTGTCTTGTCCAAACTACCACTAACTATTGTGTGTCCATCGGGTGTTATGGCAACACAATAAACCCAATCTGAATGTCCTCGGAACAAATGTTGTTCTTGGGCCGTGACCAAATCCCATACAGGAACCGTTTTGTGAGTACCACCACTAACCAAATTTTTACCATCTGGTGTAAAGGTGACAGAATATATAGAAGCCACAGGTGCATAATGCCAAGTAGCCAAGATTTTCTCTATTTCCATAAACCGTCCTGAAGGGTTACCAATAGTAGGTTGTCGAAGTCTTAGGGGTTACAACCGCTTGAATACTACTGGATATTCTTGCTTTCTCATCCAGATCCATACCTCTTAATAAAATAAAATAAGTCTTAAGGGACATGGCGTTTTTGTCTAACGGATTGAAACTTAAGAATGGAGACTATGTTGGCTCGCTTGAATCTCACAAATGTAACACAACTTTATTTACTAAAATGCTAAGGTTGTGGTGCTAGTTGTGACATTACTTGGCCTAGTTTCAAGTTGTCATTCCCCATGCAAGAATCAATATGAATACTGAAATGGTAAACCCCGAATATTCCAACTATACGACTGAATCTGAGGATACGACTGTAATTCAAACTCCCGAAGTCGTAGAAGTTAACAACACCGAAACCAAGCTATTGACACCCCAAAAATTGCCCACAGACACAGAATCATCTAACGCTCAATGGCAACAGTACGGAGAACAAGTATCCGGATTTCTCAGTACTCTCCCAAGTTATATTGGCCGATTTTACGAAGAAAATAAGGGAGCTGTTTGGGTAGTTGGTGGAATTCTAGCAGCTTTGGTAACGGTAAAATTGACCTTCGCTTTGCTGGATGCGATCGATGATATTCCTTTAATATCCCCGACATTGCAGTTAATCGGTTTAGGCTACACGATTTGGTTCGTTTACCGCTATTTACTCAAAGCAAATACCCGCCAAGAACTATATCAGCAAATTGACGCTCTCAAACAGCAAGTTTTGGGTACAAACAAATAACGCTGCTTTGTCTCTAGATACGCAAAAAGGGTGAAGCATTCCCTTCCTTAGTTTGTCTAATCTCAGCTAAAATTTTCGGAACCCTTGCTTCACCCCTATCATGAAACTAATCGCCTATAAGCTGCGGAAAATAGGAACCGTTAGCCTAAAAATTATGAAATCGGCAAAATGCGCGATCGCGAAGCGTGCACGTAGTGCGATCGCTCTTGGTAGCAACCTCGGCGAGTCGCGTACAATTTTAGAAAATGCTCTCAAAATCCTTGCTCAAACTCCTGGCATTACGCTACAAAGGAGTTCGAGTTGGTATCAAACTGCACCTGTAGGGCCACCACAACCAGATTACCTCAACGGTTGCGCTTTACTGGATGTACAACTGACACCAGAGGAACTTTTAACAACTCTGCTGGACATTGAAGCCCAGTTTGGTCGCATCCGCAAGGAACGCAATGGACCGAGAACCCTCGACTTGGATATATTGCTTTTTGATGACTTAATCCTGGATACTCCTAATCTCCAAATACCTCATCCCAGAATGAGAGAAAGAGCTTTTGTTTTAGTACCATTAGCAGAAATAGCCCCCGATTGGATTGAACCAGTTTCCGGTCAGGCGATCGCACAACTCGTACAAACGTTAGACTGTTCTGGAATCAAACTCAAACATGAAGTATGAAGGTTCAATTTCCTCATCCCTCAATAAATGGTATATCTGCGGATTAATCCCCACTTAGTCATACTTCAAACTTAGTCAAAAGGTTATAAAGTTTTTAGAGGATCGTCTAACCTTTCTAACTTGCTTATGCCATCAGGTCAAGAACCCCCGCAACTACTGAAACAACGCTTACTTTTCAAAGGCCGTAAATTTAATTTTGAAGTCAGTCACCTGCGTTTACCCAACAAATCTGAGGGAGATTGGGAATGTATCCGTCACCCTGGTGGAGCCCTAGCCGTACCCGTAACGCCAGATGGCAAACTAATCTTACTACGCCAATATCGTTTTGCTCTCCAAGGGCGTCTGTTAGAGTTCCCTGCTGGTACTGTAGAACATAATGAAGACCCAGAGGAGACAATTAAGCGAGAAATTGAGGAAGAAACCGGCTATCGTGCTAATAAATGGCGAAAATTAGGTGAATTTGCTGTCGCTCCTGGTTATTCTGATGAATTAATCTATGCTTTCCTCGCTGAAGATCTGGAAAAACTAGAATCACCCCCAGGACAGGATGCTGATGAAGATATGGAAAACGTTATCATGACTCCCCAGGAATTAGAACAAGCTATCCTGGATGGTGAACCGATAGACGCTAAATCGATTTCTAGTTTTTTCCTAGGCCCGTCCTTTCCTGAAATATTGAGATAAATCCCATGTTACTAGAGTTGGCGATTGGGGATGCTTATGGTGCTGGTTTTGAATACGCCCAAGCAGAGATAGTTGAGTGCTATAACAATTTAAACTCATACGTTCAGCATCCCCGTCATCAACTCAAACCAGGTTGCTATACTGACGACACACAAATGAGTATAGCCATAGCAGAAACTATCGTTTCTCAACAACCTTGGACACCAGAAGTTTTAGCTTCCAAATTCGTTGAAACTTTCAAACGCGACCAAAGAGAAGGCTACGCTAACAGATTCTACAATTTTCTCCTAAAAATTCAGGATGGACGTGAGTTTTTAGCGGCAATTAACTGGACTAGCGATAAAAGTGGTGCCGCAATGCGTGCTACTCCAATGGGTGTTTTTCCCACAGTTGAACAAGTCATTCAAGCTTCTACTATCCAAGCAGCAATTACTCATAATACCCCCGATGGAATTAATGCTGCAATTGCTTCTGCTTTGATGTCCCATTATTTCATCTACAAGCTGGGCCCTAAAAGTGAACTGGGGAAATTTCTTGAGTCTCACGTATCCGGTGAATGGTCGAAACCTTGGCAAGGAATAGTAAAATCAAAAGGATGGATGAGTGTCAGAGCTGCGATTACGGCTGTGATGCGTAATAATTCCATGAGTGAATTATTACAAGATTGTATAGCTTTTACTGGAGATGTGGATACTGTAGGAGCGATCGGCTTAGCTGCAGCTTCTTGTAGCCAGGAAATCACACAAGACCTTCCTAATCATCTCATCGCAGGTTTAGAAAATGGTATCTACGGCCGAGATTATCTTATCGCTCTCGACAAACAATTGATGAGTGGGAAGTGGGAATTGGGAATTGGTAATTGGTAATTGGTCAACAATCATTCATTACCATAAAGGACAACTACAGGTTTGTCGTTGTTGAGCGGTACACTTAGGTGGATTAAAAATATAGTGTCCAACGATAAAGACTGAACTTCCTAAAATAAACATTATCAGAAAGTTTCCGAGAAAATTCTTAGGGAGTCTGGGAAAAGCTTTCAGACCTAAATTAGGGGTGAAATGCTGTTTATTCTTAAGTTTCATAGCTGACATTTATCTCAACTAAACTATTGACATCTAATCTAATAGTGAAACTCGCCAACTCGCGAACCCATTGTCTTTAACCTCACCCTAGAGTATCGAAAGTACTTCAAGACAGACTCAATGCCTATCCTACATGACTAATAACAAACAACCAGCAACAACTGACCTAATTCTATTTTGGCATCGCCGCGATTTACGGATCTCAGACAATATTGGACTGGCGGCTGCTAGACAAAAAAGCCCAAAAGTGGTAGGAATATTCTGCCTCGACCCCAACATTCTAGAACGGGACGATGTAGCACCCGCAAGAGTGACTTATATGCTTGGCAGTTTACAGTCACTCCAAGAAAGATACGCAGAAGCTGGTAGTCAATTGTTGATGCTTCAGGGTAATCCCACACAAGCCATACCAAATCTAGCCGAAGCACTCAACGTCAAAGCAGTATTTTGGAATTGGGACGTAGAACCTTACTCCAAAATTCGCGATCGCGCAGTCACAGAAGCCCTCAAAGAAAAAGGCATCGAAGTACATAACCACTGGGACCAACTCCTACACCCCCCAGAAGAGATTTACACCGGTTCTAAGCAACCCTACACCGTATATACCCCCTTTTGGCGCAACTGGAATAGTAAACCAAAAGCCCAGCCGCAAGCAGAACTAAAAAATGTCCAGGGACTGACTGAAAAAACCTGGCTTGCTTCACAAAATGTGCATTTTGTCAAGATACCAGAGGCAAAAGATTTAGGATTTGTCTGGAATCAAGAACTGGTAACAGCACCAGGGGAAAAAGCAGCACAAGCAAAACTAGAGGAATTTTGCTCATCAGCCATCGATGAGTACCAAGAACAGCGTAACTTCCCAGGAGTTAGGGGAACGTCCCAACTAAGCGCAGCCTTAAAATTTGGAGAAATAGGCATTCGCAGCGTTTGGGCTGCGACCCTAGAAGCCTTAGAAAACAGCCCCAGCGAAGCAACACAAGCCAGCATCAGAACATGGCAACAAGAACTCGCATGGCGGGAGTTTTATCAACATGCCATGTATAACTTCCCAGAACTAGCAGAGGGAGCATTCCGTCAAAGCTTCAAAAACTTTCCCTACGACAACAACCAAGAGCATTTTCAGGTTTGGTGTGAAGGGAGAACAGGCTATCCCATCGTAGACGCAGCCATGCGGCAAATGAATACAATCGGCTGGATGCACAACCGCTGTCGCATGATTGTCGCCAGTTTCCTCACCAAAGACTTGCTGATTAATCCGCAGTGGGGGGAGAAATACTTTATGCAAAAGTTGTATGATGGAGATCTTTGTGCAAATAATGGCGGTTGGCAATGGAGTGCTTCCAGTGGAATGGACGCCAAACCTCTAAGAATTTTTAACCCAGCTAGTCAAGCCAAGAAATTTGACCCAGAAGCAAAATACATTCGAGAATGGCTACCAGAATTGAAATCTGTGGCTACAGGGTATCTGATTAGCGGAGAAATACCGCCCCTAGAGCGCCATCGCTGCGGTTATCCAGCCCAAATTGTGGATCACAACAAACAACAGCGCCAATTTAAAGAGCGGTATCAGCAGCAAAAAACAAGTAGCAATCCAGTACCATAAGATAAATCATTTGTCAAGAAAATAATAGCTGAACGGCTAGTACGGTAGAATAATAATTCTGCATCTAAAATATAAAGCCGTCCTAGAAGGACAGGGACCTCAAACCCATTTTTCTGCTAAAGTGACTCAATAAGACTAGGCTGAAGCAGACTGTTTCTACCTTGCCGCGAGAGGCAGACCTACCAACTGCAAATTTGATAATGTTTATTCGTAAAGTTCAATTCTTCTGGAGCGTAAGCGTCACGTGAAGGTCTTGGTGGTTGGCAATGGGGGCCGCGAACACGCCCTCACCTGGAAACTGCTGCAATCTCAGCGAATTCGGCAGGTTATATGTATTCCTGGTAATGGTGGCACTGCTAATACTGAGCGTTGCCAGAATGTTCCCTTACGAGTTGATGATTTTGAGGGAATCGCCCGGTTTGCTGTAGTTCAAAACGTCTCTTTAGTCGTTGTTGGCCCGGAAATCCCGCTGGCTTTGGGAATTACAAACTATCTCCAACAACAACAACACGTCCAACCAAACCTCAAGGTTTTTGGGCCAACCAAGGAAGGAGCAAAGATTGAGTCCAGCAAACACTGGGCTAAGACTTTGATGCAAGAAGCTGGCATTTCTACCCCAAAATGTGCTGTGTTTACGGAAGCTGAGGAGGCGTTTAGCTATCTGAAAACCCAAACAGCACCAATTGTGGTGAAAGCCGATGGCTTAGCTGCAGGTAAGGGAGTTACGGTGGCCGCAACACTCTTAGAGGCACAAGCAGCAGTGAACTCACTCTTCAAGAGCGGGTTTAATCCCGTGGTGATTGAGGAGTATATTACAGGGCAAGAAGTGTCGATTTTGGCCCTGACAGATGGCATTAGCGTGCGATCCTTGTTACCCGCTCAGGATCATAAACGGATTGGTGAGGGAGATACCGGGGAAAACACAGGAGGTATGGGAGCGATCGCCCCAGCGCCAATCGTGACACCAGACTTGATGGAACGCATCGAGAAAGAAATCCTCCAGCCGACAGTTGACAGCTTAAGGCAACGCGGTATCAAATATCAGGGCATCCTCTACGCAGGCTTAATGATTACCCCCCAAGGTGACCCGATGGTTCTGGAGTTTAATTGTCGCTTTGGCGATCCAGAAACCCAAGCCATCCTACCTTTGCTAGAAACTCCCTTGGAAGACTTGCTGCTGGCGTGTGTACAGCAAAAGTTATCACAAATGCCAGCAATTAAATGGAAGCCGGGAGTAGCTGTTTCGGTTGTGGCTGCTGCAGGAGGATATCCAGGTACTTATCAAAAAGGTCAGGTAATTACTGGTATTGAACAAGCAGAAGCACTAGGGGCTAAGGTTTTTTGTGCCGGTACTCAAATGAAGCAGCAAAAACTACTGACAGATGGCGGCCGTGTGCTCAACGTGACGGCTACAGGTGCAACCTTTGATGAGGCGATCGCTGCTGCTTATGCAGCAATGGATTGCATTCAATTTGAGGGAATGTATTACCGTAAAGATATCGGTCATCACGTAGCCCAAACTGGCTCAATGCCCGTTTAAAGCTGTCTGTTCTAACTAGATAACGCCAGTTGAGCGCGAGCCAGCGTATATTTATAGATGAGAGACCCTTATCTTCAAGATAAAAGCCTCTAAGATTGAGTAGATTGTTGTACTTTCCCTTGTTGAACGTGGTAAACCGACCGAGCTTGGATTTTATAAAAACCATTCGAGAAGTTATCGCGCATTGGTGGAGTGAGTTCACGCTCCAAACCAGACTAATGGCCGCGGCAACACTTGCTGTCTCATTGTTCATGAGTGGCTTAACTTTTTGGGCGGTGAACACGATTCAACAAGACGCCAGAGCAAACGAAACTCGCTTCGGTCGCGACTTAGGTCTGTTGCTAGCAGCCAATGTTGCACATCAGATTGCCGAAAAAAATCTCACGGAAGTGGCTCAATTTTCCCAGCGCTTCTATAGCAGCACCTCCAGCGTCCGCTATATGCTCTACGCTGACGAAGATGGCAACATCTTCTTTGGGATTCCTTTCTCGGAATCCCAGGTGCAGAACTCACTCACAATTCAGCGATCAATTGAGCTCCCAGAAAACTACGCCAAAAACTCCGAGTTACCGATGGTGCGGCAACATCTGACGCCTGATGGGGAAGTGACAGATGTGTTTGTTCCCCTCAGCCATGAAGGTAAGTACTTGGGTGTCTTGGCGATCGGCATTAATCCAAATCCTAGGGTTGTCGTTTCCTCAAATTTGACCAGGGACGTGACGATCGCGGTATTTATTTCGATTTGGGTGATGGTGATTTTAGGAGCGGTGTTTAACGCTTTGGCAATCACTCGACCGATTAAGGAACTGTTAAAAGGAGTCAAAAATATTGCTGCGGGGAACTTCAAGCAGCGCATTGACCTGCCTTTTGGAGGAGAACTGGGCGAACTAATTTTCAGCTTCAATGAGATGGGAGAGCGCCTAGAGCGCTACGAAGAGCAAAATATTGAGGAACTCACGGCCGAGAAAGCTAAGCTAGAAACTCTGGTTTCCACAATTGCCGATGGTGCTGTGCTGCTTGATACAAATTTACAGGTTATTTTAGTCAACCCGACAGCTAAGCGCCTCTTCGGTTGGAAAGACATTGACATAGTGGGACAAAATGTGCTGCATCACCTGCCGAGCCAGGTAACCGTAGAATTAACCCGACCGCTGTATAAAATTGCCACCAGAGAGAAATCTCAGCTTCAGGAACAAGCAAATTCGGAACAGCAGGATCACGATCCACTATTCCCAAGTGGCGATCGCGAAGCCTCAGAGTTCCGCATCTCTCTCACCGAACCAACACCTCGTACCGTCCGCATCCTCCTCACCAGCGTTCTTGATCAGTACCGCGAGACGATCAAAGGAATTGCCATGACTGTCCAGGATATTACTCGCGAGGTGGAGCTCAACGAAGCGAAAAGTAATTTTATCAGCAATGTCTCTCACGAACTGAGGACGCCCTTTATTTAACATCAAATCATTTATCGAAACTCTGCACGAATACGGCGAAGACCTTACAGAAAATGAACGTCGGGAGTTTTTAGAAACTGCTAATCACGAAACCGATCGCCTCACCCGTTTGGTTAACGATGTTTTAGATTTATCAAAACTTGAATCCTGTAGAATTTATCACTTTGAACCAGTAGAAATCGCTCAACCTGTAGAACAAACCTTGCGAACTTACCAGCTAAACGCCCGTGACAAAGGTATTGAATTGGTTCAGGAGATTGACCCCAATGTACCAGCAGTTGTGGGTCACTACGATTTGTTGTTACAAGTTTTTACAAACTTAGTTGGTAACTCGATGAAGTTTACAGAGTCTGGAGGAAGGGTAACGATTCGTGCTTATCTCCTAGATTCCCCTAAAAATCATCAAGAAGACGCAGGAAGCGTGCGGATTGAAATTTCTGATACCGGAATTGGCATTGATACAGAAGACCAACAGGCAATTTTTGACAGATTTTTCCGTGTAGAAAACCGGGTTCATACCCTAGAAGGAACAGGCTTAGGTCTTTCAATTGTCAGAAATATTATTGAGAAACATCATAGCCAAGTACATTTAGTTAGTGAAGTTGGGGTTGGGACAACTTTCTGGTTTGATTTAGATGTGTTTAAGGAGAAAAAAATAGAGGTTAATCTGCCTCGATCTGCGGAAACATCGCCAACAAAAGAAACTAGCTCAGCGCCTGCGATCTTACTCTAAATCACTTGGATTTTGCTATCAAAGTCAGCACTAAACTCATAAATATTAATGCCAGTAAACCTAGTAAACCTGGGTTTCTTTGACACCAAATCCTTGCCGATTCAAATAAGCCGCGACGAGGGTTATAAATTTTATCACTCTCTAACTTTTGCTGGGAAATGTTATTGTAAAGCGTACATTCCTTAGCATCGGGACGCTGGGGAAAAGTACAACTATCATCAGCGTGATAGGTACAGGAACTGCACAAAGGCTCCTCACCAGTCGCCCGGTGCAAAGTAATACCCGGATGTCCATAGGCTTTCAGAGCCGTTTTGCAGTAGGGACAATTAACCGCCTTGCTATTTACAAGTTGATTGCAGCGGGGACAAGTTAGCATTGTTTGGCAATGGGGGATACAGAGAGAGGAAAAGAATGTCCTAATCTCGACTCTATTCTAGCCTTGGGAAAATTTTCTTACTTGATACTTAGCCATCTCAATAATCTACTGTTGAGCGCCAAACTCCTTATCTAAGTCCAGGGAAAGCAGCCGCTCTGGGGAAGATGTCACACAATAGAATTGTCGGCTGTGAATAATATTTTATTTACACCCTCTTAGGAACAGTCTAGCTTTAGCCGCCAAAATAAGCGCCGAGTAACAGGGAGAGAGTATGGATAATAACAACTGGATCAAGCAGTTATTGATGGTTGGTATTGGTACAACTTCAATAGCCGCAGAGAAATTACGAGAAGTTACTGATGAATGGGTAAAAGATGGCAAAATAAACCCTGAGCAAGCCAAAGGCTTTGTCGATGAGATGATGCAGCAGATCAAGTCAGAACAAGGAAGTTTTGAGGTACAAATGGAGCGGCAGATGCGAAATATGCTACAAGATTTAGGCGTACCTCGCCAATCGGAAGTAGATGAATTGCGAGGCCGCATCGACCGTTTGGAACGTCAGGTGCGCGATTTGGAAAATAAACTCTGGCGTTAAGGAAAATTTAATTGGAGGCAAGATTTTGAGAGAAATTCTAATCAGCTTAGGGGTTATATTAGCCTGTGGGTTGCTATTGGTTGTAGCTCAACTGAGTCCTGGAAAAAGCTCAGCTCTCGCACAGCAACTAACCCCCAATCAATCCATCGAGGTTGTACTAGATACAAGTGCTACCCCAACTGTTGAAAATACAAGGCTTATTGCAATGAATACTGGTAATGACGCCGTAACAACGCCTTCGGGCCTGAAGTACGTCGAAATTAAGGAAGGAGACGGAGCAACACCTACAAAGGGTCAAACCGTTGTGGTTCACTACACCGGCACCCTGGAAGATGGTACTAAGTTCGATAGTTCGCGCGATCGCAAGAGTCCCTTTTCCTTCACACTAGGTATTGGACAGGTGATCAAAGGCTGGGACGAAGGACTCAGTACAATGAAAGTTGGCGGGCGTCGCCAGCTAATTATCCCCTCAGAATTGGGTTATGGTGCTCGTGGTGCAGGTGGAGTAATTCCTCCTAAAGCTACGCTGATTTTTGATGTTGAATTGTTGGAAATTAGCTAAAACAATCTCACAGAAGTCGGAGTTATTTGTTGTTGGTTGTTTGTTAAAAAATACAGACAGCCAATAACTAACCACAAACTTTACTGTAATCCCCAATTCCCAATTCAATAACCTTGTTTTTGTGCCAGGTTGAGAAACTTCGTCAACTCAGGTTTAAACAAAAGTTTGACAGTTCCTGTTGGGCCATTTCGATGTTTAGTAATTATCACTTCGGCAATATCTCTATCTGGAGAATCCGGGTTGTAATAGCTATCCCGGTAGAGCATGATAACTAAATCTGCGTCTTGTTCGATACTGTTGTGAACTACTATGTTGTTGGCGATAAAATTGTGAAAAGTAGGAACCGTTAAATCATAAACTTCTGCTTCACCATCCGCCTCTATCGAGGCAATTTCATCCCAGTAAACATCGCTATTAGCTAGCCGTTCAATTTCATCGGATTTGACAACAGTAGCTAACCTTTCTCCTATCAAATGACCTAGTAACCCAAGCTCGGCATCGCTCATAAATTGCCAAGATGGATTTGGTAAAAACCGAGGTAAAGCAAGGCGCAAGCCTATCTTGAGTTCATCTAATCTTTGCCAGCCATGAACAGTTAGAAACTTATGATTACCAGTTGCTCGAATAGTACGTCCCAGGCGAGTTGTTAGCTTGAAAACAGATTTTACACCAGTTGAAAAAGCATTGCTGACAACAGCCCTTTCTAATTTCATAGTAGCTTCATTCAGCGCCCAAACAGCAAAACCAGATTTCCCTACTAAATCAAGAATGGGTACTTGGACGCCACTATCAGCTAATGTCACCAAACTATCGCCAGTCAAACAACCCGACTCTCTCAAATCCGACATCATCGGACGCTTATTATTACGCGCTTCAACACCTCGACTAAGCTGAGACAAAGCAATAATAGGAACATTAATTTCGCGGGCTAAACCCTTAAGAGATCGCGTAATTCTCGACAATTCTTGCACACGGTTTTCACTACCAGATCCTTCCATCAATTGCAAGTAATCAATCAAAATTAATCCCAACTTACCAGAGTTTTCTGCTTGCAGACGCCGCGCTTGTGAACGCATTTGCCCCACAGTCTGATTAGCAATATCATCAATATAAATTGGCAACTCTGATAAAGTTCCCAGAGCGTGACTTAAAGGTTCCCACTGATTTTGACTAATTCTCCCTGTCCGCAAAAAGTTACTTTCAATTTCCGCTTCACTAGCTAACAAACGTTGTACCAACTGTTCCTTAGACATTTCCAAGCTAAAAATTGCCACAGGAAATTTATCAGCAATATTGCGAGCAATCCCTAACGCAAAGCTGGTTTTACCCATCGAAGGCCTACCAGCGATGATAATCAAATCAGAACGCTGAAAACCACCCGTCATGGCATCCAAATCATAGAAATCTGAAGCAATCCCAGGCAAAGCAAGACCTTCGTGGCGGCTTTCTATTTCCTGTAAAGCCTGGATTAAAGTATCAGAAATTGGAGTCAAACCTTGCTTAGCACTAACCTGAGTTAGTCCAAAAACTTTCTGTTCTGTTTGGTCAAAAACAGTTTCTAATTCCAGGGATGTCTCATAACCCAACTTAACTATTTCATGACCTGCTTGAATAAGCTGGCGTCGCTGATACTTGTCCACCACCAACGCCGCATATCTGTCAATATTAACCGCTGAAACAGTACGCTCAACTAACTGCGCTAACTTACCCTGACCACCTACTTTCTCTAATAATTCGTGGTCGGAAAGCCACGTGTAAACACTCATCAAATCTGTAGGTAAACCCTGACCATTCAGGGCTAAAGCAGCCTTGTAAATGTCTCGGTGCGCATTGATGTAAAAAGCTTCCGGCGCCAAGAGATCAGTAACCCGACCAATTGCTTCCGGGTCAAGCAAAATTCCTCCGAGAATCGACTCCTCAGCCTCAACGTTTTGAGGGGGTAGAGAATTGCTAAAGTCAGAAAAAGAAAGTTCTTTAACCATAGCTGTTGATTAGCCCTCAGATCTTGCAGCAGTGGTGTCAACCGTCAGGGACTCAAGTCCCTGTCTCATAGCGAAAGTCCTCTGAAGAGGACTAGGCAAGATAACAAAAGTCAATTAAAACTAACAAACAAATAGAATTTCATTTGAATTTTTCTATATTTATCTGTATTTCCCCATTTTAAATAGAACTCTTGCATAAATTTTAATTTGAGATAATTAACCGCAGATATAGGCGCAAGCCTTCCCGCAGGGTACGCAGATAAACGCAGATAAACACTGAAGAATTGATGGATTTGTCGAAGGAGATTGACTTTTTCCAGAGGTCTAATGAAGACTAAACAAAAATTACAGTCCACTTAAGTGGACTTAAGCTATAAGCCAGGGACTTGAGCCCCTGACTTGCTGTGTGACTTTCCTAGTTGGAAGCCACCTGAATTTCTACAACCGCTGTAACTTCCGGATGTAGCTTGATTTCTGCCTTGTAGAAACCGATTTTGCCAATATCAGGTAGGGTAATTCCCCGACGGTCAATTTCCTGACCAGTAATCTGTTGAATTACTTCCGCTACTTCCTGAGATGTAACAGTACCGAAGATTGCCTCATTTTCACCCACTTGCTTAGCGATGGTGAAACGACCAACGGTTTCCAGGGCTGTCTTACGGGTTTCTGCTTGTTGCTTCTCTTCTAGCAAACGCAGGCGCTCTTTCTCCTTGCGTCTCTCAACTTGCTTGAGGATGCCAGGAGTAGCAGGAACTCCCATTCCTTTGGGAACTAGATAATTTCTAGCATATCCGGGAGCAACTTCTACCAAATCGCCGGATTTTCCCAGTTTGCTAACATCTTGATTTAAAACTAATTGCACTCGTTTCGCCATAGTCTTTCTTTCGGGTATAGACAGCAACAAAATCCTAGAACACTTAATAGTACGCAAATCTGTTGTACGAAAGCAAGCTAGTTTTGATTCAAGGGACAGGGAGAAAAACTCAAAACCGATCTTTCATCCCCCTTAACCGCGCAAATGTTTGTACAGGTTCAGAAGACTTAACCGCAGCTTGTAGCGCTGGTTCCTCCCAGCGTAAAAAGGGATTGGTGCGCTTTTCAATCCCGATCTGAGAGGGTATTGTTACTTCCCTGCGACTGCGTGCTTCTTTAACTTCAGCGTATCGAGTTTGTAAATCTGGATTCTCGCTATCTACCGTGAGGGCAAATTCGAGATTTTTCAAAGTGTATTCGTGAGCACACCAGACCCGCGTGTTTTCTGGTAAGTCCCGCAACTTGCCCAAGGAATCCAGCATTTGCATCGGTGTTCCTTCAAAAAGCCTACCGCAACCGCCTGCAAATAAAGTATCGCCGCAGAATAACTCACCAGGTTCGTCGCTGGCTGTTGGGGGAAAATAGTAGGCTATGTGTCCGCTGGTGTGTCCAGGAACGAAAAAGACTGAGGCAATTCTACCCGCAAACTCCACGCGATCGCCTTCAATCAAAAACACCTGTTGTCCAGGAATTCTACCTCGATCTTCTGCACCTCCATATACGCAAGCATCTGGAAAACGTTCAAGCAACTGCTGATTGCCCCCGACATGATCCATGTGATGATGAGTATTGAAAATCGCCACCAATTTTGCACCCAGTTCCTCTAGACGCTGCAGCACTGGCTGTGATTCTGCTGGATCGACAACCGCAGCGATGTTCTGTGATGGGTCGTGTAGCAAAAAAATATAGTTGTCCGAAAGTACTGGTAGCAGGCTTACCTGCATCTTTCAACTCCCTCTTAAATAAACTTACCTTCGACAGGTGAACCAACTGAACCTTGAATACTGTATAGCTAGACAAGCAAGAGCGGCACCTTATTTTTAACCATAGCTCTAGTTCACAGCTCTGGCCGGAAATGACGCTAAGGTGTCAAACATACTATCTTGGTAGAGAATTAAGAAAATCGGCAGGCAGTCAAAACATTATTACCTAGCCAACAACCAATGGCAGTAAGTATTCAGGGTTCATCCATTCAATCGTTCAAACCAATCGTAGACCGAATTCTTAATACAGGTCAGTTGAGTCGTCAGGAACATCTACAATTAGTCACCATCTTCCTTTCTGATTACAAAGTTACGGAAGAAGAACGCAGTCAAATTAATCGTATCTTTGACGATATTCAGACTGGTCGTTTAAAGCTATTTAATTAGCGACGCACTCAAATTAATAGGCACCTACCAAATGTCTCCTAAGCAGCTACTCCTGAGTTACGCTCTACGCTATCCAGGCTGGATTATTTTAACCATCATTCTTGGCTTTTCCAGCGCTCTTTTTAATGGGGTAAGTACTACTCTAGTTGTGCCATTAGTACTGGGATTGTTAGGTAAAGGAGAAATCAATCTGCAAGGAGGGCCACCAATTATTCAAAAAATATTGACTCTTTTTGATAGTAGTTCAGGAGGCAATACTCTGGCGCTTATGGCTGTGGTAATTGTCCTGGCAATTGCTTTCAAGAATCTGGCAATTTACTTCAGTTCCTTAGCTTCTGGTTGTTTATCAAGAAAACTGGTAAGAGATTTTAGGAATGAAGGGATTAGATTACTCTTAGAAGTTGATTTTGACTATTTTTCTAAAACAAAAATTGGAGATATTGTTAACCAAATTGGCGACGAAATCAGTAGAGCCGCAGTTTCCCTGAGACTGACCATTCACGTCTTGACCCTGGGCATCACAATTTTGACATTTGTCGGCATTTTGATCTCAATATCTTGGCAACTCACTTTAGGAGCTACTTTCTTATTACTAATCGTAGCGGTTATTAACCAATATTTTATTAAGCGTGCTAGGAAATTTGGTCAGATCCTCTCAAGCAAGTCAAGCGATTATTCGACGGCTTTACTAGAAATCATGACTGGTATGCGGCTCATCAAAGCTGTTAGTAATGAAGAAACTGAATATCAACGAATCAAGAAATTAATTGACGAACGGGAACAAGCTGAAGATTATTCCCAAGCAAACTATGATGCTATTGGCCCAATTAATGAAGTTGCAGGAACTTTGGCAATTTTGGGAATAGTTTTTTTGGGAAAAACTTTGTTCGGTCAGCAGCTTGAGTCATCTTCAACTGTCTTGCTGATGTATTTATATGTGCTTTTCCGTTTAATGCCAATTGTTAGCCAGCTCAATACCCACAGAAGTAATTTGGCTAATGTAACTCCCAGTACGGAAATTGTCGCAGAGTTTTTGCGGCGAGATGACAAACCTTTCATGAAAAATGGTAAGACTATTTATAAAAAAATTCAAGAAGGAATTAACTTTTCTGGCGTGTCTTTTGCCTACCAAGGTAATGAAAATGTAGTGCTGAATAAGGTTGATTTATGGCTTCCGAAAGGGACAACTTTGGCTTTAGTTGGTGCTTCTGGTGCAGGAAAATCTACTATGGCGGATTTGTTACCGAGATTTTATGAACCAGTTGCAGGTTGTATCGCGATCGATGGCAAAGATTTGAGGGAATACGATATTCACTCGCTTAGACAAGCAATGGGAATTGTTAGTCAAGATACTTTTCTCTTCAATACTTCGGTTCGGAATAATATTGCTTACGGTAGAGAAAATGTGACTCTCGATGAGGTAATGGCAGCGGCAAAACGAGCTAATGCTTATGAATTTATAATTCAGTTACCTGAAGGATTTGATACAGAAATTGGCGATCGCGGTATTATCTTATCTGGGGGACAACGACAACGCCTAGCGATCGCTCGTGCACTGCTGCGTAACCCAGATATTTTAATTTTGGATGAGGCCACGAGTGCCCTAGATACAGTTTCTGAAAGGCAGGTGCAACAGGCAATTGAGGAACTATGTCGCGATCGCACAACGCTGGTAATTGCTCACCGACTTTCTACTATCCAAAAAGCCGATCAAATTGCTGTGATGGACAAAGGAAAAGTGGTGGAAATTGGTACCCATGAAGAATTACTGAAAAAAGGCGGTTACTACACTCGTCTCTACTCAATGCAATTTGAGCGAAATGCAGATGAGTTGGAGGTTTTGCCAGAAAATTCCAAGATCGCGTAAGTTAGGTTAATCATCAAGTACTTGGATTTCATCAAGTTGTGCGATCGCCACATCTGCTGCTTCCAGATGCGCTGCTTTTGGCGTTCCCCAACAGATACCGATACAACCAGCCGCACCCGCGCGACGCGCCATTTCAATGTCACCGGCGGAATCTCCCACCATCAGGGTTGAAGCTGGTTCAACACCCAAAGTTTGACAAGCTTGGAGAAACAGTGCTGGATCGGGTTTGCTTGGCCCTTGATCGACACCTTGCTGTAACTGGATATAAGGGCTCAGTTGATGGTGTTTGACAAAGGCTTGCACATTTGCGGTACTAGCTGCGGAAAGGATACCTAGTTTTAGTCCCTTGTCTGAGAGGACTTTCAGGACTTCCAGCGTTCCCACGAACAGGGGTGAAGTATTGGCGTTGTCTTTGAAATAGCGATCTGCTTCTTCAAAGCTACTACGGGCGATCGCCAATGATTCTATCCAACCTCTACCAGTCTCGGCGATATAGGCAGCGGCCGCAATTTCAGTTTCTCGACTACTACCGACAGCCATCAAGCCGGTGGGGTCAATACTGCCTCCGGAAATGCCAAAAGCCATGAGTAGCGGTTCTCCAATTCCGGGGATTTTGGCGTCAATTAAGCGCGATCGCTTTTGTCCCAGTTCTCTCAAAAAGACTTGAGAATCCTCTAAAGTGCCATCTTTATCAAAAATGACCGCCTGGATATTGGGGAAGGTTACGTTCCTACAGCGAATTGTTAGCAAGGAATAATTCTCCGCTCGCGACTTATACTAAGTAGCATAGGCGTCTCGCCTGTCATTGGTATCTACAAAAAAAGAGGGTAAACCCCTCTTGCAGTAACAGTTAGGTGTCTCCAATAAACACCACCAACAAATTTATTCTTCTTCCGTTTCCGTTGCTGACACAATCTCTTCTTCTGGTACTTCTGGTACTTCTGGTACTTCTGGTACTTCTGGTACTTCTGGTACTTCTGGTACTTCTGGTACTTCTAGTACTTCTAGTACTTCTAGTACTTCTTCCTCTGGTGCTTCAACTTCAGGTTCAGGATTGCTTGCTTGCTGCTGTTGGGCCCGCATTTTTTCCCGGTACTTCTCCGCCATTTCTTCGGCTTTGTCGTAGACGGTATCGCGGTTATTAATCATATCCCCCGGTTCTGGCTCTAACTGCTTGGTAGAGAGAGAAATCCGGCCTCTTTCAGCATCCAAGTCAATGATCATCACTTTCACTTCATCATTGACATTGAACACACTATGTGGTGTATCAATATGATCGTGAGAAATCTCAGAAATGTGGAGCAATCCGCTAACGCCACCGATATCAATGAAAGCACCGTAAGGCTTGATACCACGAACGGAACCAATGACAACCTCACCCACTTCTAGGCGATTCATCTTACGCTCAACCAGTGCGCGACGATGTGAGAGAACCAAGCGGTTGCGGTCTTCGTCTACTTCCAGGAATTTCAGTTGGAGTTCTTCTCCCACCAAATCTTCCTTGGGTTTGCGAGTGCTGATGTGAGAACCGGGAATGAAGCCGCGCAGTCCTTCGATGCGCACCAGAGCTCCACCACGGTTGGTAGCAAATACCAAAGAGCGCACTGTAGCGTCTTCGGTTTGCAGTTGACGTACCCGTTCCCAAGCCCGCATATACTCAATGCGACGGATGGAAAGGGTTAGCTGTCCATCTTCATTCTCATCCGTTAGAATGAAAAATTCTCGTGTCTCGTTGGACTGTAAGACTTCTTCAGGGTTGTCAACGCGGTTAATTGACATTTCCTGAATAGGAATATAAGCCGCAGTTTTAGCACCAATGTCAATCAGAGCGCCCCTTGGCTCCAAACTGAATACGGTACCAGCGACAATATCACCAGGGCTGAAGTGATAATCATACTTATCAAGAAGAGCGGCGAAATCGTCGTGAGTGAAGCCAATATCTGTAGAGGTTATTTTCTGACTGAGCATTTGGTTTGCGTTTCCTACTTTTTTCTCCGTAATGACTATGCCTGGCTTAGATGAACTATAAACAGGTCTAGACAAGAAAGTGGCTATTTATTGAAGCCTCCTGTCGATGTATAGGCACGTCGGCATTGTGCCGTCTACACCTACATTGCTTTGTCTCAACTTTATTTTAAAAGATTTAATAAAGTCCCGACGAATTATTATAACCCAAACTGGATGCCTTTATTGGCATACCTACCAGGATTGGGGTCAGATTTAAAGATAAATAAGCAACACCTTCTAAGGTGTCATCATAGATGCTGATGTTTCTAGTGTATCGGCAACAGAAGCATCTGTCGCTGAGACTTCTGCTTTTTTAATGAGATCTGAATCGTTTTTGAGATGAGCTAAGGTATCAACAAAATCTCGAATCCCCTGAAACTTACGATATACAGAGGCAAAACGTACATAGGCGACTTCACTCTCGCTGCGCAGGTAGCCCAGTACCAACTCACCAATTTCCTGCGTCGTGACTTCAGATGCCATTCGCTGCTGTAATTCTGCTTCAATTTCCGATACCAATGCTTCTAAGCGTCTTTGGGGGATGCCAGTTTTTTCGCAGGCACGGATAATTCCACGTAATAATTTGGAACTGTCAAATGATTCCCGCTTCCCATCCCGCTTGATGACGGCAAGAGGAACAAATTCGATGCGTTCGTAAGTAGTGAAGCGATGTGAACAGCCCAAGCACTCCCGCCGTCTCCGAACACTTTGCCCTGCTTCTGTGGAACGGGACTCAAGAACACGGCTGTCAGCGTGCTGACAATAAGGGCATTGCATTGTGTAAGGTTTTTCCTGCTGGGTGGACTACGAGACAGTTTTGACCGAATGCAGTCAATATAATGAAAATCTGAGCCGTGGCAGTCTATCTTATTGCCTCAAGCAGAGGAACAGATAGACTTTTGCGGCTCAGTACATTCAGAGAGCTATCAAATTTTGCTGTGCGCACAAGCGCTCAGAACTATTTCTTTTCGATTCTAGGTGGCTCTCGGAAGGCGATCGCAAAAAAGAGCGTACCTAGCGCGCATGTCAAGATCAAGATATAAGCAATACTTTCCATTTCAACAATTCCTGCTTATCTGCCTATCCAATAGTCTACCTTGTCCAGCAATAGTAAAAGGCAAAAGAAAAAGGATTTTAACTTTTACCTTTTGCCCTTTACAAAAAAGCCAGTTTAGACAGCCTCTTTCTTCCGGGTGGACGTGTCGCCAACCTTCTGGAAGAGACCCCACTCGACTTGCTCTTCCAAGTCTGCCTCAACACCAGCAAACACGTCGCGGAACAGAGTCCGAGAGCCATGCCAGATGTGGCCAAAGAAGAACAGTAGAGCAAAGACAGCGTGACCGAAGGTAAACCAACCGCGTGGGCTGGTACGGAACACACCGTCAGAGTTCAGAGTTTCGCGGTCGAACTCGAAAGGCTCACCTAATTGGGCCTTACGAGCAAACTTTTTCACCACAGTGGGGTCGTTAAAAGTTTGACCATTCAGAGCGCCACCGTAGAGACTAACTGTGACACCAGTCTGCTCAAAGCTATATTTGGATTCTGCACGACGGAAAGGAATATCCGCACGAACAACACCACTAGCATCAGTCAAGATAACTGGGAAGGTTTCAAAGAAGTTGGGGAGACGACGAACCGTCAACTCACGTCCTTCGCCATCCGTAAACACCGGATGACCTAGCCAAGTTTGGGCAATACCATCACCCTTGTCCATTGCACCAGTACGGAACAAACCGCCTTTAGCTGGAGAGTTTCCTACATAGTCGTAGAAAGCCAGCTTTTCTGGAATTGCTGCGTAAGCTTGTGACAAGCTTGCACCTGAAGCCACACTAGTTTGTACGCGGCGGTCAATTTCCTGTTGGAAATAGCTTTGGTCCCACTGATAACGGGTAGGTCCGAACAGTTCAATCGGAGTAGCCGCACTGCCATACCACATCGTACCTGCCACCACAAAAGCAGCAAAGAATACAGCGGCAATACTGCTGGAAAGAACAGTTTCGATATTCCCCATCCGCAGAGCTCTAAACAGGCGCTCCGGTGGTCTAACGGTCAAGTGGAACAAACCAGCGATAATACCGACAATACCCGCAGCAATGTGGTGAGCCACAATACCACCAGGATTGAAGGGGTTAAAGCCTTCTGGCCCCCAGGCAGGAGCTACAGGTTGAACACTGCCTGTAACACCATAAGGGTCAGTAACCCACATTCCAGGACCAAATAGCCCGGTTAGGTGAAAAGCACCAAAGCCAAAACAAAGAAGACCAGATAAGAACAGGTGAATGCCAAACATCTTTGGCAAATCGAGAGCGGGTTCGCCAGTACGTGGGTCTCTGAACAGTTCTAAGTCCCAGTAAACCCAGTGCCATACGGCAGCCAGGAACAGCAAACCAGAGAGGACAACATGAGCGGCTGCAACGCCTTCAAATGACCAAACACCTGGATTAACTGCGGTTTCGCCAGTAATACTCCAGCCACCCCAAGACTCGGTGACACCCAAACGTGCCATAAAGGGCAGAACGAACATACCCTGACGCCACATTGGGTTCAAAACTGGATCACTAGGATCAAAAAGTGCCAATTCATAAAGGGCCATTGAACCGGCCCAACCTGCCACAAGGGCCGTGTGCATCAGGTGCACTGCAATTAGACGGCCTGGATCATTCAGGACGACTGTGTGTACTCGATACCAGGGTAGTCCCATTGACTACGCTCCTCCTCAGATATAGTTTTTACTTCGACGCTTCTTTTCGGATGATGTTAGAATTCGCCGTTGCCCGCTTAAAGTTTGCTTGCACAAGTTTAAGCAACACAACGTATATTGTCGGACGAGACGTCCTTAACACTAAAGATTGTTTAAAGAAGTGTAACTATTGTTAGAGTTGATTGCAAGCAATTTTGGTAGTTACGATCCCAGGTTGGGCATAGACACTGCCACTTTTTCGGCAAATAGCGTCTACTATTCCACTATTGGGGGGTAAATAAAGTCTGTGCACTCGCCAAGCGATCGATGGCTTGTTCAGCGGTAATCAGACGTTTGAGGACGACTTGGCCAATCGTCTGCGCTGAGGAGGAGGCTTCAGCGGTAGGCTTGACTTCCACCATGAGAATGGCGTCTTCAACCCTGTAGAGCCACAATTTTTCCCCTTGCTCTAAGATACAAAGATTCATTTGCTGAATTTCGGGTTCGCGTCGCCAAGCATTTTTGTTCCAAATACCGCCGAACTCCCACACACGACCTACTATCCAGCCATCAGATAGGAAAAAATATTTCACAGACTGCTCTCGCTGCTTTTTCGGGTAACTTAGTGATCGCTGCCAGCTAACGAAGTTGCTTGAAGTCCTGTTGCCAGTTTTGTGGCTGACCACGAGCTTGCTTCGTTGCCTTAACTCTGCCGACATCATAACCTTCACTTCGACGTAAGTCACCACAAAGCATTAGTTTCTGGTAATGGGAAAAACCATACCATTGAACCCCAGAGATTGCTTGTTGTCTAGAGGTAGTTTACAAAAATACTATAATAAGTTAATCAAGAATCAAGTAGAAGCCGCAGAACTGTTAGCTAAAACAGAATTCGTGCCTTTTTTGGGAGTTTAACAGTCAATATGCGATACAAAGTCAAGTTAAACAAGACTGATGAAGGATACGCTGTGTGGTGTCCTAGTTTACCAGGTTGTTGGTCACAAGGAGAGACAGAAGCAGAAGCTTTAGAAAATATCAAAGACGCTATTAAAGCGTATCTTGATACTGTTGAAGAATTAACTAAAGATTCCGAATCTCGTTATGTGGAAGTAGGTTAATTATGCCCAAACTTCCAGGCATTAATCATCTCCGAGCCGTTAACGCTTTTGAAAAAGCAGGTTTTTTGGTTGTACGACAGGGAAAACACATTACAATGACCAATGGTGAACGTATTATTACCGTTCCAAGAGCCAACCCAATCAATGCCTATACAATGGCTGGAATCGTAAGAGATGCTGGACTAACAATTGAAGAATTTCAGCAGCTTTTGTAGAACAATTGAGGAAATTGCTCTGCTCAAAATAACCAGAATAGAGATCTAAGGGAGATCGCTTCTGTTCTTATTTCAATCACCAACGAGTCCTCTTCCTCCTCAAATTTGCTGAAATTTTTCTATCTTTGTACGAACTAACTCTCGGAACTCATCCACCTGCTCATCACTACTGAAAGCACGCTTCGGAATCATATTAAAAAGTGCCTTGGCTTGATAGAGCATAAAAATATTTTTTGTCTCGATTGCTTTAATATATAGTTGCCATCGAATGCTACTTTCACAGTTTATAGTTTGAATTTTAAGTTTATCTTCATCTATTTCGATAGTGATGGGATGATGAAAATTATGCAAACCTTTCCAAGTGCGACTGAAAAAATAGTTTTTCAGAGGATTACTGAAATAAGGGTTAAAGAAGATGATTGCAAAAAATAAAAAATAAAAAACAAGAAAAAAGTCTAATCTTGCTTCACTAATAAAAGGGAGAATCAAAAAAAATAAACCTATAATCATAAAAAGCCAAAATAATAAATAGAACCACCACTGTAATTTTAGATGAGCTTGGTTAGCTTCTTGGTAATCTTTCAGGGAAAGTCGGTATTCAAGTTGCATGGTGGCTTTCCTTATTGGTGCGTAAACTTTGCCCAATTATTAGAAAAAAGTCAATTATAACCGCTAAAATTAAACATGAGTCTTTGCTACTCAATTTGTTACCCTAACTATGCATTCCCCAGTAGAATTTCAAGACGCATTTGATGTCATCGTCGTTGGTGCCGGACACGCCGGCTGTGAAGCCGCACTCGCTACAGCACGGTTAGGCTGTCGTACCCTCCTACTAACACTAAACCTGGACAAAATTGCTTGGCAACCCTGTAACCCAGCAGTCGGTGCACCAGCCAAATCTCAACTAACTCATGAGGTGGACGCTTTAGGTGGCGAAATTGGCAAAATGGCCGATCGCACTTACTTACAAAAGCGAGTGCTCAACTCCTCACGAGGCCCTGCAGTTTGGGCGTTGCGGGCACAGACGGATAAGCGGGAATATGCATCAGTAATGAAGACCATTGTCGAGAATCAGGAAAACTTGGCAGTCCGTGAAAGCATGGTAACGGATTTAGTCCTGGGGCCTAACGATGAAGTTATCGGCGTCCAAACTTACTTTGGTGTAGCCTTCCAAGCACCTGCTGTCATTCTGACTACAGGCACATTTCTCGGTGGTACGATTTGGGTGGGTAACAAGTCGATGTCAGCGGGACGTGCTGGGGAATTTGCTGCAATTGGTTTGACAGAAACCCTCAATCGGCTTGGCTTTGAAACCGGAAGGCTGAAAACAGGAACTCCAGCAAGGGTAGATAAGCGCTCGGTGGATTACACTCATCTGGAACCTCAACCAGGGGATAAAGAGGTTCGCTGGTTCAGTTTTGACCCGGAAGTTTGGGTGGAACGGGAACAGATGAATTGTTATCTCACCCGCACTACGGCTGAAACTCACCGCTTGATTCGGGAAAATCTGCACTTGTCGCCGGTCTATGGTGGCTGGGTGGATGCTAAGGGGCCGCGTTATTGTCCCAGTATTGAAGATAAAATTGTCCGCTTTGCTGATAAAGACAGTCACCAAATATTTATTGAACCGGAAGGAAGGGATATCCCAGAATTGTATATTCAGGGATTTTCTACCGGATTGCCAGAAAATTTGCAACTGCAAATGTTGCGCTCTCTTCCTGGTTTGGAAAAGTGCGTCATGTTGCGTCCGGCCTATGCTGTGGAATACGATTATCTACCAGCAACTCAGTGTTATCCAACCTTGATGACAAAGAAAATTGCTGGGCTGTTTTGTGCTGGGCAAATTAATGGTACTACCGGCTATGAAGAAGCGGCCGCTCAAGGTCTAGTTGCAGGAATTAATGCTGTTCGCTACGTTCAGCATCAGGAAATGATAGTGTTTCCTCGCGAGGAAAGTTATATCGGTACTTTGATTGATGATTTGTGTACGAAAGACTTAAGAGAGCCTTATCGGATGCTAACAAGTCGTTCTGAATATCGACTATTACTGCGTTCGGATAATGCCGATCGCCGTCTAACTCCTTTAGGGAGAGAGTTAGGCTTGATTGATGACCGACGTTGGCAGTTATATCAGGAAAAACAGGGAAATATTACAACAGAAAAAGAGAGGCTTGATAGTATTCGGGTGAAGGAACATGAGGAAGTTGGTAAGGCGATCGCCTCGGATACTCAGCAAAAAATTAAAGGCTCAATTACGTTAGCTGACTTGCTGCGTCGTCCTGGCTTTCATTATGTGAATCTTGACCAATACGATTTAGGTAATCCTAAGCTTAATCAGCAAGAACGAGAAGGTGCTGAAATTGATATCAAGTATTCCGGTTATCTCCAGCGTCAGCAAAACCAAATTGACCTGATTTCTCGTCAAGAACACCGACCCTTACCTGCAGATTTGGATTACGCAAGCATTGAGACTCTTTCTAAGGAGTCTCGCGAAAAGTTGGCGAAGGTCAGACCTCTGACAATTGGTCAAGCCTCTAGAATTGGTGGTGTTAATCCAGCCGATGTTAACGCTTTGCTGATTTATCTAGAAGTGCGCTCGCGGCAAAAACAGAGCGTGGAAGTGGGCGTTTTATCTTAAATTCCCTGGATACTCAACTCTATCAAAAATTTAAATTTTTGAAGTTTAGCTCCCAAAGTTAGGCATTGCTTACGTTTAGCGTTAAAATTTGCGGTGTTGATATTTAGAAGATGCCAACGTCGAAGAATTTTTATGATAGAAAGCTGGTGATTAGGGGCGCTTGCTTGATCAGATTTGTCAAATTTTCTGTCATACTCAGGCCTTTCACGGCTAATCTAAGCCAGAGAAAATGCCTTCAAGCATCTTGTTAATTATGTAGCCACGAGAGTGAGAGTGAGCAGCAATCCATGTCTCAGGAAGTAAGTTCTAACCCAAGGGCAAGAGCAGGCCAAGGCGATCGCGAAGCGTGGGCTTCGCCCAATCGCCCTCCAATTAAGCCCTGGTCGGCTGAGTCTGATGCCGATAATTTGATGGATGAGTTATTCTCTGACATTGACCGGATTTTAGATGGCGGGAGCAAACTACCAACGGAACCTGTCAAGCCAGAATATATCTCCTTACAGCCGATAGTGATTCCGCCAATCACCACGTCACCACCAGTGGTGTCACCCCAGGAACCTGTAGAACAGATAATCCCTGAAGCAACACCAATCCCTGAAGAGCCGGTTGAACCCATACAGACAAGTATTGTTCACAAACCCAGCCCTCCTCTTCCGAAACGGTCAGGCTGGTCTTTTGAAAAATTCCTGGTGGCTGCTGGTTTGGCTTCTGTAATCGCAACAATTGTCCTACTGCTAGCCAATCAGAAAAAGCTAACTTGGCCCTGGACTCCCAAGAGCGCTCCTTCTTCTTCCCAAAACAAGGGTCAACTCTCAGTAGCTGATGCCGAGTTTGTTAACTATATGCGGCGATCGCTGGATGTACTGGACAACAAAAGCAAGTCGAAACAGAAGACAACAACCGCCAGCGCTTCAGGTGCTACCAATTCGCCATCTTCTCCCGTTCCTGCTTCTGGCAATCGTCCACAAGCCCCTAATCAACCGCCTAATGTCCTTGAACGAGTATACATCCCTGTT
>JAYFMV010000101.1:0-90180 GCA_042408245.1 Potamolinea sp.
TAATCAGGCAGGGGAAACTATACAATGTTGGACATTAATAGGTGCGGTTCCTGTTGAGTGGAAATCACCTTCCTTGCAAGCAGATTCCAGTATTGTGGCAATTGAAGAGTTGACTCTAGCCTATGAAGGATTGAAAGTTGTTGTTAATTTGAATCCCGGACAAGCTGGTACTCCTTTAGGTGGCGGTGCTGTGTTTCATAAAAAAAGATATCAACAAACAGGCGGTTTTTTCCCTAGTAATTAACCTATGCTGGAATCGAATGCGCAGCATTCTAATAATATCTCTACCGAGGAAGATACAACTTACACAGAACCCCTCGGTATTAGAAATCCTTTGCTTCCACCCAAGGCTTTGGGACAAACATTATTGCAACCAAAATTTCTGTATCCTTTAGGTGCTAGACCTCTAATAAGTTTGGAAGCTTCTGATTTTTTAAGTCAGGAAATGCCTGATTACAGTTTAGTGGATTATTCAGTAGGTGAGGAGCCTTTTTTGGGTCAATCATCGCTATTTATGTTAGAGTCGGATCGCAGTGTTTTTACAAGCAATATTGATTTTGCTTCGATAAATAACAGGGAAACTAAGACTACTCTTTCAAGACAAACCGAGTCAGACTCACCTGAAGTTAGCGGTGAAATTGAGACTTCTGTTCAACGACAAGTAGAATCAGCATTACCTACTGTTAGAGAAACGGAGTACTTCTGTTTCCCAGACAAACCGAGTCAGACTCACCTGAAGTTAGCGGTGAAATTGAGACTTCTGTTCAACGACAAGTAGAATCAGCATCACCTACTGTTAGGGAAACGGAGACTTCTGTTCAACGACAAGTAGAATCAGACTCACCTGAAGTTAGGGAAATTGAGACTTCTGTTCAACGACAAGTAAGAATCAGCATCACCTACTGTTAGGGAAACGGATACTTCTGTTCAACGACAAACCGAGTCAGATTCACCTAAGTTAGGGAAATTGAGACTTCCCTTCAACGACAAGTAGAATCAGCATTACCTACTGTTAGGGAAACGGAGACTTCTCTTCAACGACAAGTAGAATCAGATTCACCTGAGTTAGGGAAATTGAGACTTCTGTTCAACGACAAGTAGAATCCACGATTCACCTGACAGTTAGACGGTGAAATTGAGACTTCTCTTCCACAGACAAGTAGAATCAGATTACCTACTGTTAGGGAAACGGAGACTTCTGTTCAACGACAAGTAGAATCAGATTCACCTGATGTTAGGGAAACTGAGACTTCTGTTCACACAGACAAACCGAGTCAGATTCACCTGAAGTTAGCGGTGAAATGAGACTTCCCTTCAACGACAAGTAGAATCAGACTCACCTGAATGTTACGGTGAAACTGAGACTTCTGTTCCACGACAAACCAAGTCAGATTACCTACTGTTAGGGAAACTGAGATCCCGTTCAACGACAAGTAGAATCAGCATCACCTACTGTTAGGGAAACGGAGACTTCTGTTCCACGACAAGTACGAATCAGATTCACCTGAAGTTAGGGAAAATGAGACTTCCCTTCAACGACAAGTAGAATCAGCATTACCTACTGTTAGGGAAACGGAGACTTCTGTTCCACGACAAGTAGAATCAGACTCACCTGAAGTTAGCGGTGAAATTGAGACTTCTCTTCCCACGACAAGTAGAATCAGCATTACCTACTGTTAGGGAAACGGAGACTTCTGTTCAACGACAAGTAGAATCAGATTCACCTGAAGTTAGCGGTAAAATTGAGACTTCTTTTCCCACGACAAGTAGAATCAGCATTACCTACTGTTAGGGAAACGGAGAATTCTGTTCAACGACAAGTAGAATCAGATTCACCTGAAGTTAGCGGTGAAATTGAGACTTCTGTTCAACGACAAGTAGAATCAGATTCACCTGAAGTTAGCGGTGAAATTGAGACTTCTTTTCCCAGACAAGTAAAATCAGCATTACCTACTGTTAGGGAAACGGAGACTTCTGTTCAACGACAAACCGAGTCAGATTCACCTGAAGTTAGCGGTGAAATTGAGACTTCTTTTCAACGACAAACCGAGTCAGATTCACCTGAAGTTAGCGGTGAAATTGAGACTTCTGTTCAACGACAAGTAGAATCAGCATTACCTACTGTTAGGGAAACGGAGAATTCTGTTCAAAGACAAGTAGAATCAGCATCACCTACTGTTAGGGAAACGGATACTTCTGTTCAACGACAAGTAGAATCAGACTCACCTGAAGTTAGCGGTGAAATTGAGACTTCTGTTCAACGACAAGTAGAATTAGATTCACCTGAAGTTAGCGGTAAAATTGAGACTTCTGTTCAAAGACAAGTAAAATCAGCATTACCTACTGTTAGGGAAACGGAGAATTCTGTTCAACGACAAACCGAATCAGACTCACCTGACGTTATCGGTGAATCGGAAAGCAAACAACTCCAAGCATTGCCAACAGTACTGAAAAACTTAGTCCAATCCAAACCTTTAGGGCAATCAACTTCTCTCGGACAAGCTTCCGTAGAGGCAAAGCCTACATCCTCCTTACTGACTAACTTATCTTCATCTATTTTATCAGGAAAACTGCTTTCGATAATACAAAAAATGCCAGAACAAGCATTTGGTAGTTATCCTGAACCGAATCTAAAGCCTCCTACAAGAAGTATTGGTGTAACCAACAACAATATCCAAAAATCACAGATTACATCTTTACCCCAGTCAAGCAAAACTTCGTCAAGTCAAGACTCAACTAATCACATTTTGAGTAGCAACGATATTCCAACATCTTGGTCAAGTATAGCAGACTTACTAAGTAAAAATACTGCTACTGATAACCAACCTTCAGTTATCCAACGCAAGTCAGATCAGGAAAATTATGGTGATAACAAACTGACCTTTATCCAACCTCAAAAAGATGAGACAAGTGGAGATTTAGTATTTACTCCTGAAGGGTTTTTGAGAGCAGATGTTTCTGCTAACAATGCTAAACCTAGGACTACTATTAATAATAAAGCTAAAAAGTCAATTATCCAAACTAAAAAAAGTCATTCCACCGCCACAAGGGACACAGAAACTATCAGACAAAGGGTAGAAGCGATTGAGAGTGAGGCGATCACAATCTCTGCAAAAAAAACTCAAAAAGAGGTAGATAATAATACTTTAGAGATTCTTGCCCAAGAAATTTATCACCAAGTTGTTTCTAGGTTAAAAATAGAAAAAGAACGCCAAGGACGCAACTATTCAGGGCGTCAACCTTGGTAAAGTGATTTGTAGTTAATATTGAGGAATCGTCATGACAAATGGAAACGGTAGAAGTACAAGTAATGTTGCTTCTGGGAAACTGGAGAAAGCCAAACTTATCTCTAAGGAAAGCGACACCATCGAATTCATGTTCAACCCTACTCAACTGGTCTTCCAGCAGTCAGTTAGGTTGAACGAAAGTAACGGAGCACGTACTCAGTCAGGATTGCCAAAAGTTAGCTTTGCTTATCCAGAACCTTGCGTTCTTACTATTAACAATATTCTGTTCGATACCTTTGAGGAAGGCACTAGCGTCCTTGATTATATCGGCAAGTTGATAAAATCTGTTGACTTTGCTGAGAGAGGAGACGGTGCGGGTAAGCGTCCCCCAGTTTATATTTTTACTTGGGGTGCTCAGCAATACCTGCGTTGTTTTGTTGAACAAATTACTTACAAACTAACTTTGTTTTTGCCAGATGGTAGGCCAGTTCAAGCCAGAGTTGATATGACATTAAAACAAGTTGATGAGTCTTTCAGTACACCCAATGCCAAACAATCAACCTCACCAAAGCGTAGTACGGATAGTAGGTCAAGTCGTACTGTATTTGGTAGATAAAGTTTTTGTTGTTTAATTTATTGCTCATTACTTATTACCAATTAGCTTATGCCTCTTTACATTCCAGATCTAATTTTAGAGATTAATAATCAAGCAGCACCAGCTACATTAATAGAAGATATTCTCCAAGTCTCTGTGGAAGAAAGCCTTAATTTACCAGGTATGTTTACACTGGTAATCAAAAATGATTATTTGACGGGGCGAACTCAGGATAAAACTTGGCGTCACGAAAGTTTATTTTCAATTGGTACACCGCTTAAAATTGGTTTCAAAAGCAGTACAACAAAAGCTAAAGAATTTGCTAATGAGAATCAAGACTCTATCCTGGAAGGAGAAATAACAGCAATAGAAACTCACTTCACTAGCGAATCTCAAGCACCAGTTGTAATTCGTGGGTATGATGTTGCTCACCGATTGCATAGGGGACGCTACAACCGCTCATTTCAAAATATAACTGATACTGATATTGTTAAGCAAATTGCGGGAGAAGTGGGAATAAAAACTAGCAAGATAGATAGTAGTGGTTCTCCCCATACCTACGTTTTCCAGGAAAATCAAACTAATATGGAGTTTTTGCGGGAAAGAGCGGCCCGCATTGGCTTTGAAGTATTTGTACAAGATGGTAAACTAAACTTCCGTAAACCGACTGCTGGCGAATCCTTAACTCTTCAGTGGTTAAAAGATATTCACAGTTTTCAAGTGCGAATTAGTAGCGCAGAACAAGTGAGTAGCGTTCAGGTAAGGGGTTGGGATTATACAAAGAAAACACCAATAGTTTCGACGAAAAGCAGTCAAACAGCACCCGTTATTACTACAACAGAATATGGAAAAGGTAGCAGCACCAGTTCATCTTTTAGTGGTCAACCTTCAAAGCCCACAATGATTGTTGTAGACCAACCAGTTTCGAGTACTACTGAAGCGGATAATATCGCTCAAGCTGTATTTAATGAATTGGGAGGAGAATTTGTCCAAGCTGATGCTAGAGGTAATGGTGACTCGAAAATTAGACCTGGTAAAGTAGTGAAACTGTCGAACTTAGGCAAATATAGCGGTAGCTACTACATAACCGAAACTCGTCACTTATACCGCGATCGCGTTTACACTACAGAGTTTAGTGTACGAGGCTTACGAGGAGGCGACTTACTAACAGCTTTCTCTCCCCAAAAACGCCGACAACCAGGGGAAACTTTGATGGTAGGTATCGTTACTAACAATAATGACCCGAACGGTTTAGGTAGAGTGAGAGTTAAGTTTCCTACACTTACTGAAGAACACGAAAGTTTCTGGGCTAGAGTTGTAGGAACTGGTGCTGGTTCAGGGCGAGGTTTCGATTGCTTACCAGAAGTAAATGATGAGGTACTGGTAGCATTTGAACATGGTGATATTCATCGCCCTTATGTGATTGGTGGGGTGTGGAATGGTAAGGATGCTCCTCCAGAAAAGATTGCTGATAGTGTTGTTAGTGGAAAGGTTCGTCTGCGAACTTTTAAAACTCGCACTGGTCACAAAATTCAGTTTGTGGAGGAAGATAAAGGTAGCGTTAAAGCAGGGTTTTACATTAATACAAAAAATGGTCATCATGTACGCATGAATGATAGCGACAAGTTTGTAGAAATTAAAACCAATGGTGGTCATACATTGCGTTTGGATGATAGTGATAAAACTATCGGGATGACTTCAACAGGTGATATTAATGTCAAAACTGGAACAACCGGAATGTCAAAGACAATTAATATCAATGCTAGTGAAATTAACCTCACTGGTACGCAAACAATTAATCTCAAGGTAGGTGGAAGCAAAATTACTATTACTAATAGCGGTATAACTATTAACACTCCTGGAACAATTAGTATTAGTGGTACTTCAACTACTGTGAGTGGCAATGCTTCTGCTACTCTTAAGGGTGCTACAACTATTATCAATGGTACGGCAACGCTTACTATGAGTGGTGCTGCAACTACTGTCAGTGGAAGTGCAACAGTTGGTATTAGTGGCGCTCTAGTTAGGATTAATTGTTAATAATTGGGTAATGGGGATTGGGGATTGGAAATTGGAAAAATGACCAATGACCAATGAACAATAACAAACAACCAACAACAAACAACAAATAACAAATAACAAATATGACTTTTCCAGCAGCCAGACTTGGCGACCAAACTGTTACAGGTGACACTATTATCGGCGTTTGCGTGCCCAATGTTTTAATAGGAGGATTACCTGCAGCTTGTGTGGGAGATATGGTATTTGGCCCCGTCATCAATTGTGCTCCCGGAATCATTGCTACAGGTGCTGTTACTGTTTTAATTAGCGGTCGTCCTGCAGCCCGTGTAACATCGATGGTTAATGGACTGACACTCAGTCCTGTTGGTGTTCCTGTACCAGTTGCTACAATGATCGCCAGAGGACAACCAAACGTTCTTATCGGTGGATGATCCAGTCATTTTGCTAATAAAGAATGACAGTGATTGAGGAAAATTATCAAATTATGCAAATACTAATTCAGGGGATTAGTTAGGATTGAATTTGTCAAATTATAGTCCTCTGAAGCTCTACATTTAAACCTGCAACCTGCAACCCTCCCACCAGACTCGACTTTTGGCGAATAGTCTCAAGGGCTTACACTTTAGTACAGTGCAGCCATCCCCTTGAGCAATAGAGTCCTTGAAATGGCAGACATCACCAACAACGAGTACTCACGGTCTTTCCTGGGCACAGGATGGGCTTTTCCTCTAGGAGTGAGTTTACAGGGAAATTTGCAAGTCAGTTTTGCAGAGCGAAATATTGAAGAGTCAATCGGGATTATTTTGGGTACTAAATTAGGTGAAAGAGTATATAGACCGGATTTTGGTTCGCGTCTGTCGGAACTTGTTTTCGCACCAATGAATACTCAAACTTTATTGTTAATTCGTATATATATTCAAGAAGCGCTGGAAATGTGGGAACCACGTATTGTTATTGATGGCATTTATACAGAGCCAGATCCGCTTAAAGGTCTAGTAGATATTACTATTAGATATCACCCCAAAAATACTCACGATACCAGAAGTATGGTTTATCCTTTCTTTTTATTACCACCAGGTTAATATTTAGTCAGTTGTCAGTTGTACAATTCTCCAATCCCCAGTCCCCAGTCCCCAATTATGGATTTCGATTTTCTCCCCAAATTACCGAAGTCTGATTTAGACGACCGAAAGTTTCAAGACTTAGTAGATGAATGCTTGTTACGCATTCCTCGCTACTGTCCAGAGTGGACGAATTATAATCCCAGTGACCCTGGAATTACTCTGGTTGAACTGTTCGCTTGGTTGACTGACCAAATGTTGATGCGGTTCAATCAAATTCCTCGTCGTAACTATGTCGCTTTTCTGGAATTACTGGGGATTCGTCTACATCCTCCCACACCATCTCGCACAAATCTGACATTTTACCTCAGTGCTTCTTTACCTGAAACTTATACAATTCCTGCTGGAACAGAAGTTGCTACAGTACGTACAGAAACCGAAGAAGCAATAGTTTTTAGTACCAAAAATTCGCTAGTTGTTGGTAACCCAAGTGTCAGACATTTACTAACTGCTGAGACAGCAGATATTGAACCACAAATTTTGCGCGATCGCTTGGTTAATTCCTGGGATTTACGACCGGATGGAGAATGGCTTGGTTCACCCTTAGCTTTCTTTAGTGAAGAACCAAAACCAGGAAATTGTTTTTACTTAGTTTTCGATCCAGATCACCCAATCGAAGGTAATGTAATTGCTCTTACCCTCAAAGGAGAAGCAGCAACTTCTACAGGTATCAGTCCCGATATGCCTCCTAGAGTTTGGGAAGCTTGGAATGGTGTATTTTGGGAACCAGTGCTACTACGAGAAACCGACGACAGCACAAAAGGATTCAGTTTTAGCGAATTAACTAGAAGTGGTGGCAATCCTCTGCAAGGTGCAGATGTTGTCCTACATATGCCCCTCAGTTGGCCAATTACTCATTTTGTCACATATCAAGGTCGCTGGCTGCGCTGCGTTTATTCCTATCAAGAAACTTATCAACCAGGCTACATCCGTTCTCCCCGGATTGTTGGTCTAAAGGTGCGTTCTCTTGGTGGTACAGTTGAAGCCTCTCAATGTACCTTGATTACCAATGAAATCCTAGGGGAAAGCAACGGTACTCCAGGCCAAACCTTTCAATTACAAGGAACTCCCGTACTGCCGAGAACTGAAGCAGAACACCTGCTTGTAACTCCACCAGGAGGATTACCACAAATTTGGCAAGAAGTCAATGATTTTGCTAGTTCTAACGCCCAAGATTTACATTACACCATCGATTCTTTGACAGGTACAGTGCAGTTTGGGCCGCTAATTCGAGAACCAGCGCAACTGCAAACCTCAACGAAGTTGAGAGCACGCACTCAGGGATTACCTGTAGGAACTCTGATGCTTAATGGTAGAGAAGAGTCAGAACGGCAGTCAATGGATCGTCAATATGGAGCAGTTCCACCGCGAGGTTCAACGATTATGATCGTAGCTTATCGTACAGGTGGAGGTTCCAGAGGTAATGTGCAGAGTGGAACCATCAGAGTGTTAAAGTCTGCGGTTCCTTATGTAGCGAATGTGATGAACATTAAACACGCCATCAATGGAGCCGATGCAGAATCACTGGACGATGCAGTAATTAGAGTACCGCGAATTTTGCGCACACGCGATCGCGCAGTTACCGTCGAAGACTTTGAAACCCTGGCTTTAGAAGCAGGAAGAGGAGCGATCGCCCGTACCCTTTGCTTAACTCCCACCAGCAAAGACGAAGCGGGTACAGTGCGTCTAGTCTTGGTTCCAGATACTAGCACCGAAGGTATCGAAAGTGCAGAAGGAATCAACCCAGACTTCTTTACCCTCTCCCCTCCACTAATCCAGCAAGTCCTAGATTACCTGGATGAGAGGCGATTACTGGGAGTTGAGGTAAGATGCAGCCAACCCGAATATGTGGGAGTTACAGTACAAGCCGAAGTCGCCCTAGAGCCAGAATACAACAATCCTCACGCTAAAGAAGAAATCCTCTTCGCCTTACAAGTTGCTCTATACCGCTTTTTGAATCCGATCACAGGAGGGCCAGATGGTAGTGGCTGGCCTTTTGGGCGTCCTGTGTATTCTTCCGATATTGTCACATTGTTTCAAACCATTTCTGGTGTGCGTTACTTAGGTACAGTACAGCTATTTGAGTTACGCAAGCAGTTAGAGGGTTGGGAACGTATATTACCCAAGGAACCCGTAATTGATCCAGGGCCATTGGGATTAATATGTTCCTGGCGAAACAATCAACTACGTTCCGGTCATGTTATCAGTCTGATTTGATGGGGGGATGTGGAGATGAGGGGATGTGGAGATGTGGAGATGAGGGGATGTGGAGATGAGGGGATGTGGAGATGTGGAGATGAGGGGATGTGGAGATGTGGAGATGAGGGGATGTGGAGATGTGGAGATGTGGAGATGTGGAGATGTGGAGATGTGGAGATGTGGAGAGACTAATAACCAACAACAAATAACCAACAACCAACAACCAACAACAAATGACCACTGACCAATGACACAAACTCGCGACATTCTACCCTTACGAATGCAACTGACAGCAATGCAAGTGCCAGAGGCCACACCTCAGGCCATAGTAAGGGCTGCTTCGCGTTACACTTCAGGAAAAATACCATCAAATTTATTGCAGGCTGCTGGTACTGGGGGTTGTCAGTTACTCATACATCCAGGAGAAGCAAGTGAAATTGTTGTTCAGCTAGAAAACCTAGGAAATCGTCCCCTACACCTGGATATTCAAGTAGAAGGAAACTTCCGCAACGAATGGTGTCGTTTGGGTATGGAAGGACATGAACTGCCAGCCAGAGGACACATGGAAGCAGTACTATACTTCCATATTCCCGCAGACTTTTTTGAGTCAGAAGAAGCCTTGCGGGCCAGTGAATCCCTAAAACTAGATTATCGCGGCCAAATTTATGTAAATTACACCCTACAAGCAACACAAGAAACAGACACCCAAACGCCCAATCTTCCACCCCGACAATACATACAAACAGCCGAATTTAGTTTCTACATTCGTCCTCGGAGTCTCTACCTAGAATTTTTACCAGAAATCTACCGGGAAGTAGACTTTATCGGGCGTTTACTCAAGCTTTTTGAACAAGCATTTGAACCCACAGTTCAGACATTAGATGTACTCTGGGCTTACCTAGATCCCTTAACAGCACCAGAAACACTTTTACCCTTTTTAGCCTACTGGGTAGGTTGGCCCTTATCTCCCGCCTTAAGTCTGACTCGTCAGCGTCAGTTGATAGGTCAAGCGATGGAAATTTACCGTTGGCGTGGAACCAAGCGAGGCTTGCGTTTTTATCTCCATCTCTACACAAGCTTACCATTAGATGAACATCTCCCTGAAGCAGAGAAACATATCAGTATTCAAGAACTTTTTGGGAGAGGTTTTCTAATGGGAGAAACTCACATAGGTCAAGATTCAATTATTGGAGGAGGACAACACTATCATTTCATGGTAACTCTACGTCCCGAACCACCCAATCAAATAGATAAACGCCTAATTCACCAAATCATAGAACAAGAAAAACCAGCTTTCTGCACCTACGAATTTCATATAGTTAATGGGAATGGGAATGGGAATGGGAATGGGTAATGGGGATTGGGAATTGGGAATGGGTAATGGGGATTGGGACTTGGAAATTGGAGAAACAACAAACAACAAACAACAAACAACAAATGACTAAACCTTGGTCACCACCATCAATCAAACCCTTTGAACGCCTACAAGTCACAGATGGACTATTAATGAACGCCCAACGTTGGCGAATGGCTCATGAATACCATCGACAGCGACAAAACGTTCAATACCAATCCCTCAATCAACCAGGAATTGTTTGTGGATTAGGAGTATGTATAATTCCACCACCAAGCGAAGTACGCGCTCAGTATAGAGATGGGCGTTGGTTACAAATTCAGCCAGGAATTGCCATTGATTTGTATGGCAACTTCATCATTGTTACCGAAGCAGATAACTTCCGAATTGTCTCAGAAAATCGTCAGAAAAAACCACTGACTGTTTACCTAACAATCAGTTTCGTTGACCCAGAAAAATTACGACGCAGACAACAGGGAGAACTTGTTAGAGAAACATTCAGAATAGACGAAAAAACCAGTCCCCCTAGCCAATCAGAAGTAGAATTATGCAGGATTGTCTTACCTCCCTGTTTAGAAGAGAACAATCCTGCACCAGTCAAATTAGAAAATCCAATTGATGTATTTGTCCCGAAATTCAATAACTTAGACTTGCGCTATCGGCAAATTGCGCGATCGCGATCGCCTTTCCTGGTGCGAGTTGGTCAAATTAACCAAAGCAACCTTGAGAGCGCTTCCTCCAATAGCCTTACCAACCTCTCCTATCTACTTCAATCCGTTGAAGCACTATATCCCACTATGGGAGTAGCCGATGAAATTGGAGAGGTAAACTTAGAAACTGCACTTACAGAATATGACCTACTTTACATCAAATCCCAACAATCGCTATCATTAACCAATTCAGAGCTAGAAACCCTTAAGGCTTATTTAGAAACTGGTGGAGTACTCTTAGTAGATATTCCCACCAAAGGGACGAAACTTGAACCACTAATAAAAATCAAACAACAGTTAGAAGAATCGCTAACACGCATAGACATTATTGCCAATGAACCCGATTCCACTTACCAAGAAATAGAACTAACAGAACTAGCAGAACTAGCAGAACTTAGACCGGAACTAGAAGCAGAATTGAATGCTTCCCAAAGCGAACTAGACGCAGAAATTGATAAAATCTGTCTTGTCTTCAGAGAATTCGCTCAAAAGTTAGGTACTCCCTTAGAAAACCTAGATAACTTGATTCCTAACCATCCCTTGCGAACACAACCTTTTTTATTTTCGGCTCTACCTGATATTAACAAACAGCCAATTCAAATATTGCTGGGAGGAGGAATTGTTATTGTCATTGGCGAATTATCAGCAGCCTGGGGATTAGATAAGCAGCGAAATGTGACGCGAGAGACTATCCGAGCAGCGCAAGAAATGGGCATAAATTTATTACATTTTGCTTGGCGCAAGAGACAAATAACGCCATTACAACAGCAGGAAAATATACCCGTACCACCAGCAGAAAAAACAGTCCGTTCCGATGCTCTGAAGAGCGTGTTAGACAAATTGTAAGAGCAATTATTAAATAAAAGCGAGGGCGATAGATAATGGATTCAGCACCAATCAAAAAACGTTCTCTTTCAATTAGACTGAAAATACCAATACTGATTGTCACACCTTTAATTATTGTAGTTCTATTGACTGGGTGGCTGGCGTATCTTAATGGGAGGAAAGCAGCCGAAGACCTTGCCGAACAGTTGAGTAGCCAAATCAGCCAGGAAATTGGGATGCAAGCCCAAGGCTACTTGCGCAAACCCTATTTGATCCATCATACAAACGCAGCCGTTATCCGTAGCGGGAATTTAAATGTCGAAAACTTACAACAGCTAGAGCGATTCTTCTGGCATCAAATTCAACAAAGTGAGTTAGTAAATAATACTGCCTTCGGTAACGAACAAGGAGAATTTGTTAGAGTTGAAAGGGACGATGAATCTGGCAAAACTGTTGTCATGATTAGGGATAAATCCACAGTTACGAACAGGAATATCTATCAGTTAGATACCCGTGGAAATCGCACTAAATTAATCAGTAGTAACAACTACGATCCTCGCACTCGCGACTGGTACAAAGCTGCTAAAGAAAGTGGGAAAGCTGCTTGGAGTCCAATCTACAAATTTTCTTCCAAAAAGATGCTTGGCATTACCCCATCAATGCCGATAATGGATGATACGGGAAAATTGCGTGGGGTTATGGGTATTGATATTAGCCTCAAGCAAATTAGTGAATTTCTGAGCAAACAAGAAATTAGTAAATCTGGAAAAGCCTTCATTATCGAACGGTCTGGAGAAATTGTTGCTAGTTCAATTCCAGAGACACCTTTATTTACCGCTGATAAAGAACGAATCAATGCCACAGATAGCAGTCAACCAATCATTATTCAACGCACGGCACAGCATTTATTGAAAGACTTGAGTAACCTTGGTAAAATTAAAGAAAAACCGCTCATATCAAGGTTTAAAATTGATGGGAAGGAGCAACTTGTAAATGCGATATGGCTAAAGAATAATTGGGGTTTAAAGTGGCTAATTGTAGTAGTTATACCCGAATCAGATTTCTTAGAAAACTTCAATAAAGCCGCTATTTTTACCTTGTTTGTCGGTCTTTCAGTTACGGCTGCCGCTACTTTCTTAGGATTACTCGCGGCTCGCCGAATTGCCAAGCCTATTTCTACCATTACCGATGCAGCGGCCGCTATTGAAGAGGAAAATTTTGATCCAGAATCTCTACAAGTTGTTGCGTGGCGAGAAGACGAACTAGGACAGTTAGCGCGTGTTTTTCAGCACATGGCTGTTAATGTCTCCGATCGTCAGCAACAACTTAAGCAACACGTCAAAGAACTAGATTTAGAGATTGGCAAATTTAAGAAAGAGCGCCAAACGACTGGCTTGAAAGAGACGCATTATCTGCAAGATTTGCTCAAAAAAGCCAGAAATTTAAGAACTCCTAGCAAATAATTCAGTCAAGAAATCAATAGACCTCTTGCAAAAGCCAAAGATTGACCCCCCTCAGTCCCCCCTTGCTAAGCTGGGAAGCAAGAAAAGTCATGTTCCCTCCTCTTAGTATAGTAACCGAAGCTTTAGTGAGGAGAGGGTTTGGGATGGGTCTAGAGCATTTTTGCAAAAGGTCTAATAGGTCGCGAGACACACTACGACTTTAGTCTACTACCTAAATATTTCTGGTTTCTATTTAATAGAAGACTGACCTAGCTTTTACCTGTCATACTGAGTGCATTATGCCAGCGTTGTAGAGATGTTTCATGAAATGTTGTAAGTGAAGCATCTTGCTGATACTTCTCCTAAAAAGGAATGTTATGAATGGCGGAAAATCTCATCAGTACTAATGTTTCTCCCAAGCAAATCACCTTCAAACCAGGAGGTGACGCAACCTCGTTTGAAGTAACAGTAAACAACGACAGCGATCGCTTTGCTAGTTTTCAGCTAGAAGTGTTAGCAGCAGGTACAGACTCCAATCCCAACGGTGACTGGTACAGTATCTCACCGGAAGTTAGTACCAAAAACCCCCCTGGTGACACAACGCAGTTTCAGATAGCGATTATCGACACACCAATGCCAGGATTTGTAGGAATGATGGACTTAGAAGTCCGCGTTTTTTCAATCGAACTTGGCAACGAAGATAGAGCACGACTACGATTAAACCTTGAACAGGGAACAGGTTTTCCTCTAAAGTTGGAATTGCCGATACAAAAATTCCAGGCTTATCCCAACAGTCAGATAGAAATACCCGTATTGGTATATAATCCAGGTCAACTTTCTACTAATGTTGTCATTAGGTGTTTAGGATTAGAACCTACCTGGTTTATTGAAGGAATTGAACATCGGTTAAATTTGTCTCCTAACCGACAAGCTAAAGTCACTTTTTTGTGCCAAATACCGACAGCTACCTTAGCACCAAGTAAAATCTATCCTGTCACTATTGAGGCAAGTCATCAATATGGTCTTCCAACTACAATGGAAGCCACACTTGAGGTTATGCCAACTGGCGAAGTCAAATTTCAGTGTAACCCGATACTACAATATTTGCCAGAAAAGCAAGGATGGTGGCCCAAGCGGGAGACTGAACCAGTCACTTATTTACTGGAATTGGAGAATGCTAGCAACTTATCTCAACAAGTCACAGTTCAAGTTGACAGTAAAAAAGCCAATAAAGTCACATTAGAATTAATCCCGGAACAAATAGAGATTATTCCTGGAGAAACAAGTCAACAACAGTTAGTTGTTAATTCTAAACGTCCTTGGTTGGGTATAAATCAGAAAATACAATTAACAGCAACTCCAGTTTTATCTAACCCCAAACTAGGCAATACTGAACCCGCAAACGAAACTCTAGAACTGCATATCTTGCCGATTATTCCTGCTTGGTTGCAGATTGGTGGAGGACTTTTTTTATTGTTTCTTTTGTTTCTGGTGTGGATGCTTTTACCAAAAGGACATGAAGCCCCCGTCCGTACAGTAAGCTTTAATGGACTAGGAGATTGGGTAGTTAGTGGTTCCGATGACCAAACTATTCGTCAGTGGCGCACACAAGGAAACAATCTCGAACCTGCTGGAGTTTTAGGAAAAACTACTAAAGCTGTGCGAGTCGTTCGCTATAAACCAGTAGATAACAACTTGTTAGCAGTAGGTTTAGAGAATGGAGAAATCAAATTATGGGATTTATTATCTGGACAACAAAAAGATTTAATCTCAGAAAAAGACGATAGAGTATTTGATTTAGAATTCAGCAAAGATTCACGTTATCTCTTCAGTGGTCATGGTAATGATGTAGTTTTGCAGTGGGATTTGCAACCCTCAGCATCACAATTTTCTCCTAGAATTAACCAACCCAGACGGCAAAAAGTGAGTTTTACAGTCTCTGACATGACTCTTGTCGGCAAAGAGTACAAACATCTAGCAATTGGTGGAAGATTCAACCGACTGGTACTCTGGAATTGGAGCGATGACAAGACTAACAAACTGCCTCTACCTGTACCTTATCCTATACCTGGCGGGCAGGAAAATTACATTTCAAGCTTAGCAGTTGCTGCTGACAAACCAGATTTAATGGCAGTATCTGATAACCAAGGATACATTACTCTTTGGGATTTAAACGAGTGTTTAATTAACGAAAATTTGCCCTGTCAAAAACTAGATGAATGGCGTGGTGGATTAAGTGGTGAAGCTGTTCGTTCAGTTTCCTTAAGTGCTAATGGTTGTTATTTAGTAAGTGCGGGAGATGATAAGCGGTTAGTACTTTGGCCTTTAAGTATAGATGGACGACGTGCTGCTAAATTTCTGGATGGCGAAGTATTGGAAAGGTATGAAAAAAAACTCAACAGTGTTGATCTCAAGTTAGTCGGGAAAGAAGATATTCTCATCACTACGGGAGGAGACGACTATCAAGTAAGATTGAGGCGTGCTAATCGTCTCCCTCAGTTAGGGTGCGACACTCCTAAACCAGTAATTCCTTAACCAAAATTTCCATTGTGCGACCCTTGAAAAATAGTAAAATTAAGCTACAAAACAAACAATAAATAACAAATGACCAATAATAAATGACCAATGACAAATGAAACAAATCCTTTAAAAATACAGCGTCAAGAAACTAAAAACCCCAATGCTGGTTTAAGCATGGGGGATATTCTATCCTTACCTGTGCGTCAACGACGAATCGCTAATTGGATGATTCGCGGCGGGGGATATACCCTCCCTGAAGCAGCAGAATATTTAGGAGAAGACGAAGCAACTACCAAAAACGAATTAGATATATTAGTAAAACAAGGGTATCTTCAAGAAGTTCAAGCAGCAGGAACCTCACGTTACTACATTAAATTGGCGGCGAAAAAAGGAACAGAACTTGCTGAAACGATTTACCAAGTTCAGACACCTGGAAAACCCCTCGCTACTATCATTAGTCCCTCGAAAGAAGTTACAGCAAGAGCAGGTTCTAGTGTTGAACTATGTGTTACTGTCAGCAATCAGGGAAATCAAGGAGCTCTCATTGATATCTTCATTGATGAAGCTTCAGCTATCCCCGATTCCTGGTGCGTTTCCTCCCGCGAACGTCTAGCTTTAGGAAGCAAGCAGACAAGCGAAGTATTCTTTCGGTTTCAGATACCAGTTGAAGCCCTACCAGGTTCCTATGAATATACAATTGTTGTCGATGCAAGACAACATTATCCAGAAGATACCCCAATATTAAATCCAGGAAAGCTGCAGGTAATACCGCTAGTTCATGAAGCACGAACAGTTAATGATCCTACCTTCATTTTGCAGCCAACAACGACACCAGGAGAACCCGTTCTTCTGCAACCTGGAGCTCCGCTGGAAGCAACAGCTTTAGTTTACAACCGCTCAGATCGAGTAGACCAATTTCTGTTAAGTTGTACAGATTTACCAGCTAACTGGTTTAAGGTAATTTATCCTGAAGGTTTACCGACAATTGGGTTAGTTGTAACTGCTGATGCACTAGAACTAAATCCCGGTGCAAAAGGCAATATTCAGCTATTATTAAAACCACCACCAGACACTCTAGCAGGAATTTACTCTCCTACCATTCGCCTTTATTCAGCTAATCATCCTGACTTAGTTTTACTGGATGTATTGTACCTCCAAGTAGCCGGAGTTTATCAACTCAATGTAGAACTGCTCACCCTAGTAGGAAAAGTCAAAAATAAAGCAGGATTATTTGAGCTGCGATTGCAAAATCTTGGCAATACACCAAGGGAAGTAATTCTCCGCGCAACAAGTGCTGATGGAGACGAATTATGCACTTATACCTTAACACCTGCGCAGGTAAGGTTATTTCCTGGAGAATCGGCTGTTGTTAGCTTACAGATAGAACCAAAACATAGATGGCGACGACCTTTTTATGGGCGAGTATTTAACTTTATTGTAGAACTAGAAGATACCCAACAATTGCCATTGACTAATAATCGTTTCCAGGGAGCATTACTCTGGGAACCTCGTCCTTGGTGGCAATTTTTATTGCTGATTTTGACAGTTCTGGGAATAATTGGGCTGATTATATTCATCATTTGGTGGTTTTTACCGAAACCTCCCACTCCACCGGAAATTGTAGAATTTACACCACAAAGTAGTACATACAAAGAAGTTAATGATGAAGTAATTCGCCTCAATTGGAAAATCAGTAATCCCCGACAACTACAATCCCTGAAACTTGAAGGTATATCTCCCGATGGTATAGTTACCAGCACACCTATTATTTACGACTTTAGCCAGGGAATTCCCAATCAGCTGAAAAGTTACTGTGTAATTGAACAAACCTTGACTTGCCAGAGCGTGCCAACAGATGCTCGCAAAGGAGGTGACTATAATTTTATACTAACTGCAAATTATCAAACTGGTCAAAAAGTAACCTCACAATCTCTCAAGGCTAATACTGTTAGAATTTTAGCGATTCCATTGCCTACTATTCTGGAATTTGCCCCCACTAAATTTGTATATGAAGAAGCAAAAATTGAAGGGGAAGTAAAAACTCAAGTTGAGGCAAAAACTGAAGGTGCAGGATTAGATGTGAAAGGTTTTATTCCTCTAGTAATCACACCAACTCTTACAACAGGAACTGTTCAGAAAAAACCTACCAACGATTCAGCATTACCTATTCCTAGAGGTGAGGGAATTCTCCTCAATTGGAAAATCAATAACCCTAATCAAATCAAAGAATTAAGGTTAATCAGTCGCGCGACCGATGGCACAGTTAATAGCCAATTAAAAACCTACGACTTCAGCAAAGGTATTCCCGAACAGTTTAAGAAATTTTGTCCTGAAAACGAACAAGAACTAGCCTGCAAAAACGTACCTACAGACGCAGCAAAACCAGGTATTTATGTATATGAACTAACCGTCATCCCCAAGCAAGAACAAAAAGAACCCTTAATAGCCAAAAAGACAGATTCGATTAAAATCAACCCTCGAATAATACAAGCAAAAATTGTAGAATTTAAAATAAATGGACAAGAAGCTCTCCCTAAGTATTTGATTGAAATTAACGAAAAAAAGCCTATTATTCTGAGTGTATCCTGGAAAGTTGAAGGCGGTAAAGAAATTAAAATTATGCCCGCTCCCGGTACCGTTTTGAGAGAAGGAAAAATTCCCTATCCAGTCAGTCAAAAACCCGGCACAGAAACAATTACTTTACAAGTAACAAACGAGGGAGGAGAACCGATTAGTAAATCAGTCGCCATTGAAACCTTCCTCAAACCCGTCCCCTCACCCACACCTACAGCATCACCATCAACATCAACATCACTATCACCATCACTATCAATCCCTAACCTACCACTACCACCACTACCTACCCCACCAACCATACCCTCACCACCACCCTTAAAGTCCGCATCGCCAATACCACCACCACCAGGCGCTATACAGCCATTAGCACCACCCTCAACAGCACCCTCCACAGCACCCTCAACAGCGGCCGCATCACCCTCAGCATCACCCTCAACAGCACCCTCAACAGCACCCTCCACACCCCCCTTACCACCACCTCCTCCAGGTAGCAATGCGCCAGTACTTCCTAGCCAAAACTCTCCCCCACCAGCCGAACTTCCTCCCAAAGCAAATTAACAATATTCCCCTTAATACATATCAAAAACTCTGCGTTCCTCTGCGTTAAACTCAGCGCCCTCTGCGTTAAAAAAAAGCCCCTTAAACATGGTACAAACCATCAATATAACAACCCTATCAATTGCTACCTGGATAGCTATTTCTTCCCTAGGAAACCAAGCTTTAGCCGCCAACGTCAAACACATCAAACAACTATTTGACACTGGTGCTTGTACTGCTTGCGACTTACGAGAAGCCAAACTAAAAGGTTCTAAACTCAGAGGAGTCAAGCTAGATGGTGCTAACTTGTATGCGGCTGATTTAAGAGATGTTGACTTCACCGATGCTAATTTGGGCGGAGCAAACCTAGAAAATGCTAATCTCAGAAAAACTAAATTTGGCGGTGCCAACCTATTTCGTGCAGTTCTCAAAAATGCCAACTTACAAGAAGCTAACTTAGACAAAGCTAAACTTTCCGGTGCTATTTTACAACTAGCAAATTTGAACAAAGCACAACTACTAGAAGCTGACTTAAATAAAGCAAATCTGCAAAGTGCCAACTTACAGCTAGCCAACTTAAAAAATGCTCAACTAACCGAAGCTAATTTAGAAGGAGCTAATTTCTTTGAAGCTAACTTAGAGAGAGTAACACTGAAAGGAGCTAACTTAATTGGCGCTAACTTCGGTAGTGCTAATCTAACTCGTGCTGATTTTAGAGCAACCAAAATCAGTAGTGAAACAGTACTAGATCCTAAATGGATTTTAGTGCGAGAACTTGTTACTCAAAGAGTAGAAGGACGCAATTTAGCAAAAGCAGATTTAGCAGGAGCAAACTTACAAGGAGTCAATTTAGAAGGAGTTAATTTACAAGAAGCTAACCTCCAGGGAGCATACCTGTTTATCGTTAATTTGCGAGGAGTAAACCTGAGCAAAATTAACCTTTCCAACGCGGAAATCCATTATACAGAATTTAAGAACGCCAACCTCAATGGGGCTAACTTATCTAATAGTGACTTGCGCGATACCGACTTAAGCAATACAAGCTTATTAGAAGCAAACTTGAGCAATGCCAAATTAGCAAACGTCAACCTAGAAGGAGCAGATTTAAAGAATGTTAACCTAACCGGCGCAATCATCAAATCAGGCACCATAATGAATGATAAATGGCGTATAGTCTGGGAAATTATTAACCGAGGCGCTGAAGGTCGTAACCTTAGCAACGCCGATTTATCTAACGTCAACCTCAAAGGAGCCAACTTAAAAAAAGCCTCCTTATTTAAGACCAATTTGCAAGGAACTAACTTATCTGGAGCCAACCTAGAAGGAGCCAACCTAGCAGAAGCAAATCTAATCGGCGCTAATATCGAAGGAGCCAATCTTAACCTAGCTAACCTGTGTGGAGCAACTATGCCCAATGGAACACAACAAACCTGCAAATAAACCTAAAACCGCCTCCAAAACTATCCCCAAAAACCCTTCACTCCAGACAAAACATCTGCGTCCATCTGCGTCCATCTGCGGTTCAAAATCAAACCAACAAACTCAACAATCACCAATCAAACCCTCTATTTTCATACTTACCCTTTTCTTCCTAATATTTAATACTTTATTTGCCAAAAATCTGCTATCGCAAGAAAAACTACAAGACTTTAGCTACTGGGCTTCTCTCTGTAACTCCCTAGTAAAAACCCAAAAGTATGACGATAATACAATCAAAGCTTGCGACCAAGCAATCGCCATAAATCCCAACGATGCGCAAACTTGGACAGACAGAGGAAACCTACTATTTTCCTTAGCCAAATACGCAGAAGCTGCAGTCTCTTTTGACCAAGTTCTACGCCAAAAACCCAATAACTCTCTAATCTTAGCTAAACTGTGTGGCGCACTATCAGAATTAGGTAGACAAGAAGAAGCGATCGCCTCTTGCGAAAAAGCCCTGCAAACAGATGACAATTGGGGAGACGCTACACCAGCCATTGCTTGGCATAATCGAGGTATAGTTCTCAAAAAATTAAACAAGCCCCAAGAAGCAATTGATGCTTACGACTGGGCAATTAAAATTAATCCTAATTATTCCCCAGCTTGGGCTGATCGTTGTAGTTTGTTAACAGAAATTCAAAGATATGAAGAAGCTATCGTCTCTTGTGACAAAGCAATTCAAGCAGCTAATTGGGGAAACATTTCTCCTGCAATTGCTTGGCGTCAACAAGGATTAGTTTTTAGAAAGTTAGGAAGATTTGATCAAGCCATAGCTGCTTATGATCGAGCCTTGGCACTCAATCCTAAAGATGCAAAAACTTGGACAGAACAAGGTATACTTTTAGAAAAATTAGGCAAGCATGGCGAAGCATTAGCTGCCTATACTTGGGCGCTGAAAGCTAGTCCTAAATCTTCCGAAACTTTAGTTAACCAGTGCCTAACTCTGAATAGAATAGAACGCTATGAAGAAGCCTTGAAAGCTTGTGATTTGGCGATTCAAGAAGGTGATGGAAATTGGGGTGAGTTGGGGATTGCTATGGGTTGGAATCAGCGGGGACACGCGCTTACAGGGATGGGCAATTTAGAGGAAGCTTTGGCTGCATTTAACAGGGCGATCGCCCTTAAACCAGATTATGCAAATGCTTGGAGTAATCGTAGTGTTGCTTTGTGGCGTATGGGAAAATATGATGACGCACTTACTTCTAACCAACGTGCTATTGAACTTGCTCCTTCCTCTTCCCAAGCGTGGTTTAATCAAGGCAGAATTTTGACAACATTGGGGAAGTTTGAAGATGCTGTTATTTCCTATGAAAAGGCGCTCAAAGGAGATGCAAACGTCGGAGATAAACCTTCTTTAGCTGATATTTGGGTAAATCAAAGCGGTGTTTTGTGGCGTTTAGAACGCTATGAAAAAGCGATTGTAGCTGCCGATAGTGCAATTACTCTCAATCCAAAATCTGCTGAAGGTTGGTATAACAAAGGTTTGTCATTGATGTCTTTGAAACGCTATGAACAAGCAGTAACTGCTTACACTCGTGCCAGTGCTATTAATCCGAAAAATGCTGACTTTTGGGCTGGTAAAGGTATAGCACTCAGGTTTTTGGAGAGTTATCCAGAAGCTCTTGTTGCTCTAGAAGAAGCTTTAAAAATTAACCCAAACCATCTACAAGCACAGCAAAATAAAGAATACGTGGTGCAAAAAATAAAGTCAATAACTCCCGTTGCTCCTGTGGTTCCAGCAACTCCAGTAAATCCAGCAGTTCCAGTTGCTCCAGCGGTTCCAGCGGTTCCAGTAACTCCAGCGGTTCCAGTTGCTCCAGTTGCTCCTGTCGTTCCTAAAACGAACTAATTCTTGAATTTATACCGCCAGATAAATCTTACCCAAATTATGTAAAGCCAGCAAAATTTTGAGATGCCAACTTTGAGTAGAATAAACACACAACCCCAGACTATGAGCTGTTAGCTATGTCCCTTGCCAAAGAATTAGCAACTTCCCAGGACGTCCCAGAAGATATTATCTTTCCTCCTAGCGATTTATACAGCGACGAACCACCCTTGGAAACTGAACTGCATCTAGAGCAAATAGTACTCCTCCTCAAATGTCTTAAATGGCTGTGGCGAGACAGAAATGACTTCTACGTAGCTGCTAACCTTAGCATCTACTACAGTCCCCGTCAGCGCAAATCTGAAGATTTCCGAGGGCCTGACTTTTTTGTTGTCTTAGGAACTGAAAGGAAAACTCGTAAAAGTTGGGTTGTCTGGGAAGAAGACGGGAAGTATCCCAATGTAATTATAGAAATTCTTTCTCCAAAAACAGCAGATACTGATAAAAGCTTCAAGAAGCAACTTTTCCAAGATACTTTCCGAACACCGGATTACTTTTGGTTTGATCCATACAGTCTAGAATTTGCTGGATTTCATTTAGTAGATGGTGAATATCAAGCCCTAGAAGCCAATTCTCAAGGACATTTGTGGAGTAAACAACTGGGTTTATATCTGGGAATTTATCAAGAACAATTGCGTTTTTTCACAACTGAAAGTAATCTTGTTCCTACACCAGAAGAAGTGGCAGAACGGGAAACTCAACGAGCCGAAAAATTGGCTGCAAAACTGCGGGAATTAAACATTGACCCGGATACAATTTAGTTGCAGTTTTCAGCCAGGGGTTTAAGTCCTAAAAGCCTGTAATTTGCCTCAGCGATTGCCAAAGACTCATATAAAAATTACCTTCTAATTGTCGGAAAAGTACGAATTTTGAGCCAGGGATTCCAAAGAAAGGTCGTAATGTCCAGGCTAATTGTGTACCAACAAAAGCATAGAGAATTAGCCAGAATCGTAACAGTTTCATCCTTGCTTCTATCCCCTCAATATCCTCTTCGGACATTAAGCGCATTCCTTGGTAAAGGAATTTGATCCCAATGAAACCAGCAGTTGCGAAAAACACCACATTTAACAGCATAAAAAACTGGTAATTAAATGTGGAGATGAGAAAAAATAAAGCAATCGGTGCAAAGCCCAAGAGTAAAACACTAATTACTGAAACCGCAGTCAGCAGCATGGCAAAATGCTGACCAAATGTTTTTTTGGAACCAAAGAGGATATTGAAAAAATACAGCGTGGGGAAACAAATAATAAGCGTGATTAAGTAAAGAGCAGGAAGCTTGATAGCTGAAGATGAAGCCTGCGCTACACCATTAAATGAACCAATAATTGCCCCATAAATAGCGAAAAATAGGGAACTACAGATGAGCAAGCCTATTATTTTACTGTCTAGTTTGAGACCAGAGCGAATTTCGTCTAGAAATGCCGAGCGATCGCGCAGTAGCCCCATTAAAACTGTAAAATGTCTCGTTGCCTGGAATTGACGTTGCATTATCTTCCTAAACCCTAACTTCTACTTAGTTTTAGCAATAATTTACCTCACCTCCCAATCTCCTATTTACAATTCCCAATCTTCCTCAACGTGTCTTCATACGCAATCGACGTACATCAATTTTTGCTTCCAATTCACCTTTGATGCGATTGAGAATTGAAGTTTCATCAAGTGAAGAAAGAATGCGCGTCACTACAGCTTTTGGCCCGTCTGGTCCCCAAGCAGCACCATTTGCTAAATAAGTCTTAGTTACTTGTCCGATCGCATAAGAAGAAACACCAGCAACACCCGCTTGAGTTAGTGCTACAGAAATATAAGGGCCCAAGGAAACTCCACCAGTTGCAGGTGCAGAAATCCCTAATAAACTTTTGAGGGAACTAAGTCCTAAAGTTGCTAAAAGTTCGCTCGCACTCAGTCCACCCATACTGATAGCAATTTTTTGCAGCAATCCTACGGCTCCCTGCTGGGTCATGGAGATGCCATAAAGGCGAGACAGGGCTAAAATCATCACCACATCAATAATTGTGCCTGTGAGGATATCTACAACAGTGACAGGATTAAGAGCGATCGCGATCGCCTTGGTCATCACTGCTTTCCAGATAATCTGATTAGCGCTCTCATCGCGAATCGTCATTTTCCGATGCACCAACTGTTCATTGACATCATTAGCGTAAAGCATCGTATTGAGAGCAACCAGAGACTTACCTTCTCGGTGCAAAATCTCCAAAATTTTCAGCTTCAAATCGTCTATTTGTGGTTTCCCAGGACGGCGCTGTACCGCTACACTACCATCAACACGACGTACTGCATTAGCCACCAAAGGTGAAGCAGCAACCATGACAATTTCTGCTGGGGAGAGTAACTGTCGCACCCGTTCATCCCGAATTTTGTGATAAATTGCTAATCGATCGGCCTCTGGATACTGGTCAATTTTGTTAAACACCAGTAACATCGGTTTACCCACTTCTCGCAATTGCGAAAGAGCCTGATATTCCACCTTGGTCATATCACCGGCGATGATGAATAAAATCAGGTCAGCTTGTTTAGCAACCGTCAGCGCTAAAGCTTCGCGAGTTTCACCCTCTACTTCATCAATTCCGGGAGTGTCAATTAATTGAATCTGAGAATTGCCGATACTGGGTAAAGCAATTCGCAGGATATTTTGATCAGTGTCTTTTACTTGCCAACTAGCGTACTGACTGTCACGGGTAACGCCATGTAGCACCCCAGTTTCAAATATAGGTTGGCCTAATAAAGCATTGAGTACCGAAGATTTACCCCTACCTACCATACCAAAAGCAGCAATCTGCACACAGGTATGTTCGAGCTTATTGAGCAGGTGGGTTAAGTCTTCAATTTCTGATTCTAAACCCGCTTGCTCTTGGGGTGTCAGGTCAAAATTAGTTACCAAGTCTCGGAGTGCGTCACGAGCTTGTTTGTAGTTCAGTTCTCCCTGAATTGCTGCAAAGCTCACAATCGTCTGATCAAAGTCCTGATCTAAACCACTAGAATTTAGAGCTTCAGGCTCAGGCAATGAATCTGTCAAAATTGTACCTCCTGCTACTAGGTCTTTTAGCTGACTATTCTGATCCTAGAACGTGTTTTCTTTCCTTGATTCCCTAAATCGGTTTCCTAGATCCCCGACTTCTTGGAGAAGTTGAAGATATAGCCTCGCAATTCTCTGTTCAAAGATCAACTTCCAGGAATATGGAGAATTCCCGTTGTAGTGTGTTAATCTCACGGGATAAATTTGACGGTCAAGGAAAAATTGTAATGAAACTCACTCAAAAAGCGATTGCAGCAGTCTTCTTGCTGGGAACTATGGGAAATACCTTTCCTGCTGTAGCTGAACCTATCTCTACATCGATGACTCAACGAGACGGAAGTGTTGACTTAAAAACTTGCATGACTCAAGCGACTGGTGCTCTAGAGAAAATGAAATTTAACAATATTAAAGTTAGCGAAACTTCTGCTGTCGGAGATTATCAAGATTACTTAGCGCTAATTACCTGTTATGAAGTGAAATCAGCAAAAGGAGTATTGGTGCAATCCGTGGTTGTTTCTGGCCCTTCTAACCCGGAAGCCAGAAAGCTACGGGAGGGGCTAACAGGGGCCATGAATTGAGGAACGCTTCTGTTCTTGCTGCCGTCTTTTTTAAGAGAGGGAATTGGGTGTTAACGTAGCTGCTACTTTAGTCATTAGGCGTTTTTACTCATCGCCTGTAAGAGGCGTTTGGGACTCTTCTCTGAACTCAGACTCTCAAACCTAACATTTGATGAAGGTTAAACTTACACACTAGCATTTATCAAGGAGAAATACATAGGAGCTTTACAAAAATCATCCTGAAAATCCTAAGTGCTCAAGAATAATTATAAGTAAAGGTACTGAGTAGAAATCAGAATCCTCAGCCACCCTAGAAAGAGCATTAAAAGGATGAAAAAAATAATTTTGAGTATAAGCTTGGCCTTGCCTATAGTACTAATCGGGGCTGGTCAAAGTTGGGCGAATCTCAAAGTCATACCAGGAAATTTACAGCTTGACAAATTAACCGAAAGAAATTCTCAGGTTAAACTCGAAACACCACAGCATTCGCAATTTTACGTAGCTGCGAGGGATGAAAAAGAAAAAAACCAAGAGTGCGAATGGCGGGGAATATGTAGTGGTGATAAATGATGGGGCATCTTTTTTTCAGCATAGAGCTTTTCACTTAGGGAAAAGTCAGGTGCAATAAATCACTCCCAAGAAGGAAGATGACCGCTCATGGTAATAGATCTACCAAAATTTTATAGCGCAAGTAATCCAAGCAAACCCTTGAGTATGGGTACAGTTGAAGAGCGACAGTACTATATTGATTTTTCACCAGTCAGAGGTAACAAAATCATTGAGTCACTGAAGCGAACCATCGCACTCATTTCACCAAATGAACCAACTTGCCAATTGTTTACAGGGCATATAGGCTGTGGGAAGTCCACCGAGTTGCTGAGGCTACAAACAGAGTTAGAGCAACAAGGATTCCATGTGGTTTATTTTGAGTCTTCTCAAGATCTAGACATGGCAGACGTTGATATTACTGATATTTTACTCAGCGTTGCCGGACAGGTAAGTGAAAGCCTGGAAGCTGTTAAAATCAGGATCAAACCCAGCTATTTTACCAATCTTTTTACCGAGATTGTGGATTTTTTGCAAACACCAATTGAACTTGAAGCTGAGGCAGAACTATCAATTGGAATTGGCAAAATCACAGCCAAAACTAAAGAAAGTCCCAAGTTAAGACGCCGCTTGAGGGAATACCTGGAACCTCGCACCGCCGGAATTTTGGAATCGATTAACAAAGAACTACTAGGACGTGCAACCACCGAATTAAAGCGACGTGGCAAAGCTGGACTTGTCGTAATTGTTGATAATTTGGATCGGGTAGATATTCGTCCCCTAGCCTCTGGACGATCTCAGCCAGAGTACTTATTTATTGACCGGGGTGAACAATTACGCAAGCTCAATTGCCACGTAGTTTATACGATTCCATTGTCTTTGACTTTCTCCAATGATGGCGAAATTTTGAGGAATCGCTTGGGAGGTGGGCTAACTCCTAAAGTCTTACCAATGGTGTCGGTACGTCTGCGCAGCGGTGAAGAATTTGACCAGGGTATGGACTTACTGCGACAGATGGTGATGGTGAGAGCATTTCCCCACGAACCAAGGGAAAAACAGCTAAAGTTGGTAACAGAGGTGTTTGATACTCCAGAAACTTTAAACCGCCTGTGTCGCATCAGTGGCGGACATCTACGGAACTTGCTGGGGTTGCTGTTTGATTGTCTCAGACAAGAAGAACCACCAATCTCTCGCGAGTGTTTAGAACTTGTGATTAGAGAACGACGCGATTACCTAACTTCAGCAATTGATGATCAAGAGTGGAAGTTGTTGTTTCAGGTGGTACAACAACAAACTGTAAAAGGAGATGCCGAATATCAAACTCTGTTAAGGAGTATGTGGGTATTTGAATACCGCGATCTCGATGGGTGCTGGTACGACCTAAATCCGGCTTTAAAAGAGGCGCAGCAATACCAATCATGGGTGAAAAACAACGATCTGAAGATACCACCGCCTATAACGAGCGGTCAATAAAAGCTCTTGATCGGGCGATTGCACTATCACTAGGGGAATTTTCTCTAGTGTTAGTGCGTTGTAACTACAAACGTTTGCGCGATCGCACTTTGCGCCAACTTAAAAAACTCTCTCAGGATAAATACCAAATTCGTGAATTAGTCCTACCAACATCAGCAAAAACTCTTTACACAACCATACTCGCTCACGGCTATGACGAACCTCCACCGGAGAATGAACTTCCATCTGCTTTGTTCATTCTCGGTTTAGATTCTGTGGTTGCGCTGGAAGATTTACTCACCTCCAGCAATCAAGTGCGGGATGATTTTCGCAAAAGGCTACCCTTCCCTTTAGTGTTGTGGGTGAATGATGAAGTGCTACAAAAGCTGGTGAAGTTTGCGCCAGATTTTGCTAGTTGGGCCGCTACACCAATTAAGTTTGAAATTGCTACAAACGAGTTAATTGATTTCCTGCAGTACAAAGCAGATGCTCTGTTCAATACTATATTAACTGGGGGTAAGGGGAGATACGCACCTTGGCGCGTTTGTCTGCACCATGACTCCCTAAATTTGGCAACAGATTGTCGTTCTAAGCTGGAAATCGAGTCGGCACTCAAGGAATTAAAAAGTCGCCAAGAAGTAATCAAGCCAGACCTAGAAGCCAGTCTGCAATTTATATTTGGTCACTATGATTATGTTAATAACCAGAGTGATTCCGCTATAGTAAATTGCCAAAAAAGCTTGAGGTTTTGGCGACAAAGCAATAACTTGGAACGTCAGGGAGTTCTACTGTTTTATATCGGCTTGTGTTATTGCCGAATTGCTGATTTGCATCCCTCGCAAAGACATCGTAACTTAGAGGAAGCCTGGCCTTATCTTCTGCAATGTATTGATGCTTTTACCCAAGCGAAACGTGAAGACTTGGTTGCTGTATTTATTACTCAACTAGCAGAAGTATTACAACGCCTTGAAGCTTGGGATGCTTTGCAGATTTTGGGACAAAAGTCCCTGAATTTACATCAAAACTACGGCTCCAAACTGCAAGTTGCTCAAGATTACGGCTTTCTGGCGGAGGTAGCACTAAAGCAATCCAGGTGGGGGCAAAGCAAACAATCAACTACTCAAGCACTGGCAATTTTGGCAGAAGTTAATAGTAAGCCGATCAATCATCAGGGTTTACACCGCTTTTTGTTGGCTCAGCTATATCAATTATTTTTAGTAAAATCTCTCAGAGAACAAGGGCAGATTCCAGAATCTCTTGACCAGCTAGAAAAGGCAAGTGAGGGACTGAAAAATGCCATAGAATTGAGCGAACATCGTTATGAGCCTCAGCGTTACCTTCACTTATTAGAAGAATTGCGAAACCTTTACTTTGAAGAGGGGCGATATTTAGAAGCATTTTGGATTAAGCAAGAAAAGCGAGCAGTTGAGCAATTGTATGGCTTCCGGGCATTCATTGGTGCAGCACGTCTACAACCACAGCGATTGGTGAATAACCCCAACTTGGCATTAATTGAACAACCAGAAATTGTAGCGCTGGAAATTGCTGCTTCTGGGCGTCAGCAAGATGTTAACCGTTTAATTGAGAGGATTAGTCGTGCTGACCACAAACTAACAGTAATTCACGGTCAGTCAGGGGTAGGGAAAAGTTCGCTAGTCTTGGCCGGATTAGTACCGGCACTGAAATACAAACCTTTAGGCGATCGCATTGCTTTGCCCGTTGTACCGCAAGTTTACAGCGATTGGGTGAGAGAACTAGGGACATCTTTAGCAGAAGCGCTCTTAAGTTTTGGCACTCCTGAAGGTGAAGAATCGATTAATTTAGACTTAAAACAAATCCCTAATTCTCAACAAAAGATAGATAATATCCTCGCTCAGTTACGAGAAAATGCTGAACATAATTTGTTAACTGTTTTGATTTTTGACCAATTTGAAGAATTTTTTCAGTCGGCTACTAATCAATCTCAAAGATTACTATTTTATGGATTTATCAAAAAATGTCTTGACTTGCCTTTTGTCAAGATAATTTTATCTTTGCGGGAAGATCAATTGCACTATTTACTAGAAGCAGAGCAGTTTAACATAGAGCCAATAAATAACAATATTCTTGACAAAGATATTCGTTACTCTTTGGGAAACTTTTCAAAAGAAGATGCATATTCAGTCATCAAAAGCTTAACCCAGCGCGCACATTTTTATTTAGAAGAAGCTTTGATTGATGAATTAGTGCGGGATTTAGCAGGAGAACTAAGTACCGTTCGTCCCATTGAGTTACAGGTAGTGGGAGCACAACTGCAAGCTGAGGGTATCACAACTCTTGTCCAGTATCGGCAATCTGGTACTAAGGAAAAACTGGTAGAGCGATTTTTAGAAAAAGTAATTAAAGACTGCGGGCCAGAAAACGAACACGCGGCTTGGTTAGTCTTATATTTGCTCACCGATGATAATAACAATCGTCCCTTTAAGACTCCTAGCGAATTGGCAATAGAAGCCAACATAGAAGCAGAAAAATTAGATTTAATTTTAGAGATTTTAGAAAAATCAGGCTTGTTGTTTTTGTTTCCAGAAGTTCCTGCTAATCGCTATCAACTGGTTCACGATTATTTAGTAGAATTTATCCGTCAGAAAGAACAATTAAAAATTCAGATAGAATTAGACGATTTACGTAAGAAAGACAAACAGCGACAGGACGAAATTGAAAAACTGCGTGCTGAACTTAGGGAAAAAGAACTGCGAGCCAAACTCGCACAAGCAACAGCAATACAAAGACGTACAGAAACTAAACTCAATCAGGTTCTTAAACAAAATCTGCGAAAAACACGCATAGCATTAGTTGCATTGGCAATAGTCAGCTTCATCGCCGTGGTACTTGGATTGCGGGCAACAATCAGCGAAAGAAATGCGAAAATTAGTGAAAACAATGCAAAAATTAGCGAAAACCAAGCAAAAATTGACGAAATCAATGCTCGTTTGAGCGACCTCAGTACAACTTCAGAAGCTTTGGTTGCTTCTAACAGAGAGTTTGATGCTCTACTGAAAAGTTTAAGCGCAGGCAGGCAATTAAAACAGTCCCTATGGGCGACGACAACTAAAACCGAGACGCGAGTGATCACAGCTTTACAGCAAGCGGTTTATGGAGTTAGAGAACGCAACCGCTTGGAGGGACATACTGATTGGGTTAGTAGTGTGAGTTTTAGTCCCGATGGCCAGAGAATTGCTTCTGCTTCTAAGGATAGCACCATCAAACTTTGGAACAAAAATGGCACTTTATATAAAGAACTTACAGGACATGATAAGGGAGTTCATAGTGTAACTTTTAGCCCCGATGGTCAAATAATTGCTTCTGCTAGTGAAGACAAAACGGTAAAACTTTGGAGCAAAGATGGTGTTTTGTTAAAAAATCTCAAGGGACATAATAAACGAGTTTATAGCGTAACTTTTAGTCCTGATGGTCAGAGGGTTGCCACTGCAAGTGGGGACAAAACAGTAAAAATTTGGAACAAAAAAGGTGACTTGCTAAAAACACTCAAGGGACATACAGATAACGTTTTGGGGGTAAATTTTAGTCCTGATGGTGAGTTGATGGCTTCGGTTTCTAAAGATCAGAAGATCATACTCAGGTATCGTGATGGTACGTTTCTCAAAAGTTGGAAAGCACATAATGATGCGGTTACAAGTGTGAGTTTTAGTCCTGATGGTAAAAAAATTGCTTCTGCTTCTGCTGACAATACCATCAAACTTTGGAGTCGTGATGGCGTACTATTACAAACCTTGATTGGACATAGTAATTGGGTTTATAAGGTTACTTTCAGTCCTGATGGTAAAAAAATCGCTTCTGCTTCTGCTGATAACACAATTAAAATTTGGAAAACTGATGGCACTTTGCAAGAAACTCTCAAGGGACATGGCAATTCAGTTCATGATTTGAGTTTCAGTCCAAACGGACAAACGCTCGCCAGCGCTAGTGCAGACAATATGATTAAGCTGTGGGAATTCAGCGACAAATTGCTCAAAATCCTTGATGGACATAGTAAGGAGATCGCTAGTGTTAGCTTCAGTCCCGATGGTAAAATGATCGCCACCGCTAGTTGGGATAAGAAAGTGCAACTTAGAGGAAGTCGGGATGGGGTGAAACTTGCTGTGCTTGAGGGACATACTGAGCGAGTTACTAATAGCAGTTTCAGTCCCGATGGTAAGATAATTGCTACCAGCAGTGAAGACGAAACGATTAAACTCTGGAGCAATGACGGTACTTTACTTAGAACCTTACGAGGACATAAAAGTCCGGTCACTAGCGTCACTTTTTCACCGGATGGTAAAACAATAGCTTCCAGCAGTGGAGGCAGAGAAACAACAGTTAAACTTTGGAATACTAACGGTAATTTGTTGTCAACTTTAATAGGTCATACGGCTAAGGTTTCGGGTGTAAATTTTAGTCCAGATGGTATGTTGCTGGCTTCTGCTAGTGAAGATAAAACAGTAAAAATATGGACTAGAGATGGCAAATTAATCAACACTTTGAATAAAAATAATAGTGCAGTGAATTGGGTGATATTTAGCCCAGACTGCAAGTTAATTGCTACTGCTAATAGTGACGCAACCGTGAAACTTTGGAATATTGAAGGTAAGCTGATTAATTCCTTGAAAGGACATAATGGCCGGGTGAATTGGGTTAGTTTCAGTCCAGATGGTAAGTTAATTGCTTCTGCGAGTGAAGATAAAACTATCAATCTCTGGAGTAAAGATGGCAATTTGATCAAAACTTTGGAAGGTCATAAAAATGCAGTTTATGGAGTGAATTTCAGTCCCGATGGTAAGTTGCTGGCTTCCGCTAGTCAAGACAAAACAGTGATTCTTTGGAATTTGGATTTGGATGATTTACTAAAGCGCGGTTGCGATTGGTTGGGTGACTATCTGAAAAATAATCGTAATCGTCAAAACATGAACTATGGCGATTTGTGTAAGTATTAGCTTACTATTCATCCCATCAAACTTTTACAAACCAGCGCTGTCGATACATGACGTATAGTATCAGCAACCAAAACAACACTGTCAAAATTGCAAATAATAAAGCACCGTTCATTTCCCCCAACCAAGGAACAAACAAATGCTGATTAATCCAGGTGTAGATATTGGGCGCTTTGTCACCAATTCCTATCTTAGTTTTCACCATAATTTTAATCAGCAAAACTGAAGCAACGAACACAAAAATAGCGTTCAGTCCCATAATTTCAAACGGCTTACCCCAACGGCGTTTAGCACGAACTTCAATTAAGTCATAACAAGCTGCTAATAACAGTAAAGCCCAACCAGTAGTAAACACAACATAAGAACTTGTCCACAGTTTCTTATTGATGGGAAACCAAAAATCCCAAACTTGTCCAACTACTAAACAAGCAAGTCCAGCTATTACCAAATCTATACTTGTACGTGACTTAATCGGCTGTTTTCGTAGCCATTCACCTGTAAAGTAACCAAACAAAACACTGACAACAGCAGGAAGAGTACTAAACAAACCTTCGGGATCTCCCAGTGAGTTGAATTTATCGCCTTTATAAAGATGTGCTGTACCGATAATTAGGCGATCTATATAAGCACCAAAATTACCTTCTCTGGATAAGTTTCCAATTCCATAATCAGGAACCGGAATCAAAGACATCGCTATCCAGTAGCCAATTAGTAATAGAAACGCTGTTAACCATTGTCCTTTGCGTGGCAAATTTAGGACGATGAGAGCAGTTAGTAGGTAAGTTAAACTAATGCGCTGCAACACACCCATAATACGGATAGTGTTCCAATCGTAATTCCAAAAGCCATTGAGTAGTAAACCCAGGGAAAATAAAATCAGGCTGCGTCTTAAAATGCGCCAATAAAGCACCCCCCAACCCCCCTTAGTAAGGAGGGATCTAGAGTTATCTGCAATGGTTTCCCCCTTAGTAAGGGGGACGGGAGGGGAATCTCCAAGGGGGGCTATAGATAAAGAGTCTGTATATTTAGATAAGGAAAAAGCCATTGCTACACCGACAATAAATAGAAAGAAGGAAAAAACTAAATCTGTCGGGGTACAACCATTCCAGTCAGCATGAATTAGGGGAGGATACATTTTGTCAGTAATTCCCGCCATATTGACAAGAATCATCCCAGAAATAGCAATACCTCGAAAGACATCAAGGGAAGTTAGACGCATGGATGTTTTTTGTAGTTCGTATGACATTTACAAAATTTGTTGGTTTACCAAACTTAAATTTTCTATCAGCAAAACTTTTGCGGAATCAGTAAAATAGCGACGGTATAAACTAGGGATAAGCTTAAGTGAGAGGGAAGTCATGGTACTGGATTTAAGGAAATTTTACCAAGCTTGTAACCCCAGCAAAACCCTCAATTTGGGAAATGTGGAAGATCGACGGTACTATATTGATTTTTCCTCAGTGCGTGGTGGCGAGATTATTGAAGAATTGGAGCGAACCATCACTCTTTTTGCTCCTAATGAGGCTACTTGTCAGCTATTTACGGGACATATTGGTTGTGGCAAATCTACGGAATTGTTGCGACTGAAAGATAAGTTAGAGCGTCAGGGTTTTCATGTAGTTTACTTTGAGTCTAGTAAGGATTTAGACTTGGCTGATGTGGATATTAGCGATATTTTACTCAGTGTCGCACATCAAGTAAGCAGTAGTTTAGAAGCAGTTAAAATTCAGCTCAAGCCTGGATATTTTACCAAGCTGTTTACTGAAATGAAAGACTTTTTACAAACACCAATTGATTTGTCTCTGGAAGCAGAGTTATCATTGGGTATTGCTAAAGTCACCGCTCAAACTAAAGATAGTCCTAAGCTGAGAAATCAGTTAAGGCAATATTTAGAGCCGCGCACTAATGGAATTTTAGAAGCAATTAATGAGCTAGTTGAACGCGCCATCAAGGAATTGAAACAGCGAGGTAAACAAGGATTAGTGGTAATTGTTGATAACCTGGATCGCGTGGATAGTTCTCCTAAACCAATGGGAAGAATGCAACCAGAATACTTGTTTATCGACAGAGGTGAACAGTTGCGACGATTAAATTGTCACCTGGTTTATACGATTCCCTTAGCTTTGATTTTCTCCAATGAATCTGAAGTATTAACAAGTCGTTTGGGAGGAGGAGTTGACCCGAAATTGTTGCCGATGGTTCCAGTAAAATCAAAGGATGGGACAGAGTGCACTGAAGGGATGGCACTTTTGCGACAAATGATCATGGCGAGGGCTTTTCCTGATCAGAATGAGTATGAGCGAATCAACTTAATTAAGGAGGTTTTTGATCATCCTGAAACTTTGGATAAACTGTGCCGAGGAAGTGGTGGTCATGTGCGGAATTTGTTAGGTTTACTTTATAGCTGTCTCCAAAAAAAGAATCCTCCAATTTCTCTTGATTGTATTGAAAAGGTAATTAAACAACGGCGCAGTAAGATAGTTTTAGGTGTCCAATCTCATGAATGGGAATTGTTGCGTCAAGTGAGGAAATCTAAGAGGGTGGAACAAGCGCCAGAATATCAGGCTATGTTGCGCAATATGCTGGTGTTTGAATACCGCAATGATGATGATGGCCCTTGGTTTGATATTAATCCGATTTTGGCGGATGCTAAGGAACTTCAGTAGTTAGTAACTACAGCCCTTTTCGATTGGATGAGATACAGTCTGACCTCTCTCCAAACCTCTCTCCACCTCTCCCTAACCCTCTCCTAAGAGGAGAGGGAAGCAGATAAATTTTGTCGCTTGGAGAGAGGCTTTAATTCTTGCTCCCCTTCCCTTCTAGGGAAGGGGTTGGGGGTTAGGTTTTTATGATGTACTTCATGCAACTGAGAACCGCTATATACCTAATTTTTTAATCGCAGATGTACACAGATAAATACAGATTGTAGCTTGGATAGAGCGAGAGCGAAACCCAACCAATACAGAGATGTTGGATCGAAGTTATGAGACCCAACCTACTATTAGAGGACGTTTTTGTTTTTATGAGCGAACCAAATGAAATAGAAGATGTAGCCGCTGCTAACGAAGAATCGTTACAGACTTTAGTGAGAGCAATCTCTCTTTCTCAAGGAGAATTTTCTCTTATTTTGGTACGTTGTAACTATGGAGAGTTGCGGGAACGAATACTTCCGCGACTGCGAGAATTATCTGTAAGTATAGATGGAGATACACCTTTACAGATTCGTGAATTAGTCTTGGATAAGTCTGTAAAAACGCTTTATACAACTATTCAAAAAGCCTTACAAAATGAACAGCCAAATGCTTTAATTATCTTTGGCTTAGAATCAGTGAATGCTATTGATAAATTGATTGTCGCGTCTAACCAAGTTCGAGAAGAATTTAGAAAAATATTCCCCTTCCCGATAGTTTTATGGCTGAATGATGAAACTCTGCAAAAGTTCATCCGTTTAGCGCCGGATTTTGACAGTTGGACAACCACAATTGAATTTACAATCGCTACATCTGAACTAATAGATACTCTCCACAAAAATGCAGATTCTGCTTTTACTAGCATCTTGAATGCTGGTGCTGGAAAGTTCCTGGATAATGCTGTTTTGAATATAGCCCTTTTTTCTGGTCTTCGTGCTGAATTAGCTTCAGCTTTGAGGGATTTACAAAGTCGTGGGGAAGCTTTAGATCCAGAACTGGAAGCTAATCTCCAATTCCTACAAGGAAGGGAGGCTCAAGCTAAGGAAGAAATGGCAAAGGCTAGACAACATTATCAGCAAAGTTTAGCTTTTTGGCAGCAAAGTAATCGTATAGATAGACATGGTTGTTTGCTTTTTTACCTAGGTTTATGGTGCCGTCGCTATGCTGTTTTACATCGAGCGGAATATCTAGAAGCTTTTCGTCAAGCGAAAGGTTATTTTCAGCAGTGTATCCAAGTTTTTCAAGAGGGAAATCGGCCGGATTTAGCAGCAAAGTTTATCAATCCCTTGGGAGAAGTTTTGACAAGGCTTAAGGAGTGGGATGAACTAGAAAAAGTTGCTCATGATTCAATTGCTTTGCATGAAGCTTATCAAGATACAAGTCATTTAGCATCTTCTGGTTATGCCTTATGGACTTTTGGCTGAGGTTGCTTTAAGTAGATCTCAGTGGAAGAAAGCTAAGGAATATTCTGAGTTGGCGATAGCAAAAAACAATGAACCAGATGTTGTTAATCATGTTTTAAATTCAGCCAACCAAGATTGGTCTTGGTCATGGAAGCAGTATCAAGGTTTATATTTATTGTTGCTAGCTAAATCGCAAAAAGGGCTAAAACAGCTTCAAGAAGCAATCAAGAATTTAGAGAAAGCTAGGGAGGACTGTAATCCTCAATATGATCCACAACTTTATATTGATATTTTAGATGAGTTGCGTTTGCTTTATTTCCAGCAAGGTCAATATCTGGAAGCTTTTGAAATTAAACTAGAACAAGGTGCTATTCAAGCTGAATATGGTTTTCGTCCTTTCATTGGTGCTGGAAGCTTACGTCCTCTCAAACGGGTGATTAATCCAGCGATTGAATCAGCAGACCCTAAAGTTAGAGCGCAACAGAGACTTTCTGCTTCAGGAAGGTTGCAAGATATCAATAATTTGCTGGAAAGAATTGGCAGAAATGATTACAAGTTAATCGTAATTCATGGTTTGTCTGGAGTGGGGAAAAGTTCGCTTTTGTGGGCTGGTTTGACACCAAGTTTGAAAGATCAAGCAATAGGCGATCGCGATGCTTTACCTGTTATGTTGCGGTTTTACACTAATTGGGTGAGTGATTTGGGGGAACAGCTTGTTAAGGCTTTGAGTGAATTGGAGATTGTCGGTGGCTCCGCTACGGAGTGTTTGCAAAGTCCAAAATTTGATGTAGGGGCAAAGCATTTGGGGGATAAGCCATCGGTGAAACCCAAAGTATTATATCCAAATGCTTCGCCCTCCTCCGATGATTTGACAATTCTTAATTCCCCAGAAGCGATTATTCAACAGTTGAGAATCAACGCTGAGCGCAATCTACTGACTGTTTTAATTTTTGACCAATTTGAAGAGTTTTTCTTTGTTTGCACTGACTTACTGGAAAGGCGAAAATTCTACCAGTTCCTGCAAATTTGCCTCAATCTTCCTTTTGTCAAAGTAGTCATGTCCTTGCGGGAAGAATATCTGCATTATCTGTTGGAGTGCGCTCGCTTGACAGATTTAGATGTGATCAATAACAATATTCTTGATAAAAGTATTCGCTACTATTTGGGAGATTTCTCACCGGAACGTGCTAAGTCTGTGATTCGGGAACTGACAGAGCGATCGCAGTTTTACTTAGCGCCTGAATTGATTGATGAAATGGTGAAGGATTTGGCGGGAGAGTTGGGGGAAATTCGCCCGATTGAGTTGCAAGTTGTGGGAGCGCAATTGCAAACGGATAACATCACAACTCTGGAGAAATATCGTCAGCTTGGCGCTAATCCGAAAGAGAAATTGGTACAGCTTTCTCTGGAAGAAGTGGTTAAAGATTGTGGTACGGTAAATGAACGTGCTGCACAGTTAGTTTTGTATTTTCTCACCAATGAAACTGGCACTAGACCTCTGAAAACTCGCGATGAGTTGATGACGGATTTCGAGACGGTAGATTTATCCGCAGAAGTCGGTAAATTGGAGTTGGTGTTACAGGTTTTAGTAGGTTCAGGACTGGTGTTTCAGATTCCCGATGCACCTGCTGATCGCTATCAATTGGTTCATGATTATTTGGTGTCTTTCATCCGTCAGTCAGAACAAGCAAGAAAAGTAGATGAAAGGAAAAATGAGAAACAGCAACGACAGTTGATTGAAGCGAAGCTGAATCAAGTTCTTAAGCAACGCTTGCGATTGGCTAGAACATTAGTAATTTTATTCCTAGGTTCAACTATTTCAGCCGTGTGGTTTGGTTTAGAAGCAACAAAAAGTGCAATCAATGCTGAGTTGGATGTTCGTAGTGGAGAAATACAAAGAATTTTGAGTACAAATCAAGAGTTTGAGGCGCTGATTGAGAGTTTAAAAACAGCCAAAGAACTTAAACAGAAGTTTGGAGTTGAGAGCGATACTCGGATGCAGTTTGCAGCTACCTTCCAGCAAGCAGTTTACACCGTGAGAGAGCGCAATCGCTTGGAGGGTCATAGTGCTCCTGTATATGAGCGTCAGTTTCAGTCCGGATGGTAAAACTCTTGCTTCTGCAAGTTCGGATAAAACAGTGAAGTTATGGAGTGTTTCTTCTGGTAAGTTGCTACAAACTCTGAGTGGTCATAGTTCTTATGTAAGTAGCGTCAGTTTCAGTCCGGATGGTAAAACTCTTGCTTCTGGGAGTTTGGATAAAACAGTGAAATTGTGGAGTGTTTCTTCTGGTAAGTTGCTACAAACTCTGAGTGGTCATAGTGATTATATAACTAGCGTCAGTTTCAGTCCGGATGGTAAAACTCTTGCTTCTGCGAGTGACGATAAAACAGTGAAGTTGTGGAGTGTTTCTGGTCAGTTGCTACAAACTTTCAAAGGTCATAGTGATACTGTAACTAGCGTCAGTTTCAGTCCGGATGGTAAAACTCTTGCTTCTGGGAGTTCGGATAAAACAGTGAAGTTGTGGAGTGTTTCTGGTCAGTTGCTACAAACTCTAAGTGGTCATAGTGATTCTGTAAGGAGCGTCAGTTTCAGTCCGGATGGTAAAACTCTTGCTTCTGGGAGTTTGGATAAAACAGTGAAATTGTGGAGTGTTTCTTCTGGTAAGTTGCTACAAACTCTGAGTGGTCATAGTGCTCCTGTAAATAGCGTCAGTTTCAGTCCGGATGGTAAAACTCTTGCTTCTGGGAGTTGGGATAAAACAGTGAAGTTGTGGAGTGTTTCTTCTGGTAAGTTGCTACAAACTCTGAGTGGTCATAGTGATTCTGTAAATAGCGTCAGTTTCAGTCCGGATGGTAAAACTCTTGCTTCTGGGAGTTGGGATAAAACAGTGAAGTTGTGGAGTGTTTCTTCTGGTAAGTTGCTACAAACTCTGAGTGGTCATAGTGATTCTGTAAATAGCGTCAGTTTCAGTCCGGATGGTAAAACTCTTGCTTCTGGGAGTTGGGATAAAACAGTGAAGTTGTGGAGTGTTTCTTCTGGTAAGTTGCTACAAACTCTGAGTGGTCATAGTGATTCTGTAAATAGCGTCAGTTTCAGTCCGGATGGTAAAACTCTTGCTTCTGGGAGTTTGGATAAAACAGTGAAATTGTGGAGTGTTTCTTCTGGTAAGTTGCTACAAACTCTGAGTGGTCATAGTGATTCTGTAAATAGCGTCAGTTTCAGTCCGGATGGTAAAACTCTTGCTTCTGGGAGTTTGGATAATACAGTGAAGTTGTGGAGTGTTTCTTCTGGTAAGTTGCTACAAACTCTGAGTGGTCATAGTGATTCTGTAAATAGCGTCAGTTTCAGTCCGGATGGTAAAACTCTTGCTTCTGGGAGTTGGGATAATACAGTGAAGTTGTGGAGTGTTTCTTCTGGTAAGTTGCTACAAACTCTGAGTGGTCATAGTGATTCTGTAAATAGCGTCAGTTTCAGTCCGGATGGTAAAACTCTTGCTTCTGGGAGTTGGGATAATACAGTGAAGTTGTGGAGTGTTTCTTCTGGTAAGTTGCTACAAACTCTGAGTGGTCATAGTGATTCTGTAAATAGCGTCAGTTTCAGTCCGGATGGTAAAACTCTTGCTTCTGGGAGTTGGGATAAAACAGTGAAGTTGTGGAGTGTTTCTTCTGGTAAGTTGCTACAAACTCTGAGTGGTCATAGTGATTCTGTAAATAGCGTCAGTTTCAGTCCGGATGGTAAAACTCTTGCTTCTGGGAGTTTGGATAAAACAGTGAAATTGTGGAGTGTTTCTTCTGGTAAGTTGCTACAAACTCTGAGTGGTCATAGTGATTCTGTAAATAGCGTCAGTTTCAGTCCGGATGGTAAAACTCTTGCTTCTGGGAGTTGGGATAATACAGTGAAGTTGTGGAATTTGGATGTAGATGATTTACAGGTTCGTGGTTGCGATTGGGTGTGGGATTATTTGCAAAATAACCCTAATGTGACTGCTGAAGATAAGCGTCTTTGCGAGGGAATTGTTAGTAAAAAATGAATCAGCCATTAGTATTACCCTACGAAATTCATTCTGTGTCAATTATGTATGTAGGGGCGAAGCATTTGGGCGACTATGTATCGGGTAATCCCAGGTGTATATATCCAAATGCTTCGCCCTTACCCAATCTATCCAGGGCGAAGCATTCGGATATAAAATCTTGGTAGAGTTACAAAATTGATCGCCCGAATGCTTAGCCCCTACATCATTATTTGTCTATGGTAGCAGCATTGAAACAGCCGCACCCCGACAGTATCGAGAATTAATGGAACAACGGGTACGCAGAATTTACCTTGATGAAATTGGGGAAGCAGCAGAACAATATATTGGTGTCAGTCTTGTCCAGTTAGTCGTAGAGTCCAAACAGAAAACGCCGGAATTTGCCCGAAATTTAATCAACAAAGCACGGCAAGAATTGACAGATAACGTCATCCAGCAACAAGTCATAGAATTGATAGAAACGGTAGTTTTGTACAAATTTCCTAATCTGAGTCGCGAGGAATTAGAAGCTATGCTGAGATTGAGTGAACTGAAGCAAACCAGGGTTTATCAAGAAGCCCTGGAAGAAGGACGTGAGGAAGGCCGTGAGGAAGGCCGTGAGGAAGGTCGTGAGGAAGGTAAGCTACAGGCTAAGTTAGAAATGATTCCTGTTTTACGAGAACTAGGATTAAGCATTGAACAAATAGCAGAACGCTTAAAACTAGATATTGAAACTATCAGACAACGAGTACAGGAGCAGTAAATAACGAGGTACTTCCATGACCCAAATTACTATCCCAAAAAAGCTCTTCACTTTTGAGGAATTTCTGGCTTACGACGATGGCACCGATACCCGCTACGAACTTGTAGATGGAGAATTAGTTGAAATGCCTCCAGAAAGTCAGGTAAACTGTGATCTTGCCAAATTCTTACTGTTCGAGTTAGCCAAACATTTTCCCATTGCCTTACTAGCTTATAAGGACATTGAAGTTGAAGTCAGCGGACGACGAGCGATTTGTCGTTTACCGGATCTTCTAGTACATACTGAAGAGTCAAAAGCTGCTTTAATGGGAAGTAAGCGTAACCTAATTACTCGCGATTTGCCACCACCTGCGCTAGTAATTGAAATCGTCAGCCCTGGAACCGAAAACCGCAATCGCGATTACCGTTACAAGCGTACAGAATACGCCGCTAGAGGTATTGCTGAATATTGGATTGTTGACCCAAAAATGAAACAAATTACTATTTGTAAGTGGCTTGAGGGACAGTATGAAGACACAATTTTTAAGGCTACAGATAAACTGAAATCAGATGTAGTTTCAGGTTGGAAATTAACAGTAGATCAGGTGTTTACTTCAGCAAAAACGCCTAACGACTGAAGTCGCGGCTACACGAACAAAGCCTGCCTTCGCAGGCTTGAAAGTCCGCGCAGGCGGACTTCGTTCGTGTAGCCTCACCCTTTAGGGTGTCAGTCATCTTCTTAAATCAATATTTTTTCCTTAACAATGAACCTTTTTCTCGGAATTGATTTCGGTACATCTGGCGCTCGTGCTGTTATCATTAACTCTGCTGAAATCATCCAATCTGAAACACAATATCCCTTCCAAGAAACTGCCAACAAAGCAACACAATGGCAGCAAGTTTTATTCACATTAATTCAACAAATTCCCCAAAAAATACGACTCAAAATTCAGGCGATCGCCATTAATGGCACTTCCTCTACAGTCATGCTTTGCGACTCTACAGGAACACCCATTGCTGAACCCCTAATGTACAACGATGGACGAGGAATAGAAGTAATCGAAACCATAAAAACAATTGCTCCCCCAAACCATACCGTAATTAGCGCTAGTTCCAGTCTTGCTAAACTTTTGTGGCTAATTAAACATTCAAACATCGAAAATCACCACTATTACTTCCTCCATCAAGCCGATTGGCTAGCATTTCTACTCCACGGAAAACTCGGAATCAGCGACTATCACAACGCTTTAAAACTCGGCTACGATGTCGAAAATTTATCTTATCCAAACTGGCTACAAAATCTACCATCATCAATACATTTACCCGAAATTGTCGCCCCAGGAACACCAATAGCTCAAGTCTTACCTGATATCGCAAATAAACTACAATTAAACAAAGATTGCCTCGTCTGTGCCGGCACAACCGATAGTATTGCAGCCTTTCTTGCTAGCGGTGCACAATCTCCCGGAGAAGCAGTAACTTCCCTCGGTTCTACCCTAGTATTGAAACTATTAAGCAGCACTCGTATCGATAACTCTCACTACGGAATTTATAGTCATCGCTTGGGAGATTTCTGGTTAGTTGGTGGTGCTTCCAATACTGGCGGTGCAGTGTTAAAACACTTCTTTAATGATGCACAATTAGAAAGTATCAGTAATCAAATCGATTCCAACAAAGAAAGTCCCTTAGATTATTATCCTTTGTTAAAACCAGGCGATCGCTTTCCCCTCAATGACCCTCATCTTCCTGCCAAACTGACACCAAAGCCAGCAGATCCGGTAGAATTCCTTCATGGCTTGCTCGAAAGCATGGCGCGTATCGAAGCGCGGGGTTATCACTTGTTACAACAATTAGGCGCAACCCCCATAACTTGTGTCTACACTGCTGGTGGTGGTGCAAAAAATCCCACCTGGAAAAATATTCGAGGACGCCATCTTCAGATACCTATACTCCCACCAATTCACACCGCTGCTGCTTACGGCACAGCAAGATTGGCAATGGGAAAGATAAAATAAGAATTAAGTTAAGTAATGTTGAAAAGCTTAGCGTCAAGCCGTCACCATCGTTTTGCCAGATTCACTTTGATGAGAAAGTTGTATCATTCACGAATTGTTCAGCATCATAGCAGCCTGATTTCTCCTGGCTTAAAGCTATGTTGCTGAAAGACGAATTATTGTTATATTACAAACGCTGTCGTCGTCGCGCGTTTCTGGATATTTACGGAGACTATACTCAGCAAGAACGAGAGCAAGATTTTTTGCTGAAACTACGACAAGATAGCCGCACACATCAGCAAGCTGTACTCTCTGCTGCACCTCATTATTCACCATACTACCCTAGGCATGATTGGCAAGCGGGAGCACAGGCTACTTTAGAATTAATGCAGCAGGGGATTGAACGTATTTCTAAAGCCGTTCTGCTGATGCCAATTTCTGATGAAATAACTCTGCTAAGTACTCCAGATTTGTTAGTAAAACAGCCAGGAAAATCAGTTTTTGGTGACTGGATGTATGCACCAACCAATATTAGACTAGGCAGACGCCCAAAACCAGAGTATCAAATGGTTGCGGCTTTTAGCGCCTATCTTTTGACAGAGGTTCAACAAGTTGTACCAAATACAGCTTGGTTAATTTTGCGTAGCCAAGATTCCTACACAGTTAATCTGGAAAGATGGCTACCGCAAATGCAGGTAATTCTAGCAGAATGCATCGACACACTTCTGCTTTATCAAGAACCAGAAGTGTTTATCTCTCGTCAAAAGTGCGGCCTTTGCCAATGGTACAACAGTTGTTATGCGATCGCCCAATCTCAGGAACATCTCTCACTTTTACCAGGAGTCACTCCCAGTCGCTACCGAGATTTGCAAACCCTTGGACTGACTACGGTAGCATCAATCGCAGAAGCTGAGATTACTACTTTGGAACCAACCTTTGGTGATGCGATCGCCTCTGATTTAGTCCAGCAAGCACAATCTACTGTACAGAAGCGAGCACTTTTGCGTCAAACTTATATACCTGAACTTCCCGATGCACCTGTTGAGCTGTACTTTGATATTGAAGCAGAACCAGAATTACAACTTGACTATTTATTAGGTCTTTTAGTAGTTGACAAACGTACCGATACTGAAAGGTTCCATCCTTTCCTAGCGGAACATCCCAGTGAGGAAGGGTTAATCTGGCAAGATTTTTTAGACTTTGTTGAGCTCTACCCAGATGCTCCCATCTTCCATTATTCTGATTACGAAGCTGAGACAATCAAGCGTTTAGGACAGCTCTACAATACGCCCAATTGGCAAGTCAAACAACTACTTTCCCGTTTTGTCGATGTCCATCAACGAGTGATGAGCAGCGTCACCTTGCCAGTACAAAGTTATTCTCTCAAAAGTCTTGCTAGATGGCTAGGCTTTGAGTGGCGCGATCCGAATGTTACAGGTTCTCAATGTGTCTGTTTGTATGATAGCTGGTTGAAGAGTGGCGATCGCTCTCATCTCAACTTCATTTTACGTTACAACGAAGACGACTGTCGCGCTACTTATCTCCTAAAAAACTGGTTAGCAGACTTTTTGCACAATAACCTTCACATTTCAATATAAACTTATGTAAATTTTCCTGAAATACTGAGTTTTAGTAATTTATACTACCCCTATTTTTTGTTTTTAAGTGTTAGCTTAAAAAGGTAGGGCTTTTCGTTGTTTCTAAGCACGACGAAAAGCCCTCTAAAATTTATAAAGAGGTTATTAATATGCTTCCAATGTCATTTATCCTGCTGGTCAGCGCGATCGGAAGCATCTTTATCTGCATAAAGGCTACTCACGAAATGCCACGCATGCTAGCAGGAGGCTCTGCCATCTTTTGCGGTATTTGGGGTTTTGCTCTGGCACCTTGGCCTGTTCAGCTGTTGATCTTGATTTTAGTTCTCCAGCTAGAACGGTTTTATCCATTTAGGAGAGCCGGTGAAGTGCCAGTGACAATCATATCTCCAAAAGGAAGATAAATTTGACGGGCAAGGAAAAAATGTTGTCCTTGCCCTCAAAAAGAATTTTCCTCGTAGAGGTTGACAAATTAAAAAATATTCGGCAATATGGATCTTGGCTGAAAAAAAAGGGACTGTAGTTCAATTGGTTAGAGCACCGCCCTGTCACGGCGGAAGTTGCGGGTTCGAGCCCCGTCAGTCCCGTAAAAAAAGTAGAGACGCGATATATCGCGTCTTTATTTGTATGTAGAGCTTATGAACATCAGTCAGTTATCGGCAAAGGTGATAGCGTAAAATTACAAACGCCCCACAAACCTGAGAGATTATTCTGTGACTGTTAGAGTCCGTATTGCTCCTAGTCCAACTGGAAACTTACACATCGGAACGGCCAGAACAGCCGTATTTAACTGGCTATTTGCTCGTCACCACGGCGGTCAGTTTATTCTGAGAATAGAAGATACAGACCAAGCGCGATCGCGTCCTGAATATACCCAAAATATCCTGGATGGCCTCACCTGGCTGGGATTAAACTGGGATGAAGGGCCATTTTTCCAATCACAACGTCTTGACCTCTATCGACAAGCTACTCAAACCCTTCTGGATAAGGGATTGGCTTATTATTGCTACACCTCAGAAGCTGAACTAGAGCAAATGCGGGAAGCACAGAAAGCCAGAAAAGAGGCTCCCCGCTATGACAATCGTCATCGTAACCTGACAGCAGAACAAAAAGCAGCATTTGCAGCCGAAGGGCGACAGCCGGTGATTCGCTTTAAGATCGACGATGACCGGGAGATTGTCTGGAACGACATGGTTCGGGGTAAACTCACCTGGAAAGCAAGTGATCTTGGTGGTGATATGGTGATTGCTAGAGCATCTCAGGAAGAGGCGATCGGTCAGCCACTGTATAATTTAGCAGTAGTTGTGGATGACATCGATATGGCAATTACCCATGTCATTCGAGGTGAAGACCACATTGCCAATACAGCCAAACAAATTTTGCTCTATGAAGCACTTGAGGCTACTGTACCGGGTTTTGCCCATACACCTCTGATTCTCAATGAGAAGGGAGCAAAACTCTCGAAGCGCGATGGTGTAACTTCAATTTCCCAGTTTCAGGAAATGGGTTTTACACCGCAAGCTTTGGCTAATTACATGACATTGCTTGGTTGGTCAGCACCCCCCTCGTTCCCCCCTACAAGGGGGGATGACAAAGGACTAAACTCTTCATCATCTTCTACCCAAGAAATCTTTACATTACCAGAAGCTGCTCAACAGTTTAGCTTTGAACGTGTCAACAGAGCAGGAGCAAAGTTTGATTGGGCCAAACTAGATTGGATAAATAGTCAGTATCTCCACAAAATGCCAGCTTCGGAGTTAGTAGATTTGCTGATTCCCTATTGGCAAGCTGCTGGGTTACAATTTGACCCAGTAGGCGATCGCTCCTGGTTAGAACAGATGGCGACTGTGATCGGGCCGAGTCTGACTCGCTTACCGGAAGCGGTGGACATGACACGGATGTTCTTTACTGAATCTGTCGAGTTCAGCGCTGAGGGTAGCGAACAGATGAAGAAAGAAGGTGCTGCTGAAGTTGTCAAAGCAGTACTTGAGGCTGTTGAGAATTACCCTGAACTGAGTGTAGATGATGCACAGCAGATTATTCAAGCAGTGATCAAAACTCAGAAAGTAAAGAAAGGGTTGGTAATGCGATCGCTACGTGCGGCTCTTACAGGCGATGTTCACGGCCCTGACCTGATGGAATCGTGGGTACTTCTCCACTCGTCAGGGATAGATAAAACCCGCTTACAGCAAGCATTAGCTCATGCTGAATGAAAGGTAATGGGCATTGAGGGAGGTATTATATCGAATCTGTTTGCCTTGGAATAATATGTTTTTTAACGCAGAGAGCGCAGAGGTTTACGCAGAGAAACGCAGAGGTTTTTGAATAATTCTGATGCAAACGGCAATGATATTACTTCCCAATCTTCCCCATCCAATACCTTTTGGGAACACTATCGGCAATCGGTGCGTCGCTGCTAACATAAAAGCCGTTGATATTTTGATATAAACGCACCGTTCATAGCCCTTAGCATACAAAAGCCAGTGAAGCAGCGAGGCAAAAAATCCGTCAGGATGTCCAATCGGGTAACCGCAATTGTCACGGCGATGATTGCGGGAGGGATACTCATTCTAGCCTTGGCTCACAGCCATCAGCCAGCCCAAGCCCAGAAGATATTCGAGAACGTCACCATTAGACCTAACTTTACTCCAGACCCGATGAGGATTCAGGGTATTAGTGGAGGTTCCGTACCAGCTAGCAACGTTGCTGGCCGTAAAGAAACCTCCACTGGGCCCTGTGTCGGTTTTACCGATGAACAGCCTGACCATACCCTGAATTTGACTACTTTTTTCAACTATATGAGCCTAGTAGTAGAAAGTACACAGGACACAACCCTGGTGATTAGCGGCCCTGGGGGTACTTGGTGCAATGATGACTTTCAGGGCAAAAATCCTGGAATGGCTGGTCAATGGCAACCTGGCCCCTATAAAATTTGGGTAGGTTCTTACGACAAAAACAACTATCACCCCTACGTCATCAGAATGAGCCAAGTGCAATTGCTCAATCCTGGTCCTTTTCGTCGATAAGTAGGGGTTGATCTGGCGAAACAATCGCTTTTCGATCACGTCTCGTTCTAAACTCTAAAGCTTTTGCATCAACGCCGTAACGTTTAGCTGCTTGAGAAATAGTCACCTCCAGTAATTTTTCCTCTCCCAGTTGCTTTTGATTTTGAGGTTTGACTGGAGACAGACCAAGAGCACGAATTATTTCACTAGCAACTGCTTTTGCTAAAAGTGGCGGTACGGAGTTTCCTACTTGTCGGAAGCCGTGCCATTTTGTCACATGAAATCTAAACCAATCTGGATAAGAGTGTAGTCGCGCTGCTTCCCTTACTGTGATACAGCGTGGTAAAAATGGATGAATCGGCCTAGGAGAAGTGAAAGCACCTCGATTGCTGGCTGTTCCGGCTCTGAGAGTATTACAGATACCGCGAGGATCTAACTTATAAAAGCGACTGATCGGCTCTGTTTTTCCAGGTAAAGTAGCTGCGAATCTTTGAATAGATTCTGGATTGTGGCTTGTGCTACGACTTGAAGTTAGTATTCTTGAATCGTATTCGCGAGGGTATGAGTAATTGTTTTTGATGTTGCTAGAACTGCGCAAAATAGCTGCATAACGACTTGCTTTTCCAGACTCGGCTATCACCCAATCTCTTTCATTCAATTCTGGATATTTTTCTATTTCTGGTAAATCTTGTATCGCATCCTTAACTGTTGGAGTATTTCTTATACGAGGAATATTAGTCACAGGCAAGATGTTTTTACTACTATTCTTTGAGTTCGGGGGTTTAGTAATAGGTTGAGGGTAGTTTGGAAGATGTAAGCCTTGACGACATCCGAAGATAAATAATCTTTCCCGATTTTGTGGAACACCATAATTTGCCGCATTGAGGATTTGATATTTTTCTGCTACTTCATAGCCATTAGACTGAAATTCACTGATGATTTCTAGAAGAAATTTCTTGTGATTTCCTAGTGCCATACCTCGCACATTTTCCATTACAAAAAATTTAGGTTTTAGCTCTAAAACCAGTCGAATGAAGTGAAACACAAGAGCATTCCGCGAGTCATCTATATCCCGTTTTCCAATCATCGAAAAACCCTGACATGGAGGGCCGCCAAACACTACATCAATCTCGCGGTTTCCAATATCAGACTGTTTCCTAATTTGCTCTGCAGTCGTCTCAACAACACTCCTACACAAAATAGACCAGAAGGGAAAGTTAAACTCATGTGTAGCGCAGTGGATCGGATCTAGCTCGACGGATGCAAGCACGTCAAACCCAGCTTGCTCGAAACCTAAAGTCAAGCCACCTGCTCCCGCAAACAAGTCTACACCAATGGGACGTTCCTTCCCCTTGCTTTGCACCATAGTCTCTTCTGCTCCTGATTTGCCTAATTCAACCGCTGATTAAGCAATCATTATATTGCTGGACAAATCAACGCTTGTGCAGTGCTGCAATATGTTTTTTTAACGCAGAGAACGCAGAGGAAGACGCAGAGAAACGCAGAGGTTTTTGAACTGCTTATTGGTGAAGCTTTAAGGGTGAAAATAATTGTAGATTTCTTGAGCTAAATGTGGCCCAATTCCTGAAACTTCAGTAAGCTGTTTTGGAGACGCCTCACGGATATAATCAATTGAACGAAAATGCGCCAACAGCAGTTTTTGTCGATGGAAACCTAACCCCGGAATTTCATCTAAACGAGAACGACGCAGCTTATCACTTCTTTGTTGTCTGTGGAAAGTTACGGCAAATCTGTGTGCTTCATCCCGCAGACGACGTAACAATTGAACACCCGATTGTTCTGCTTCAGTTGGTAACGGTTGCGATTCACCAGGAAGGAAGATTTCCTCTCGTTGCTTGGCTAAACTAACTACCCGCAAATCTTCCATTAAATTCATTTCCTGCAAGACTTCGACAACGGAAGATAACTGACCTTTACCTCCGTCAATCATTACTAAGTCTGGCCAATCTGAAGTTCCCACTCGCTGCATTTGTTGGTCTTCTAAATACTTGCGGAAACGACGGCTAATTACTTCAGCAAGACTAGCAAAGTCATCAGAATGACCTGACTTAATTTCTGGATTTTTAATTTTGTAATGGCGATAGTATTGCTTAGCAGGTTGACCGTCAATAAATACTACCTGAGACGCGACAGCATTTGCACCTTGGATATGGGAAATATCGTAACCTTCAATACGATGAGGCCAGTCAGGTAAATCCAGAATATCAGCTAAATCTTGCATTGCCTGAATGTTGCGGTCAGCAAAACGTTGGGTGCGCTCTAGTTCATATTTAGCATTGCGCTCTACCATTTCAATTAGTTCGGCTTTTGCTTGGCGTTGGGGAGCAATTATTGTTACTTTTCTCCCTTTTCGTTCACTCAAATATTCCACCAACATTTCAGTTTCTGGTAACTCATATTGCACCAAAATTTCTGATGGTATTTCCACTGAATCAGCGGCTTGGTAATGTTCTTCTAATACCCGCTGTAATATTTCTCCTGCTGTCCCGGATTGCGCATCAGCGAAAAATCCTAAGCGTCCCACCAAGCGACCAGCACGAATCTGAAATAGCTGAATACAAGCGTGTTGAGTATCAGCAGCAAGAGCAATGGCATCCCTGGAAACTGTATCATCTGGTAAGGATACTTTTTGGTCAGCGCTTAGTGACTGAATGCCAACAATTTGGTCACGTATACGCGCTGCTGTTTCAAAGTTCAATGACTCAGCCGCTTGATTCATATTCTCGGTGAGAATATCAATTAATTCCCCAGTCCGTCCCTGAAAAACCATCGCAATTTTTTGAATTGTTTTGCGGTATTCTTCGGTAGAAATCAACTTTTGACAGACACCTGGACAACGCCCCATGTCATAGTTTAAACAAGGACGGTCTTTAAATAGTGGTTGCGGACGTTGCCGCATTGGGAAGAGTCGTTTAGTTAGATTTAAGGTGGTTCTCAACAAACCTGAATCGACAAATGGCCCGTAGTATTTATCTTTTTCCTTGGCTATTCTTCGGTTACGAGTGATAAATATACGGGGATATTCTTCTGACCAAGTAATCAAAATATAGGGATATTTTTTGTCGTCTTTTAGCAGTACGTTGAAGTAAGGTTGATGCTGCTTGACAAGATTCGCCTCTAATGCTAGAGCTTCGGCTTCGGTGTCAGTGACGATGAACTCAATCTCAACTACCTGACGTACCATCATGGTAATGCGCTCGCTTAGTTGCTGAGATTCGCGGAAATAGGAACGAACGCGAGTTCGCAGTTTCTTTGCCTTTCCGATGTAGAGAATGCGATCGCCTAAGTCACGCATTAAGTAAACCCCTGGTTCTTGGGGAATCTCCTTAAGCCGAACTTCCAGACGTTCTGGATCTTTAACAAGCGTCAGTGTCTTAGAAGATGTCGTCACTTTCTCGCTACTTAAATCTTTCTACCTATCCCCATGATAGAAAAAACAGGATTTTTTCACGGGAAGTTTTCCGTGTGGAAAACCGCCAAACTGATACTTGTGAAAACAACCACAGATGTACACAAATAAATTTGCTAATTATCTGCGTTTATCTGCGTCCATCTGCGGTTAAAAAATCCTCAAAAAATCACAAAGCACCCGCAGCAGTTGTATCCAAAACACCCCCAGATAAGTGAGTCGTAATATTCATCGCTTGCAATATTGGCGGTTTCTCTAAACCTTGGGGATAGTCAATCACAGTAACAGCACCATTCCCCTGTTTAATACACCAAATCGATTCTGCACCCAAACCGAGAAGATAACAGAGAATTACCTTATTGATGGCGTCGTGAGCAACTACAATACCAGTCGTGAGTTGGGTGGAAGAGATCGGAGCTTCTTTGACAATCCCATCCCAACAGGCGATCGCTCTTGACCATACCTGCTGTAAATTTTCCCCCTCTGGCATTTGTACCGTTTCTGGCGCAATTTGCCACTGATGCAACAAATCTGGATAAATTTCTCTAATTTCCGACTCTAATTTCCCTTCCCATAGTCCGTGACTGATTTCCCTGAGTGTATCTTGCAGTTCCAGCTTGACATTGGGATGATTATTTAGTATAATCTCAGCCGTTTCCTTGGGACGCAGCATTGGGCTACTGACGGCAAAATCAATCTGAACATCCTTAAGAAACTCAGCCGCTAGTTGCGCTTGTCTGCGACCATTATCATTGAGCGGTACATCAATTTGCCCTTGAAAGCGTGAAGCGCGATTCCACTCAGTTTCCCCATGACGCACCAACAACAAACGCAACCCTCGCTTCCCTTCACGCGGTGTTGGTAAAGCATCACCTAAGTGGGATGTCTGATTCAGCGACTCTAATTGTACAAGTTCACCCAAACCGCCAGCAAAATTCAGTACATTGATGCCACAGTTAGATTGCTGGATTTGATGGTAAAGCGCTGGGGGAATATTAAGGGCACTGGTAAGCAAGCAACGATTGATACCGTTATGAGCCACAATTAAAATCGTACCTCCCTGGTGGCGGGAGAGAATTTCTTGCCAAAATTGTTTTGCTTGTTCGTATAAAGCCAAAACAGGAAAGTGATCCCTAGTTCCCTCACTCGTCTGGAAACTCATGCAAAACTCATGGGGACGTTCTTTCCAACAACGGTAATCGTCTGGGAATTTTTCCTTGACTTCTGACTTTTTCAGCTTCTCCCAAAGCGGTAAATCAATTTCCATGAGTTGATCAGCAACTCGTAACTCAGGAGAATTTGGCAAATAGGAGTGTATAATCTTTGCTGTCTGGAAAGCCCGCTGCAAGGGACTGCTGTAAAAGGCATCAAAGCTAAGGCTACTTAGCGCAGTACCGACTTGGTGAGCATCGGCCGCTCCTTTTTGGGTCAAAACTGACTCATCACAACGCCCTTGAATGATCTGTAAGGTATTGTAGCTGCTTTGACCGTGACGCACGATAATAACGCGAGTAGCCAATCTTTTAAGCCTCCGTTAGCGAGTAAGTGAACTGTCCTAAGTTTCACACAAAGGTTGATTTCAATATCAGGCTTATTTTAACTTGCAACTGTCTCATCTAAAACTGGTAAAGTAGGTTTCCAGCCTGCTACTGACTAGCTAGAAGCTTGTTTTACCCTTTAATATTGCAACTGTCTATTCTAGAACTGGTAGAGTAGGCTTCCAGCCTGGTACTGACTAGCTAGAAGCTTGTTTTACTTTAGACATTTGAACGCAACTTGGTATGAGCAGTTTATCTTAGTAAGAATGCGATAATTTCAGGGTGAGCGAAAAGCCAGCCTGTAAGGGGCAACATTTCTTAGATTTTGATTCAAGCACTTTTAATTAGTTTTGGGTGGAGTTAATGAGCGATAAGCAGTTGATTGTGGTATTTAAACGTTTGATTTTGGTAGGGTTAACGATTTTTGCTTTATTCAATATTACTGTTTCCTTAATAGTAAGCTGGGGACAGCCTCAGATTCAAAGTCGCCTGGAACTGTATCAAACAAATCTGCTGCTTCATGCTGCACAATTTCAAGACAAAAAAACTGCTACAACGAGCACCAAAGATTCAACAACAGATCTTACTAATGCTCGTGAGGTTTTGATTGGCAAGGAACCTTTCAAAGAAGCTCAAAAACAGTATAAGGAAGCACGGAAAGAAGCTCAAAGAACTCAGGTACAAATTGCCGCAAAACTGGACAACTTATCCTCCTCAGAGGTATCTTCCTCTACTGATTCCACACAACCAAAGTTACCAGTTTCTACTCGTGCAAAACTTGCTGGTTCTTCCCTAGATTTACAACAATCATTGTCTGAGGTAAAACAACTGGTTGATGAGCTAGATTTGCGTCTAGGAATTTTCCAAGCTCAACAAGGAGAAACTTCATCAGCAATTCAAACTTGGAATCAACTTATCAATAGAGATTCAATTGCCAAAGATTCGACAAGACAAACAGCAGCGGTGTTAACTAATTTATGGAGCAATTCACCCCGCTTACTACCGGATGCTGAGGCAATAATTCAAAAAAACTTAGATAGTTGGTTCCGCTATCGCGCTTTAACTCAACTATATCAATTACAGCAGCGTCAGGATGCTCTTGTATCACTGCAAGCTAAAGAACAAGAAATTGCCCAACAAGCGATTTTAAAGTTAGCTTTGATTGGGGTAATACCGGGATTTGGTGGTTTATTAGGTGTTGGACTCTTACTGTTTTTATTGATTCAACGGTTACTTCAAGGTAAGCAATCAATCTTAGCTACCAACGGCGATCTTGCTTGGGAAACACCTTGGGATGCGGAAACAATTTGGCAAGTACTCATCTTCGGATTTTTCTTTGTTGGTCAGTTGCTGTTGCCATTATTGTTTAGTATTTTGGGCTTCAATCCCACAGGACTCAGTGTTAGGGACAAAGCTTTTTATGTATTGTTTAGCTACTTACTTCTGGCGGCTGGAGGCTTGTCTGTTTTGTACTTTTCCATCAAACCATTTTTGCCAATATCCCAGGATTGGTTTCGTTTGGAACTAAAAAATAACTGGATTATTTGGGGAATAGGAGGTTATTTAGTAGCATTACCTCTGGTGATTATAGTATCGTTACTTAATCAACAAATTTGGCAAGGACAAGGAGGAAGTAACCCAATTTTACCTCTAGCTTTGGAGGGAAAAGATAGCGTAGCATTGTTAATATTTTTCTTGACTGCAGCAGTTGCAGCACCGATTTTTGAAGAGATTATTTTCCGGGGTTTCTTGTTACCTTCACTCACCCGCTATATGCCAGTTTGGGGTGCAGTTGTTGCTAGTAGTCTGCTGTTTGCGATCGCCCACCTCAGTCTCTCGGAAGTTCTACCCCTAGCTACCTTGGGAATGGTTCTGGGGTTTGTCTATACGCGATCGCGCAATCTCCTCGCTCCCATGCTTCTCCATAGTCTCTGGAATAGTGGCACTTTGCTCAGTCTTTTCGTCCTAGGTAGTGGTGCTAATTGAGTACTGGGGACTGGAGATTGGGGACTGGGGACTGGGGATTGGGGACTGGGAAGAATTCAATCCTACTAGGTACACAATCACTAAAGTAATCTGAACTTCTACCTTATTTCAGCACTCAGCACTCATGACTAATGAAAAGTCTAGGCAACTTCGGGGAGCGAGTTGTTAAACTTGGATTATAGGCTTTCGGTTTGACGACTAAGCAAGACTCAACGCCGGAAGCCTTAAAGGCTGTAAGCACCGCAATTTATTTTGGTGAAAAACTCTGATGAGTCGCTGGAATTTCCCCAACCCAAAGCTAAATCTGACAAAATTGCGTCTACTTCCCTATGCTGTCTGTGGAGCAACTATATTTGCTCTCACCTCAGCAACAAATCTAAACTACTTTTTTCGAGGCTATCTGGTTCTACTTGAAGCCCAAGTTGGTATCGTCCTGATCTATTTCTTGATGGCTAAACTTACTCGACTTAACAAGGACAAGGCTTAAGTTCACAGTCTCGCTCAAGATTTTAAATTACTGCCAAAGGTTTACTGACATTAAAACAACTATGAAAGATAAGGGTACAGCGGCTTTATTAGCATTCTTCCTGGGTTTTGTAGGAATTCATAAGTTCTATTTAGGGGAAAATTTAGCGGGAATTTTGTACGCAGTATTTTCTTGGACTTGTATCCCAGGAATTATTGCATTTTTTGAATTCCTTGGTTTACTTTTAATGTCAGACCAAGCCTTCAATTCGCAAAGTACAATCCTGGGCTAATGGCTTCAGGAGGCTATGGCAATAATTTTCAGAGCAATAGAATCTACCAAGGACAAAGCAGCAGCTCTTGCTGAACTGAAAAAGCTTTATGATGCCGAGATAATTACAGCGGAAGAGTACGAAGACAAACGCCGAAAATTATTAGACTCTATCTGAACTTGTCGTTAAGTTAAATAGCAGTGACAAACTCTAATTTTCAGGTAAACCGTATCCCAAACTGGGTTTGGTGGTCTTTCTGTCCCAACCTTGGGAGGATTGGCCCTAGTCTATGCTGGACATAAATCCAAGACACCAGCTTGGGTAGCTTTAGGGCTGGGGATAACAACTGCTGCACTAATTTTGTCCTCACATCATGTAGCAGCTTTCATCTGGTTACTATCAGATAGGAACAGCTTTTTATCTGAAAAAGAGATTCTTGCTCAAAACTATTCCGAAAAGTCAGCTAGTCCCTGACCGATACTGAAACGGCAAAACTCCTGGCGGAGACTCGCGGACAGGTAGATATCAATACTTGTTCTAAAGATGAACTCGTCTATGCTTTGGGCTTGCCGATTGTTTATGCTAATAAAATTGACGCTAAACGGAAAGAAGGATATATTTTCACACAACTAGAAGAACTCACAGAAGTAGCAGGCTTACCTCAAAATTATTTACCACGTCTTGCTCCACTAATTATCTTTAATTACTCAATTCAAAAAAGTACTGATTTTTCCTGGAACCCTATCAACACCCTTTCCACACAAGAATTAGTTGACTGTGGTCTAGAATTAACTATTGCCCAAAAAATTACAGCAGAAAGAGAACGAGGGGGCACATACAAATCAGTAGGTGATGTTACACAGCGCACAGCCATATCTTTGGATATTTATCGTCATCTTCTGTAGTTAATTAATTGAGGATTTAGAATTTGGTATTTTGGGCTATTCAAATCCCCGACTTTTTCAAGAAGTCGGGGATCTTGGCGTTATTTGGGCTACAGAAAAATCGTTCCTGCCCTGATTTTTAAGGAAAATAAAACAATAATTTCGGGTAATCTTAGCTTAATTTCGCCTACCCTCAAAAGTAGAGACATCCAAGTTTTCAGGTGTCGTTACAATGATTGCGGTTAGCCCCAAAATATTCTATGCAAATTTCCCCAAATATTGCCCAAGTAACACCAACATCACCAGTCAAAACGATCGCCTTAGATGTCACTGGAATGAAATGTGCCGGTTGCGTCAGTGTTGTGGAACGACATCTCAACCAGCATCCAGGAGTCGTTTCTGCTTGTGTCAATTTGGTAACAGAGGTAGCAGTTGTCCAGTGTACAGAAGGAAATGTCGATCCAGCAATGTTAGCTGAACAATTGACATCAAAAGGATTTCCTTCTCAACCTCGTTATGCTCAAGCAAGTAAGATACTTACTCCACAAAATACCCTGACTCCCACTCAACGCCGTGAACTTGAAGCAAAAGAACAAGTCTGGCGATTGGTAATTGCAGGTGTCCTGATTATTCTATCGACAATAGGACATATCGGCCATTGGCTTGGCGCACCGATGTTACCAGTGTTAAGCAATATCTGGTTTCACTGGGGACTAGCAACTTTAGCTTTACTAGGGCCAGGTCGTCCTATTTTAATGGATGGTTTTCGAGGTTTGTGGTACAGATCAGCTAACATGAATACCTTGGTAGGGTTAGCTACGCTAACAGCTTACACCGCTAGCTGTGCAGCTTTGTTCTTTCCTCAATCAGTTGGTTGGGAATGCTTTTTTGAAGAACCGGTGATGCTACTAGGTTTCATTCTACTAGGTCGTACCTTAGAGCAAAGGGCGCGAAGAAGAGCCTCTGCAGCTTATGAGTCATTGTTAGCGCTACAACCGCAAGTAGCGCGTTTAATCGGCAAATCGATCGCAACTGCAGCGGAACAACCAGGAATCGAAATCCCTGTAGAACAAGTTCGCGTTGGTGAGTGGTTGCGAGTATTACCAGGGGAAAAGGTGCCGATTGATGGCGAAGTGGTTGCTGGTAAGTCGTTGGTGGATGAGTCGATGCTTACAGGGGAACCAATGCCAGTATTGAAGTTACCAGGAGATGCTGTTACTGCTGGTACTTTAAATCAGTCGGGAGTAATTGCTCTCAAGGCGACTCGCACTGCTTCACAAACAACTCTAGCGCAAATTGTCGCCCTGGTTGAGCAAGCCCAAATTCGGAAAGCACCGATACAGCAATTAGCAGATACGGTTGCGGGATATTTTACCTATGGTGTTCTGGCGATCGCCTTGCTGACTTTCCTCTTTTGGTACGTCGCTGGTACGAAAATTTGGCCTGATGTCTTGTCTCCCATGACTCATACAGGAAGTCACATGATGATTCAGGCTACTTCTAGTTTTATTTTAAGCCTGAAATTAGCGATCGCTGTTTTAGTGATTGCTTGTCCCTGTGCTCTTGGTTTGGCCACACCGACTGCTATTTTGGTAGGTACTAGCATTGGTGCAGAACGTGGCTTATTAATCAAAGGTGGCGATATTTTGGAACGGGTGCATCAGTTGGACACGATAGTATTTGACAAAACAGGTACTCTCACCAGCGGTAAACCTACTGTCACAGATTGCATCCCCCTAAAGGAATATAATCACAACTCTCTGATTCAAATAGCCGCAGCCGTAGAAAGCGGTACTTCTCATCCCCTAGCATCGGCAATTTTGAGTGAAGCTAAGCAGCTACAGTTACCGATGTTGCCTACTCAAGATTTTTACACGGAACCAGGATTGGGAATCTCGGCGTTGGTGGAAAATCGGCGAGTTTTGCTGGGTAATTCAGATTGGTTGAGTCAGCAAGGTGTGACAATTAGTGAAGCAACGATGCTTCAGGTTCAGGCTTTGGCTGCTTCAGGTAAAACTGTTGTATTTGTAGCCGTTGAAAATTTATTGGCCGGGGTGATTGCTGTCACAGATGTTCCTAGGATTGATGCGAAAGAAACAGTGGAACGTTTACAAGGGATGGGCTTTCGGGTGATGTTGTTAACTGGAGATCAGGTTAACTCGGCAATGGCGATCGCGCAACAAGTCTTAATCGATCCCAAGGATGTAATTGCTGGAGTGCGTCCCGATGGGAAAGCTCTTGCGATCGCCAAGCTACAATCTCAAGGAAAGCGCGTGGCTATGGTAGGGGATGGCATTAATGATGCACCAGCCTTAGCACAAGCAGATGTTGGCATTTCTCTTTCTACGGGAACCGATGTAGCTGTGGAAACAGCGGGAATTATTTTGATGCGTGGTAGCTTGCTAGATGTGGTTGAGTCAATTAAGCTTTCACGCGCCACTTTCAACAAAATTCGTCAGAATCTCTTTTGGGCATTTGGTTATAATACTTTGGGGATTCCTGTAGCTTGTGGAGTACTTTTACCACAATTTGGCATTCTCCTCAATCCCGCAGCCGCAGGTGCATTGATGGCATTTAGTTCTGTTAGTGTTGTCACCAACTCACTATTACTGCGTCGTGTTTTTAAAGCCTAGCTTAAGTTTGGGGATTGGGGCACAAGTGATTAAGCAGAGTCTTCCCCTATTCCATTCCCCATTCCTCATTAGACCTCTTGCAAAAATCCTTGAAACCCCTCCCCAACCCTCCCCTAAAAGGAGAGGGAGTCTTGATTCTTCCCCCAAAATAAAAGGCTTCGTCCTCTGTCATCTCCCCTTTTAGGGGAGAACGAGAGGGGTCGGGGGGATTGAGGGGGGTCGATTTAACTTTTGCAAGAGGTCTATTCCAGATCAAACACAACTGACATCTAAATCCATATGCCAAAATAGAAAATGAAACCTTCTCAAGACCAAGCACGAGTCAGGGGAAGCATAGAGTTTTAGTGTTCTTAAGAGCCAGGAAAATGATACCTGTGGAGTATATCCGCTCTGCTCCACTAATGAATATCATTCTTAATTACGGGGAAAACCCAATTGATGGTCAGCGATTAGGGTACTTTTCACAGGAATCAAGGAAAGCTGGTTGAGAAGTGTGCTAAGACAAGTAAACAAAAGCATTTTTCTGACCTATCTGCACTCTTTATCACGATTTTTCGATGCCTGCACTAACAAGACAAGATCATGTATTGATTATTGACGACGACAAGGGAACTAGAGAATTTACCTTGGAAGAACCCATTTATTCCATCGGTAGAGACCCAAGTTGTAAAATTCGTCTCTTCTCCCAGTTTGTCTCTAGGCTACACGCAACTTTGGTGCGAAGACAGCGTGAGGACGGTACTACATATTACCGAATAGTTGATGGCAACCTCAAAGGCAAACCTAGCGCCAACGGACTACTTATTAATACTCGCAAAATACAATCCCACGATCTCCAGCATGATGATGAAGTTGTCTTTGGTCCCCAGGTGACTGCAAAGTATTACCTACTCAAAACTGACCCACATCCAACAGGGCCAATAGATGAATTTGACATCACCCTAATTAGCCCAAACATGATGATGGGGGACACAGAAGAAGAGAATTTTGGAGGGGGAAGCGGAACTTTGAGGTGATTCAAGGGTAAGGCCGGAGACTATCCGGCTACACTTTCCACAAGTTGCCACTGACGATTTTCAGCCACAGCATTTTGCACCAAATAAAACATTTGGTGGCAATGATTGTCAACCTGAAGGGGTAACTCTTCGTTTTTGATGACAAAATTCATTCGCACTTCTTGATCGGTAGCCGTTGATTTGTCAATCAGCACCTCCACAGTCACCAATTTAGCAAAAGCGACACGACCAGGAATCTCCCGGGCCATCAGGTAGTCCCCAGTGTCGTAGATAATATCGAAATTGCAGGATTGCAAAACCTCAATCAGTGACTGCTGAAGACGATCAAGGGAAACTGCAACGATAAAGGAACAAGTATAGCGAGCCATATATAACCCTGGACGTCAGTTAGCTAGACCCTCCTATCATATCGAACCTCTGGTAAGGGTTAGAACAGGAGCAAGAAAGGGACAAATGGATGCTGAACTATTAATTGCTACTAGCTCTTGGCGGTGCCTCCGGATAAAGGTTACCAAATAAATGTATCTTTCAATGAGAATAAAATTGTAAAAATTAGATAAAGCTTGGTGAAACTTAAAGCGATGATAACAGAACAAGATGAATCACGGATCAGTAAATGTACGGATTATTGATAGTCTTTGAGGGAGTCGAAGGCAGCGGGAAGACTACTCAACTCAAGCGGTGTTTACAATGGCTGCAAAAAATTGACATAAATTCATCTTTAGGAATTATTGGCGACAAGATGCCCTTTGTTGCTACAAAAGAACCAGGAGGAACGTTATTAGGACTGAGTTTACGAAAACTTTTGCTAGAAGGAGACTCATCTCCCATCCAAGACCGAACAGAACTTTTACTGTATGCTGCTGACCGCGCTCAGCATGTTGAGGAATTTCTCAAGCCACAGTTAGCTAGTGGTGCAATGATTTTATGCGATCGCTATACAGATTCTACAGTTGCCTACCAAGGTTACGGACGGGGACTTGACCTGGAATTGATCCAGCAGCTTAACCAAATTGCCACTAACGGACTGGAAAGCGACCTTACCCTCTGGTTGGATATTGATGCTGAAACTGGGTTAAAGCGAGCGCAACAGCGAGGACTTACTGACAGAATTGAGCAAGCGGATTTAGCCTTTCACCAACGAGTACAGCAAGGCTTTACCGAATTGGCAACATCTTATCCCCAAAGAATTGTCAGGATTGATGCCAGCAAGAGCGAAGAAGAGATACATTTAGCAATTCAGACGATTTTGCTTCAAAGGTTTGGTGCATGGTTTCAGAAGCTTTCTCCACTATAGTAGGGCAAGAACAGGCGATCGCTTTATTAAAAGGAGCGATCGCATCTTCCCGTATTGCTCCAGCCTATCTCTTTGCTGGTTCCCCCGGAGTGGGGCGTACTTTGGCGGCTCGTGCTTTCATCGAGATGTTGTTTTGTACAAGCATTCTCCCCGAAAAGCGGCAATCTGTACAAAGACGGCCCTACAGCAGGGTAACCATCCAGATCTACTCTGGATAGAGCCAACTTACCTCCATAATGGCACCCGTTTGTCTGCCAAAGAAGCGGCCGAAAAAGGACTGACTCGCAAAACACCGCCCCAAATTCGCTTGGAACAAATTCGGGAAATTACCCAATTTCTTGGTCGTTCAACTCTGGAAGCATCGCGTAAGGTAGTTGTGCTAGAACAAGCAGAAACAATGGCCGAGTCCGCGGCTAATGGCTTACTCAAAACGCTGGAAGAACCGGGACAAGCTACCTTGATTTTGATTGCACCTAGCACTGAATCTTTATTACCGACGCTGGTTTCTCGCTGTCAGCGGATTCCCTTTTATCGCTTGGCCTGGGAACAGATGGAAAATGTGTTGCGGCAAACTGGTCATCAGGAGATTCTCAAGGAAACATCAGTATTAGCGATCGCTCAAGGAAGTCCTGGAGAAGCGATCGCCTTTTTTAAACAACTCCAAGCAATTCCTGCTGATTTACTCAAGAAACTTACTAACCCTCCAAAAACAGCCCGCAAGGCTTTAGAACTAGCTAAAGAAATAGACAAAACCTTAGATGCTGAAACTCAGCTTTGGCTAGTAGATTACCTACAGCATAGTTACTGGCAATCTTTTTCTTCACCAAGCATTATCCAACAATTAGAACAAGCTAGAAAATACCTTCTAGGCTACGCTCAACCGCGCTTAATTTGGGAAGTAACGCTACTAGAGTTGAGCCAATCGATTTAAGTTGAAATTAGCGATTTCAGAGAAAATTTAAGGTTATTTCGTAGCCACTACCTAATTAGACAGAGTTACTTAACATTTATACAAGTCTTGAGATAGAAGAGCTATAAAAGTAACAGGGTTAATCTTTTAAAAGAAACTTTTAGGAATTATGTCTTGTGTTTTTACAGGCGTAAATTCTTCAGATTCAAAAATTGATGAACAGCCAACATCTGTTGACGATACAGATGAGTTTAACCCTTAGAAGACTTTCAGCCTAATGCTGAACACTGACAAATGAGCGTACATAATCATAAAAATTATCTTAAAAACCTGTTGACGCTGCTTGGAGTTACTAGCGTTAGTGTTTTACTGAGTTTGCCAGCATTAGCAGTCATCTCTGCTAACTCTAATCAAACTTTCAATAACCGCACACTAGCTCAAAATAATACCAATACCAACCAACAAAATCCTGGTGGGACTAACACTAATCAACAAAGTCCTGCTGATAGTATCAATAACCAGCAAAATCGTAATCGCACTAACACTAATCAACAAAGTCCTGCTGACAGTATCAATAATCAACAAAATCCTAGTAACACAGGAACTAATCAACAAAGTCCTGCTGACAGTATCAATAACCAACAAAATCCTAGTAACACAGGAACTAACCAACAAAATCCAGCCGCAACAGGAGGAACTAACCAACAAAATCGTACTGGTACTGGCACTAACCAACAGAATCCAGCAGCTACCGGGGGAAGCAATCGGCAAAATCCTGCTGCTACAAATAACCAAACTGCTGGTCAGCAAGACCCATTTACTCAATATATGCTAGCTGGGTATGCTGCAACTCAGCAAAAAGACTACCAAACAGCTTTGACTAACTTTCAAAGAGCACTGCAACTACGTCCTAGCAATCCTTATGCTGTAAGAGCAGTTCGCAACGTACAAGGTTATCTTCAACGCGGTGGTTAATAGTCCTGCACCCTGAAGGGTGAGGCTACACAAACTAAGCCGTAGCTTAGCAGGTTTAATACTTAAAGGCTGCGAAGGCAGCCTTTGTTCATGTAGCCGCGACTTACAGCGGTTACGGCTGTTATGAGGTACAGTCAGACCTAACCCCCAACCCCCTTCCCTTCGAGGGAATGGGGCTAATGTCAAAGCCTCTCTCCTTTAAGGAGAGAGGTTTGGAGAGAGGTGAATGTACCGCATTACAGAGGAAACCGCTGTAAGTCGTCAGGCTTTAGAGACAGCCTCTTATTAACCCCAGCGAAATCGAGCGATTTCTTCGGTTCATCTGCGAGGGAATGCTCCTTTATCAAGACAATTTGCGACCATAGTTGTACACTTCTTCTTCGCCTGAGCGGTTGATAATCGCCCAATGTACTGTGTTGAGTTCAGGAATTTGTAACATAAATATCCAGTTAGCTTCTATGCTTTCCCCTCTGGTTGGGAGCATCGGTATCTCTGGCGTACACAGGGTAATTTTAGTGGTGGGTTTTTCCATATAAAAGTAAGACGAGGGTTCATGATCGCCATTAAAATAAGCGTATGGCACACCCACAGCAGCAGCATTAGCAGCGATCACCTCTACAACCGAGCTTTCTTCTGGGTCGTCACCTACAAAGCCTACAAAGCTATAGTATGCTGTGTCCAATGCTTCCTCAAAAGTTACCTGACCGCCTAAAGCTTTTTGTGCCTTAATCGCTTCTGGATCTGCCTCTAGGATCAGATTGTCAAAGCCAAGGGATTTTGTCAGAATAGATAACTTCTGACTGTGCTCAGTATAAGCATAGCTAGACATCAAATTTCCCTGAGCATCATATAGCCTTCCCTCATCTGAAGAGTTATTCCAAACAGAGCGTTTGCTACCGAAAGAGAAGCCGCCTGACTCGGGATGCACCTCGTTAGTATAAACTCGACACTCAGCTCCTGTTTTCAATACTGTCCCCGTGGGAAAAGAGAATTCTTGATTGCGATTGTGTGCGTGAATTTTCCAGCCTGATATATCTATATCAACCATCCCCTCGTTGACAATAGCAATATATTCGTCCGCCTCAGTGAATTTAACACTTGGGTCCGAAAAAATCCTCGAAATCCTGACGTGGGGTGTCGCCTTTGAGAGATCGAGTATTGCATACAGCCCTTCTCCATCAGAACTTTTGACGAGAATTTGATTGGCCTGCTCGTCAGGTTGGAAATCTATAATTGAACTGCCATTGCGTTGATAGAGAGATTTAACTCCCGCAAAAATCGGATGATCGCTATTAATTGGTTGATTTCCTGAAATCCCGTTATAGCGTTTGTTAAACTGTAAACCAAATTCACAAAGAAACCAGTTAAATTCATATCCTGAAGCATAGTCTTCATCTTCCGTCTCGGCAGCTAAGTAAACGTTCCCTCCGGCTCTAATCAAATCTCTGAGTATATCGTCATAAATACTTGTTTCATGTGTAAAAATCGCATCCACATTTTCTGGGATATCATATCCAACAGTCCATGTATGACCAGCTTTAGTCATTGTCTCTGCTAAAGCAGATTCAGATTCGGCATCCGGGTCACAGTAAGAATGAAATTTGCCTGGACGATCGCCCGTGAACCAATTAGCAATATTTTTGGCAAAAATTGCCGCGTCAGGAGATTTTTCAAATCCGAGGTTACTTAAAGTTGAAGCATCATTAGCGAGAAGTATTTTGCCGAATTTTTTGTTCATATGCTTAGTTTCCTCAATTCGTCAATGCGTAACTCCTAGTACTTTAGTCATGGGATAAGCTTAACTCGAATGTCACTGACTTGGGCGAGAAGTAGTCGTTGTTGGAAAAACCAAGATTGGAGGGTCTTTCCCTCCTAGCCCCAGCTAAGCTGCTACGCAGCTTGATTGTATAAGTTGGCTTCTGTTACGATGACTGCCATACGTAGAATATGTCATTAGACCTCTTGCATAAATTATAATTGGAGATAATGAACCGCAGATAAACGCAGATAAACGCAGATAAAAGACAGATAAATTGAGGGATTTATCGACGGATGTTAACTTTTCGGCATCAGTTACATCAGAAGGGTAAGCTTTTCTTGTCATTGTCTGTACGCAACTGCCTCACATCTTTTCTATTCTCGAATCATGCAAGCGCTCGCTTCCGTCCCCTTTACCTTTCTTTAGAGACAGCCTCTTAGACTTAGGGACAACCAAAGTAAAATCTTTAGCCGTACCGAGAGATACACTATCAGGTAACTGTAAAGCCGCCAACGTTGACTGATCCAATAGCAAGTAAGGTTGAGTTGACCAGAGCTTTTTCAAAGTAGCAATATCTGCGGGAATTACACGGCGATCGCTATAAAAATCCAAACTTGGACGCCCATAACCAAAAGATATATAAACAACTGCCTTAGCATCAGTATGTTTTGAAATCAACGCCGCTACTGGCTTCACTGGGAAAGCTTCATTTAACTCCCACAACCAAGACTTAGAACTCATCAACAACCCCAAAATTATGTACATTCCCACCAACAAAATTGGGATGAAACTAGGATTATTTTGCTTGAATCGCCAAGCTGCCAAGCTCATTGTTAGCGATACAACCACACTCATAACTATTAAAACTGGCTGAGGATCTGCCAAAGCAAAGTAAACACAACCGCCCAAACCTGCAACTGCCAAAAATCCCAGAATACCGACAAAAATTCGAGGATAAATTTTGCGATTTTGCCAAATTTGTGCTAAGTAAGCAGCAACAGCCAGAGCAAAAAAAGGATAAAAAGGCATGATGTACCAAGGAAGCTTTGTTTTCATCAAAGAAATGATTCCCAGATAACCAATAGTGCCGATAAGAATCAGAGATCCCCAACTTGTATGGCGTTTTTGCCAAGCAAGAGATATACCCCCAGGGAAGAACAATAGCCAAGGGAAAGAATATTTAAGTAACTCTAATAAGTAATACCAAGGAGGTTGAGCGTGTCCCTCAACACCTTGAGAGATGCGTTGTACACCTTGAGACTGAAAATGTACCTGTAAAAAACTAGCTCCATAATGTTGCCACTGGGCGAAATACCAAGCAAGCATAGGTAAATTGCCCAGAATTATTCCTAGCCAAAAATAGAGATTTCCTAACAAAGAAAGTTGATTATTTGCTAGGAGAAAAGCCAAGGCGATCGCCCCCAGAGGTAGAACTAATAACCCTTTTGTGAAACTAATTAATCCCAATCCGAAGCCTACACCAACAGCCCAACGCCTATCTTGACGGGACTTAAGTAGACAAAATAACAACAGCAAGAAGAAAGAAACTGCCATACCATCAAGCATTGCTAGACGGCCGTGACGCACAACAGGTAGTAGTGTTAAATAAACGCCAGCCGCAAAAATTGCTGGTAGGCGCTCTTGAAAAACTTCTCTTCCGACGAGATAAAGTAAAGGCACACCGCAAGCACTGAAGAACGCACCTGGAAAGCGTGTTCCCAATTCGTGAACGCCTGCTATTTTGTAGCTTAAAGCAATCAGCCAATCCATCAAAGGCGGTTTCAGGAGATATGGCTGTCCTCCAAGGGTGGGATAAAGCCAGTTTCCCGTACGGTAAATTTCTCTAGCGATGAGAGCGCGAGTTCCCTCATCCCAGTCTCGTAAGGGTACATCTCCTAGGAAAATGCCCCAAAGGATGATACTTGCCACAGATAAGCCTAAAAGCCACTGGGTGTCTGTGAGAGAGCGATTTGAGGTGAAAGGGAATTTGCTCATTTCTACATCTTGCCATTCTCCAGTTCCAGAAAAGTCGCAATGTTGGAGGATAAAGTATACAGACCGGGAGCTTATGTTACGTGAGTCGTTGATTGCAAAGGTGGCATGGTAAGAGAGAAAAGAACGATTAGATATGACGATGATGTTTGGGCGCTACTAGAGGCTCGAACGAAGGCGACAGGTAGACCTGTAACAGCGATCGTCAATGACTGTGTAAGACAGCAGTTAGGACAGACAGAACCAAATATAGAGACACGTCTGAACGCTCTAGAAGCGCGTGTCTCAGCTATAGAGGATCGGCTATGAGTACCGCCCTAATAAATTTCTCAAGTCATTCAAGAGGTCACATAGTAGCCGAACTTGCTCATCAAGTTCTTCTGGCTTGTTGGGATCAAGTCTGACAACGCTCTCGATATCGATTGACATACAAATGTTTATTTTAGGTTTCATGGGTGTCACTATGGGATGAATGGGTATCTAAAGCATAAAGCGATCGCCTACTATTCGGCAAGCAATGAAGGAGAAGCGAGTCTGGAAATCGTGACTTTAGTGATTGTGGGTGAATACTAGAAATAAGCACCATATGGTAAAGCCTCTATGACAGTGACTCCTGCAAGCCTGCAAGCATTCGTAACGTTCTGTAAAGGACTTAGAGGCGACGAGAAAAGTGAGTCACAGACGTTTCTCGATCGCTTTTTTCGAGCATTTGGTCATGAAGGAGCGATCGAGGTGGGGGCGGAATTTGAGGATCGACTCAAAAAAGCTAGTGCTAAGGGAAAGATGGGGTTTGCCGATTTAGTTTGGCGATAGCGAAGCGCTGCTGCGAAGCGCAGATCGCGTCAAGGTGTCCCTGGTGTGCTAATTGAGATGAAGAAGCGCGGGGAAGACTTGAGTAAGCATTATGCCCAAGTTGAGCGTTACTGGATGCGAATTACGCCCAACCGTCCCCGCTATGCGATGCTGTGCAATTTTGATGAGTTTTGGATTTTTGATTTTGAAAATCAGGTGGATGAACCTGTAGATCGAATATCCACTGAACAGCTACCAGAAAGGGCAGGAGCATTGACGTTTATGGAAATTGGCGGAATGCGTCCAGTTTTCCGAAACAACCAGGTAGAAGTCACGGATCGATCGGCGCGTCGTTTGGGGGAACTGTATCAACTGATTTATCAACGTGGCAAAAAGCGTGGTTTTCAAGACTTTTCGGAAGAGCAATTGCAGCGATTTATTTTGCAGTGTGTATTGGCAATGTTTGCCGAAGATAGAGAGTTATTGCCCCGTGATATTTTCGTTTCGCTGATTCAAGATTGTCTGGAAAGTAAGGGCAGTACTTATGATTTGATTGGTGGGTTGTTTCAGGAAATGAATCGTAAGGGTAAGACGCCTGCGGGACGTTTTAAAGGGGTAGATTACTTTAATGGTGGGTTATTTTCAATTATTGACCCGATTGAACTTACTCCGGAAGAATTGAAGTTTCTGGATGTCTGTGCGCGAGATAATTGGACGTATGTACGTCCGTCGATTTTTGGCAATATTTTTGAAGGGGCAATTGATGCGACAAAGCGTCATGCACATGGCATTCATTTTACGAGTGAGGTGGATATTCGGCAAATTGTCCGCCCGACGATTAGTGATTATTGGGAAGAAAGAATTAATAGTGCAGGTTCGATTGGAGAACTGAATAAGCTTCAGTTGGAATTGCAGGCTTATCGAGTGCTTGATCCAGCGTGTGGCTCAGGTAATTTTTTGTATGTGGCGTATCAGGAATTGAAGCGGTTAGAGAAGCTGTTGATTGATAAAATTGCGGAACGAAAGCGATCGCCTTCTGGACAAATGGCGATGGGTTATGTGACACCGCTTCAGTTTTTTGGTATGGATACTAACCCGTTTGCGGTGCAGTTGGCGCGGGTGACGATGATGATTGGGCGGAAAATAGCGATCGATAAGTTGGGGTTAACGGAAAATGCGCTGCCTTTGGATACTTTGGATAATAATATTGTCTGCAAAGATGCGCTTTTTAATGAGTGGGAAAAGGCAGATGCAATTATTGGTAATCCTCCGTTTTTAGGTGGAAAACATATGAGGATTGTTTTAGGAGATGACTACATTGATCAAGTATTTGAGCAGTTTTCTGATGTGAAAGACTCGGTAGATTTCTGTTCTTACTGGTTTCGATTAGCTCATGAACATATTGATGAGGATGGTAGAGCCGGGCTGGTAGGTACTAACTCAATTAGTCAAGGTAAAAGTAGGAGAGCTAGCTTAGATTACATTACTCAAAATAACGGGCATATTCATGAAGCAATTTCTACTCAACCTTGGTCAGGAGAAGCAAAGGTTCATGTTAGTTTGGTTAACTGGAGTAAGCAACAGCCGAAAAATTATCATTTAGATAATAAAGTTGTTTCTAAGATTAATTCGTCTCTAACTTCCAATATTGATGTCTCAGAAGCGGCTCGACTGCAAGTAAATCTAAATCAATGTTTTCAAGGTGTAATTCCTGTTGGTAAAGGATTCATTGTTACAGAACAGCAAGTTAAAGATTGGATTAAAGCAGATTCTAAGAACAAGAACATTCTGAAACTGTTTTCAATGGGTGCAAATCTAGCGCAAAATCCACAGGGAAAACCAGAACGCTGGATTATTGATTTCAACAATATGAGTCTTGAAGACGCAAGCGACTATGTTTTGCCATTTGATTATGTAAAAAAATACGTTAAGCCTGAACGAGATAGTAATCGCGACGAACGAGCTAGAACTAACTGGTGGAGATTTCTACGTCCACGTCCAGATATGAGAAAAGCGATCGCTAATTTATCCTGCTACTTCGCTGTTCCTAGGGTTTCTAAATGGGCTGTATTTCTTCCTGCACCTTTAGATTGGCTCCCCGGAGATAAATCAGTAGTTGTTGCTTCTGATGACTTCTACGTTTTTGGCATCTTAACTTCTAATGTTCATCGAACTTGGATGCACGCGCAGAAATCAACTCTTAAAGCTGATATTGCTTACACTCACAATACTTGTTTTGAAACCTTCCCATTTCCTCAATCACCAAGTAAAAAATTAATTGAGCAAATTCGTGCAGCGGCACAAGAATTGCACAAGTACCGCACTGAAGAAATGGAGAAAAAACAGTGGGGAATTACTCAGCTTTACAACCATTTTTTTCACGAACCAAGTAGTCAGTTATTCAAGCTTCATGCAAAGTTAGATCAACTGGTAATGCAGGCATATGGATTCAATTCAAATGATGATATTTTGGCGAAACTTTTGGAGTTGAATTTAGAACTTGCAGAGAAAGAGAAGCGCGGGGAATCAGTTGTTGGTCCGTGGGCACCGACTGAAAAATCCTAGAAGCCCGATAAGAAAGAAAGGTGCGGCTAAACGAACGAAGTCCGCGAAGGCGGACTAAATCTCGGAACATCGTCTTAGCCTGTCCTCACTAAAGCTCCGGCGGCAGGCTTTGTTTGTGTAGCCCCAGGCTTTAGCCTGTGGGATCTAATATTAATCCTGTAAACCCACAGCCTGAGAAATCGAAGTTAAGCCACGTTCCTGCAACTTTTGCTGCAATCCCTCCAAAATCCGCCGTACCATCCAAGGCCCTTCGTAAACCCAGCCAGTATAAACCTGAATTAAACTAGCACCAGCAGTAATCTTCTCCCAAGCATCTTCAGCGGTGAAAATGCCTCCAACACCGATAATCGGCAATTTACCTTGAGTTTGCTGGTGAATAAAGCGAATTACCTCTGTAGAACGTTGACGCAGTGGTGCACCGCTAATACCTCCAGCTTCTTCGGTGACTGATTTTCCTGTTGCTTGGATAATCTGAGTTTTGAGGATATCTCGGCGGATTGTAGTATTAGTAGCAACAATTCCTGCTAAATGATGAGTTTGGGCAAGATTGATCAGATCAGCGATCGCCTCCCATTCTAAATCTGGGGCAATTTTTACCAGAATTGGCTTCTGTCCCTGATTTTCTTGTTGCAATGTATCCACAATTTGACTTAACTGAGCCGAATCTTGGAGCGATCGCAAGCCTGGTGTATTCGGTGAACTGACATTAACAACAAAATAATCGCCACAATTTTTTAATAAGCGAAAACTTCCTAAATAGTCGCCTGCGGCTTCTTCCAGGGGTGTTACTTTAGATTTACCTAGATTGATGCCAAGTGGTATTTTGGCAGTTAGCCTTTGTTCGTTGTCCGTTGTTCTTTCTCCCAGATAAGGAGGGGTTAAGTTGGATAATCTCGCTAGCATGGCCGCAGCGCCCTGATTATTAAATCCCATACGGTTGAGAGCCGCTCGATCTTCGGGTAAGCGAAACAGCCGGGGACGTGGGTTTCCAGGCTGTGAATGAAACGTCACAGTACCGAGTTCGGCAAAGCCAAAGCCAAGGGAACCCCAGGTTTTTGCAGCAACGCCATCTTTATCAAACCCAGCGGCTAGTCCGAGGGGGTTGGGAAAATTTAGTCCCCAGAGAGTTTGCTCAATAGCGGGATCGCTTAGCGTCAAAGATTGCTGAAGTTGTGCTTGAAGCTGATGGGCTAAGGGATGATTAGGATGAAGCTCCAGCCAACTCAACAGCTTTAAACTCTGTTGATGCAACCATTCTGGGTCAGCCTTCAATGCCTTGAACAAAATCGGACTAATACCAGATTGATAAATATCCATAGGAGCGAGAATAGGGGATTGGGTATTGGGTAATTGGTAATTGGACATTGGTAATTGGACAACTAATAAGTGTAAGGGTTCTCGCATTTGCGCAGAAATATTTTGGTATTACCGACAAGATTAAAACGCAAATGCGAGAACCCCTACCAACTGACAAATGGCAACTGACAAGCACTACCTACGTTTATTATGGGTCAGCAACACCTACCGCCAGACAACGAAAACCAACTCGTTGCTTTGGGACGAGTGCTTCAGACTTTACGGGAAGAAGAGAATGCAGAAGTTCTCATCGAGACTACCCTGGATTACCTCAAGGCTGAGCTTAAATATCCATTGATTTGGATTGGTCTTTATGATCGCATGGAGCATCGGTTATTTGGCAAAGGAGGTATCACCCCAATCGGTGAAACAAAGTTTCTCAAACAGCGCTTCAACCTCAATCCAGGGGACATCTTAGAGCAGGTGGTAATTGAACAGCGGCCCTTGAGCGTTGCTGATTTGCGCAGCGAGGTGCGTGCTGGAGAATGGCGTAAGGCTGCTATTGAATTTGGCATTCAGGGAGCACTTATCTTCCCTTTGCGTTTTAAGGATCGGTGTTTTGGAGTGGCTTTGTTGGGTTCCCAGCAGTGGGGGATTTCCCCTCGTCCTACCGAAAAATCACAGTTGTCGCTACTACTTGGCTCCTTAGCGGCCGCCTTGTATCAAATAGAAGAAGAATGGCAGCGCTCTACAACTAAACGTCCTGATCAAGCGCTGTTCCATTTACTAGAGGATCTCGTGCAATTTCCTACACTGACGCAGCGCCTGGATACAGTAGTGAAAATGGCCCAGCAATTTGTCGCACCCACACGCACCAATCTTTACTGGTATTCCCCGGAAAGGCGGTACTTCTGGCAGCGAGTTGGTAAGCGGCAATCAGTCAGTCGTCTGGGAGACTCAAGAACAAGTGCTTCTGGTTTGACGGTAGCTGAAGCCAACGACTTCTATCAGGCTCTGGTGGCTGGTCAACTGGTTGCCATTGGTGCCGGCAGAAGTATGCTCAAAGCTGAAAGCACAGAACGTTTGCTAGGGCGCGTCAGAGCTCGTTCTCTGCTTGCTGCACCCATTCAAGCAAGAGGCGAATTACTGGGCTTTCTGGCGGTGGAAGACCAGGATGCTCGCATCTGGGAGGAGGAGGAAAGCAACTACGTTCGCGCCTGTGCTCAGTTGCTAGGCGTTTTAGCAGGAAGTGAGAAGATAGAAGCAACGCTACAAGAGACTCAAACAGATATCCACTTTACTGCAGAGATTGCCCAATTGATCGCTCGTAGCAACGATGTTCAGGTGACATTGAAACACTGCTCCCAGCTATTATGCAAGCGCCTCGATGCAGAGCTATTTCTAGTGCTTCAAGAAGATAATAAAGGCGATTTTGCTATTGTTTTCCAGCAACAGCCGCCAAAGCGCCGTCCCCTGACTACTCCCTTTTCTCCTCTTTCCCATGACGATTGGCGATCGCTCTTCAACAGCACTGAAGCTGTGATGATTGAAGACCTGGAGGAAGATGGGCGGCTGTTTTCCTGGCGTCAATCCTTGAGTCAATTGGGCGTGCGATCGCTCTTAATTTGCCAGATAGCCAACACGGACAACCCCGATAGTCAAGGGCGACCTGCTCTGGATTCTTCCCTACTGGTCATCGGTCATCAAAATCCCCGAACCTGGAACCCTAGGTCACAGGAGTTGACGAGCATTGTTGCGCAACAAATTAATCTGCTGCTCACCCTAAGTCAGCTACAGAAAAATGATCAACTGTCGTTGATCGCTCACCAAACCCTCCAGACAGGACTATCTACTCTGACTCAAAATCAGCATGATCCAGTTTTATTGGAACGCGCTTGGGTGGAACATTTAGCAACTGTGATCGAATGTCCCTTGGTTGCTTTGCTTAGCTGGACACCCGACAGCGAATTGGCAACAGTTGCTACCGCAGTTGTCAATGCTCCCTCTCTATGCTTCTCAAAAGACCTAACAATCCCTGTAGCGAGGGATAGCTTGATTCAAGAAGCTCTCTCCTGTAGTGGTTTCCTTGGCCGTGCCGTGACCGAACTCTCTGCTGATACTCGCAAGTGGCTGAGTAGTCCAGGTATCGGTCAGATACTGGTGATTGCCCTCCACACGGACGGGACGCCGACTACCGCAATTTTACTACTTGCTGACCGCGAGGAACGACAGTGGCCCAACCACCTACTGCCACCTTTAGAAATTCTGACTACTCAGTTTGCCTGGTTTCGTCTGTATGGATACTATCTGAATAACTACGCCCAAGATAACGAAGCTTTTCAAACTCTCAACTGGTATAAGCATCGTTGCTTAGAGATTCTTCATCAATCATGTCTTGAGAGTATCAGTGCTTTGCTTGAAGTTCAATCACTGACGCCGACAGGAAAAAGTACAGGAGAGTTGAATCAACCATTACCCACAGATTCGGGTGAAATCAAGAGCAAACCTGCATCTACCAGTCATCAATCTTTGCAACAAATGCGCCGACAGCAACTGCTACAGCAACTGGAGGCGACTCTAAGCTTTTTGAGGCCTGTACTTAAGGATGAGCAGTGGCAACTGACACTGAAGCTCGCACCTTTACCCTTAGTTAATTTATTAAAGCGATCGCTGCGTCGTATTGAATCTCTATCTAAAAAGCGCCAGCTCGTTCTAAAAGTTCATAGTCTAGGCAACCAGAATATTTATGGCGACCAGCTCAAACTTGAATGCGTACTTTTTGAACTTTTAGTAACATCCTGCCTTCAAGCCCAACCGGGCAGTGTTATTAACCTCTGGTGTTCTTCCATTTCTCCAGATTCAGAGGTAAGCAGGGGAATAGAATACCATGCCCCCACTAATTCATCTGATTCTTTACTGGAGTTATCGATCGCTGAAAGTAGATTTCTTGAAGATGGTTTACAGCCTCTCGATCCTTCACATCTTCAGTTTCCCCTAAGCACAAATCTCACTATTTGTCAACAAATCCTTCGTTCTTGGGGGGGCGATCTGCAGTTTTACCAGCTCCAAAGCTTTAGCGGCAAGGCTTTGGAAGAGCCTTGCTATTCGATTCGATTGCTTTTGCCCTTGGCAAAGTAGTCAGGACTTAGGCACAGACGCCACAGATGGTAGGGGCGATCTTGCCTTGCGCCCCTACGAATTGGTAGTTTATTCATAAAATTTGCGTAAGTCCTGTAATGCGATCGCCAATGGGAAACTGATAGAACAGGTTTATTCTGACCAAATTACACTTTTCCGTTCTAGTGAGTTATTGACTAACTACACTAAGTTCTTTGCTGAAACTTTTTCAACACCTAAAGAACCAGCATTGGGCTGGGACGAATTTTCTTTGAAACCTGTAGAAGTTCATAAAGTTCCTGGCAATCATTTCACACTTCTAGCTGAACCCCAAGTGCAGGTTTTAGGTGATTTTTTGAGAGGATACCTTAACAAAGTTCAGTTAAGTGCTTCCCCAAAATAAATTATCCAGAAGCAACTGAACGGGTAAGCCTGACCTTGAGAAGCTAGGTGGAATTGATAAGCAGGTAGGCGTAAAAAAACCAGATAAATTTGTAGGGGCGGGTTTAATGATAACGCTTGACTAGAACCAGTTTCTCATATTCAAAACCCGCCCTCCTCATGTTGGGTTTATTTTCACCCACCTGTTTATTAGTTGACAATTTGATGGTTGCAATTTTTAACCGAGAAAGTTTAAACTGATATCTTCCACCATTTTCATCAAACAAATTGTATGCCTTAAAAAGACGCTGACGCCCCAATCTTTCCCCAAAAAAACTTGATTTTTTCTATTTTTTAGACAAATCCACTTAATAAACTACTTTTTAGACTTTGCTCTTTGAAAAAATAACTATTTGCTCTTGTCAAGGCTTTTATGGTAAAATATCTAAATTTATATATATAAACTTAAAATGTTTTGCTCGCCATACAAGATTAAACTTTAAATATACTCAATTTTTGTTTGGAGAGTGATGGCAACTTTGAAAGGCAATAGTATTAAATCTTCTCAAAATCAAATCCCTTGGCAAAAGCGCCTACAGTATAATTTCGACAACTTTATGTCGAAGGGAGGATTTTCAGTCTTTCTGGCATTATTGTCAGGATTTTTTGCAGCTTTTGTTGTAATGACAATCGCACGTTACATCTCTGAATGGTTTTTTCCCAATGAAAATATAGACGATTACTCAGATTTCTCCTGGGATGTATTCGTCCAGCTAATCGGTCTGAGAGACACAGGAGACAACGCCAACTTTGCTACTAAGGTTGTGGGTGTCCTCACAATTTTTGTCGGTTTAGTTTTGTTCTCTAGCTTGGTCGCTTTCATTACCCAAGAATTTGAAGCAAAACTTCAAGACCTTCGTAAGGGAAAAAGCCCAGTAGTAGAATCAAACCACACCTTAATTTTGGGATTCAGTGAGCGGGTTATAGATATTATCCAAGAATTAGTCTTAGCGAATGAATCAGAAAAAGACGCAGCCGTTGTTATCCTGTCTCAAGAAGATAAGGAAGAAATGGATGATTTACTCCGAGATAATCTAGGCGATCTAAAAACAACAAGAGTTGTAACTCGCAATGGATCAATTACCAATTTAAGTGACTTGGATAAAGTTGGCATCAAGGTCGCTAAATCGGTGATTATTTTGAATCAAGCCAAAGTCTCAGATGCCGAGGAAGTTAAGACTTTATCTGATGCACGGGTACTCAAGGCAATCTTAGCTGTTGTAGCCTCTAATGAGGAAGAAAAATTACCGTCAATCGTCGTCGAATTACACTCAGAACAATATCGCCGACTCGCTGAAAACTTTGTTCCTGGAGCCGTCACTACTCTGAATGAGGCGGATATTTTGGCTCGGATCTTAGTTCAGACTTCCCGGAGTGTAGGACTAGCAGTAGTCTATCTAAACTTGGTTGGTTTTGAAGGAAATGAATTCTATTTCTATCGTCCAAAATCTGGCTGGGGGAATATTACTTTTGGTGAATTACCCTATCATTTCTCGAATGGTGTACCACTAGGAATTCGTCAAGCTTCGGGTGATCTGACAGTAGGAGCAAGCAAAGATTATAAGCTAGCGTCGGATGATGAAGTGATCGTTCTTGCAGAAGACGATTCAACCATCAAGTTTAGTCCTCAACGGGTAGTTCAACCTCAAGCTTTAGGCTATACCGACTATCGTAAAACCCTAGAACGAAAAACTGAAAAACATCTGGTTATTGGCTGGAATAGCAAAGCCTCCATTGTCCTGAGAGAATATGCAAAATTCCTGATCAACGATTCACAGGTTAATCTCGCAGTACAGGATTTAACTTCTGAGGTACAAGCTGAATTTGACAAAATTACTAAAGAGTATCAACATCTCAAGATGTCGGCTCTGGAAGTCAATCTTGACTCGATTAGACAACTAAAAACACTGAAACCCCAAGAATATAACAGTATATCCATCTTGGCAGGGAGCGGGGCAAATGCTGAAGAAATTGATGCTAAGACTCTGACTATCTTGTTAGAATTGCGGCAAGTTTTCAGAGACTATACTGCTGAAACCGGAAAGGAAATAACCACAGAGTTGATTGCTGAAATTATTGATTCAGAAGAGACTGACTTGGTAATTAAAGCAGGTGTGAAAGACTTTCTCCTCACCAATCAATTTGTGTCGAAAATTTTAGCTCAGGTATCCCAAGAGCCTGATGTGATTTCAATCTATCGTGAGTTGTTTTCGGCTGATGGTAGCGAACTGTATATCAAGCCAATATCGCTTTACTTCCCACCTGAAAAGATTGGTAAGCTGACTTTTGCTGACTGTGTACTCGCAGCACAAAACCGTAACGAAGTTTGTCTTGGTGTCAAAATTAGCGCCCAAGCTAAAAATAAACAGAAAAATTTTGGTATTAACTTAGCACCGAGTATGGATCAATTGTTCAATCTCTCTGTCAATGATGCACTGATTTCTTTAGCTGAGGATGAGACCTAACCAATTTTGAATTTCATTATTCAATGATTTTCTGCTAGGATTACCCGCTCAAATTCAGTTGCTTTGATCGCGGGAGGAAAGATACAGTAACGTAGTCTTTCCTCCCGAAGGGTAACCAGAGTATTTAAACAGCTTGCGGTTGTCCTTGTGGCTGGAACTGGAACAAGGAATAAACGACATTGCGACGGATATCGATCATCATCTCCAAGAAGGTTTCGTAGCCTTCCTGCTTGTACTCAATCAGCGGATCTTGTTGACCGTAGCCGCGCAATCCTACTGACTCGCGCAGTGCATCCATTGACTGTAAATGCTCCCGCCAAAGAGTGTCGATTTGCTGCAAGATAAAGAATCGTTCTGCCTGTCGCATTAGTCCTGGTTGAATTTGATCTACTTGTGCTTCCTTTAGGTCGTAGGCTTTGTGAACTTCTTCGTGCAAGAAGTTTTTGATATCTCCTACCATCATGTCATCCAGATGATCTGGCTCTAGGTCTTGCAGTAAGTAGACAAACTCTTTTACCTTAGAAATCAAGCTACTTAAATCCCACTCTTCCTGCGGTAATTCTGGGTTAACGTAGGCATCGACAATATCAGCCATTGTCTTTTCAGCATATTCGATGACTTGTTTTTTCAGGTCTTGCCCTTCCAATACTCGGCGACGTTCGGCATAAATCGCACGTCTTTGGTTGTTCATCACCTCGTCATACTCAAACACTTGTTTACGGGTGTCGTAGTAGAAAGTTTCAACTTTTTTCTGTGCACCTTCTAGGGAACGAGTGAGCATATTGGATTCAATAGGCATATCTTCCTCGACGCGGAAAGCATTCATTAACCCTGCAACGCGATCGCCTCCAAAAATCCGCAACAAATTGTCTCCCAAGCTCAAGAAAAACTTGGTTGAACCGGGATCGCCTTGACGCCCCGCACGTCCCCGAAGTTGGTTGTCAATTCGGCGGGATTCGTGACGTTCTGTACCAATGACGTGCAATCCACCTAGTTTAATTACTTCCTGATGTTCGCTAGAAGTGAAGGTTTCATATTCTTCGCGGATTACTTTATAGACATCCCGCAATTTTTGAATCACCTGGTCATCAGTGGGTGCTTTTTCTGCAGCAACCGCTATTCTATCTTCTGCTTCTAACTCTGGTAGACTGCGCTCACCGTAATTTTTGACAGCAAAATTGACGGCTTCTTTTAACTTTTGCTCGGTTTCTTTGGCAAGTTGAGTGGGGAAAATTTGCGGGCTAACTTTCCAGGTTTTTACTTTTTTTCCAGGAGCAAAACCTTGAGCTGGTGCTCGACCACCAGTCCCCGGAACTGACATTGGTGCAAAAGCTTCCTCATCTTCTGGCATTACAATCTTCGGCATGAAGTATTCCCGTAACTTCAGTCGCGCCATGTAGTCAGCATTACCACCTAAGATGATGTCTGTACCTCGTCCCGCCATGTTTGTAGCGATTGTCACTGCTCCTTTGCGACCTGCTTGAGCGATAATTTCTGACTCTCGTTCGACATTTTCCGGTCGTGCGTTGAGTAGGTTATGGGGTACTCCCCGTTCCGCTAATAAAGCTGAAAGTTCTTCTGATTTTTCAACACTGGTCGTTCCTACGAGTACTGGGCGTCCAACTTCGTGCATCTGAGCACATTCGTTGGCGACTGCTTGCCACTTGGCAGTTTCAGTTTTGTAAACTACATCTGCCCAGTCTTGGCGTCCGGAAGGCCTATTAGTAGGAATAATCGTGACTTGCAGGTTGTAAATTTTCTCAAATTCTGCTTCTTCTGTTTTGGCGGTACCGGTCATTCCTCCTAACTTCGGATACAGCAAGAAGAAGTTTTGATAGGTAATTGTGGCGAGAGTTTGGGTTTCATTTTGAATTTCTACCCGCTCTTTTGCTTCAATTGCTTGGTGTAAACCGTCACTCCAACGGCGTCCTTGCAGTACCCGCCCGGTGAACTCGTCTACGATTACTACTTCGCCGCCGCGAACGATGTAGTTGACATCGGCGACGAATAATTCTTTGGCTTTAATTGCGTTGAAAATGTAGTGAGCCCAAGGATCATTTGGGTCATACAAGTCTTGCACTTCCAGCAGCTTCTCAGCATCTGCAAATCCTTCATCGCTCAGTAGGACGTTGCGAGCTTTTTCATCTACTTCGTAGTGTTCTTCTTTCTTGAGCAATTTGGCGATTTCTGAAGCTTTCAGGTACTTCTCGGTCGGGCGTTCCACCTGTCCGGAAATAATCAACGGTGTCCTAGCTTCGTCAATCAGTACCGAGTCTACCTCGTCGATGACGCAATAGTTGAATGGGCGTTGCACGACTTCTGCCATCACCGTTGCCATGTTGTCGCGCAGGTAGTCGAAGCCCAATTCACTGTTGGTGGCGTAGGTAATGTCACAGGCGTAGTTACGCTGCCGCTCTTGTGGCCCCATTCCTGATTGAATTAGTCCGACACTCAAGCCTAGGAAGCGGTGTATCTGTCCCATCCATTCTGCATCTCGGCGGGCCAGGTAGTCGTTGACGGTTACAACGTGGACACCTTTGCCATCAATGCCATTGAGATAAGCTGGTAGGGTCGAAACCAAGGTTTTGCCTTCACCAGTTTTCATCTCAGAGATTTGTCCTTTGTGCAGGACAATACCACCTAAAAGCTGAACATCAAAGTGACGCATTCCTAATACTCGTCGCCCTGCTTCTCGCACTACTGCAAAGGCTTCTGGCAACAATTCATCTAGTAGCTCATCTCGCTCTCTAGGGGTTGTAGCTTTCTCTAAACGCTGTTTAAATTCTGCGGTTTTGCCCTTGAGTTGATCGTCTGAGAGTGCTTTGATTTCATCTTCAAGTACGTTAATGTCGGCAACGTATGGTTGGTATTTTTTAAGTTTGCGGGCGTTGGGATCGCCAAGTAATTTTTTTAACATAGCAGGGGAGGGAGATGTTTATGCGCTTGGGTATATATTTAGAGGTTAGCCTGTCAAGGCGACGCTTCAGAGCCAGGAATTAACAATTAAGTGCCAAACTTTTTACAGAATGATTGTTCCTAACTGCTGGCCACTGAGGAGCCACCCCTCTGAGGGGGCATTTTTATTATCATCGTACCATTCTCACTAAGGCTGAGATGGTACGGGGATTTGTACAAAATCTGGTGGGTTTTTAGCTTTTGAGAGTGCTACCACTACATATATGGGTACGCGCGTTTCAAATGCAAGCAAGATTGCAATATCCCCTGGAAGGAAATTTGATGGCGATCAGTACAATTAAGCAGAAATCTTGAAAATCTCCACACTGGAGGGCGATCGCCTACTCGGCTTTTTTGCTCCTCTTGCTTGCCAATTTTTCTCCAAACTTCATTCTTCAGAGGGAGTTACAAGTATGCGCAATACCCTCTCAACATCGGTCAAGTCACCGACCAGCCTTCGGACAGGTAGAGGCCAAATCCTGACAAGCGTAGGTGTTGCTGAGACTTGATTGGCCTCGGCCTGATCTGGGTGCTTGAAAACATCAATAACTTTTAGGGTGTAAGGATGACGAATAGAATTCTCTAATAACTCGTGTAGGCTCTTGAGAGTCTGCTCAGTTGCCTCACTATTTTGAGAAACAAATAAGCGCAATACATAGCTCTGGGTGGGTTGTGGTTGGGAGTGAGGCTCATTTGCTTGAGACTCTATGGATGATGTTGGGAGCTTTGTAGAAGGAAGTTCAGGGGGGAGATTTGCGTCTGTCCCGGCGAATTCGCCAATGTTTCCAGTGCAAGGTAAGCCTCGCAACTCAGGGTATGGGGAAGCGCTGCTACGCTTGGTAGATTGCTCCGGATTGGCAAAGTCTTCTTGGTTCATGTTTACCATAAGGTGTTCGCCGTACCACGAAAGGTTTTGCTGCGGGTAAGTGTTATTGTTCCCCGCAGTACTTACCTTTGCTTGTAGCATTTCTCTTCCTGCCAGAGGATTCTCTAAAGGAAGATTTGACTCCCGTTCTACTTTCCCCAATCCTACTTTTAAGGCGTATGACCAGGAATAGGAGTTGGAACCCTCAGGGCGATCCAAGCGCTCAATTAAGTCCCGATCTTCCCAAAGCTGGGGGAACTGATGACGATAAGTTTCCAGGACCATTGGATCGCACGAGCTTTCTTCCCAAGGAGCCACTTGCCAGGCCAGGTTAGCAGTACCAAACACAGCATTTAACAGCGTCTGATGATGTCGCACTGGTAGATAAATTTCTGTTGAGGTTCGCAGTTGCTTGGTTCGAGGGTCGAGCCAACGATCAATAGTGGCAGTATAGGCTGGAACCAAAAAATGAGGAGGCTCTGGTAACCTGAAAATTTCTTGTAAAGCGGCACACAGATGTAGATGCCAATGACCCTGCTTAGTAGGGTCAATAGCATAAACTAAAGTTCCCCCCGGCGTAAACATCGCAATCCCTTTAAATAGCTGAGGGAAGAGGGGTTTTTGTGAGATGATCCTGTCTCCAAACTTCAGTCCGGATGGATCGGGGTTCTTGCTAATTGTGGGTAGTATTGACACGCTAATTCCAATAATATACTACCCGCCATTCATCCCCATACCGTAAGAACAGTGCAGGGATGAATAACAGTTTAAACTTAAACACGACCGCGTAGCATCTGAGCCATCTCGTTGGCAGTAGGTGACATTTCTAGGGCTGTTTCCTCTGTAATGCGCCCTTCCTGATAGAGGTTAAACAGAGATTTATTCATGGTAACCATGCCATCAAATTCTCCATCTAACATCAGGGAGACAATTTCATCATAGCTACCCTTGCGGATGTAATCTTTAATTGCCTCTGTGTTAACTAGGATGTCGTGAAAAGCAGCACGCTTACCATCGGTTGTGCGACACAAACCTTGGGCAATGATTGACACTAGAGATTCAGCCATCGCCACCCGCATCGAGTCCTGTTCTTCAGCAGAGTACAGATTGAGAATCCGCTCTAGGGTTTTAACAGCACTATTCGTGTGGAGAGTACCCATGACTAAGTGACCTGTCTGGGCTGCTTTCAGAGCCGTGTTTACCGTTTCTTTATCCCGCATTTCCCCAATCAGAATGATGTCTGGGTCTTCCCGCAAAGAAGCTTTCAAAGCATTATCAAACTTCAGGGTATGTATCCCCACTTCCCGTTGTCTAATCAGGGCTTTGCGACTTTGGTGAACAAACTCAATTGGGTCTTCAATCGTGATAATGTGCTTCGGCATTTCCTTATTGATGTAGTCCACCATTGCCGCTAAGGTTGTGGACTTTCCGGAACCCGTAGGCCCCGTCACCAAAATTAAGCCTTTGTGGGAATGACAAACATCTCTAAGTACTGGTGGCATCCGGAGCTGTTCCAGTGTCAAAATCGTCAGCGGAATTAGTCGCAGTACCATCCCTGGACCATGAAGGGTATCGAAGACATTGATCCGCACCCTAGCAAATTCATACTGAGTTGCACCGTCAAATTCCAAGTACTCTTGAAAACGCCGGATTTCTTCATCGGTTAACACTTCCCGCAGCCAACTCATAAATGTGGCTTGATCGGTCACCGGATAGTTCGTGAGTTCGATTTCTCCACGGTTACGGAAACGGGGAGCCTCCCCAACTCCTACGTGAACATCAGAAAATCCCTTTTCATAAGCATGGCGCACTAGGTGGTCTAAAGTCGGCTGACCGGGCGATGCGGCTGCTCCTGGTGCAGGCATCCGCTTACCTCCCATCGCCCCTGGACGAGCCGAATTAGCAGCCCCTGGTGGCGCCGTTGTAGCTGCGGGAGGGGGTGGTGGCGCGGCCGCACCTGAGAGTGGCGGCCTTTGTCCAGCGCCAGTTGGCCTTTGTCCGGCGACTGGATTTTGAGGCGAACTGCCGCCAGGACGTGGGGGGGGAGGTGGCGGTGAACTCGGCGGACGCTGTGAGTCTGTCATGTTTCAACTACGACTTCCAAAAGTGAGAAGGGATTTTACAAATTCTTCTTTACGGTATTTCTAAATATTAGACTTCCTTAAGCTTTCCTCGCAACAATACTCAATCTTTCCAGAATTTATCTTTTTGCAAAAAACCACCGGAAAACAGCTAAGTAGCAATTGATTGATCCTTTGCAGCTTACTGAGGACAATTATGAGAATAACATCAAACTTAAATAAGAAATGTTAAGTAAAACTGACTATGTGCCTTGTCCGTACCGAGCCGTAATTATTTTGGGACTTTGTTGGTTAGCTAGAAAGGGCTAAAACCAAGGCTAATCACGACATCTATCTTTAGGAAGATCATGTATCGTCATTTTTACGAAGAATGTAATTTATGTAACAAGTTAGATCCACAAATGTTTCCTGACGAATGTAAAACTTTGTGAAGATAAGCTCATCTTCATCTCAACTTTACCTATACTAATTTTCACTAAGGCAATCCACACGGATTCAATAAACGGGTTTTCAGAAAATTTTCTTTTTTAATCACGACTGGAGCAACAATCATGCAATTGACCACACGTGAGAGTTTGGAAAAGACCTATTCTTTATCCATAGTCAAAAGTTTTTTGATTTGGACTTTTACATTAGGAGTTTGCTTAGTAGTTGTAGGCTTTCCGTTGATCGTCTTAATGGTTACCGTTGGGTCTCTATTAGCGATCGCCTTGCAATCAGTGCTACCAGTTAGCGCAGTGTTGCTTGTAGCAGGAAGCTTGATTGGCATAAATGTTTTAGCAGTTTTACTAGGTGCGGCAATACTCACTTTAAAGGGCGTTCATCCCAAAGAAGTGCATTGGTTAAGTTGGTTACATGGAGATCCTCACCCTCTGCATACCTCCGTGTATGCAGCTTGCCCACTCACCTGTGATCTGCCGACAAAATAGAAAGCAGTGTGAGATACGAGCAACTGTTGGTCAAGCTTTAATAACATAATTAAATTTTGAAGACAACAGAAAAGCTGCCCGGTCAAAACCGGGTTTTTTCATGCTTAATTTGTGCTGGTTTAAGGAATAGGATCGTAAGAAGCGATAAACTCTCTTGAGCATACGCCGCTGTTCCTTAGATGAATTAACAGTTAATATCCTTATAATGACGCCATCGACCCTTCCAATTTGCATTACCCTAGGAACCCGTCCTGAAGCGATTAAATTAGCACCAGTCATTCAACAGTTCCGCAACTGTAGCGCCTTCGATACTCATGTAATCTTGACAGGTCAGCATCGCGAGATGGTCGATCAGGTCATGCAACTATTTGAAATCAGTGCTGACCAAGATTTAGAAATTATGCAAGCCAAGCAAACCCTAACAGATATTACTTGTCGGAGTTTGCGAGGACTGGAAACTATATTTAAAGAAATTCAGCCAAAATTAGTAATCGTTCAGGGAGATACCACCACAGCATTTGCGGCAACCTTAGCGGCATTTTACCAACAAATTCCTGTGGGTCATGTAGAAGCAGGATTGCGTACCGATGACTTACTAAATCCTTACCCAGAAGAAGCAAATCGGCGCTTAATTTCCCAACTAGCAAAACTGAACTTTGCACCTACTTCCCTAGCGGTAGAAAATTTACAACGTTCTGGAATTGTTGGGGAAATTCACAACACCGGCAATACAGTGATTGACGCCTTACTAACAGTGGCCAAGCGTCAACCGCAGTGTGAGGTTAAAGGATTGGATTGGGGAAAATATCGCGTATTGTTGGCGACAGTTCATAGACGGGAAAATTGGGGAGAACCACTGCAAGATATTGCTAAAGGATTTCTACAAATTTTAGAGAAATTTCCCGATACAGCCTTGCTATTACCATTACATCGCAATCCGACAGTTAGAGAACCACTACAGAAAATTTTGGGGAAGCATCCCAGGGTATTTTTAACAGAACCCTTAGATTATAGAGAATTAGTAGGAGCGATCGCCCACTCTTATCTATTACTTACAGATTCTGGGGGATTACAAGAAGAAGCACCAAGCTTAGGTAAACCAGTATTAGTGTTACGAGAAACAACCGAACGTCCAGAAGCAATTGAAGCCGGTACAGCCAAACTTGTAGGAACAAATCCTACAGAGATTTTCAATGCTGCCAATCAGTTACTGAGTGATAATACTGCTTATCAAACAATGGCCACAGCAATCAATCCCTTTGGGGATGGACACGCAGCCGAACGAATTTTAGGAATAGTCAAAACTTTTTTTAGTCTCTAAAACTCAGCGTCCCTCTGCGTAAAACTCAGCGTACTCTGCGTTAAAAAAACAAAATTTGTTTCTCACTACAGAGTAAAACTAAGGCGTGTTTTCGTTCCCTGGAGATCCTCCTAAATACCCCAAAATTCGGGGGGCTTGAAATTCCGTTTCCCCTTCTTAATAAGGGGGGTGCGAAGAATTTGAAAACACGCCCTAGGTTACGCAAATTAAATACTATCAGTCACACTACTAAAATTAAACTCCTTCACCCTTACCCCCGGCACCACACTACTACCGAAACGCTGCACACTACTAATAGCATCCACATCCCGAAGCATATCCGGCAAACTTTGATTAAAGCGCAAATTCTTAATCGGGTAAGCAACCTTACCATCCTCAATCCAGAACGTACCATCGCGAGTCATACCCGTAACTTCCAAAGTCCTGGGATTGATATAGCGAACATACCAAGAACGATTCACCAAAATTCCTCGTTCTGTCTGAGAAATCACCTCAGCAAGACTTTGATTTGAGCCTTCCATCACAATAGGAAACATCGCACCTGTAGGCTCTTTTCCCTGTTGTTGTGCCCAGTAGCGGCTATAAGATAAAGTTTGGGAAATACCGTCTTTAATCACCTCCTTGTAACTATTACTTAAACCATCACCAAACCAAGTACCTAACTGTAACAAAGGATGAGCAGAATTGCGTTGTACCTGTACCAATGGGCTAAATAACTGTTCACCCACAAGATTACCAGCAGGCTTACCATTATCATCAGTACGGGACATAAAAGAACGTCCTTCATCTGCGGCCCTTGCATCCATATTCCAGATTAGCCAACTTAGCAAAGTTCCAAACGCAGCACCGTTGAATACTACCGGATATTTACCAGGATTTACTTCACGAGGTTGACGTGAAGATAAAGAGCGTTGAATTAATTCTTCAGTCAACGATTCAATGGGTAAATTATCAATAGCAAAAGCCGTGCGTTGACTCCAACTCGAACCATCTTCAATTCTTGCAGTAAAGCTAAAATCTGCCTCAGTACCTTGATTAAAAGCGCGTAAACCCAAGGAGTTACCAATTGCTTGTCGCCAAGCTTCTGTACTCAAAGTACCAGAACCTTCAACCTGATTTTTAGCACTCAAAGAACATACTTTTTGAACAATTTTTCCTCGTTCCAAAGGTGAAATATTTGCTGTTTTGGTATCAAAAGCTGGGGTACGTTGTTCGTATTCTTGAGGTTCGAGTAAGGGAACCCATTCTGGATCTTCAGGAGCAATTCTGGCGAGTTCTTCTGAGCGTTGGATAGTTGCTTTTATTGAATCTGAATCTAAATCTGTAGTGGAACTAGAGGCATTTTTTTTACCAAAATAACTGGTAATGTTGAGATTAAATATGGTACGAGAAATATTCTGACTTATCTGATTTTCAGAGAAGCGACTGAGGGATTCTTCACCAGTGCTGAGACTGACAAAAACTTCTTCAGCTTCTGATTGTTTGATCACTGACTCCACCAGCGATAAGGCTTCGTCTTCGCTTAAAAGTTTAGGTGCTGTTGATAAAGTCACAGTTATTCTCCTATTTTTCAGTATGATACTTGTGGACAAAATCAAAATATAAAAAATGAGTACCTAGATGCAGACAAATAATCATTATTTACTCAGCTTCCCCAATCAGTGTAAACGCTGCCCAATTTTTGGGTTCTGGGTATTTTTTCATAGTGGTTAGCATCGCAGTACGCAAGGCTTGGGATTTATCGGTTTGCTGCTTTAGCTGGCGATAAAACTCAGGCATTAAAAAGGAAGTAGCATCATCAGGAATAGCCCATAAAGAAACAATAATACTTGGTGTACCAGCACTGATGAAAGAGCGCGATAAACCAATCACGCCATCACCTGTAATTCTACCCCTTCCTGTGTCACAAGCACTCAAAACAACCAGCTCAGCATTGAGTTTTAGATCCAGAATTTCAGTAGAAGTCAGCAAACCTTTATCGTTCCCAGAGGGAGATAGGGCGATCGCTCCAGGAAATCCCATTCCCTCAATATCATTGAGTAATCCATGTGTTGCCAAATGAATGATTCTTGCTGTTGAAATTCCCTGTTTAAATGCATCTTTAGTGGCTTGGTTTCCTGTGATCGCCTGAACATTCAGCAGCATACCAATTGCTTTTGCTTCTGCTTCTGATCCAGGAAGCTGACTAAGTTGCTGTGGTGGTTCCCCAATTTTAAAAGATACACTGGGCATTTGGGGATTACCGATTACTAAGGCATTTTGAGAGGGATTTTTCTGATTTGTTTGTTTTTTTGGGTTGGTTAAATCTAATACCTGAATAGCAGGAGCTGTGAGAATAGTATGCTTTTCAATCAGATAGGAACCATTAGCATCAACTAAAGCTGGGAAGGGAACTAGAAATAACTCCTTTTGTGGAATGAAAATTACACGTGCTTCAGGTTGAGTTGGTAATAAATCAGCAATTGGTTGGATGAGAAGTTGATGAAGTTGCTTTAATTTAGTAGTGTAACTATTTTTACTCGGAGCAAATAAGGCGTTACGGGTTTCAAGCACACTGCTAGCTAATTTAGTAGCTTGTGTTGCTGAACGTTGGCTAATTTCAGTAGTAGGGGGTGGCGAAAGTTTAGCTACTTCTGTAAGGTTTGTATTCCCAGAAGTTAAATCAACCGAGCGAAAGCTTACTTCACCTGTAGGCTTGATAACCCAGATATATAATTCTTGTTCTGAGATAATTGAATATTGAACCAGCGTTGCTTTTTGAGTGGATGCAATTTGTTTAATTTGGGTGATAGTAGGAGGTTGAATATTTACTGCTTGAGAAGTTGGATTTTCCGCAGTTTGGTTAGAGACACGCATTGCCAATAATTCGACAAAGGCCCGCGCTCTACCTCGCTCAGCAATTTCCAAAGCAGCATTAACTTTATTCTGGGAAATTAGGGCTTTTTGCAGAAAGCGGTAGCTCAAACTCTGGGTTTCAAACAGTGATACTTTATTAGCATCGCTTAATCCTGGACGTAGAGATTCCAGCACCTTAATTCCCTCTTGCAGAGTCGTACTCGCGTCTATAAATTTGCCAGTTTGTAGCAAAATTGAACCAATATTTCTCAGGGCTATTCCTTCCCCTGACTTGTCTCCAATTTCTCTATGAATCGCCAATGCTTGTTGATAAAAGTTTAGCGCTTGAGAAGATTTGTTTTGTTGTTCGTAAACTTGTCCAATGTTACTGAGAGCAACGCCGATACCTGCTTTATCTCCCACTTCTTTGTAAATAACTAAGGCTTGCTGATGAAATTTTAGCGCTTCGTCATATTGACGTAAGTTGTCGTAAACTTGCCCAATATTGTTGAGGGTTATTGCTTCCCCTAAGCGATTACCAATTTCTTTGTAAATAGTTAAAGCTTGCTGATAGAGAGGGAGCGCTTTTTCATATTGACCTTGATTACTGTAGATTTGCCCAATATTATTGAGATTCACCGCTTCCCCAGCGCGGACAATTCCTTCTTTATTCAAGACATTACCAACTCCAGCACGCACAGCTAATCCTTTGCTGATGAAAGTAGGATTGAGGGAAGACTTACCCAAGGATTCGTACAGTAATTCAATCTCTTTAGTATTGACTCCTGTGGATTGACCAGAGGGCAATTTTTTGTAAATCTCTGAAGCTTGTTGAGCAAAGTTCAAAGCTTGAGGATACTGACCAAGGCTAAAG
>JAYFMV010000102.1:0-32249 GCA_042408245.1 Potamolinea sp.
ATAGCCCAGTTACTGCTATGTCAGGCTCGTCAGCCGGACGCGGTACGATTGGTGTAGTCGCCCTGGATATGCACGGTTGCCTTGCAGCAGGAACTTCCACTGGTGGCAAAGGCTTTGAACGAATTGGGCGTGTTAGTGACTGTGCAATGCCTGCAGGAAACTATGCTACCAGTAAAGCAGCGGTTAGCTGTACGGGTATTGGGGAACACATCATTGATGAGTGTCTAGCGGCGAGAATTGTGGTTCGCGTTACAGATGGTTTATCCTTGGGCGAAGCGATGCAGCGTTCGTTTACAGAAGCAAGTCTGAATGAGCGAGATTTCGGCGCGATCGCTATTGATGCTACAGGTACGATTTCTTGGGGAAAAACCAGCCAAGTTCTTCTGTCTGCTTATCACGATGGCGAAAAAATCGGAGACACCCTGGAGTTGCCAAGGAACGCCGTGACTGGCTTCGTTTCTTAATTTCTGAGGGATTGGGGATTGGGGATTGGGGACTGGGGACTGGGGACTGGGAATTACCAATTACCAATTACCAATTACCCATGACCCATTACTAATTACTAATTACCAATTACCCATTACTAATTACCCATGACCTATTACCAATTACCAATTACCAATTACCCATTTCCAATTACCCATGACCAATTACCAATTACCCATTTCCAATTACCCCTTCAATCGCCAACCCGGTTTCACAACTTGAGTAGCACGCGCAATCACCAACGAATCATTTGGTACATCTTGGGTAACTACAGAACCAGCAGCAATTGTGACATCTTCCCCTAATGTTACTGGAGCAACTAAAACACTATTAGAGCCAGTTTTTGTGCGATCGCCTATTACTGTGCGATGCTTCTTCACCCCATCGTAATTAGCAGTAATCGTACCTGCACCAACATTTACCTTATTCCCCAATGTTGCGTCTCCCAAATACGACAAGTGAGCCACATTAGTGCGATCGCCCAACGTCGTATTTTTCAATTCCACAAAATTACCAATACGGCAAGACTCTCCCACCTCTACATGACCGCGTAAGTGTGTGTAAGGGCCGATTCGGGCGCCATCTTTGACAAGACTATCACTGACCACCGAATACAACACAGTCACATTCTTACCAATCTGACTATTTTCAATCAAACTACCAGGGCCAATACGACTTCCAGAAGCAATTACCGTCTTACCTCGTAGATGAGTTTGGGGTTCAATAATCACATCCGGCTGCAACTGTACGGTGTCATCAATCGTGATGCTAGCGGGATCAATTAAAGTAACGCCACGCTCCATCCAGGTATCTTTGACTCGCTCTTGCAAAATCTCATAAGCATTAGCAAGTTGTTTGCGATCATTAATACCAAGAATTTCCTGGTAATCCTCAACGTCCACAGCCATCACTGGGTTCAGGTAATTAACAGCATCTGTGATGTAATATTCCTTCTGGTCATTATTTGCCTGCAATTGCGGTAACACTTGTGCCAATTGGGGCCAATTGAAGCAATATACCCCAGCATTGATGCGGCGATTTTGCTTTTGAGCCGCCGTACAATCTCGGTCTTCAACAATTTGTTGAAGGATATTTTGACCATTACAAAAAACGCGCCCATAGCCTTTAGGGTCTGGAAATTGAGCTGTTAAGAGAGTTGCAGAATTTTGGTGTGCTTTATGAGTCTCCAACAACTGTTTAATGGTGTCTGGTCGCAACAGAGGAACATCGCCATTTAAGATCAGCAAGTCACCTGTGAATCCTTCCAAGTGTGGTAGAAGTTGTTGAGCTGCATGACCGGTTCCTCGTTGCTCAGTTTGTTCTACAAACTCTATACCTGTAAAGCCTGAGAGAGATTTTTTTACTTGTTCGCTCTGATAGCCGACAATCACCAGCAGACGCGAGGGGTTAATTAAGAGACAACTATTGAGAACTCTTTCAACAAGGGAAAGCGAACCTAGATTGTGGCAGACTTTCGGAAGGTCCGATTTCATCCGCGTCCCGCGTCCTGCGGCTAGAATTGCTACTGCAACCATGATTTAGCGATCAAGCTTTCAGCTACCAGCTTTCAATTTTTGCTCACTGATAATAACAGATGCAGGTACTTCTGCGACGCCAGTTAACTTGATAAATTCAATAAACTGCTGAACTAGCATGGGATTGCGCCAGCCTTGGGCAGTTTCTTGTGCAATAATTTTTAAAGCTTCTGCTGGGGGAAAGGCAAGTTTATAAGGACGTTCGCTTGTCAAAGCGTCGTAGATATCGATAATTTGGAAAACTTGAGCCAGATAAGGAATTTCCATTGACCTAAGACCATCGGGATAGCCGCTACCGTCCCAGCGCTCGTGGTGATAGCGAATAATGGGGATAACGCCTCGCATTGAGCGCAGTGGCTTACAGATTTGTTCACCAATCAAAACATGGTTGTTCATGATCTCCCGTTCTTCGCAAGTAAATTTGCCTTTTTTCAGCAATACTGCATCAGGAATTCCCACTTTCCCAATGTCATGAAGATAGCCTCCCCACATTAAATATTTAATTTCTGCTCTTGAGAGCTGGATATATTCGCCAAAGGTTTTGCCCATTTCTACCAAGCGTTCGCAGTGATCCCCTGTGTTGGGATCGCGGCTTTCCACGGCTTTGGCCATGGAAAATAGAACTTGTTCAGCGTGGTCTAAGTCTTCGTTGAGACGCTTTTGGTGAACCAGGGACTTCACCCGTGCCGAGAGTTCCAGGCGATCGAATGGTTTGGAGAGAAAGTCATCTCCCCCAGCTTCAATACCTAGGATACGCGATCGCCGATCGTTGAGTGCGGTGATAAATACCACGGGAATTAGGCGAGTTTGTTCATCTTCCTTGAGACGCCGACACACCTCAAACCCATCCATTCCTGGCATCATCACATCCAGGAGAATTAAATCTGGATTGCTTTCTATGACAAGTTTTAACCCTGCTGGTCCACTGTCTGCCTCTAATACTTGGTAGCCTTCTACTGACAACAGAGCCACTGCTGTCAACCTACTAGAGGCATGATCGTCAATAACTAGGACTTTAGGTTGATCAGAATCTAACACAATCTGATCTGAAGAACATCTTTCAGTTCCGGAAAATGCCGAAGCACTTGAAAAGTCAATCATGATCTAACGCAGGTACAAGCCTTCAGGAGAGCAGCAACGAGAGTTTCTTTCTGCAATTAGAGTTTTTACGACTATTTCTATCAAGTTTTGTTGAAGACAGGTTGCAATTTGTCAGTTATCCGTTTACTAATGGCTACTGACTACTGAGTATGCCTGGTTAACTTTCACGTCTCCCCAAAAAAAACGAGGACACTCAAGTTAGTGATTAAACAGACGTATAATACTTTATTACAGATTTTTAGTATTCTAAGCCCTAAGATTGGTATTTCCCAAGAAAAGTTAGAGATTCGCAATATTAATCAATCTTTCTTTTAAAATATTTTCCCTAGACCATCGTTTTTGCCAATGGGAGGTTGGCTCTAGGTAAGAATCTTGCTGTTCAGTTTTTCTTCGCTGTAAAATAATCTGGGCTGGGTCGCTTAGCTGTGGATCTCGGTAAGGAACGGCTGCACGAGTCTGTAAATGTTCTTGCGCTTTCTTGCACAACGGTGGTAAATCAGTATCGGTGAAGCTGGCAAGAGTTCCTGGTTGTCTACTCCCTAAAGGTATAATTGGACTAATTTTCAAACCGGCTTCAAGCAAAGCAGTTCGCGCAGCCGCCGCACAAGAATATGTAGCAATTCTGCCTGTTTTTGCACAACAATTGGCAACTAATTGGATAAATTCTCTTGTCCATAATTGAGGGCAATGAGGTGGAGAAAATGGATCGAGAAAAATTGCATCTGCTTGAAAGTTGGATTGCTGCAATTTCTGAATTGTTGTTCTAGCATCACCGATAATTAATTTACCGTGGAAATGATTAGTTTGAACTTCCAAAGAAGTTGCTAGATTTTCCAGCAATTCGGGGATAGGCTGACTCCAGCTACTAACTAAATTCTGTGAATTTGCGGTTCTCGGCACTGTTAAATCTAATTCTAATCCCACTAATTCTACATAGCAATTAGGATTGTGCTGCCAAATTACTTCTAGGGCAGCCGCAGTGTTGTAACCTAATCCATAACAAACATCAATAATTCGCAGTACTGGCTGTTGTGCTTTCTCTGCTAGTTGACATGGTTCCACAAATTTCTGCAAAGCTTCTGCTTTTGCTCCCTGCATACTGTGAAAAGCTTCGCCAAATTCAGTAGAAAAAAAAGTGTATGAGCCATCATCTGTTAGTTGTGGTGTAAATTTGCTAGTTTCTGGCATTACTTTGAAAAAGTTATAGCGATTCTCATTTGTGTACACGACAGTGTTAACCTCTCTCCTACAAGGAAAGAGGCTTTGAAATTAGCCCCCTTTCCTACAAGGGAAGGGGGTTGGGGGTTAGGTTTAACCGTACTCCACTCATTTGAGAACCGCTATATTACACTTAACTTAACATTTATCTCTAAGGGAATAGTATATGTTAATCTAAGCCCTAGTTAGTTGAAAAACTTTGTAATTGCTGAGCTAATACAATGTTTATTCCCAGAGCGTCGCGGCAACTGCGTCCGTGTATTTTTCAGACAAATTCCCTCTCGACTGAGAAAGTTTCTGAAGTCTGGGGAGAAGAAACATCAGCTCAAAATCAAAGTTGGCAGCGTGGTGATTGGCAGATAGGAAGAGCATTATCTTTAGGAATTAATGGTGCGATCGCCCTAACGGGATGCTTCACAATCGCTTTTTTAGATACTCATGTCTTAGCTCAGATAACTCCTGACACAACTTTGGGTAGCCAAACATCTGTTGTCAACAATACAGGTAATTCAGCTATTATTCGTGGAGGATCACGACAGGGAATTAACCTTTTTCACAGTTTTTCTAACTTCAATGTAAATACAGGACAAACAGTTCTCTTCTCAGATCCTGGAGTGACAAATATTCTTGGTCGCGTGACAGGAAATAATCCTTCCAATATTCTAGGAACGCTGGGAGTAACAGGAGGAAATGCTAACTTATTTTTGCTGAATCCTAATGGCATTATTTTTGGGCCAAACTCTAAGTTAGATGTCAGAGGTTCCTTTGTGGCGACAACGGCTGATGCTATCCAATTTGGCGATAGTGGCTCTTTCAGTGCTTTGGTGCCAAATGTTCCTACAGCAACGCTTTCTGTGAATCCTTCGGCTTTTTTATTCAATCAAATTGCCGCCAAACCAATAACTAATCAATCAACAGCGGGTTTACAAGTTCCTGATGGGAAAAACTTGTTGTTATTAGGAGGAAATGTAAGTTTAGATGGCGGAGTTTTGCGAGCTCCCGGTGGACGAATTGAGTTGGGAGGATTAGCAGCATCTGGAACTGTGAAAATTGAGGATATTAATTCCCTGAAATTAAGTTTTCCTGATGGTGTAACGCGAGCTGATGTAACCCTTAACAATAATGCTGTAGTTGATGTTGTCGCTGGTGACGGTGGTGATATTGCGATTAATGCCAGAAATATCAATATTTTGGGAGGAACTAATGTTTGTGGGGGGATAGGTAGCGTTGGCTCTTCTTGCAAAACGCCTGGTTCTGCTGTAGGTTCAGCTAGCAGTAAAGCGGGAAATATTATCTTTGCTGCAACGGGAGATGTACGCATCAGTCAGAGCAGGATTGAAAATAATCTCAATGAGGGTGCTACTGGTAATTCTGGTGATATTTTTGACGCTGTTATTAATAGAAATACCGCCTTTGGCTCAATCGGAATTAGCGGTGCTTCTGTCTCCTTGACCGATAATGCTCAAATAAGTACCACTAGCTTTGGGACTGGAAGTGCTGGAATTATCTACCTTGAGACTAAGGGTAAAGTTTCTGTTGACAATAGTGCCGTTTTCAGCAGTATGTTAGCACCACAACAGAAGGGTAATGCTGGCGGTATCTTAATTGAAGCTGGTTCTATTGCTGTGAACAATTCTGAAATGCGAGTCCAGAGTAGCGGGATTGGCGAGGCCGGAATTGTCTATCTCAAGGCTGATGGTGGTACTATTTCTCTAAGCAACAGCAAAATCTTCAGTTCGTTGCTTTCGGAAGCTGTGGGAAATGCTCGCGGTGTCTTGATTGAGGCTGGCTCAGTCTACTTAACTGATGATACTGCTATCAGTAGCAGCACCTTGGGACAGGGAAACGCTGGAGAGGTAATTGTGAAAGCTACAGGCCAGATCTCCCTGGTAAACAGCAATATTTTTAGTAATGTGGAATCGGGAGCTGTCGGTAATGGGGGTAGTATCCAAATCGAGACTGGCTCCCTTACTTTAAGCGATGGCGCTCAAATGCAAACCCTAGTTCGCGGCCCATCCGACGATGGTACGCTTGCAGGTGGAAAGGGAAATGCTGGAGTTGTATTTGTCATCGCCAAAGACTCTGTAAATCTTATAGGTAAAGGAGATGCTCCGGGTTTTCAAACTGCCATCTTCAGTACCATCAATGAGGGAGCAGACGGTAGTTCAGGTAATAATCAATTTGCAGGCGATGCTTTTAACATTCTCCTGGGACAAGGTGGAAATCCCATTGGCTCGATCTATATCTTGACCGGCAACCTTTCCTTAACAAATGGCGCCTTCATGAATTCCAGCACCTACGGAAAGGGAAATGCAGGAGCAGTAGTCGTGCTGGCCTCAGATAAAGTATCGCTCACAAACGGTAGCGCTATTGGTAGCATTACGGGACAGAATGCACAAGGCAATGCTGGTGGTGTGATTATTGGTGCTGGAGCTGTATCGCTCAATAATGCTTCTTTACTGACTACCTCCACTTTGGGAAAGGGGGATGCTGGACTGATACTTGTCGTAGCAGACGATATTACAGTTGCTGGTAAGGGTAGTGGGATCTTCAGTACAGCGGAATCAACAGCAACAGGTACTGCTGGCGGTATTTTAGTCTTGGGGACGACGCTTTTTATCAAAGATGATGCTGAAGTTAGCGTCAATAATCAAGGTTCAGGAGAAGCAGGAGCGATCGCCATCATAGTTCGTGATCTCCTGATGCTAAACAGGGGAAAGCTCACAGCAACAACTAGATCAGGTCAGGGTGGGGACATTGAGCTAGAGGCTGGAGACTTATTAGTATTGACCCGCGATAGTGGCATCTCCACCACTGCAGGCCTTAGCACCCGCAGGCGGAGATGGTGGTAATGTCACGATTAATGGCAGACCATATATTTTCGCCGCCCCAGCCAGCAATAACAATAGCAATATCACTGCCCAAGCTTACACTGGCGATGGAGGTAGCATCTTCATCGAAGCCTCCAAAGTATACGAGATTGCCCGCCGCGCCGAAGTTCCTCCGACTAATGACATTAGCGCCAGTTCTAAGTATGGAATCAACGGCTTGGAGACAGTCAATAGCTTGAGTGTTCTACCTACCCCAGAGACTAACAAATTAACACAGACTCCTGTGGATGTTTCCCGACTGATTGCGTCGAACTGTACCCCTCGTAATGGCACAACTGCGGCCGAAGAAAACAAGTTCATTTTCACCGGACGCGGCGGAATTCCTACTAATCCTTACAACGTGCTGCAAAATGAGTTGGCGATCGCTAATTGGATAACTCTTGACAAAGAAGGCTTGCAGGTTCAAAGTTTAAAACATCCCCAGGTTACGCCCTCAAAGCCAGTGCCAACCTACGTAGAAGCTCAAGGGTGGAGATACGGCCCCAACGGAGAAGTAATCCTCACCGCTGGTTCACCAACTGTCACCCCCCAAAGTCCAACATTTATACCCCCAGCGTGCCGTGGTTCTTAAGCTTTTCCCCTTCAGACGCTCTTACTTGTTGTCGGCTGTAGCTCTGTTACTATTGACAACCAACTGGAATGTTGAGTCTGTGAACGCCGAGACTCATGAAGTCGCAGTGCTCCATGATGGAGATTTGCTAGAAATTGGAGATCAGGGAAACACGGAAGACACGGAGACGAAAAGACATGAAGAATATTACCCAATCCCCAATCCCCAATCCCCAATCACCCAATTACCAAGCCTTCCCACCCTTCCGCAACCAGATAGACGGGAACCACCTTCCCAAAAACCTCAACCACCTCAAACCCCTACCCCACTACCACCACCAGAACAGTTACTACAGCCATTACCCTCAACTCCCCGATCGCCCGATCCAATACCGGGGAAAGTTCCGGAAACAATTACTGTGGAAAGGTTTGAATTTGAAGGAAACACCGCAATCAGTAGCGAAGAATTAGCCAAAATTACCGAAAAATACCTCAATCGCGCGATTTCCTTTGCCGAACTGTTCCAAGTCCGTTCTGAAATTACCAAGCTATATGTTGACAAGGGATACATCACCTCCGGCGCCCTGATCCCACCCCAAACCCTCACAGGAGGCGTAGTTAAAATTCAGATCGTCGAAGGTGGAGTAGAATCGATCAACGTTAAGGGAACCAGAAGGCTGAGGACGGAATATGTGCGATCGCGCTTGAGACTCGTCACAGGTAAACCGCTGAATCAGAAACGCCTGCTAGAAGCCCTACAATTACTGCAACTCAATCCTTTAATTGAAAATATATCCGCAGAACTAGCAGCGGGGACAGAACCAGGCTTAAGTATCCTAGAAGTACAGGTCAAAGAAGCTAAAACCTTCAGGACACAATTCTCAGTTGATAATAACCGCTCCCCCAGTGTTGGCACCGTCAGACGCCGCTTGCAGGCTACAGAAGCTAACTTACTGGGTTATGGGGATGGTTTGACCTTGACATATAACAACACTGATGGTAGCAATGGCGGCGACCTGAACTATACTTTTCCGATCAATCCCCGCAATGGTACCCTCAGCTTCAGCTATGGCACTACAACCAGCCAAGTAATTGAACCTCCCTTTGAGAGGATTGACATTGAATCAAATTCGCGCTACTACGAACTTAGTATTCGGCAGCCCCTCTTCCAAAGCCCCACAGAAGAATTTGCCATTGGGGTGACTGCAACCCGTCAAGAAAGCGAATCCTCCCTCTTAGATATTCCCTTTCCCCTCTCACCAGGCGCCGACGACCAGGGACGTACCCGCATTACCTCACTGCGATTCTTTCAGGAATGGACAAAACGCAGCAGCACTCAAGTATTAGCGGCCCGCTCCCAATTCAGCACCGGAATTCGCGCCTTTGGATCGACAATCAATGAACAAGCTCCCGACAGTCGCTACTTTTCCTGGAGGGGACAGGCCCAAATGGTGCGTCTCTTGGGCCCTGAAACCTTGTTACTCGTTCGTGGGGATATGCAACTGGCAAACAAATCCCTCGTACCTTTTGAACAGTTTGGACTTGGTGGACAAGCAAGCATTCGGGGATACCGCCAAGATATCTTGCTTACCGATAATGGTGCATTGCTTTCTGCTGAATTACGCTTACCAATTCTGCGCTTACGAGAGACAAATTCACTGTTACAAATCGCTCCCTTTGTTGAGCTTGGTAGTGCTTGGAACAGTTCCAATAAAGCTGCTCCTGACCCAAATTTTCTGGCATCTGTAGGTTTAGGTTTACAGTTACAATTAGGCGATCGCGTTTCGGCTCGCTTAGATTACGGTATTCCTCTTGTTTCTGTTTCTTCTAATAAACGAACCTGGCAAGAAAGCGGGTTTTATTTTTCTCTGATTGTTAATCCTTTTTGAATTGGAATAATATTTTTTTAACGCAGAGAGCGCAGAGAGGGGACGCAGAGGGACGCAGAGGTTTTTGAGTAATTCCGAGAGGAAAATGATATAAGGGTGATTGGTGATGGAAAAATCTAGGAAAATCCGAGTATCCTTTAACAGGAATAGAAGGCAAAAACCTCTTTTAATTTTGCTGCTTATTGGTTCTTTTTTCCTTGTCCAAGTATTTGCCTTATTTGGGGGTTCGGGTATATTACCAGTTTCCGCAAGCTTTCCAAAAGTAGAACAAGCTTCTAGCTTGTTGTTCGCCCAAAATTCACCCAATCCTCAAAGTTTAATTGAACAAGGAAAAACTCTCTATAATCAGGGAAAATTCTCTCAAGCAGTAGCAGTATTAAAACAAGCATTGGTCGTATTTCAGAAAGAAAGAAATGTGCTTGAACAAGCGATGACCTTGAGCAATCTTTCCTTAGCTTATCAACAACTTGGCTTGTGGAAGGAAGCAGAACAAGCGATTTCAGAGAGCCTGAATCTACTGCAATATGGAGAAAATATTGCCAAATCGACAGATAAATTGAAAGTTATTGCTCAAACCTTGGATATACAAGGAAAATTGCAATTATCCGTGGGAAGATCTGAACAAGCACTTAATATTTGGCAACAAGCTGCTGCTATCCATACTCAAGTTGGTAACAAAACAGGAGCGATTAACAGTAAGCTTAACCAAGCACAAGCCCTGCAAACATTAGGGTTTTATCGTCGCTCCTTGACGACATTAACTGAACTAAACCAAATTCTACAAAACCAACCAGACTCTCTCACAAAAGCAGTGGGATTGCGAAGTTTTGGTGACGCTTTGCAATTAGTAGGAAATCTTCAGGAGTCGGAAAAGGTTTTAAAGCAAAGTTTGGACATAGCCCAAAAATTGCAATCAGCCGACCAGATTAGTGCAGCTCTCTTTAGTTTAGGTAATACAGCCCGCCTTCAGCAAAAAGGAAATACAGAAAAAACTCGTCAGATTACTGAAAATGCCCTGTCTTACTATCAACAAGCAGCAGCCCAAGCCACCTCACCAACTACCAAGTTACAAGCACAATTAAATCAACTCAGCTTAATCGTAGAAACCATCAATAAAAATTGCTCTCCTTCCACTTCTGCTTGTCAAGTACGGGGAGAAAGCTTGCCAGAAGTACAGAGTTTATTATCCCAAATCCCAGCTCAGCTTAATAATTTGCCTGCTAATCGAACAGCAGTTTATGCCAGAATTAACTTAGCTCAAAGCTTGATTAAATTATCAGCGCCTGGTAATAAACAAGCCGCTCAACTGTTAGCAACAGCCGCCCAACAGGCGAAAAATTTGGGCGATCAAAGGGCTGAAGCTTATGCTCTCGGTAGTCTCGGTAGTTTATACGAACAGACAAGACAAGTAAAAAATGCTTTGGAGATTACAAATCAATCATTGCTTCTAGCTCAAACGATTAATGCACCAGATATAGCTTATCGCTGGCAGTGGCAGTTAGGAAGACTGCTCAAAGCACAAGAAAATTGGGAAGGAGCAATCGCTGCTTATGAGTCTGCTGTCAAAAGTCTTGAGTCCCTACGCGGTGATTTAGTAAGTATTAACCCCGATGTGCAATTTTCGTTTCGGGAGAGTGTTGAACCTGTCTATCGTGAGTTAGTGGCGTTGCTGTTGCAATCTCCAAATCCCCGTGGTGATAGTTCAGCTACCCTAAAACAAAACAATCTGGATAAAGCTAGAAATGTCATTGAATCCCTCCAGCAAGCAGAATTGCGAAACTTCTTTAGAGAAGACTGTTTGACTGGTTTTCCTGGCCAAATTGACAAAGTTGACCCAAAAGCTGCTGTAATCTATCCGATTATTTTACCAGACAGGTTAGAAGTAGTTCTCTCGCTGCCTAATACTCCTTTACGTCATTACACAACCGCCATTTCTCAATCAGAAGTGGAAGCTGTCTTTGCTAGCTTAAGGAAAGCAATTGCTCCCGAAAGTGTCGATCCCAATAGCAGAAGTACACCAGGAAAAGCAGAAAGTCCCCAATCCCCAGGTACAGAAATTGACCAACATCGAGGAGGATTAGGATCAGTAGGAGTCGTTACAAATTATTTACCCCAGTCTCAAAAAGTGTATAACTGGTTAATCCGACCAGCAGAGCAAGACATTGCCAAAAGTGATGTGAAAACTCTCGTGTTTGTGTTGGATAGTTCTTTGTTGAATCTACCAATGGCGGTGCTTCACGACGGTAAGCAGTTCTTGGTAGAAAAATATGCGATCGCCTATACTCCTGGACTGCAACTACTTGACCCAAATAAACCCTTGACAAGAAGTAAACTTTCTGCACTCAAGGCGGGAATTTCTAAATATCGTGAACTGAAACTTAGCGGTTCTGAACAACTTGTAAAGTTTCCTGCGCTTGGCTTTGTTGAGCAGGAATTGGAAAAAATTAAACCACAGTTATCGGGGCCAGTACTACTCAACGAGCAGTTTACCAGCGCTGCGATTCAACAGGCGATTCAATCAGTTCCTTTCCCAATAGTTCACCTAGCAACCCACGGTTTATTCAGTTCCAATGCTGAAGAAACATTCATTCTCACTTGGGACGGGAGCCTCAATATCGACCAACTAAACACTAAGTTGCGCTCCAGAGAAATAAGTGGAAAAAGAGCAATTGAACTGCTGGTTCTTAGTGCTTGTCAGACAGCAACCGGAGACAAACGAGCCGCTTTAGGATTAGCTGGTGTGGCTGTAAAAGCTGGGGCACGCAGTACGTTAGCAACGCTCTGGTTTGTTAGCGATCAAGGAACAGCAGAATTGATGACTCAGTTTTATCAGGGATTAGCCGATCCAACTATTAGTAAAGCCGAAGCACTCCGACGTGCTCAAGTGACGCTATTGAAGAATAGCCGATACCAACAACCCCGTACCTGGGCCCCCTACGTTTTGGTGGGAAATTGGCTTTGATGTTGTTGGTTGTTAAGCAGGTAGGCGTAAAAAAACAAGATAAATTTGTAGGGGCGGGTTTAATGATAAAGCCTGATCAGAACCAGTTTCTCATGTTCAAAACCCGCCCTCCTCATCTTGGGTTTATTTCCACTTAGGTTCATTCGGTTTTTGCATAGGAGTTTCTACATCCCTCGGCTTCTGAGTCGGAGAACTTTCGGGAGAAGGAAGAACTTCCAGTAACGGTTCAGATTTTGGTTTTTGCTGGTTTTCTTCTGAATTGTCGGTATTTGTCTGAAGTTGCTGAATTTCTCTTTCCAATCGATCCCTTCCCTGCTCAAAAAAGTCTTGAGAAGGGTTTCTGATTTGAGCAGCTACTGGAACAATTAAGCCAATTGTAGAAACAAGTACCGTGAGTGCAACTATTCCAGATTTCCACGGAAATAAAGAGTCTGCTTTCATGACAGTATTCCCCAATTACGAACTAATCTTTTACCTTTGATCTTAGCTATTCTGAGACGGAAAAAGCGCAATTAGGCATGAGCGAAAAAAAGCTTACCTATATCTCTCAAACCATATCTTTTATACTGGACACTTAGACGAATCTTCATTTTGACAGCTCATGGGAAATATTCTACAAACTCCTCACAGCGAATATCACTGGGATGGTAGTAGCCAGCGCTTTTTTGAAGGTTGGTACTACCGCGTTACCTTGCCAGATTGCGGTCAAACTTTTGCCTTCATGTATTCCATTGATGACCCAATTGGAGGTAAACCTTGTAGTGGTGGTGCCGCGCAAGTTCTTGGCCCTGATGATGGCTATCTCTGTCGTACCTTCCCTAGAGTTGACAAGTTTTGGGGATCAGCGAAATCCTTGGCACTAGGACATTGGGGGAAAACAACTTTAGATATTCTTCCTCAATATCTCAGTCCTGATATATTTGAAAATTATATCCAAGAAGGCTATCAAGCAACAGCCACCTGGAACCAAGGAATTATTCACGATCCCGTCAGTAACTTTTACTGTCGTTGGCAATATGAAATCAAGCCAGTTTATGGCTGGGCTAATACTGGCGCACCACAACAATCAACAGCAGGATGGTTGTCTTATTTACCAATATTTGAACCAGGATGGCAGATTTTGATGGCCCATGGACTAGCAACCGGTTGGATTGACTGGAATGGCCAACGCTACGAATTTGTTGATGCTCCCAGTTATAGTGAAAAAAACTGGGGTCGTGCTTTTCCTAAAAAGTGGTTTTGGCTCAATTGCAACAGTTTCGACAACGAATCTGACCTTGCTCTCACTGCTGGGGGTGGTAGAAGAGAAGTACTTTGGTACACAGAATCTGCTGCTTTAATTGGTATCCACTATCAAGGGAAATTCTATGAATTTGTACCCTGGAACTCAGAAGTAAGTTGGCAAATTCAGCCTTGGGGTAGCTGGCAAATGCAAGCTAGTAATCCAGAATATGAAGTAACTTTGACTGGTACCACAGACCATCCAGGGACACCCTTACGAGCACCTACCCAAGAGGGTTTAATCTTCTTTTGTCGCGACACCATGCGAGGCCAACTAACCTTAGAACTACGAGAGCGACGGGGAGGCAAATCTAAAATTATCCTAAAAGCCAGCAGTTCTGTTTGTGGCTTAGAAATAGGTGGTTCTCCCTGGGAAGAATCCTGGATAGATAGCGCCAAATTCCCGTGGGTTGTATAAAAAGTGCCGAGTGCTGGGTGCTTGTCTGCTGAGTAAATACTTAGGAATCAGTACTCAGAAATCCTCTTTTTTGTCCGCAGCATTAGTTATAATGTTCGTACAATTGGGGCTGTGGCTCAGATGGATAGAGCAAGCGCCTCCTGAAAAATCGGGCACCGTGTCGGAAACTGCACGAGTGAATGTGGTCAAATTCGGTGAAACCTAAAGAGTAATAAGTTTACTTTGCACTCTAAGGCAATACCGAGCCAAGCCTGACTCAAAACGATAATCATCGTGGAATTTTGAATCAGGAAGGTCTAGAGACTAGACGGCTACCACCTAAAGGCTAAAATCCTATGGTGAAGGTATAGTCCAGAGAGTGGGGAAACTCACACAAATCTGAAGCGCTAGGTCGCCGGTTCAAATCCGGCCAGTCCCGTTCTTGGATACTTTTGCTCAGGGTGATTTAGGTATAGTCACTCCCTATTTTTTGTTTATGTATCAAATTAATACTTTTATGTCAAGTATCTTGAGTTGAGTATCTAGTTTCAATTAAATTTGTACTGATTGCCAGAGAATTGAGGAGGAAAGTTCTAATATTGCTGGCATTCATTTTCAGGCGGTTGGCAGGATTCTAACAGCAAAAATCTCCTGTCTGTTTGGCTAATTGCTAAGTAAAGCATTACAAAGCTCTCTTTTTCTGGCCATTTCTCTTTTTTGAGCGTCCATATTGCTGAAGGAATAGAGACATTGGTAGAGTAAAAAAGCAGATTTGTGGCGCATAAATATGATATCCATACAAACTGACTCATATATATATTCATGCTTTTAAGGATTTCTTCCCGTAAGCAACCAAAAGTAATTTCACCCCCTCGGCGCTCTAAGGTTGGCTTATTTTCCTGGATAATACCGGTGCTAACGGTTTCGCTCCTATGTGGGTACAAGCAAGTTGAAAGCTATTTTGTAGAACCAAAAGCTATCTTTGTTTTAGGAGGAGCTACGGTACGAGAGAAGTTTGCTGCTAAGTTTGCGCAGCAACATCCAAAATTACCCATCTGGGTGTCTTCTGGTAGTCCCGAAGAATACGCACAATGGGTATTTTCTGAAGCAGGAATTGATCAAAGTCGCATCCACTTGGACTATCAAGCAGTGGATACAGTAACAAACTTCACGACTTTAGTTGATAAGTTCAAAGCCGAGGGGATCGATAGCGTTTATTTGATTACCTCTGACTACCATATGCGCCGTGCTCAAGTAGTCGGTGAAATTGTATTTGGTAGTAGAGGAATTACGATCAAACCCATACCAATTCCTTCAGATCAAGACCCTGAACCAATTGAAAAAGTACTTAGAGATGGCGCAAGGGCCCTCCTCTGGGTAACGACTGGTCATACTGGTGCCACTCTTCGGGATCAAACAGAGAAAATCAAAATTAAGTAGCAGGAGTGTGTGACTGAATTATTGAACCATCAGGAGCATTTACCTCTAAAGGAATTTTGACATTATCGCTAATTGCTTCTAGGGCTTCTCCTAAAGTCAAGATGTGATTGACAACACCAGATTGAGCAATTGAGTCACCTTTTGCTTGGGCGTTAAGTGCTGTCTGTCTCACCTTTTCCATATAGGTTGGTGTAAGCTGGACTTTAATCAGATTTTTGTTAATTGTGTAGTTACAGACTTTGGTTTTTCCCTGGCAAGTTTGATTCAAATCACGACGGGCTTGTTGTAACTTCAACGCTAACTGTAACTGTACTTGCACCTGCTTGAGATTGTTTGTGTAAGAAGCAGCGATCGCTTGTGCCTTGCCGTGGTAAAAACTGTTACTAGGAACCTGATTCATGAAAGTTAAAGCATTGCGCCAATTAGTAACAGCAACTGACCATTGATTATTAGTCTGAGCATTTCTGGCAAGATCAGCCAAACGCAGTCCCTGATTGTAAGTGTTGGCTGCAATTTGTTCCTCATTTCTACGACTTAGAGCAGTTGCCATCTTGGGTGCATATAACCCCGACAACTGCTGCGCTTCCACATATCCTGTTGTTCCTTGAGGAACCTTCTTAAGGCGATTGATTGCTTCTTGCCAGGTAGCATAAACTAATTGCCAGTGCTCTAACGACTGAGCGACACCTTGACGCGCTTCGGCAATTAAAGCTACATCCTTAGCCGATTTGATTAATGTTTGAGCTTGTCGTTCTTTGACCAAGCGCTGATTAGTTTGGGCTAAGTTGCTTTTATAGCTCTTAATTTTTTCTTGAGCTAGTGGTTGTAAATTGCTTTGAGTTGGAAGCTGTTCTAATTGCGCGATCGCCTCTCGCCACAGATTCTGAGCTTCAATCCACTTTGGGGCCGAATGAGGCGGATTTTCGCCTTTATAACCTGCTCTGGCACCCGTCTTCATCGCCATTACCATCTTGTTAACTTGTTCTCCCTGAGCTTGATAAGCTTTGATTAGTTCTTGTGCCTTACGGTGTTCACCAGACCATAGGGGAATAGTTTCCAGAATTTTAATTGCATCTGTCAGTTGCTGTTGTGCCTCTAAAACCTCTTTACCGGATTGAGGTCTTTGCAGGGTTTTCTGGGATTGATTGCTCAATTCTTGAGCAAGAGCGATCTCCCTACACTGTCCCAGTACACAAGGACGACTGAGAACAAAAAGGCTACTCAAGAAAACGACCAGACTCAAACCCGCACCCGCTACAACCAAAGGTAGTAGATCTTTTTTTGGAGTAGCTTCCTTGACTTGCGGCTCTTCAGGAGGAGCTTCGTCCGCTTTTGAATCATCTTCCCTTGGAATCGGCTGATCCCAAGGATGTTCTTGAGTTGTGTCGCTTGTCGATGTCTCGCTGCTTTCCCTAGGTTCAGTCAAGACAGATTGCTCTTCCATTTCCTCCTCTGTAGGATAGTTGGGGAAACTAGAGCTATCCGATTCCTCATCCAAGGGTGTTGTCGCACTTGCAGGCTCTACCACAAATGAGTAGGAAGCATAAGGCTGCTTTTGCCCAGAGGCCCTCAAGTATAGTTTTACCTGCTGGCTAAATGACTGCTGTTGCTCTAATATTGTTTGCTCAAAAAAGTCAAATGTCTGTTGTGGATTTAGTTCTACATCGGCCGGATGTTGAGCCAAAACCATCAAGGTATCTTCCTGAAGCCGACACCAAACCTCAATAGGAACAGGTTGCGAGAGTCTTGACTCCAAGCTTGACTGCAAAAGTTGCCCTAAATCTTCTAATTCTTGGGGGCGCGTCGCTGTTTTCATCGGGGTACACACCGTTATAGTAAGTAGTTATTATCTGCCTTTAACAGTTGCTTTTGAAACCGCTTTTACAGTTATCAGTTGAGAGTATTATTCAGCAAAAAATTGCTAATCCAATGGTTTAATTAACAAAATACGACAGCCGCAACTGCGTTTTCTCCTTACAGATAGAGGCACAAAAGCCGTTTTTTCTGGAATTATATACACAGATGTCGGTTGTGATTTTCCCCAATATCCAAAATTTTCTCTTGGTGCATATGTTTAACGATACTTCACTCAAAACTATCAACTCATTATGACCCAAGCACCTCCTTTAGCTGAACAAGTTGTCCTGATCACTGGCGCTTCTACAGGAATTGGTGCAGCTTTAGCACGACGCTTAGCCGCTCAATACTTGGGGATTCGCTTGGTACTTGCGGCCCGTAACCAGGAAAAACTAGAAGCTGTGAAAATTGATTGCTTAAAAGCAGGTGCTGATGTCTTAGTTGTACCTACTGATCTGGCTTTAGTTGAACAAGTCAAAGCCTTAGCGCAAGCAGCACTTGAACATTTTGGTCGGGTTGATGTACTCGTCAATAACGCTGGTTACGGACAAATGGGGCCGATAGAATTAATTTCACCAGAAGACGCTCAACGACAATTTGCTGTCAATTTTCACGCTCCTTTAGTTTTAAGCCAAGCTTTGATCCCCACAATGCGGGATCAAGGTAGCGGGAGAATTATCAATATCAGTTCTTTGGGGGGACGTGTAGCTTTTCCTGCGGGGGGAATGTATAGTTCTTCCAAGTTCGCCCTAGAAGCACTCAGCGATGTCATGCGCATGGAGTTAGGAGCTTTCAACATTAAAGTTAGTGTGATTGAGCCTGGCCCTGTAACAACTGGCTTTTTTAGTGTGGCGGGTGAAAAGGTGGATTTGAATATACCTGAATCGGGAAGAAAGCTCTATCGTGCGGCTATCCAAGCAATAAAAGATATTGAACAACAAACTGCTGCTCTTGCGTGGAGTTCAGAAAGGGTGGCGAGGGTGATTATTAAAGTGATGAACGCTCGTAATCCCCGTCCTCGCTACGTTGCGGCGACTGGCGGACAGACGATGTTGTTTTTGATGACCAAACTTTTACCGCGTCAGTTTGTCGATTTCTTCTGGAAACGTTACTACAAAATTGACCAAGTTGAACAAGATTGGAAAAGTCACAAAACTTCCGCAAACTAACGAGCAAGCTGAATGTAAGATGAAAGGTATTACACACAGGTGTATGACACTCAGATGTATGTCGCTTCGATGTATTGTACAACACTTAAATGTATGACATTCAAATGTATATAGCGAGGTTGTCATAAGCAAAACGTATTACGTTTAACGGCCAATTCCTATCAATCTTTGTTACGTTAAAAGGCTCAAGGTTAATGGCTTTTAACTAAAATGTCATTTTTATGGACTTATTAGAGTACCAGGCAAAAGAGTTATTTCGCGAGATTGGCATTCCCATTTTGCCTTCTTGTCGCATCGATCATCCCAGGGATCTCAAACGTTTACAAATTCCCTATCCAGTGGTGCTGAAGTCTCAAGTACCTACAGGTGGACGAGGAAAAGCCGGCGGAATTAGATTCGTCGAAAATACTATAGACGCGATCGCCGCAGCCAGAGTAATTTTCAGTCTGCCAATTTTGGGTAGATATCCCCAAGTACTGCTAGCAGAAGCCCGCTACGATGCCGAAATGGAACTTTATCTAGCAGTAGTCCTAGACTACTCTCTGGCACGTCCTGTACTTTTGGGTTGTTCTCAGGGAGGTGTCAACATTGAAGATGTAATTTCCCAAATCCAACGAGTTGTAGTTGAACAAGAATTCTCATCTTACTATGCGCGGCGTCTAGCACTGAAAATGGGACTTCAGGGTAATCTCCTGGAGTCTGTGAGTGGGATTATCGAGAAGATGTATCAACTATTTGTCCAAAAAGACCTAGATTTGGTGGAAATTAATCCTCTCGGTATCAGTTCTAAAGGCGAGTTGATGGCTCTCGATGGTAAAATTGCAGCAAACGACAATGCTCTAGGACGCCATGAAGAATTAGTGAGTCTAGCTTCAACAATTGCCAGTAGCGACACTTACTCACCAATTCTCGATAGTCAACTAACTGAGCTTAACTGGACTGATACGGAAGGGAATATTGGGATTGTTTGTAACAGCACTTGTCTAGCAGCGACAACTTTAGATTTAATTTACCAGGCCAAGGGCAAGCCAGCCAGTTGTCTGATTGTGGATGGATATGCTCACTGGGATGCGACTGCTTCGTCTTCTCCTGTACAACAACTGCAAAGCGCCCTACGGCAAATTACAGAAACTAAGGGTATTAAAGTTGTCTTGCTGAATATTTTGAGTAGTGCTGCTGCTAGTGAGGAAGTGGCCCAAGTGCTTACCAATTATCTGCTAGATCACCTTAGCGAGACGCAGATAGCAAGCACGACCTACCCTTTTGAGAGCAAGAATGGCGCAACCCCAAGTTATCGCCGAGAAGCAAATAACGGTACCCGAATACTTCCTCGGCGCAGAAGCTCTGCGACACATTTCCCTCACTTTGTCATCCGTCTCATTGGTGAAGGAATTGACTCGACTAAAAGAGCGTTTAGCAGACATCCCTGTACACTGGATAGATGACTTAGATCAGGCCGTTGCTAAAGCAATATCCCTGGCTCAGTCTGCTGTTAAACAATCCTAATTTTTTGTTTTTTTGTTGTTTGTTATATGGTGTTTGCCAATTAACAATAAATCATGAACAATAAAGAATGGCAATGAATATACAATAAGCAGTATTGACAGAAACAACAGACTATGAACATTCAGCCCTTGTACATCCAGCAACTATGAACTTGACGCCAGAGAGCAAAGTCCTGGTACAGGGCATTACACAACCACAAGGTTCCTACCACGCAGCCCGCATGAAAGCCTATGGCACAAATGTTGTAGCTGGGGTTAGTGCTGGACATGGAGGGCAAAATGTGCATGACATTCCCGTTTTTGACCTGGTAGAACAAGCACACGATCAACTTGGCCCTTTCGAGGCGACAGTGATTTTTGTGGAATCATACTGGGCTCTAGATGCAGCACTCGAAGCGATCGATGCTGGTATCCCGCAAATTGTTCTGGTTACTGGTGGCATTCCTCCCCTGGATATGGTAAAGCTGCTACGGAAAGCAGAAGTCACCGGAACTGTGGTTGTTGGCCCAAGCAGTTCTGGGATCATTGTTCCAGGAAAGTTTTTCTTAGGTACTCAAGAAACTGGATTTTATACCCCCGGTTCCGTGGGACTGATCACCCATGCTGGTTCTCTCACCTACGAAGTTGCTCTAACATTAACTCAGGCAAAATTAGGACAGTCAATCGTCAATCAACCTTGGCACAGATGCGATAGTTGGTTCTTCTTTTCGTCAGTGGCTAAAGGTTTTAGCAAAGGATAAAAATACAGAAGCAATTGTCTTAGTTGATCAGACTGGTGGCGGTAACGAAGAGGAAACGGTTGAGTACATCACCAAGGCAATTGATAAGCCAGTGGTGGCCTATGTTGCTGGTGGTTATACGCCGATTGATAAACAAGTTGGGAATGTGAGTGCAATTATTGCGGCGCAGTTGTCAGGGCCAGTTACTAAAGCTACCACTGCTCAACACAAAGTTGAAGTTTTTAAGGAAGCAAAAGTCCCCATTGCCGATCGCCCTTCCCAAATTCCTGGCTTGCTGAAAAAGGCACTAAAAAAGTGACACTACCATTCCTACAAATGAGTCTTTAACTATCATTGGATGTTTGATTAATTGGGCCAAAATCATCGGGTATTTCGTCAAGGGACTGAATTTGCAACAGATCCATCAGGACTTTCCACTGACGAGGTGTTGGTTTGGCTTCGGTTTCCCCAGAAATCCAGCGCTGGTAGGTACGCAGTGGAATTCCGCACTTCACAGCAAACTCCGTCTTGAGATAAATTTGTCCGCGAAATTCTCAGAGTCTCCATCGGTGACTCACTCTCTTGGGGCCTTCTGTCTTTCTTGATCATCATTGTAAAATAGACGCGACATATTGACATCGCATATATGGCACGTTATAATGGCAATTAGCAGGTAATTATGAAAAGGCAGACTGACAAGAGTCAACCAAATCCAAACCTGCGCATCTTCTAGTTTCTCACGTTGTCCGGAGTCCATCACGGGAATCAAGCATCAAAGTTCAGGAGTGAAGCCATCACGACAACCTTGTTTCAGCGCCTCCAGCCTCAAAAAAAATTTCGCATCAGTGTTGCTTGTGTGGCCAAACTCCTCAAAATTCCCAAACACATGATAGTGCGTATCGAATGCTGGGAATACGTTCTCTTTGTCCATCGCCGGGATTGCGGCGGACAATTTGTCAGTTATCGCAAATTGCGACAGTGGCAAAATGCAGTTGCTTGCCAGATTCAGAATTGTTCCACTTTACAACAACTGCGGAAATTGTGGCTGGTGATCGAAGCAGACCAGAAAAAGTACAAAAAGCAGTATGGGAAAGATTATCAGCTATTTTTGCGCAAAATATGGGAAAAAAGCTGGGATCTGCTTTTGAAAGAGCAAGAATTAGTCCAAAAAAAAACCGCCCTTGAAGAAAAAGAGCGGTAGGAATACTTACTTCAGCGCAGCAGTTGGACGGCCAGACATTAAAGCCTTCGTCGCTGACTCACCAGCGAGACGCACTTGTTGCGTTAGCTTGAAACTCAAAAGTCCGAAAGCCAGGGACTGAGCGATAATTGCTTGAAAAACAACCATAGCCGTGGTGTGTTCTGTAGCAACCCAGGGAAAAGCAGTAAGCAGCCACACAGCAGGAGTTTTCTCAGGTGTCAGCGACAGGAAGGCAAAAATTATCAGTGGTAAGACAATCAATCCTGTCACAGTAGCAGCAGCCCAGATTGCCCGTTTCTGTGTTTTCATGAATAGCATGAATTGGGCAACAGTCGCGTACAAAAAGATGATGCTGAAAGTTACCAACAGTGCGTCGATCGCTGGAAACTTGAATTCACTCTTAGGCCACAAGAAAATCCAGGGTAACAAGACAGAAGAAGCGATCGCCAAATTCAACCCTATTGCTACCAAAGCAGGACTTTTCTCACCCCAAACCAAATCAGCAATCACACCACCCTTGCGGGAAGAGCGATTTTGATGGCGATAACGAGCCCAATCTTGCATTGCTTGTCTGTGTGGACTTAGCGCTGCGATTAGACACAAAAACAGCAGCAAATTGAACACCAGCAGTATCGAAAAATTATCAAACAAACCTTTGGAATAAGCACGGTAACTTTGAACATCAGGATTGAGAGCAAATCCTAAAAGCAAAGCTTGAAAACAAGCAGTCAGCCAGTAAGTTTGTTGCTTGCCAAGTAAAGTAGTACTGGGGTTGTGGAAACAACGCTTTAAACCTTGCCAAATCCAGAAAGTCCAAACACCGTAGTTCAGCAACATCAAGCCAAACATACTCCAAACACTAGCACCCACAGGCAGATTAAACCATTTCAAACTTTCCAAGCTATGGGATGGTATCTCACGGAATTTATCTACATTACTGGGATCAGAAAAATAAGGCAGAATGACTGAGGGAGAGAAGAGCATCAACCAGTCAAAGGGAGAATGGGTAGCAAAGCGGCCGCCACCAAAAGTTACCTGCATCATCACATACAGGAAAAATAGCATCACACCACTACCCAACCAAGCTTGGAAACTACCCAACCAAGAACCAACCAAGCCAAATAGCAGCGCCACACTGTAGAAAAACAAGCAACTGACAGCAAGGACAGCGTAAAATCCCAAAATCTGAGCTACAGGGATTTTCGCTGACAAACCAGCGATAAAATGCAAGGGCAAAGCAAGGATTGTCACCACATAAAGCAAGATTGGTACTCCCAGAATCTTGCCGATCAAAATGCTTTCGGTAGACTGAGGAGTGAGACGTAGAAAATTCAGCGTACCGCGCTGTTCTTCCTTCGACAAATCACTCACTAGCATATGAATCCCTACTAGCAAGAGGGCAAAAATACCGATGACACTTAGGGAGACAAAGACATTTTTCCACCACAGCGGCCAGTTGATCAGATAACCACCCAAAGAGTCTGAAATACAGAGAGGGTAGCCATAATTTTTAACGGGGCCCGTACAATATTGGTGACGAACCTCTTTCGCCCATTTATCAACTGGTAGCTGACTGGAGAAACTCATAAGCAATAACACTTGTCCTAGGAGGGAAATTGCTACTGCAATCAGGATATTGCGGGGTTTGAGACGCCCTTTAACTTCTCGGAATACTTGCGGATTCCATTCGCCCAATCGGTTGAACTTAGTTAGAGTCATCGTGTTTATTTCTCTTACAAAAAATTTGGTTTGGGTTAGTAGGTGCGTACTTCTATTTAAAACTACTGCTGGGCAAAGTTGGAGGATCTTTTAAAAGTGATTTTGAGACAGATTCGCCAAATTTTTGCAGTTGTCGCGCTAATTGAAGATTCAACAGTGCCAAAATGCCGCAATGACAAAGGAACGCCATAAAAATTGCTGTCATTGTCGGGTATTCCAGTGTCTCAAATGAAATCATTGAAAACGCTGACAGATAAGGTGCTAGAGCAGTCCCAGGAAAATTGATGACTAGCCACAAAGTAAGGTTGTCGTAAAAATTAATACCAAGTACATTTAGCATAATCGGTGGCACTAAAATTAATCCAGCGATTGTGACAGTTGCCAAAATTGAGCGCTTGGGATTTTTCATCAACAACATTAGCTGGGCAATACTGGCGTAAATCATCATCATGGTGATAAAAGAAGCGATACAGCACAGTAAAAATATTTTATTATCGCTCAAACTTTTGTGTTCATAGTAGTGAATAGTTCCAAGTAAAGTAAAAATAACTATAGGAAGAGCAACGATTACAAGATTAATTGCCATTGCCACGATTGCCGGACTTTTTTCTCCAACAATCAAATCCTTTACTAGATAAATATTTCTGGAAATCTTGCTTCCTGAAGTTTTCTCTAGTCTAGAGCGTACCCATTCTTGTAAGGTTTGTCGTCTTGGTGAGAGAACAGCTATTAAACTTAAAAGCAGCAACACATTAAAGCAAATTATAAAAAAGCTACTATTCACCAAATTTAAAAAATAATCAGTAGAATTTAAATAATCATCAGACAAATCTATTTTTTGCAGAGCAAATCCCCAAATTATCACTTCCAAACAAACTACTAGCCAATAACTCTGAAGCTTGCTAATAATTGTCAAATTTGGGTTACGAAAACTACGCTTCAGTCCTTGCCAAATCCAGTAAGTCCATAAGCCATAATTCAAGATAATCAAGGCGACAAGGCTGATAGTACTACCGCCAACTTCCAAGTAAAACCACTGCAAACTATTTATTTTCTCAGCAGTAGCGAAGCCAGAACCAAAACTTGCAAACAGATAACTTATCAATTCAAAAGGACTAAATAGCCTCAACCAAACCATTGAGTGATTAACAACTTCGCTCCTGTTTACCTGAAACAACGTTTGCACCAAAAAAGCGAAAATCGCGCCACTACCTAACCAAGCTTGAAAGCCTCCCACTCCCAACCAAGTAATAACTAAGCCAAAAAGTAACGCCGCACTATAGAAGTAAATGCAGCTAACAATTAACACTCCGTAGAACGTAAAAATTAGACTTAAGGGAATTTTGGCAGAAAGTCCAGCCCACAAATGTAAGGGAACTGCTACAGCAACTAGGAGATAGAGCAAGATTGGTACACCTAACATCTTACCCGTCAAAATACTTGTTTCTGAGCGAGGAGTGAGGCGAATAAAATTGAGTGTACCCTTACGTTCTTCCTGAGAAAGGTCATTAATTAGTAGATAGGTTCCCCCAACTAACAGCAGGAAGACAAAAATCGTAGCGAGGAGGATAAATAAATCTCCATAGTGATTTTGCCACCAAAGCTGTATATTCAAGGAATCTTCGGGACAGTTCTTATTATTCAAAACTTGTTTTAGGTTTTCTATTCTTCCCTTGACATCTGCTATTTTTCCTTTCAATGTCTGAAGTTTTTCTGGGTTAAAATTTTTAGCCCCGCTATAGCTGCGGAATTGTTCTTGAAGTTGCCTATATTGAAATTCAAGCTGACTATCTTGCTCTTGATATGAGAGAAAAGTATCGCGCAGACGGCAGGCTTTATCCAATACTGAATAGCTGGGAAAGCTGGGGGGTTCTCTCCTCCACCAACCAAGGAAAAGTAAGAGTTGTCCCAACAACGAAGAACCAATCGTTAGCGCAATATTCCTAACTTGTAAACGCCCTTTAACCTCTCGAAATAGTTGCGGATTCCAGTCACCCAATCGCTCAAGCAAAGTTATACTCATAGCCGCTTAGCACCTCAAAAAAACTTACGATTTTGCTGACAAAATATCGCCAAAAGTCCTTCAAATTACCAATAAATCTCATTAATCATCTGCGTTCATCTGCGTCCATCTGCGGTTCATTTACTCACATCTATTTTTTCGCTAGCTTCCGAGTAGTTGAAAAGGGTTATTTCAAACCATCATGCGGCAACAACCGACGTTCAGTCAACAAAGCCTTAGAACCAGATTCACCCATCTTTCTAATAGTTTTTGTTAGCTGTAAAACTAACAATCCCAAAACACCGAATTGAGTCAATAAACCCAGGAAAACAGTTGTCGCTGAAGCCGTACCCAAACCAATGATTGGCAAAGGAGATAACAGCCAAATAAACGGGAATTTCAACAGTTCAATTCCCACGACTTCTAAAGCAACCAAAGGTAAAACAATTACAACACTGACAGTACCAACAGCAAAGAGATTTCGCGTCGTTGCTTTCATCAAGAGAATGAATTGGGTGATAGCCGAAGCAATTAATACTGCATTCATCGTCATCAGTAAACCTAACAGTAACTTTGGCATGGTCAATTCACCATTAGACCAAACTTGCTGAGGTTGTAGGAAAATCCCAGGTAGCCAGATAGCTACAGTAATCAGTAAATTAAGGGCGATCGCCAACAATGGTGGGCTTTTTTCACCCCAAATCAAATCCTGTAGCAGCGATTTATTCTGAGGAGAATTTCCTTGATGTTGGTAGCGTGCCCAATCTTGCAAAACTTGGCGACAAGGAGACAAAGCTGCATTCACAATTAACATTGATATAGGATTAAAGACAAATAGAGCGAAACCACCTATAAAAAGCTGAGAATCATTAGAGTTACTTCCTGACAGGGCAAATCCTAACAGCCAAATTTGCAAACTACACACTAACCAATAACTTTGTCCCTTGCTCAAAAGTGTAGCGTTACTGTTACGGAAGCGACGATTTGTAGCTTGCCAAAACCAATAACTTGCCACACTAACAGTAATCAACAGCCAAGCAAAAGCAAGCAATGATTGACTCCCAAGAGGCAAAAAGAACCATTGCCAGCCATTAAAATCAGAGCCTGAACCATACCAATTAAAGCTGAAATCGATGATGCTGATGTAAAGTGATGCCAGAAAAAAAGCTAAAAGGCTACCGGCGCCAGCGAGAGATTTAGGTTCACAACTAGCGCTACATTGCAAGGTATAAAGTAAAGCAGCATTGTAGAACAAGGCACAACCGACACCCCAAAGCAGATATATCCCCAAAATTCCCAATAATGGTTTATTATCGGCTGCGCCAGCTACAAAATGCAGGGGGATTGTGAGAGCGATCGCCAGATAAAGTAGGAACGGAACTCCCAAGATTTTACCTGTCAAAATACTCTGACTAGACTGTGGACTCAAACGAATAAAATTAAGAGTCCCTTTACGCTCTTCTTTACCTACATCTCCGATTAGTAGATAAACACCACAAATTAATAGCAAAAGTGGCAATATCCAGTTGAGAGTTCTGAATATAAACACCCACTCTATATGTTGGTTATATTGAGCGCAATTACTGCCAACATATCTGATGCATTCTTGTCTAGAGGAAACCATCATTAAGAGAAATTGAGTAACGAAAGAACTAGCTACTACAAGCAAGAGGTTGCGAGTCTTGAATTGTCCTTTAATTTCCCTGAAAAATTGTGGATTCCACTCGCCCAGTTGATTTAGCAGTGTCAGTCTCATTGATAATATCTCCAGATAAAGGAGTTTGAAATTAACTCAAGAATCAGTAGGTTTTATGACGCTTGCTGATGTCCCATTTTCAGGAATATGGTTTCTAAATCTTCCTGGGTACAATGGAATTGTGTCAGAGGAATCCCGGCGTCAATAATACTTCGCAACAATTGAGCACAATCTTCCTGATTTCCCGAAAAGTGAAGGCGTAGATTGCCTGTTCCTTGTATTACCTCCCAATCTTCCACCAAAGGATAATTTTTCAGATGAGTTTGTAATGCTTCTAGATTACCCAAACTTGACAGAATAATTTCCTGTCGGCTAAGGCGTTTGTAAAGTTCTTGCAGAGATTCACTTTCTACCAAATATCCCAGTTCCATAATCCCAACTGAGGTACAAAGTTCTGCTAAGTCACTGAGGACGTGGGAAGAAATCACAATCGTCATCCCAGCTTCTTGTAACGTTTTGATAATGTCCCGAAACTGCATCCTCGCGATTGGGTCAAGACCAGAAACCGGTTCATCTAAAAGTAGTAAAATCGGCTCGTGAATAATTGTGCGAGCAAGACTAAGACGCTGTTTCATCCCTCGTGAAAGGGTAGAAATCAAACTATTACGTTTATTTGTCAGTTGGATCAGTTCCAAGACTTCCCGTAAACGTTGAGTGCGTCGCGGTTCTCGCAAGCGATAAAGCCTTGCAAAATAGTCTAGGTAGTCCCATACCGTTAAGTCATCATAAAGCGGAAAATCATCTGGTAAATAGCCTAAGCGGCGCTTCAGCTTGGGGTTGCTTTCATCTCGCAAGAGGCGATCGCCATTAATATAAATTTCCCCTGTTGTTGGTTCTTCTGCTGCGGCCAACATTCTAATTAGTGTGGTTTTCCCAGCACCATTCGGCCCAATCAAGCCGTAAACTTCACCCGCTTCTACCTGTAAATCGACATCATGAACAGCAATATATCGGTCAAATTGCTTAGTGAGTCCACGGGTGGAAATAGCCAGTTCTTTGGTCATAAATATTTAAGCTGCGCTTGCTAATTTAACTATCTCTGAGGGAGCGAGAACTTATGCAATTTTTCTGGATGAGGAAAATAAGATTTGTGGATTGGAGACGGGGAGATACGGAGACGGGGGGACGCAAAGAGAGGACCACTGATAACTAACAACTAACTACTGACCACTGACCAATGACCAATAACTTACTTTCCCAGCTATGATAATTACCCGGTTGGCGTTATCGGCTTTTCAACTATTCCACTTTTCCTATCGTCTACGGAGTAAATACCAGTTATGGCACAGTCTTACCGCATTACCCTACTACCTGGTGACGGAATTGGCCCCGAAATCATGGCAGTTGCGGTTAATGTTTTAAAAGTTATTGGGGAGCAATTTGATATCAGTTTTGAATTTACCGAAGCCTTAATTGGTGGTGCTGCAATTGACGCTACAGGTGAACCTCTACCAAAAGATACCTTGTCCAAGTGCCGCGACAGCGATGCGGTTTTGCTAGCTGCAATTGGGGGTTACAAGTGGGATTCCTTACCTCGTGAGTTACGTCCCGAAACTGGATTATTGGGACTTCGCGCTGGACTTGGCTTGTTTGCCAACCTGCGGCCTGCGACAATCTTACCTCAACTGATTGATGCCTCAACCTTGAAGCGAGAGGTTGTGGAAGGCGTTGATATTATGGTAGTTCGAGAACTCACTGGTGGTATCTATTTTGGTCAGCCTAAAGGCATTTTTACTACAGAAACCGGTGAGAAGCGCGGCGTTAATACGATGGCTTATACAGAAGCCGAAATTGACAGAATTGGACGAGTAGCCTTTGAAACAGCGCAAAAACGCGGTAAAAAACTTTGTTCTGTAGATAAGGCAAATGTGCTGGAAGTGTCACAGTTGTGGCGCGATCGCATTACCCTCATGGCCTCTGAGTATCCGGATGTTGAGTTATCTCACCTGTATGTTGATAATGCAGCCATGCAGCTTGTGAGAGCGCCAAAGCAGTTTGATACTATTGTCACTGGCAATCTTTTCGGCGACATTCTTTCTGATGCGGCTGCAATGCTTACTGGTAGTATTGGGATGTTGCCTTCTGCCAGTTTGGGGGAAAAGAATCCTGGTGTGTTTGAACCCGTCCACGGTTCAGCACCCGATATTGCCGGTCAGGATAAGGCTAATCCCTTGGCTCAAGTGCTAAGTGCAGCAATGATGCTACGCTATGCCTTGAACCAGTCTTCATGCGCTGACAGAATTGAGCAAGCAGTGTGTCACGTCTTAGATAAAGGCGATCGCACCGGAGATATTATGTCTGAAGGAATGAACCTTCTAGGTTGCCGCGCAATGGGAGACTCTTTGATTGGGGCACTACAGAGTCCTTAAATTCCGTAAGGGGGCAAAAAATAAAATTTTGCGCCCCTACCTAAATCACTAGCTGTAATGGCGCGGGTAGATTAAAGTCAAGCATAAACGAGAGGGCTAGGCAGTTGGTGTACACATCACAGCAATGGCAAGACAACTACACAGAGCGGCTGGATGTACCGCTCTTGCTAGAGCCCACTGTGTTGCGGGCAGCTAGACAAATCTACCGTACTTATTGCGATGTTCATCCAGAGATGACACAGCGGCCTCAAGGTGTGGCAATTGACCGCTTTACACATCGAGGTAAGCTAATTTTTAAGACTAGACCAATTCTTTTGCCACAAGAATGTTTTGTCCCTTTTAGTCAGTTGGAGGCGGAAATTTATTAGTAATAGGTAATAGGTAATGGGTAATTGGACAACCAACAACCAACAACTAACAACCAACAACCAACAACCTACAACCTACAACCTACAACTAATAACTAATAACTAATAACTAACAACAATGGAAGCCTTACTTGCCAGTTTGATTTACTTGCTTGTTTTTGCTGTCGGTGCATCTTTTGGCAGCTTCCTGAATGTTGTGGTTTATCGCATCCCAGCTAAATTATCGATTTTCTGGCCCCCGTCTCGCTGTCCTCAGTGTTTGCACCAACTGGGAAAGTGGGAAAATATCCCCGTATTCGGCTGGCTGTGGTTGAAAGGGCGCTGTCGCCACTGTAGAACCAGAATTTCTGTGCGTTATCCCTTGGTAGAAGCAGTCACAGGCATACTATTTTTGCTTGTTTTATGGAAATATAGTTTTGCCGTAGAAACTTTGGGATACTGCGCTTTTTTGTGCTGGTTATTAGCTCTTTCTCTCATCGATCTCGATACCATGACTTTACCTAATTCCCTTACACAATCGGGATTGGTGGCTGGTTTGGTTTTTCAAGGAACTGTCGGTTTTTTGCAGGGCTCTCAATTAACAGGAATATCCCATCAGTTGATGAGTGGAATTGTCGGTGGTGTTTTGGGTATTTGGTTGTTTGACATTATTGCCTTTGTAGGAACAATGGTTTTTGGACAAGCAGCAATGGGTGGAGGAGATGCCAAATTAGCGGCGATGATGGGAGCTTGGTTGGGTTGGAAGTATTTGTTATTGAGCAGTTTCATCGCTTGTGCTGTCGGTGCCTTTGGTGGTGGTGGTGCGATCGCACTTGGCTGGTTAAATCGACGACAACGCATCCCTTTTGGCCCCTGTCTCGCATTGGGAGCAGTATTGACTGTTTTTTGGGGTGATGCAATTTTATCCACCTACCTACGGCTATTTTTCCCTTTAATCTAGTTACTTGGGAGATGGGAAGATGGGGAGATGGGGGAGAGTTCCCAATTCCAAAATCCAAAATCCAAAATCCAAAATCCCCATTACCCAATCCCCAACCCCCAACCCCCAACCCCCCAGTCTTGATAAGATTAACCTGTGTCCTGGATAACACTCAAAACTACTAATGTCCGCTGGGAAGCCGAGCTCATGCAGCAGGTGCTAGCGGCTCACGACATCCCCAGTCGGGTTATTGACACGGGGATAACTTCCTATTTTGGTGCGGGTACTCCAGCAGCTTTGCAGGTTCGCCCAGAAGATCAATGGACTGCTTTACTCCTGTTAAGTTATCCAGAGGAAGAACAAGCAGGAAAGCCAGATAACTATTAAGGATTTAAAAAAAATTCATGTCTCTCTTCGATTGGTTTGCAAATCGCCGAAAATCAGAACCGACTAATCCACAGCCTCAAGACCGTGAAATTGCAGATGGACTGTGGACAAAGTGTCCTGCTTGTAATGTCCTAGCTTATACAAAAGACCTGCAAGCTAATCAAATGGTTTGCTTGGAGTGCGACCACCACATCAGAATATATAGTGATGAAAGGATACATCAATTAATTGATGCTAATACTTGGATGCCGCTAGATGAACAAGTGCGTCCAACTGATCCGTTGAAATTCCGCGATCGCAAACCCTATAGCGATCGCCTGCGAGAAACCCAAGAAAAAACCCACCTAGTAGACGCCGTACAAACCGGTACCGGTCAGTTGGATGGCTTAACAATGGCTTTGGGTGTCATGGACTTCCGCTTCATGGGCGGTAGCATGGGTTCTGTAGTGGGCGAAAAACTCACACGCCTGATCGAACACGCAACACTGCGACGCCTACCCGTTGTCATCGTCTGCGCTTCTGGTGGTGC